>CBDCME010000050.1:0-39525 GCA_965218865.1 Alphaproteobacteria bacterium
CCACCTCGCGGCCGGGAGGACCGCCCCGCGCCGGGGATGATGGTCATCGTGTCGAGACCCGCCAAGGGACGGATTTCGTCGCGCCCAGGCGGCGATGAACGCCGCCGTACGCGCGTCGCGTTCGTCCGAGGAGACCAGCTCGACGACAACGCCGCCAACGGTGTCGCCACCGAGCCTTCCCGAAGCGCCGCCCGATTCGCCGACGGCGGAACCGACGCGGGCCACCGCGAAATCGACCAGGCCGCCCTGACCACCGCCGAGCCGTTCCTCCGCGGCCACCAGGGCCCGCTCCATCTCGTCGACCATGGCGACGGTCCGCGCCCGCGGGGACCCGGCGACGAAATTAACGTTGGCGTACACCCGCTCGGCCTCGGGCGAGGCGAAGAATACGAACGCGATTCGGCCGCCCAATATCAGCCCGACGCTAAGGATCAACGCCGCCACGGCGGTGGCCAGGGTGAGATAGCGCCGGTGCACGCACCATGCAACGGCGCGACGGAAGGCCCCCTGGCGGAAACGATCGAATCGTTCGTTGAACCACTTCCGGGGGCGGGAATCGTCCCCGGCGCCGTATCGCAGAGCACTCCGAAGGTGGCCCGGGAGGACGAGAAAGCATTCGATCAGACTGGCCGCGATCATCGTCACCACGACCAAAGGAATGGCCACGATGATCTGCCCGATGATGTCCGAAATAACGAACAAGGGCGTGAAGGCGGCGATGGTCGTCAGGGAAGAACTCAGCACCGGCGCCGCCATCCCTCCGAGCCCCTGTTCGGCGGCGTCCGCCGGCGCTAGGCCGGCCCGCCGCCGCGCGGACGCGTGCTCGCCGACGACGATGGCGTCGTCGACCACGATTCCGATCGCCATGATCATGCCGAACAGGCTGACCATGTTGATCGACTGGCCGCTGAGCGACATGACGACCAGGGTCCCGAACACCGCGACCGGAATACCGACCGCGACCCAGAACGCTACCGGCGCGTTCAGGAAGATGAACAGGACGGCGACGACCAGCGCCAGGCCCCCGAGGCCGTTTCGCAACAAGAGGTCGATCCTGTCCCTTATCATGCTGGCGGCAACGTCGTATTGCTCGATCTTTAGTGTGGACGGCATCACCGCCCGAAGTTCGCCAGATAGGCGTCGACGATTTCGGCCGAATCGAGCGCATCGGCGTGGACGGCGCGCTCGACCCGCAATTCGACACCGGGATTGCCGCCACGCCCGAACCGTGACCCCGCCTTTTTCGAATTCCTCGCTGACCCGGGCGATGTCGCGCACGTATATCGTTTCGCCATTCTCAAGGGCCCGGACCGCGATCGCAGCGACCGATTCGGCGCTCTTCGCGAGACCGAGGCTGCGGATCTGGCGCGCCGACGCGCCACCGGTTTCACCGACCGGTAGATCGTGCGAGGTGTCGGCGATGCGTTGGCCGATGTCGGTCAGGGTTAGGTCCAAACGGCGCAACGTTTCGGGTACGATCTCGACCCATATTTCCTCGTCCCGGGTACCGATGAGGCTTACGCGATCGATACCCCTCGCTAGAAGTCCGTCGCGAATGGTCTTGGCGAACGATTTCAGCGCCGGTTCGGAAAAGGGTCCGGATATCACCAGTCGGCTAATGGTGTCGTAACGTATGGCGCGCTTGATCACCGGCGTTTCACTGTCCTCCGGCATGGTCGTCACCTGGCTGACCGCGGTCTCGACATCCGAGAGCGCTTTTTGCATGTCGGCGCCCGGTTCGAACTCGATCGCCACCTTGCCGTTGCCCTCGACGGAAGTCGAAATCACTCGCTTTACGCCGTCGAGAAACCGAATTTCGGGTTCGATCGCCTGGACGATCTTGGCGTCGGCATCCTCGGGACTGGCTCCGGGCCAAACCACGCTGATCGCGATCCAATCGATGCCGAAATCCGGAAAGAACTGGGTTGTGAGGCGGTCATGGGCGAACAGCCCGCCCATGATTAGCAGGGCCATCAAGAGATTCGCCGCCGTGGGATGGCGGACGAATATGCCGATCGGGCCGCCGGCGCTTGGGCCGGAAGGACTTTGCGGTGCCTCGCCACCCGGCGTCACTGAAACCTTGACCCGAATGCCGGGTCCGATCTCGGGAAATCGGGTGGTGACGATCTCCGCTCCGGCCTTGAGATCACCCCTCAGCAAAATGTCGCCACCGTCCCGGACAACGAATTCCACGCGCCGCGGTTCGAGCACTCCGTCGGCGACGGCGTAGACGGTTCCGCCCTCGAAAAGGGCGCTCTCGGGTAGGCGCACGACGTCCTCGTAAACCCGGTCGGGCACGTTGACCTGGACGAGAGGCGCCAGGGCGCAGATTGGCGCCGGGGTCGGTGTTCTCGATGCGGGCGAAAAAGTCGACACCGCCACTCCTGGCGTCGATCTCGCTGTCGATCCGCTCGATCACCGCGTCATAGATGAATTCCTCGGGTCCGACGCGCCAGACGACGCGCGCTGGTTTGCCGCGATAGCCTCCGGCCTCAAGCAAGCGGGCAAAATCGAAGTTGCTCAAATGAAATCGGACCTCGAGTCGATCGGCGTCGATCAGGCGGGCGATTTCGTCGCCGACACCCACACTCTTGCCGACCGCGGTCTCCGTGTCGGTGTTGACCACGAAGCCGTCGAAGGGCGCTGTCAGACGGGTCAGGGAAAGGTTGCGCTTGGCCCGGCGCACGGCAACCCCGTAGCGGGCGACGACAGCCCGCTGCTGTTGCCCCCGGGCGCGCAGACGTCCGATCGCCTGGCGCCTTGCGATCACGCCCTGCTCGTGTTCGCTGAGCGCCATGCGGGCGTCGTCGAACGACTTTTCCGAGCCGACCGAGGTTCGGTGCAGTTTTTCTTGGCGCTCGAAATTCCGCTTCGCCAAGGCGACCAGTTCCTGGTCCCGTTCGAGAAGCTTGGCTTCGGCCACCAGATCGGCGTCGATTTCGGCGAGCTTGCCCCGGGCCTCGAGGAGTTGGGCCTCCTTCTCGTCGATGGCGGCCTGGTAATCGAAGGTGTCGATGGCGACGACCAGATTGCCTACGGCGAACGTGCCCCCGTCGACGAAACCGGCGCCGACCTCGACGACGCGACCGCCAACCCCAGGGTCTCAGCGCCACCTCGCGGCCGGCGACGATTTCGCCGTGAACCCGGATCTCGGGCCGTTCGTCACCAGATTTCGCCGTCGCCACGGCCACCGTCCAGACCCGTTCGCGAAACGGTTCGGACTGCATTTGCGGCCGTGTCGCCCGCAAGTACCCGGCCCCGAGCAGGGCGATGGCCAGAATTGCCAGGGGCGCGCCAACGCGGATGATCATCACGACGACGCCTCGAACGCGTCCCCCGTCGCGCCGGGGAGGCCCAGCATGGCGAGCACCGCCGGAACCACCGTGGCGATCACGCTGGCGACCCGATCGGGGGTATAACGATCCCAGCCCAGGCGCGCCCAAACAACGCTCCGCACGGCCCCGAAACTCATGCATTGCCCGATGACCGCATGGGTCAACAACAAGGTTTCCGGCGCCTTCACCGCCCGCCCCGTGGCCGCGCTCACCAGGCCCGCGAGAGCGTCGTGGAGCGGATTGACCCGGCCCTCGAGAACGATCGGAAACCCCGCCGAGGGCTGGTGAAACTCACGCATCAACAGGGCCATCTGCCAGCCGACCCGGTCGTCGCTCAAAATCGTGCCCAACAAATGATGGACGAACCAAGCGGCGAGCTCGGCCAGGGCGGCGCGATCGCCGACCAACGCCGGAGCCGAGCGCAAGCGTTCCAACACGGGACGGATCAGGGGATCCGAATCGACGACCAGCCGACGCAGTACCTCGCGATACAACTTGTCCTTACCGCCGAAGTGATAGGCGATCGCGGATAGGTTCACCGATGCCGCCGTCGCCAGGGCCCGGGTCGAGACGCCCTCGTAACCCCGGGCCGCGAACAACCTGCCGGCCGCGCGAATAATTCGATCGCGGCTCTTGCCGCCGCTTACGCCCGGGGAACGCTCCCGCGCGCCGTCGCCAGCACCGCCGGGTACGTGAACGGCGTCCGCCGCACCATCGGATTCGAATCTAGCCATTATTCAAAATTAGGTCGGTCGTTCGACCGATACAAGGCCCGGAACAAAAAACAGGGGACGGACAAAAACAAATCGGTGACAGTATACCGTTTTTCAGTGTCTGGTGGCCGCGACGTCCCGGGGCCCCGCGGCGGTCGGCCCTTAATCCGGCTCCAACCAAGTCGTGAATAGAGGCGGAGAAATCTTCCTCAGCCGAGCTTTCCCTTTTTCTTTCGCGGCCGGCCGGGTCGGGCGGGTGTAAGGCACCGAGTGAGCTTGCGCTCCAGCGTTTCGAGGAAATCCCTACTCCCAAGCGGCCGACCCGTGCGCTCGTGGCGGCGCAGGGTTTCGTAGACCGGCTTTTCCAGTCCCGCCTTCAGAAAATCCTCCCATTCCGGAAAGCGTTTCAAGAGCGGGGCCACGCTCACCAAGTCGTCGTCCCGGCCGGCCAAATGGGCCCCGGCACTCGACCAGCTCCAGCGCTGGGGCTTGCGCACGAGCCGCGCCCGTACCGGGTTCAACTCGACGTAGCGGGCCGCCGCGGCGAGGTGAGTTTCGTCCATGGGGAAGGAATGATATCGCTCCTGCCACAGGTGGCCGCGCCAACCTTGACGATCGTTGATACGGCGGGTGTAACGGCGGTGGGCCTCGCCGAGGGAAGCACGCAAGCCGTCGGCGTCCGACGGCACCAAGATCAGATGGACGTGGTTCGGCATCAGGCAATAGCCCCAAACCTCCGTCCCCGCCTCGCGGCAGCCCTCCGCCAACAGAGACCGATAGGCCTCGTAATCCTCGTCTTCGAAGAATGTCGAAAGGCCTCGGTTGCCCCGCTGGGTGACATGATGGGGCACCTCCGGCACCACGACCCGCGCCAATCTCGCCATCCGGCGAATATAGTCCCTGGCGGCATCAAAACATAGGATAAAATGGTATACTGTCCCCGGATAATGGGGTAAGGGATGGTGATGGGGATATCAGAGCATGACCCTGTCGCCTGGATAGCGCGACTTGTCGCGTTCGACACGACCAGTCGCCGTTCCAACCTCGACCTGATCGAATGCGTTGCCGACTATCTGCGGGGATTTGGCATCGCCTCGCGACTGACCCACGACGACAACCGTGGCAAGGCCAATCTCTTCGCCACGCTCGGCCCCGAGGGGCGCAGCGGAATCATTCTTTCCGGTCACACGGACGTCGTTCCGGTCGATGGCCAGGACTGGGACAGCGATCCTTTCGGGATCGTCGACCGTCATGGCCGCCTGTTCGGCCGCGGCACCGCCGACATGAAGAGTTTTCTCGCCGTGGTCCTATCCCTGGTTCCGGAGTTTCTCGCCCGGGGTTTGAAAGTCCCCGTTCATCTGGCCTTCTCGTACGACGAGGAAGTTGGCTGTCTGGGTGTTCCCCGTCTGATCGAAGAAATGAGCCGCGACGGCCTCGCACCGGCCTTGGCGATCATAGGCGAACCGACCGAAATGCGCGTCGTCGACGCCCACAAGGGCATCTATACCTTCACCACCACGGTAACGGGACACGAAGCCCATTCGAGCATGCCCCATCTCGGCGTCAACGCGATCATGGTCGGGGCCGAACTGATCGGCCATCTCGACAAACTGGCGCAAGAACTCCGCGCCGCAGCCGATCCCGGCGACGGTTTCGATCCGCCCCATGCGACCCTTCACGTCGGCACCGTTGGCGGCGGCACGGCCGTCAACATCGTTCCCCGCCGGTGCCGCTTCGCCTGGGAATATCGGCTCCTTCCGGACCACGACGAAAACATCCTCCACGACCGCTTCGACGAATTCGCCGCGGTGCTCGAAGCCGATATCCGGAAGGTCGCGCCTGAAGCCGCGATCGTCACCGAGGCCGGCGCCCGGGTGCCACCACTCCGGACCCGGCGCGATTCCCCGGCGGCCGAACTGGCCTTGGCGCTTACGGGTGAAAACGCATCCGAAAAAGCATCCTTCGGCACCGAGGCGGGTCTTTTTCAGTTGGCCGGAGTCGACGCTGTCGTCTGTGGTCCCGGGAGCATCGAACAAGCGCACAAGCCCAACGAATTCGTCAGCCGCGATCAGGTCGCGCGTTGCGCCGCCACGCTGCGCCGGCTCATGGACCGGGTTTGCCTCCGCCCCTCCTGAAGCTTGCGAAAGCTCGTCCCTATCGGTCGCGAAACGGGCCGTTCGTCCTAGCGCACCCAACGATCGAGGTTGCGGCGTATCTGCAATTCCATCTCACGATCGAACTCGGTCATCAGATCGTCAGTCAATTTGTACCAGAACCGATCCTGATCCCGCAGAGTTGTGTCCTCGGGAATCGTCCGGCTTCTTTTCGAGGACGCCAAGGCGAGGCCGGAGACGATGTTTGTTTCGTCGAGTATTTCGATGACGACCACGACGTTTGCATCGAAGCGTTTTACCTGCTCGTTGATGAAATACCCTTTGACGTTCTTGTTCGTTTCCAGTTCAGTGGCAACCGCCGAGGCGTTCACGATCGTCGCTCGGGCGCGCCCCCGCGCACCCACTGCCCGAAGCCGGTCCTTGACCCAGGTTTGGATTGCCGATCCCGGGGTCACCAGAAAAAGGTGATCGACGTTGGGAGGCGCCATGGGCGGCTCGTATTTCTCGACGATTTCAACAAAGGCGACGTCGAGTTCGATCGGATCGAAATCGGTAAACCGGTAGGCCGGAAAAGATTCGTGTTCGGCGACCGTCGTGCAGGCGGCCAGGGCGATTCCGGCAGCAAGGACCAGGCCTAACCCGTAGGGTCTCGCAAAGGGCATATTCAGCGGATTCGTGATCAGGGCCGCGATCATGGCACGCACGAGGCCGAAATTGCAAGGCAACCGGACGGCGCGAATGCTCACGCCCTCGGTAAGGGCTGAAATGGCTGCGATTTGCTTGTCACGGGGAAGAACGTTCATCGGTCGATCCCTTCGATTTCTCCGGGATGCGACCGCGAAACTGGAAATTTGAGCGATCCAGTGCTATGTTTGATCAGCGGATCATAGCGCGGGGTGCATCCCGTGTTGTTGATCTAAGGGGCTTGCGACTGTTAGCGCAGTCGCTTGCCCCGGCGAAATTCGGTGCCCCCAGCGGGTTACGATCCCGCGTTTTCGGCTGGTAAGGCCGACGTCCCGGACCACTAGACGATGGGGGCACCAGGTTTTCCGATTAAGGGCCGCTGCCTTGCCTTCTCAAGGGACTGGGCAGCGGCCCTTCCTATTCATCCTCGCCCCGCACGCCGGTCGGTGAAACGCCGGAGCTTGCGACTCTTCCAAACATCGGTCTCTCCCTTCTTCATCGACATTATAACGCCCCGGAGCACAATACAAGAAATTTTTACTCCCTATCTGTTTTTTCTTCCATTCCAGAAATGCATGTGGTATTTGATGGCCGTATCTAGTCGAGAAGGAGCCAAATCATGCCACGTTTACGAAGTCCCGGTTATCCAAATATAAGCCTTCTTGCAGCGATTGATCGTGTTCGCAAGGTTCATGAACAAGAGGGCCAGAACGACGTGAGTCGGGAATCCTTTGTCAAACTTCTAGGTTATTCTGGATTGACTGGACCGGCTTGTTCGCTGTTATCGTCCCTTGGGAAATATGGTCTTATAACGAAAACCGGCTCCGGAGAAGTGAAGGTTTCTAACCTGACACGGGATATTTTGTTTGGTGAGCAGTCGGATAAAAATATGGCACTTCGTAGGGCGGCAAATTCACCATCTATTTTCGCTGAAATAAACGAAAAGTGGCCAGATCAACGACCCACTGACGAAAATCTTTGGAGTTTCTTGGTCCGTAAGGGATTCACCCCTAAGGCTGCAAACCAAGTTACTTCATCGTATCGGGATACGATGTCTCTTGTTTTTGATGGATCGGAGAGCTATAACTCAGAACGTAAGGAATTACCATCACCTGAAGGCCCAAAGCCCATGCACCCTGAACCGTCTAAAGACCAACCGGCTGGCGTCCCCCCCTCCGTAGCCGGAAGTTTTGATATTGGATTCCTTGGAAAGACTATCCGCATGAGCGGAACGGTCAGCACCGCGAGTGAAGCTCAGAAGGTGATTGATGCGCTGGACGCGCTGAAAAAGCTATTGCCAGACGGAATTGCTAGGGGAGACGACCAAGAATCAAATAACGAAACCCCGGACGATTGATCCGGGGTTTCTGCTCGCATGATGTGGTGCTTGTCGAATGTGGTGGCTGCCATACCTTGCCATAACGCCCTCACCTTGACCCACCTCAACACACCAAGCCACATTTTTCTTATCAGATTCACCGACATAATTCAAACTCGGACACCCTGTCTCAATTTAGGACAGCACCGGAATTCCGTTGGCGAATGGATATTCAGGCCGCACGGCCCCAGAGCGAACGATCGCCGTTTGAACGACGCCTGTCAGTGTCCGTTCGAAAATGCGCGTCCGCGCATTTTGTGCGTCTGTTCCGGCGCTCGCCCCCTCCCAGCCACCCACGAGAGTGTGCTGCTATGGCTGGCCGGGAGGGGGCGAGGGCCGGTGCCGCGAGTTTTCGAACAGACTGTCAGGTCTTGACCAGGCCCAATTCGTGCTCCAACACCGCGCACAGAATATGGCCGAGGGTAATGTGCATTTCCTGAATCCGGCTGGTGACCGAGGAAGGAACCACCAGCAAGGGATCCGCCAGGCCCGAAAGCCGACCGCCGTCGCCGCCCGTGAGCGCGGTGGCGATCAACCCGCGGGCGCGCGCCGCCTCGAGGCCCCGCACGACGTTAGGGCTGCGTCCGGAGGTCGATAGGGCCAGGGCGACGTCGCCCTCGTGCCCCAAGGCCTCGATCTGACGCGCGAACAAGTGCTCGAATCCCATATCGTTGGCGATCGCCGTCAGGGCCGAGCTATCGGTGGTCAAGGCAAGCGCCGGGATCGCCGCCCGGTCGGTGGAATAACGAACCACGAGCTCGGTCGCCAGATGTTGGGCGTCGGCGGCGCTACCGCCGTTGCCGAAGAATAGAATTTTATGATGCTGTCGCACGGCGGTCACGCAAACCGCGACCAGGCGGCGGAACGGCTGCTCCAGGATTTCACTCGCCGCGCGGGTGACGCGGGCGTGTTCGTCCATGGCTTCGCGGAACCTGGCGTCAATCGTCATCCGAGGGATCCGGGTGGCTTCAACGGTGGGGCCTTCATAGCGAATCGGACCAAACCTGGCAATCGGCTCACCACTCACTCTCGGCCCCGCATTCTCGCGCCCCAGCGCTCGAACCGAAAGGCAACGACGCGAAGACCAGGACCCAGCGGACCCTCCCTAGTGCACCGGCGCATTCACTTCGTTCACGCCCCCGTGCACCAGGCATTTGTCGATGCATCAACTTTCCAAACTTCGGCTGTCGCCTCCGTTTGGGTCGATGCACTAGTCCGCGGCGTAATGTCGGCGGTACCACGCGTAGGTGTTTTCGAGTCCCTCCCGGAGCCCGACCGAGGCCCGCCAGCCGAGCGCCGCGAGACGCGAAACGTCCATCACCTTGCGCGGCATGCCGTCGGGCTTGTCGGGGTCGAACAACAGCTCGCCGTCGAAGCCGACGGCCGCGCAAACGAGTGTCGCGAGTTCGCGGATGGTGACGTCGCTCCCCGAACCGACGTTGACGGGCGCGTCGCCGGAATAATCGGCGAGCAACCGAACCAGGGCGTCGGCCGCGTCGTCGGCGTGGAGAAACTCGCGCCGTGGCTTTCCCGAGCCCCAGACCGCGAGGGCAGGCGCGCGCGCGTTTGGCCCCGTGCGCCTTGGCGATCAGGGCTGGTACGACATGGCTCGAGAGCAGATCGAAGTTGTCGCCGGGGCCATAAAGGTTGCACGGAATCGCCGAAATGAAGTCGCGGCCGTGCTGGCGCCGATAGGCCTGGCAGAGCTTGATCCCGGCCAACTTCGCCACCGCGTACCATTCGTTCGTCGGCTCCAGCGCCCCCGTGAACAACGCGCTTTCGGTCATCGGCTGGGCCGCCGCGCGCGGGTAGATGCACGACGATCCAAGAAAAAGGAGCTTGTCGACGGCGAGGTGGTGGGCCGCCCCGATGATATTGCATTCGATCGTCAGATTGTCGTGGAGGAAGTCGGCCGGATAGGTATCGTTGGCCAATATTCCGCCGACCTTGGCGGCCGCCGCCACGATCAGGTTCGGTCGGGACTCCGCCAGCCAGTCCTCCACGTCCGCCTGGCGGCGCAGATCGAGACGGGCGCGTTCAACCGTTACCACCTCGCAGTCCTCGCGGGCCAAGCGCCGAGTCAGGGCGCCGCCAACCATGCCCCGGTGACCGGCGACCCAAACCCGACGTCCCGCGATGGCGCTAGTCATGGTGGTTGAGGAAACGCCGGCTTCCCGACATCGCCTCCAAGTCGGATTCGACCATTTCGCTAATCAATTCGTCGAAGCTCGTACGATGGCGCCAACCCAACTTCTCGTGGGCCTTCGTGGGATCGCCAAGCAATAGGTCGACTTCGGTGGGCCGAAAATAGCGCGAATCGATCTTGACCAAGACCTGGTCCGAATTCGAGTCGACACCTTCCTCCCCGACGCCCTCGCCGCGCCAGATTATCCGCCGTCCGACGTGGGCGAAGGCGCGCTCGACAAACTCGCGCACGGTATGGCATTCCCCGGTGGCGAGGACGGCCGGGTAGGCGGGGGCATTGCTGCGCCCCGCCCCCCACAGAGCCGAGCGTGCGCGATTGACGCACTCGGTTCCTCACCTGACAGGTTCGCTCACGAAGGTTGCCATGAGCGCACGAACTTGACCGACGGCAGGGGGTAGCGCTTGAGAATCTCGTTCATCCGGTCCCAGGTCAGGCACCTGCGACGGCTGCGGCGTGCAAGCCACTTCCGCCATGTGCGTGCGACCTGGTAGCGGAACCACTCCAGACGTTTGCCGTTTCCCGTCAGACCATAGTATGCGTAGTGGCCCCGGATCGCCCGAACGAGGTAGTCATGCTGCGCCTTGATCGGCAGGTGCCGGTTGCTCTTGCACCAGTCCTGCACCGATTTCAGCGCGCGGGCGAAGCGGCCTTTCGCCGTGATTTGGCGAACGACGTCCTTGCCTCGCAGCGACCGCCCCCAGACGTGGGTGAAGCCGAGGAAGTCGAACGTCGTGGCCGATGCCATCCAGTGACGCCCGTAGGGACGCCTCCGGCGGAAGTCCACATAGCGCGTCTTGGCCTCATGGAGCGTGAGCCCGTATCGACCGAGACGTTTGCCCAGCACGTCAAGCAGCCGCTTGCCGCTCTGGCGGTCTTCGAGGGCGACGACAAAGTCATCGGCGAATCTCACCAACTGGCAGTTGCCGCGCAGGCGCGGCCTCACCTCGTCCTCGAACCACTTGTCCAGCACATGGTGCAGGAAAATGTTGGAGAGAGTCGGCGAGATCACCCCACCTTGGGGAGTGCCAGCGACCGGCCTGTGCAGGGTGCCCTCTTCGAGCACCCCTGCCTTCAGCCATTTGTCGATCATGCGCCTTACGACGCCGTCCTTGATCCGCAGGTCGAGGAATGACCGCAGGTGAGTATGCGAGATCGAGTCGAAGTAGGATTTCAAATCCGCGTCTATCACCCACCGTTGGCGCTGCTCGATGATACCCGCGCGCAGTACGTTGAGGGCATCGTGAGCCGACCGCTTGGGCCGGAAGCCGTACGAGCACGGCAGAAAATCCGCCTCGTAAATTGGCTCCAGCAGCATCAGGATTGCCCGCTGCGCCACCTTGTCTTCGAACGTCGGAATGCCGAGAGGGCGTTTCGTGCCGTCCGCCTTGGGGATGTAGTGGCGTCGCACCGGCGGCGCAAAGTAACGACCCGACTTCATCCGGTCCTGGAGGTCATCGAGATTGGCCTCAAGGTCCTTCTCGTAGTCGGCAGCCGTCACGCCGTCGATGCCCGTCGCCCCATCCTTGCGCGTGCGGCGGTACGCTTCACGCATCCACTCGCCGTCGATGAGGTGGTGCAGGGACGTGAACACCCGATCCGGATGCTCCCTCGCCTGTTCGGCTATCCACTGCTGTTTCGTGAACGTGTTGGTGGAACTCAGGGTTTCCTCCAGCGTTTCCCATCAGTGGCTCTGTTCAGATGACGCCCCGCTTCCCTCCAGCGGGTCCCGATGGGCACGGTTCCCCGCCTTCAGCGGTACTATCAGGACGCTACGACTTCCTGCTCTCGCGTGTCCTTCGGCTTATTGGTTTCGCCAGCCGGCTCCGTGGGTGCCTGTCGGGGTCCGTGTCCGCTTTGAGCGCTCCCGCTGCCGTGCAGGCCCGGCGACGGACCGGGGTCTGGATTTTTCTTGCTGGCAATCCCCTTTCCAGCGGTCTTGCCCGCGGGCAAGAGCAGGATCTCCCAGGTTCCCTGGCGACCCATCCCGTGACTTTGCGCCGGTCTACGACCCCGGACGACCCGTTGCGCCTCGCCAGTAACGGCGCTTCCGGTGCTGCCCCCACACGATTAACAATGAAGGCGTCGTCGCTTCACCGATTTCGAGGCTTCCTCCGCCGCTTCATCACCTGCTGTCTACGCTTCACGACGGGCGTTACCGCACGCCATGCAAGACTCGCTTCCGGCTGGCGGGCTGCGCCTTTGCCGGGCGGGAGTCGAACCCGCTGGATCGCTACGAGAGGTTTCAGTTCATGGCATCCTCCTCTCCAGGGCTTAGCCTGGCGCAATAATCGTCCGGTTCATCCTGCTGCAGTATACGCCACATGCCGTCGACATAATCGCGGGCGTGGCCCCAGTCGCGCCGGGCGTCGAGATTGCCGAGATGCAAACAGTCCTGAAGTCCGAACTTGATCGCCGCGACACCCCGGGTGATCTTCCGAGTGACGAAGGTTTCGCCCCTGATCGGGCTTTCGTGGTTGAAGAGAATCCCGTTGGAGGCATGGAAACCGTACGCTTCTCGATAATTCACGGTAATCCAGTAGGCATAGAGTTTTGCGACCGCGTAGGGGCTGCGGGGATAAAATGGTGTCGTCTCGCGCTGCGGCGTTTCCACGGCCTTGCCGTAAAGTTCGGAAGTGGCGGCTTGATAGAACCGAACCTTGTCGCCGAGACCAAGTATGCGTAAGGCCTCGAGCATGCGAAGCGTTCCCAGGGCGTCGGCGTCGGCGGTGTATTCAGGTGTCTCGAAGCTGACCTGAACGTGGCTCTGCGCCGCAAGATTGTAAATTTCCGTCGGTTGGCAGTCGGCGATGAGCCGGATCAGGTTGGTCGCGTCCGTGAGATCGCCAAAATGCAATTGAAAACGCACGTCCGCCTCGTGCAAATCGGTATAAAGGTGATCGACGCGCCCGGTGTTGAAATAGGACGATCGTCGCTTCACGCCGTGGACCCGATAGTCCTTATTGAGCAAGTATTCGGCCATATAGGCGCCGTCCTGCCCGGTCACGCCGGTGATAAGAGCCGTCTTCGGACCTGAGTTCGTCATCGCTCTCCGTCCCACGCCGCGTGCCCCGCTCTTGAAAACACGCGAAGCCCCTCCCTGTACCATTTAATACCAACCGCCCTTAACATTGACTTGTGCGAGCCCACGCTCTGAGGCCGATGGACATGATCTTCCAAGGTTGGTCGGTCAGGTTGTTCCAGGCTTGGCAAGAGGCCTCGACGATGGCTTCATAGGAGTCGAAGACACGATTGGAGAGCCAGTTCTGGCGGAGGTATTGCCAGACATTTTCGGCGGGATTGAGCTCCGGGGACTTGGGTGGCAAAGGCACGAGGGAGATGTTCTCCGGGATGCCGAGTTTGGCAGTGGTGTGCCATGCGGCTTGGTCGAGCAGCACGACGGCATGGGCGTTTGGGGCAACGGCCCGGCTGATTTCCTCGAGATGCAGGTCCATGGCTTCAGTATTGGCGCGCGGCATGACCAGCGCCGCGCCCTCACCGCGCTCGGGGCAGATGGCGCCGAAGAGATACGCCGAAGAGGTCCGTAGGTCCTTGACCTGGCGCGGGCGCGATCCCTTTGGGGCCCACTGGCGCACCAGGCTGTTCTTCTGGCCGACGCGCATTTCATCTTGAAACCAAACCTCGATGGGCGTGTCCGGTGGCTGTGCCGCTACGATTTTCGCCAAGTGTTCGGGAAAACTTTTTTTTAAATTCCTCCTGTGCCCGCGCATCCTGGCCGACGTGGCGCGGGCGCGCGGAAATATGCGAGAACCCGAGCGCGGCCAGCAGCTTGCCGACGCTCCGCTCGTGATAGTCCACGCCGAAGCGCGTTCGGATCAGTTGCTTGAGATCGATGCAGCGCCAGCGCACGACCCCATCCCGTTCGGGATCGGGACCGGCCTCGATAGCCCGCGAAAGCGCCGCCATTTGCGACGGCGTCAACCGACGCAACGCCCCGTTCGGCTTGCGGTCGATCAGACCGGCCGGACCTCCCGCGTTGAACCGGTGAACCCAGTCCCGCAACGTCTGCCGATCCATGCCGCCAATACCCGCCGCGCACGCTCGATCCATCCCATCGTAGATGGCCGCCATCGACAAAAGCCGTCGCGCCTGGTTCCCATCATCGCTCCGTGCCGCAAGAACACGGACTCTTTCAGCATCAAAGTCGTTTCGCAAAGGAATCGTTGGCATTGAACACACTCCCTTGTTGCCAACAACCTTGAATCACACTAAACCTAGCGTGTAAACCTTTGCGCGAGTCAAACTCTGGGGCGGTTGGTATAAGTTGACCACTCGAACATAGAAAGTTGATGTGGTTGTTGTTTTGTGGATAACGCGGAGCGTTATCCACAAAATGCGGTCAGCTGAAGATCTGATCGGGTCATTTTTTCGGATCGGACGAGCCTTCTGGGAGCGACCCATTGCTCCCTGTGTTTCGAGCGCCTGGGGGGGGACGCGTGCCCCGGAGGGACGGCCGCGGCGGACAGCCGGTGGGGAGTTGCGCCTGCGAGCGCCAGTACAGGGAATGTTCGGCGTCGCGGCGGTCCGAGGCAAGAGAGGAGAAAGGCGATGAACTTTGATTGGTTTGCTGGCATTGACTGGGCGACCGAGAGGCACCAGGTTTGCCTTCTTGATGGTAACGGCGTCATCGTCGTTGAAAGGTCGTTCGCCCACAGCGGGGAAGGGCTGGCCGAGTTGTGCGCGTGGCTGACGAAAAAGAGTGGCAGTGTGCCGGAGAGGATTGCCGTCTCCATCGAGGTCCCGCATGGGGCGGTCGTCGATACCTTGCTGGAGCGGGGTTTCGCCATTCACAGTATCAACCCCAAGCAGCTCGACCGCTTTCGCGATCGTTTCACCGTCGCCGGCGCCAAGGACGACCGCCGCGACGCCCATGTCCTCGGCGATTCCTTGCGCACCGACGGCCATTGCTTTCGTCGCTTGAAGGCCGATGCTCCCGCCATCATCGAACTGCGCGAATATTCGCGCCTGGGCCGAGGACCTCGGCCAGGAGCGCGTGCGCCTCGCCAACCACCTGCGCGAACAGTTGAGACGCTATTATCCCCAGGCCTTGGAGGTCAGCGACGATGTCGCCAGCGAGTGGTTTCTCGCCCTGTGGAAGAAGGCGCCCACTCCCGAGAAGGCGCGGCGCATCCGAACCAATACCGTTGCCAAGCTGCTGAAAACCCACCGCATCCGCAAAATCGACGCGCCTGAAGTGTTGCGCCTCTTGCGCCAAAAGCCGCTCACCGTCGCGCCGGGAACTATCGCCGCCGCTTGCGCTCATATCGGTTCCCTGGCCGAGCGTTTGCGCCTGGTCAACCGCCAGGTCAAGCAGGCCCGAAGCCGCATCGACGGCCTCTGCCGACACATCGCCGATCAACAGGACAGCGCCTCGGGGCAGAAATCCGAGCAGCGCGACGTGGACATCCTGCTTTCCATGCCCGGAATCGGGAGGACCGTCCTCGCCACGCTGCTCGCAGAAGCCTCGACGCCCCTGCGGGAAAGAAATTACCAGGCCCTGCGCACCTTGTCCGGCGCCGCCCCCGTTACCCGCCGGAGCGGCAAACGCTGTCTCGTCATCATGCGTCAGGCCTGCCACGTTCGGCTGCGAACCGCCCTTTACCACTGGGCCCGCGTCGCCATCCAACACGATCCCATCAGCCGCCAACGCTATGCCGCCCTTAGGGCCCGGGGACACGGCCACGCCAGAGCGCTGAGAACCGTCGCCGATAGACTGCTTGCCGTCGCCTGCGCCATGCTCAGAAATCAAACCCTCTTCGATCCATCCCATGCTCAAAAAAAAGCCCAACGCCGCCTCACTCCGGCAGCGTGACCACCTCTCATTTCGCCCTTGCTCAATGGTGGGGAGTCCCTCCCGGCCACCCATATCAGCAACCTCTCGCGGGTGGCCGGGGGAATCCGAACCTTCGCGCCATTAACCGAAGGTTTCTACCAAGATCACGATTCCGCCGCTAGCCAATTCGCCTTGAACCCGCCACCCCAATTCGGCCCAGACGCGAGAACCGTTTATCGGGCCCGATGGGCGGGCTATTGTTGAAGCGCGCTCTTGCTGACTCCGGCCGCCGAGCCCGGGCCGGAACCAACCCGTTCCTCGCCCCGCTGGAGAGAGGATTGCACTGTTGACCACGTTTACCGTCATCGGCCGTCGCCGAATTTTTGTCGAATTACTTGTGTTGACGGCGGTGCTCGGCGGCACAGACTCTGCCGCGGAAACGGACACGATTGGAATCGGCGCCGAGGTATCGTCCTTGCGGCGGACGATCGACGATGCTTCCGACCGAATCGAGAGAGCCGATCAGAGTCGCGAACTGAAAGCCGTCAAACTCCACTATGCCACCCGCGACATACGGAAGTTGCTTTATCGGCTGGCGAAGAGAATGCGGCGTGCCGAACGAAACCGCGGCGACCGCGACGAAATCGCGAGGATTTCCGCGTTCATCGACGATTTCGGGGAACTGAACGCCGACTTGGAGACGGCAAAATCGGATGGGGATCTCGACGCCGCGCGGCGCACCCTGAGAATGATGGCGGCGGCGGTCACCTCGATCGAAATAGAGGTATTCGGCTTGGAAAGCTTCCGGGATGTCGCCGGAACCGAAACCGCGGCTCCGAATCGCTTCCAGGGCGCGAACGACAACGCCGACTCTCAATCCAGCGGCCTCGGCACGGCAACGCTGCCCGACCTCGTCATATCGAAAGTGGAGGTTAGGCGTTTCCCGGGATTGCTCACGGCCACGGCGCTCGCGATCGTCCCCTATGTGCGGAATATGACGGCGGGCCATACGAACGCGCCGATCCAATTTCTAATCAAGCGCGGCGATACTCATAAATGCCAGATTGTTGGCGGGATCGGACCTTACGAGATAAAGCGTCCCGACAACACGTGCGCCACGCTGTACGAGGAGCTGAATTGGCCGTTCATGAAGATGATGTTCGGGATTAAAGTCGATGAGTCTTCGTCGATCAGCGAAACCGACGAAGATAACAATATTTGCGTTGTCACCTATACCCCGCCCCGTGGCGAAAAAGGGACGTATAAATGTGAGATCGTAATGCCGAGAAATAATCCGTAAGCCAGATTTCGAATCATCCTTTCGGGCCCGCGGAGGCGCGCTGCGGCCAAACTTACCAACGCGGTCGAATGCACCCCGAATCGTCTGCTATAGTGATCGAAAGGTATCCTTCGGCGGCACGCCCGTCACCTCGGATCGCCGATGATTGACGATTTCAAAGAAGAATTCCGCGGCGTACAGGAGCCGACGAGTTGACCACCGTGACGGAGGGCGCGAAGGGAGCGCACGCGATTCGGAGGCCGCGCCGCGTCGACACGGTGACGGCACTGCGTCACGAGGTCGCTACTTGGCGCGCCCGGGGCGAGAGTACAGCGTTGGTTCCGACGATGGGGAGTCTTCACGCCGGCCATCTCGCCCTGGCCGAGGAAGCTCTCGGACGCTGCGACCGCGTCGTCGTCAGCATCTTCGTCAACCCGACTCAGTTCTGTCCCGGCGACGATTATGAGCGCTATCCCAGGGCGGAGGTGAGTGACGTCGCCAAGATCGAATCACGCGGGGTAGACCTTGTATTCACGCCAT
The DNA here is from genome assembly GCA_965218865.1 of Alphaproteobacteria bacterium. Classification (GTDB taxonomy): domain Bacteria; phylum Pseudomonadota; class Alphaproteobacteria; order JAAXGF01; family JAAXGF01; genus CBDCME01. Next base: position 18,041 of record CBDCME010000050.1, read on the forward strand.
CCGTGGACGAAATGTACCGGCCGGGCTTCGCCACCACCGTCAGCGTCGAAGGCGCCTCGTCAAACCTTTGCGGCCGCTTTCGACCCGCACATTTTCGGGGCGTGGCGACGGTGGTGACGAAGCTGTTGCTTCAATGCCAACCCGAGGTGGCGGTATTTGGCGAAAAGGATTATCAGCAACTCCATGTGATCAAGACACTGGCGCGCGATCTCGACATTCCTGTCGAAATCGTTGGCGTGCCGACGGTTCGCGAGGCGGACGGACTCGCAATGTCGTCGAGGAACGCCTACCTTCCCCCTGCCGACCGCCAAGTCGCGGGGCGGTTCGCCGCGGTGCTGGTTGCAGTGTCGGCGCGGTTGAAGGACGGAGAACCTATCTCCGGCGTCTTGGCCTGGGGCCGGCGCGAGCTATCCGTGGCCGGGGTAACGGCACTCGAATACCTCGAGTTGCGCGACGCGGAGACACTGTTGCCCGTGGCGACCTTGGATACGGCAACACGCCTCCTCGCCGCGGTCCGGATCGGCACCACTCGCTTGATCGACAATTTTCCGGTCCCGCCGGCCGGTTAGGGGCGATGAACAGTTTTACGATGCAGACGCGAGAACAGAAATGTTCCCTCCGCTTGGGTTTCCTCGCGGCGATCCTCATCGGCGCGATATGTACGGCCGCCCCGGCGCAGGACCTGCGCTTCTTCCGTATCGGCACCGCGGCACCCGGTGGCACGTACCACCCCGTCGGAGGCTTGATTTCCAACGCCATCAGCAATCCGCTCGGCTCGCGCCCCTGCGACAAGGGAGGCAGCTGTGGGGTTCCGGGTTTCATCGCCTCGGCCAAGTCGACGAAGGGTTCGGTCGCGAATGTCAAGGCGATCGGCGGCGGAAACCTGGGATCGGGTTTCGGCCAGGCCGACGTCGCTTATTGGGCTTTCCGCGGTACCGGTCCCTTTCGCGAATCCGGAGCGATCGACAATCTGCGGGCCATCGCCAACCTTTTCCCTGAAAGTGTCCACGTCGTGGTACGGAAGGATTCGGGCATAACCCGGATCCCGGATTTAAAGGGCAAGCGCGTATCGCTCGGCGAGAAAGGTTCGGGCACTTTCGCCGAGTCGTGGGCGATTCTCGACGTTTTCGGACTCACGAAGGACAACTTGTCGGCCACGTACCTCAAGCCCGTTCCCGCAAGCATCGCCCTGCGTGAGGGGAAGATCGACGCTTTCTTCATCGTAGCCGGCGCGCCCATCGGCGCGATCGAGGAATTGTCGCGTACGGCCAAGATCGGCCTCGTGCCCATCGACGGCCGCGAGGCCGACATCCTGCTCACGCGCTTCCCCTTTTTCGGCAAGGGGAAAATTCCCGGCGGGACGTATGGCGGCGTCGAGGAAACGCCGACCGTACACGTTGGCGCGCTTTGGCTCGTGGCGGCCGAAACCGACTCGGATCTGGTTTACGGTATCACCCGCGCCCTGTGGCATCCGAAGACCAAGGAATTGCTCGAAAACGGCCATCCCTTGGGCAACGCAATACGCTTGGAAAGCGCCCTCGACCGCATTGCCGTTCCACTCCACCCCGGCGCCGCGAGGTATTACTTTGAAATCGGAAGATACACCAGCGTGGAGACCGAACTCCGGATCGCGCCAAGGGCGGCAACCCCCGAATAGACTGGCGCCGCGTTCCCCGTCCGCTATTCTCCGCCACCTCCCCGCGATTTGAATTGTTCACGGTGCGGGGGCGCGATACGGTGCTCGCTTGGACCAAGAATTCGCCCTGGCCAACGAAGCAGTCATATGTCCGGGCGGCGTCGCGGCGATCGCGAGCAGGAAAGACACCCGGATCGATCTGGCGCCTGAGGGGAAGGAGAGAGGCCGTGGAGAGAAAGAGAATTCGTTTTCGCGCCGCGCTCGCGCTGGTATTCGCCGCCGTCCTCGCCGCGTGCCAGCAGGCGCCGATAACCGGGCGCAGCCAACTTATCCTGATTCCCGAATCGCAGGAGACGCAGCTTGGCCTTTCCGCCTACCGGGACATTTTGTCGAAAAGCAAGATCTCTAGGGATCCCACGCTCAATCGCCGGGTTCAGCGGGTCGGCCGTCGTATAGCCAAGGTGAGTCCACACCCGGAATACGATTGGCGGTTCACGGTCATCGACGACGTGAATCCAAACGCCTTCGCCTTACCTGGGGGAAAGGTCGGGGTCAATACGGGGCTATTCAAGGTCGCCAGGAACGATGCCCAACTGGCCGCCGTCATGGCCCACGAAGTCGCCCACGCGATTGCCCGTCACGGGTCCGAACGGATCTCGCAACAAATTCTCGTGCAAGGTAGTTTGCTCGCCCTGGGCGTGGCCGCGAGCACGCAAAGCGACAACGCGGGGGATTACGTCCAGCTCGCCGCCGCCGCCACCCTCGCCGTTGTCCTACCCTTCAGCCGCGGGCAAGAGTCCGAGGCCGATCACATCGGATTGCTCTACATGGCCAGGGCTGGATACGATCCCCGCCAGGCCATCGGTTTGTGGCAGAATTTCGATTCCTTCGGTGATGGTCGGCCCCCCGAGTTTCTCTCGACACACCCATCGCCGGGCACCCGAATCAATCGCTTGCGCCAGCTGATGCCGCGGGCAATGAATGAATTCCAAAGACTCCACGCCAATTGAGAATGACGAACCGGGCCGGCCCCGAAATGTTTACGGGTGAAGGCCCGAAAGGTTTACGGATGAAGAATGTCCCGATCGAGCACCGCCTCTGCCCAAGAACCGTGCCCGTCTAACAGTCTGTTCGAAAACTCGCGGCGCCGGCCCCCGCCCCCTCCCGGCCACCCATATCAGCATACTCTCGGGGGTGGCCGGGAGGGGGCGGAGGCCGGAACAGACGCAAAAAATGCGCGGACGCGCATTTTGGAACAGACACTAAAACCAGGCGTTCAATTCCACCGAAAATGAGCCCGTCCGCTGCCGTGTCGAAAACCCGACCGACAGCGAACGAAGCAAACCAGAATTTTCACATCGGGGGAGATTCGCCGTCGTCTGAAGATTCGCCGTCGTCTGGAGATTCGCCGTCGTCTGGAGATTCGCTGTCGTCCGAAGATTCGCTGTCGTCCGAAGATTCGCTGTCGTCCGAAGATTCGCCGCCCTGCGAGGGTAGCCAGACCCCAACTCCCTCTCGTAGATGACATTCCAGCGAGTCGGCGGAGCGCCCCAGCTTCGCTCCCTGGCTGTACGTCTTCCCGTCGTAATGACAAAGAATCAGCCCGGGTGAGGTCTTGACGACCGTGGCGACGCCACTCTCCTCGATGATCACGACCCCGTACTCGGTCGCCTCCTCCGAAGCCCCCGCACGGTCGGGCCCATAATCGAAGGTATGACTGTCGGTCATGATCATTCCGGCAAGGGCACCGCCGAGCAAGACTACGGCCAATACGCTCGTGGCAAGATTGATTTTCATTTGAGATCTCCGACAACCCAATTTGCGATGCCAGCATAGCGTGGGCCGATGCGCCCGCGCAATAGGCCCGGAACACCACCTCGAAAATCAAAGATACCCATCACGGAACCGATCGTCCTAGTGCACCGGCGCATTCACTTCGTTCACGCCCCCGTGCACCAGGCCTTTGTCGATGCATCAACTTTCCAAACTTCGGCTGTCGCCTCCGTTTGGGTCGATGCACTAGCCCCCTGCCCTGAATGTCTATTTCGGGAATCAACAGAAGTTGGTAAAAAAAGGCTCAATTCGCAAAACGTAGGCGCGGTTTGCCCATCGCCGCCTCAAGGCAGGCTCTGGGCGATGGCTGATCGCCGAGTTCGATGAGATGGAACCACCTCAGATAGCTGTCCAGATACTTGGTGGCGATTCCGCGGAGGCCGCGCAGGAAGCCCTTGATCTGGCTGTGGCGGCTATTGACCGTCTGGATGTGCAGCGCGCCCCGGACCCGCTCGCCAGCAGAAGCGTTGATGCTCTCGTGAGGGATGTCGAGTGCCGCCGCGACGGACGGATAGCAGCGGTTGGCGTCGGAGACGAGCAGCGCATCCGGCGCGACGACCGGCTCCAGCACCTCCTTCACGTCGTCTGCGTTCAACGCGGGCAGGGTATGGCTGAGGGTCTCGCCCGCACGGTCGGCGGCGACCAGGATCGGCACCTGCTCGCGCGAGAGGCCGCGTTTGCGGGCCTTGCCGCCGCGCCGGCGCGGCTTGCGGTCCAGCTTCCGCTCCCCCTTGCGGCTCTCCAGAACGAAGGTCTCGTCAGCCTCGACGATCCCGGCAAGCCGATCCGGCGCCTGGCGCACCGCCGCCAGAAAGCGGTGTCGCCAGCGATGCGCCGTGCTCGGCGCAATCCCGCAGCGCTCTACAGCCTCTTTGATCGTCTCGCCTTCGGCAAGCGAGGCGCCAAAGGCAAGCCAGCGCTCCTTATGGTGCAGACCCGACAGCGCTGTGCCGGTCAGCGCACCGAACGTCTTCCGGCAGTCCTTGCACCGGAAACGGCGAAGACCGCGCGCCTTGCCCCGCGACACCGCACCGCCGGCGCCGCAATGCGGACAGCGCCGCTCGTCATCCACGCCCAGCTCGATCGCCGCCAGCGAGGCCGCGCCCTCCGGCGGGTCCAACAGCACCGCCGCGACCTCCATGCGCTACGCCGCCGTCAACTCATCAACACGCGAGAACCAATCCCGAAACCGCTCGTGATCCATCTGTCTGACCTCCTAGGCGAATCCGGAAAGATTCTATCACGATGCCTACGATTCACGAATTGAGCCTAAAAAAAAGTTAACGATATTATGATGATGTCGATCGTTATCAGCATGCTTTGCTTGAAGCGATCCTTCCGAAGGGGATGTTTACGATGCCAGGGAGAAATCTACAATGAGAACCGGCGAGATATTCAAGAAGGACCTGAGGTATCGGCACCGCCTCGGCGGTCTTGCCGTGTGGATAATACTTGCCGCCGTCGCGGCGCCGGCACTCGCGGACGAACCGATTGTCGTCCAGATCGACAAGGTTTCCCTGGTCCGGCCCGAAACGGCCTCCAAGGTTGTCATGATCACGAATCCGAATATCGCCGATGCGGTGATGGAAAAATCGGACCTTATTTTCTTGATTGGCAAGGAAGTGGGCGAAACCCAGCTGCTGCTGCTCGACGGCGAGGGTGAGGAAATTCTCAACCAGGCGGTGGTCGTGGTTCCGCCCGGCCCACGCCATGTATCGGTCCACCGAAACTCCGAGGAAGCGATCCTGAGCTGCGCCCCCAGGTGCGTCGTCATCGAGCGCGAGGAGCGTGGGCGACCACCTTCGGCCGCCTCGGCCGCGGCGCCGGCAGCGCCCGCCCCGGCGGGTCCGGGAGCCGCCTCCGGCGCCGCTCCCGCCGGGGCCCCCGCCATACCTGACGCCACGATACCGCCGGCGGAAGGCTTGGAGTATTAAGGCACTGCCACAAAATCATGTGAACAAGTAGGAGTTTTTTCTTTCATTCAAGTAATATAAGTCTGCGAAATAAATATTTCTATAATTTAAGGCACTGCTGTCCGGTTAACTGAACGGTTTTGGCGACGGAAGGCAATATTTCTGCAGGGTTTGAAGCGAAAATGGGTGGTGTCGATTTGAATTGGATGGAGCATTTTTCGGAGTTTTTCCGAGGAGATGCTCATGAATACCGGCAAGACCCTTTTCGCCCAACTCATGGGTTTCGTGCCCTGGACGACCTTCACGCGGATCGTCAATCTGTACGGCAGCGATCACCGGGTCCGGCGCTTTCCTGCGCCGAGCAATACCGGGCCATGGCCTTCGCCCAGCTGACCTACCGGGAGAGCCTGCGCGACATCGAGGCTTGCCTCTCGGTCCAAGCGTCGAACCTCTATCACATGGGCTTCCGCCGGCCGGTCCGGCGCTCGACGCTGGCCGATGCCAACGAAAGGCGCGACTGGCGTATCCACGCGGAGTTGGCCCAGCGGCTGATCACCGTGGCGAGGAAGCTGTACGCCGGCGAAGAACTGGGGTTGGAGCTAACCAACACCGTCTACGCCCTGGACTCGACGACCCATCGCTCTGTGCCTGTCGGTCTTTCCGTGGGCGCACTTCCGTGCCACCAAAGCGGCTGTGAAGATGCACACATTGCTCGACCTGCGGGGCAACGTACCGAGTTTCATCCATATCTCGGACGGCAAGCTGCACGACGTTCATGCCCTCGATATGCTGATACCGGAAGCCGGAGCGATCTACGTCGTGGATCGTGGCTACGTCGACTTTGCCCGCCTTCATGTGTTGCATCAAGCTGGGGCCTCCTTCGTCACCCGCGCCAAATCGAACATGGATGCTCACCGCGTCTATTCGGCGGCATCGGATCGCCCGGCAGGCATCGTTTGCGACCAGACCATCTCCTTGGACGGCATCTGCACCAAGACGGATTATCCTGAACTTCTGCGGCGCATCCGCTTCAAAGACCCCGAGTCCGGCAAGATGTTGGTGTTCATCACCAACAACTTCTCCCTTCCCGCTGCCACCATTTGCGCCCTCTACAAAAGCCGCTGGCAAGTGGAGTTCTTCTTCAGGTGGATCAAGCAACATCTTCAGATCAAGCAATTCTTCGGAACCTCGGAAAACGCGGTGAAGACGCAGATCTGGATCGCCGTCTCGGTCTACGTCCTCGTCGCCATCGTCAAGAAGCGCCTCGACTTGGACGCCTCGCTCTACACTTTGCTACAGATCCTCTCGCTGACCCTCTTCGAGAAAATGCCTCTACATCAAGCACTTACCAAAGACGAAAACAGACGCAACTCACCGCAAATAACCAACCAATTGAATCTATTCGTTTTTTAACCGGACACTAGTGAATTTAAGGTTCAAATAATGACGTGTAACATACGTCACACTCTTGTTTCTTCGGATGAATTGAGATTCGAGATAATACGAACGGCACGTTAACCTTGTTTCGTAATCTCATATGGTTGCGACTTTAAGAGTCTGTTCGAAAATGCGCGTCCGCGCATTTTTTTTGCGTCTGTTCCGGCCCTCTCCCCCTCCCGGCCACCCACGAGAGTATGCTGATATGGGTGGCCGGTAGGGGGAGAGGGCCAGTGCTGCGAGTTTTCGAACAGACTGTTACTGAATTTTAATATTCATTAAGTAACATCGGCTTTCCCCGAGAGCGGATAAGAAAGGAACCGGAGGATGGTTTTAAAAAGGATTGCCGACAATGAATCCGGCGCTACGTCCATCGAGTACGCGTTCATCGCGTCGCTCATCGCGCTGGCATCATCGGCACCCTGACGGCGCTGGGAAACTCCACAAGTACCCCGTTCGAAGATTAACAAGGGGGATCACTGGGAGCTAGTGTTTCGTCACATTTAAAAGATCCCCAAGGGACTGGAACTATGCGATTATGCCTGCATGGGAACAACCGCTTGTATTTGGGTATCTCCTGGCGACCGGAGCCGACTGGAGCGGCTGGTTTCGGGCCGGAATACCCCCCAGAAGCATGTCTGGCGTGCGCGGATCGTGCTTCTGTCCGGGGATCGTCTCGGGACGATGGCGATCATGCGTCAAGTAGGCAAGAGCAAGCCGACGGTGTGGCGCTGGCAGGAACGCTTCCTCGAGGAAGGGGTCGACGGACTGTTGCGGGATCGGGACCGGGGGTCCGGCAAGCCCCCCTTGGGCGCCGCGGTGAAATCGCTGGTGTTGACGAAGACGATGCGGGAGGCACCGCCGAACGCGACCCAGTGGAGTGTTCGCACGATGGCCAAGGCCGTCGGAATCAGCCAGTGTGCAGAGGATCTGGGCCGAGTATGGATTGAAGCCGCATCTGATTTCCATCTTCAAGGTCTCGAACGACCCGAGGTTCGCCGAGAAGGTGGAGGACGTTATCGGGCTTTACCTGAACCCGCCGGACAAGGCGCTGGTTCTTTCGGTCGACGAGAAGAGCCAGGTTCAGGCTCTCGACCGCACCCAGCCCGGCCTGCCGATAAAGAAGGGCCGCGCCGGCACCATGACCCACGATTACAAGCGCAACGGCACGACGACGCTGTTCGCGGCGCTCAACGTGCTCGACGGCACGGTCATCGGCCAATGCATGAAGCGGCACCGGCACCAGGAGTTCCTCCGTTTCCTGCGCCGGCTCGACCGCAAGACGCCGAAGCGGCTCGACATCCACTTGATCGTCGACAACTACGCCACCCACAAGCATGCCAAGGTCAAGGCGTGGCTGGAAAAGCACCCCCGCTTCCATTTCCACTTCACGCCGACGTCGGCCTCCTGGCTGAACCAGGTCGAACGCTTCTTCGCCGAAATCACCCAAAACGCCATCCGCCGGGGCGTCTTCAAGAGCGTCCCCGAACTGGAGGCGGCCATCGACGACTATCTCGCCAAGCACAACGAGAACTCCAAACCCTTCGCCTGGACCGCCACCGCCCGAGACATCCTCAAAAAAGTGGATCGAGCTCGGAACACCCTCAATCAGGTGAAGAAGGGTACCGTTTAAATGATACCAACCGCCCTTAACATTGACTTGTGCGAGCCCACGCTCTGAGGCCGATGGACATGATCTTCCAAGGTTGGTCGGTCAGGTTGTTCCAGGCTTGGCAAGAGGCCTCGACGATGGCTTCATAGGAGTCGAAGACACGATTGGAGAGCCAGTTCTGGCGGAGGTATTGCCAGACATTTTCGGCGGGATTGAGCTCCGGGGACTTGGGTGGCAAAGGCACGAGGGAGATGTTCTCCGGGATGCCGAGTTTGGCAGTGGTGTGCCATGCGGCTTGGTCGAGCAGCACGACGGCATGGGCGTTTGGGGCAACGGCCCGGCTGATTTCCTCGAGATGCAGGTCCATGGCTTCAGTATTGGCGCGCGGCATGACCAGCGCCGCGCCCTCACCGCGCTCGGGGCAGATGGCGCCGAAGAGATACGCCGAAGAGGTCCGTAGGTCCTTGACCTGGCGCGGGCGCGATCCCTTTGGGGCCCACTGGCGCACCAGGCTGTTCTTCTGGCCGACGCGCATTTCATCTTGAAACCAAACCTCGATGGGCGTGTCCGGTGGCTGTGCCGCTACGATTTTCGCCAAGTGTTCGGGAAAACTTTTTTTTAAATTCCTCCTGTGCCCGCGCATCCTGGCCGACGTGGCGCGGGCGCGCGGAAATATGCGAGAACCCGAGCGCGGCCAGCAGCTTGCCGACGCTCCGCTCGTGATAGTCCACGCCGAAGCGCGTTCGGATCAGTTGCTTGAGATCGATGCAGCGCCAGCGCACGACCCCATCCCGTTCGGGATCGGGACCGGCCTCGATAGCCCGCGAAAGCGCCGCCATTTGCGACGGCGTCAACCGACGCAACGCCCCGTTCGGCTTGCGGTCGATCAGACCGGCCGGACCTCCCGCGTTGAACCGGTGAACCCAGTCCCGCAACGTCTGCCGATCCATGCCGCCAATACCCGCCGCGCACGCTCGATCCATCCCATCGTAGATGGCCGCCATCGACAAAAGCCGTCGCGCCTGGTTCCCATCATCGCTCCGTGCCGCAAGAACACGGACTCTTTCAGCATCAAAGTCGTTTCGCAAAGGAATCGTTGGCATTGAACACACTCCCTTGTCGCCAACAACCTTGAATCACACAAAACCTAGCGTGTAAACCTTTGCGCGAGTCAAACTCTGGGGCGGTTGGTATGAGTCGGAACACTAGTGCATCGACCCAAACGGAGGCGACAGCCGAAGTTTGGAAAGTTGATGCATCGACAATGGCCTGGTGCACGGGGGCGTGAACGAAGTGAATGCGCCGGTGCACTAGGGAACGCCAAGGGTCGTCGCCATACGCTCGGCCTGATCTCAAGGGGGCCGAGCCAAACGACGGCCGCTCCCCGATGTCTTGGAAACCTTTCGCCGCTCCGTTAGCCCTGGAACAGGTCGATGCGCCCAATTCCTGGAAGTTTGAGAGCCGAGTGGGTAAAGTCGAAACCGAAGGTCAAACCCAAGAGATTGATCTCGAATCCTTCCTCCTCGGCAAGCAATACGCCGGCCAAACCCCATAACGAAACCTGATAGCCGGTGCCGCTGGGCGCCGCCACGGTTAACGCGCCACAGGGAATAAAATCCTTACCGATCGCCGTCGGCGGCAGGTCGAGCTTCAATTCGGGTATGGCACGACCGACGAACGCGGTGAACGTGTTGCTGTTCGGACCCGGCCATAGGCGGTAGCTGCTGGCATAAGGGTAGGCGGTGATGGCTTCTTCGATCCTAGCGATAATTTCGTCGACACCGGGCCCCCGCAAGTCGGCGATGATTTCGGGAGGATTGCCGAACCACATCCCGTCTGGCGCCCGTAGACTTCCTACCAGGGTGCTCGCCCCGTGATAAGCACGCCAGCCAATGACCTCGAAAACGGTGAACTTGGAGGCGTTGGTGCGCTTTACGGCGATCCAGGTGTGGACTCCGAAGGCACCGCGCCAAGAAAACGCCCGGGCCGCGTAAACCTGCACCACGGCCTCCGCGGTCTCCGCCGGATCGGGCGCGATGCCGATACTGTGGCGCGGCGCCGTGCGCCAATCGTAGTCATGACCGGAAACGCTAGCCACGCTCCCGAGCAACGGGAGAATCCAGAGTGAAAAGAAGGCCAGAATCGCAAATTTGGCCCGCCTTCGCCATTTTCCCGCAGGTTTGAGTTTGAGCATTCGATAAAATGGGTTCAGCGGTAAAGACTCCCCATCATCAGCCACCTCGGCACGAGACACAAGCCCCGGCACCACCTGCACGGCCGGATTTGTCCGCCCACGATACAAATGTTGGGCGATGTTAAAGCGCTTTGAAAGAACCTGGCGGCCCCGTCCCGGACATCAACACCGATCTCCAACCCGCCAAATCATATTTTCCAGTTGACTGACATTTCGTACGTGCCGTACATTTCCGCCAGACGGACCAAATGGTTGGGGAAGCGGCGATGCCAAGGTATTCGACTGTGGAAGCGCGAGAGAGATTCTCCGATGTCGTCAACGAAGCGGCATTCGGTAAGGAACCCGTGATCATAACGCGTCGCGATAAAGAAGTCGTTGCCATCGTCCCCATCGAAGATCTTCAGTTGTTGAGGGAGGCCTACCATGCGCTCGAGGAAATGCGGCGGGAAGAATCCATCGATTTTGACGTCTTCAAGAGGAAATTTCTCAGCCAACGAAAAGCGACCTAGCGCCTCGACTCGCTTTTGATTCGCGAGAAGACGATGACGTATCAGGTTCGATTGTCGAAGAAGGCGGCTTGGCAAATTCTCGGTTTGCCAACGGCTAAACGGGCGGATTGGCTTGCCCTCATCGAGCGGCTGGAAATCGACCCCAACCACCCGGATCGCAAGAAAGTCGATCTCCGTGCCGGCGCGTCCGTCTATTACATTACCAAGTCCAGTTGTGAATGCGGTTCCGACTGCGCCATCTTCTTCAGCATCGCCGATAACAATGTCCACGTCGCCCTGCTGACGGAACGCGACGCCACCGGGGGCTCGATTTTCACCTGGCTCGATGTCGCCAATATCGCCGAACGCCTGTTTCTCGCCGAACCGGACGAGATCGCCGACTGTATCACGAGCGTCTTGGTCGACCGACGCGATGACGGCGACTGCTTGTATCGGCGCTGGATGTCGAGTCATCTGCCCGCCTACCTCCTCGGTCCAGCGAGGCGATTCTTCCCCGACCGCGAGACGATCCTGACGGCCTGCCTGGACGGTGTCGAGAGAGCCGCCCGGAAAATTGCCACAGCACCCGACCATTCCTACGACGATCTCTGGATATGCCTTGAAGTCTTGGAGGAAATCGCGGGCCAGATCGTCCACGACCCCGCTTCCCGAGCCGTCTTCGCGCAACGATATGCAAGCATGTGTTTCACCTCGACGAGCCCGATCCTGCGCGCGGCGTGGGCTTGGGGCGTTAATGAGTTGTTGGAGCGCGGACCCGAGTCAACCGCCCTCGGTCTCGATATCGCGAGGAAGCTCCTGGACGACGGCCCGGACGAAGCACGACACGTGATCCACGTCATGAGCCAAGGCAGGAAGGAATTGGGCGCGACATTTGCCGCGCATCCCGGATTCGCGGCGCCACTGCCGGCGGATATCGGCGATTTGTTGGACCGGATCGGCGCCTGGCAAAATCAATTGATCACGGGTTTGCGTGACAAGGCCACCGTGTCCTTCGGCGCCGACATCGAACCGGCCTTGTCGAAAGTCTTGGAGACCTTTGCGGTTCATGCCCAGACAGACCGGGGAATCGCTTCCCTGGCGGCGATGAAGGGGTTGCTCAAGGAACTTTGTGGTCTGCTGGACAAGTGCGGAGAAGAAAACGCGGTTTCGGATCTCTGCGCTTTCATTCTAAACGCCGCCAATCGGGAACGAATTCCCGTGTTCCTCGTTATTGAAGCGTCCGAGGCCGTCCGCGACGCTTTTCCGGCTGAATTCGCGCGCACAATGGGGGCGTTCCTGGAGCGGGCCAGACCGCTTCTCGCGCAGGGAATGGCCGTGTGCGTTTCCGAGGGCTACGAGGCAAGAGATGATTGCCTGTCCGGCCCAAGGTTCTTCGACGACGACCTTCGTCTAACAACGGTATGGGATGACAAGATGCCTTCGGCGAGGGGCCTTGGACTCTTCTTCGACAACGCCCGGACCACGGTGGCCGAGCGCCCGGACTTGGCACCGCTCGGGCACTGGATCGACCAGCGCCTCGATCTCCTCGCGGATCGATGTACGACTACTTCAGAATAAATAATCCGGAGCTTCAAACTAGATAATCAGTTCCAAATGGGAGTGGGAAATGGGAGCGTGGCGAAGACGGTGGGTAGGGATTGCGGTTGGACTTTGGGCAGCGCTCGCCCTACCTGCCGTCAACGCCCATATCGTGCGCGAGAACCCGTGGCATTCCGTTGCCGCCGCTTACCGGGCCTCGATGTTTCTGGGCGACCTGGTGCCCGTCCCATGGGTGCAAGTTGGGAGCGCGTGGAGCGAACCCTATCCCGGCGCGGTCTCGGATGTCCCGGCCCTCGACCGCCTGGCCAAATTCGAGGGTGGGCCGGCCGCCGCGCGGGCGATCCGGGCGGCGATAGAGGCAGAGGATCGGCAGGCCCTGTACGAGAGCGCGTCGCGGGCGACCTCGCTCGTTCTTCGCGCGATGCTCGCCAAGGCAGCGGCGATGCTCGACGAAGGCGGTGACCCGCACCTTGCGCTGAAAGACGCGCGAGCCATTTACCGCGCCTTCGAGGAATTCATCCGGCAGGCGGATCGAGAGGCCTATCGGTGCCTCGGCCGCGCCTGGCTCGACATGACCACGAGCGCCGGCGCGCGCGGTGTTCTCGGCGCCGGTGAGGTCGCCACCGACAAACAGAGTTTTCTCTCGGCAAAGGCGGAGGTCGAGGCCTACTTCGTGGCGAATTTCGAGACCGAGGTATTTAGCCGCCGGACCCGCTTGACGCCGGCTCCCGAGACTGTCGTCGCTTCCTCGGGCGAACCCGAAGTGGCGCCCTGGCTGCCGCCCGGAAACTTTATCGGGGATCAGACGCCCCTGCCGATGCTGGTCCTCAATTTCGAGGCCCAAGGGATCGACGAGGCGGACCTGCCGCTCATCGCATATGGCGACATGCTGTTCGACAGTCCCGAGATTTTCGGTGAGCCGGCGCGCTCGATCGGGATCACCTGTTCGACCTGCCACAATCGAAGCGACATCAACAAGGAATTCTTCATTCCCGGCGTCAGCTCTCAACCCGGCTCGGCGGACGTGGACGGCTCGTTTTTCAACGCGACCTTCAACGATCGCCGCGACGACGGGATCGATATGCCGAGTCTCCGTGGCATTCGACTCACGGGGCCTTACGGCCGCGACGGCCGTTTCGCCAGCCTGCGGGATTTCACCCGTAACGTCATCGTCAACGAATTCGCCGGGCCGGAGCCCACCCCCTTCATGCTCGACGCGCTCGTCGCCTACGTTTTGGAATTCGATTTTCTGCCGAATTCGAAGTTGACGGACGACGGCCAATTGACCGATTCCGCGCCCGAGGCCGCGCGCCGGGGCGAAGCGATTTTCAAGCGGCCATTCGCGCAAATGGACGGCAAGGCCTGCGCCAGTTGCCACGTCCCGTCCGCGAATTTCATCGATCGCCGGTCCCATAACATCGGCTCCACCGGCACCGCTTACGATGGCGCCCGCGCCGGCGCCTTGGATACCCCGACTTTGCTCAGCATTCGCTTCAACGCTCCCTATTTCCATGACGGCTCGCTGCCGACGCTCGCCAGCGTCGTCGATTGGTTTGATACCCGCTACGGGCTCGAGCTGAGCGAGGAGGCGCGCGGCGATCTGACCGCCTATCTCGAGGCGGTTGGCGACGCCGACGAGCCGTACGAAGTTTTCGAGGGCAGGCACACCCCTTTCCGCCTGGCTTTCGAGGAACTCACCACCTTCGCCTCGACGCTTGAAATGCTGATTCCCCGGCGGGACGCGCAACACGCGAAGCTCATGATCGACACGGTGGCGGCGGACCTCGAGGCCGACGCCAGCACCATGGCCAATCTCGCGGCCAAGCCGGAGGTTTATGCCCTCGCCGCCAAACTCGCGGACGTTGGCGGGGCGATCGACGCCGGTGACTGGGCCCTAGCCGACGAACGCTGGCGCGCCTTCAAGGCCCATCAGGCCGAAATCGATGAAAGGATGTACTAGGATGCCGGGGCGGCACCCAATCTTGAGGCCGTTGAGCCGGATCACATGGGCCATTTTGGGGTTGCTCACGATCGCGGTCTCCCTTCCGGGCAGCGGCCGTTCGGCCCCGAGCGAGAAGCTGACGCTCGCCTTCATTCCCCAGGAGAATCCCGAAAAGCTGGTTGGCGATATCGAGACAATCTCCGCCTGGCTCTCCGACCGAATAGGGATCAAGGTCGCGGGCTTCGTGACCGCTGATCACGCCGCCGCCGTCGAGGCCCTGCGCAACGGCGACGCCGACATATCGTTCATGGGCGCGTTGCCCTTCGTGCTCGCCGAGGCCGAGATCGGCGCCAAGCCGCTGCTGGCCGAAGTCTACCGCGGGTCGCCGGTGTACACCGGCCGGGTTTTCGTGCGCCGCGACAGCGGCATCAAGACCCTGAGCGACCTCCGCGGGAAAGACATCGCCTTCGCCGATCCGATCTCCGAGTCGGGCTATATGTACCCGCTCGAGGAATTCGTGAAGGCCGGCCTTTTGGCCAACGGAGAGGGCGCGGCGTCCTTCTTTGGCCAAGTTTACTTCGCCGGCGGGTATCAGCAGGCCTTGCAGGCGATGGCGGGCGGCTTGGTCGATGCGGCGGCAGCCAGCGAGTACGGTGAGCTGCTGCTGACCCCGCAACAGCAGACCGAGGTCCATTGGATCGCTGAATCCGATCCGATTCCTTCCCATCTCGTGATCGCGCGCCCGGGCCTCGAGGCGTCGATCGAAAACCGATTCGTCGAGGCGATGCTCCAGCTCAACGATCCGGAGAACCGGCCCCTTCTCGCCCATGTCTACAGCCCCGACGGTTACGTCGCCGCCGATCCCTCCGCCTATGACGGCGTGCGGGCGATGGCCCGACGTTACGGACTGATTGATTGAGCGAGTACGCCGCCGCCTTGACGGGCGTTTGCCACCGCTATCCGGGCGAATCCTCGGACAGTCTACAAGGAATCGACCTGCTGCTCGGGCGCGGCCAGCGCGTCGCCCTCATCGGCCCCTCGGGGTCGGGTAAATCGACCCTCTTGGCGTTGCTGGACGGCCGACTGCGTGACTGGGCTGGCGGGGCCATGGTGTTGGCGCGTGGCCTCGAGGCGCGCCGGGCACCGCCCCGGGAAGAGCGCGCGAAGGTCGGGTTCGTGTTTCAGGAGTTCGCGCTCGTCGAACGGGCCAGCGTCCGACAGAACATCCTCAACGGCCGTCTCGGTCGGGTCTCGCGGCTGGCCGCCGTCCTTGGGTGCTTCTTGGAAGCTGACCACGCGGCGGCCCGCGCGGCAATGGCGGACGCCGGAATCGCGGACCTCGCCGACAAGCGCGTCGATCGCCTCAGCGGCGGTCAGCGGCAAAGGGTCGCGATCGCCCGCTGCCTGGCGCAGGAACCCCGGCTCATTCTCGCCGACGAGCCCATCAGCAATCTGGACCCGGTCCGTGCCGAGAGCATTCTGAAACTCTTGGGCGCGGCGGCGACGCGCCGCGTTTCGACACTCGTATTCTCGTCTCACCAGCCAACCGTGGCGGTACGCCACGCCGACCGCGTCGTCGCCCTCAAGAATGGCGCGATCGCCTATGACGGCTCGCCCGACGGCCTCACGCCGGAGCGTCTCGCCGAGATTTACGCCGCCGGCACGGGCGCCGGCGCGCTCAGACTGGTCGGATGACGTCTGCCCGCGCGGATGGCCGCGTTGCCCCGTGGGTCGCGGTCGGACCGAGCCTCGTCATTGGCGCGGCCGTGCTCTGGGCTGGATTCGGATTGGATGTCGAGCTCGGCCGGGTCGCCTCGGCGGGCGGGCGGATGGCCGAGTTTCTCTCGCGCATGTTCCCCCCCGACATCTCGGTGCTGCCGGTGGCCCTGGAGTCGGGCCTCGAAACGTTGCAAATCGCCATTCTCGGCACCGTCGGCTGCGTCGTGGCCTCGATCGCGTTGGGACTCCTCGCCGCCGAGACGCTGACCCCTCGGGCCGTCAACGCGCCGGTCAAGGCTCTCCTCGCCCTGATTCGCGCGATACCGCTCATCCTTGTCGCCATGCTCATGGTGGGCGCGGTCGGGCTGGGTCCCCTGCCCGGAATTCTCGCCGTCGCTTTCCATGCGACGGGCATGCTCGGAAAGTTCTACGCCGAGGCGATCGAGGGCGTGGATAGGGCCCCGGTCGCCGCGCTCGAAAGCGCCGGCGCCACCTTGATCCAACGACTGCGCTTCGCGGTTTGGCCGCAAATCGCGCCCGATTTGGTGCGGGATACGGTGTTTCGCTTCGAGTTGAATTTGCGCGAGTCGCTGATCCTCGGCGTGGTCGGCGCCGGTGGAGTCGGCTTCTACATCCAAACCTACGTGCGCTCGTTCCAGTACGACAAGGCGGCAACCTTGACGATCGTGGTGGCGCTGATCGTCCTCGTCATCGAACTCGCCAACGCCCGCCTCCGCCGCCTGATGCGTTGAACCATCGGGCTTGTCTATTCCCCCCGGATCAACGTATTCTTGAGCTCACGTTCCGGCCCGAAATTCAGGAAAAGTAACAGTCGATGATATCGGCGCGATTGGTGTATTCAACCTTCATGCGGCGCGGGTTTTCCGCACGCCTCCGCCGAAATTAAGCGACCGAGCGATGGGTTTCGTGTATCGGAGAAAAAATATCCGCACATGCCGGCCGTGTGCCACCTAAAGGAATCCCCTGCGCAAATCATTTCCTGATTACGCACTTTCCTCCGCGGATTTGGTATGGTACAAAAGGTGAACATCCGCTGGTTTTTCAGGAGGTTTGCGATGTCAAGGAATGCGGTTCAGTTGGGGTTGAGTTTGGGGCGGTTTCGTGAACTAATACCAACCGCCCCAGAGTTTGACTCGCGCAAAGGTTTACACGCTAGGTTTTGTGTGATTCAAGGTTGTTGGCAACAAGGGAGTGTGTTCAATGCCAACGATTCCTTTGCGAAACGACTTTGATGCTGAAAGAGTCCGTGTTCTTGCGGCACGGAGCGATGATGGGAACCAGGCGCGACGGCTTTTGTCGATGGCGGCCATCTACGATGGGATGGATCGAGCGTGCGCGGCGGGTATTGGCGGCATGGATCGGCAGACGTTGCGGGACTGGGTTCACCGGTTCAACGCGGGAGGTCCGGCCGGTCTGATCGACCGCAAGCCGAACGGGGCGTTGCGTCGGTTGACGCCGTCGCAAATGGCGGCGCTTTCGCGGGCTATCGAGGCCGGTCCCGATCCCGAACGGGATGGGGTCGTGCGCTGGCGCTGCATCGATCTCAAGCAACTGATCCGAACGCGCTTCGGCGTGGACTATCACGAGCGGAGCGTCGGCAAGCTGCTGGCCGCGCTCGGGTTCTCGCATATTTCCGCGCGCCCGCGCCACGTCGGCCAGGATGCGCGGGCACAGGAGGAATTTAAAAAAAAGTTTTCCCGAACACTTGGCGAAAATCGTAGCGGCACAGCCACCGGACACGCCCATCGAGGTTTGGTTTCAAGATGAAATGCGCGTCGGCCAGAAGAACAGCCTGGTGCGCCAGTGGGCCCCAAAGGGATCGCGCCCGCGCCAGGTCAAGGACCTACGGACCTCTTCGGCGTATCTCTTCGGCGCCATCTGCCCCGAGCGCGGTGAGGGCGCGGCGCTGGTCATGCCGCGCGCCAATACTGAAGCCATGGACCTGCATCTCGAGGAAATCAGCCGGGCCGTTGCCCCAAACGCCCATGCCGTCGTGCTGCTCGACCAAGCCGCATGGCACACCACTGCCAAACTCGGCATCCCGGAGAACATCTCCCTCATGCCTTTGCCACCCAAGTCCCCGGAGCTCAATCCCGCCGAAAATGTCTGGCAATACCTCCGCCAGAACTGGCTCTCCAATCGTGTCTTCGACTCCTATGAAGACATCGTCGAGGCCTCTTGCCAAGCCTGGAACAACCTGACCGACCAACCTTGGAAGATCATGTCCATCGGCCTCAGAGCGTGGGATCGCACAAGGCAATGTTAAGGGCGGTTGGTATTAGCGAGGAGAAATGTCGGGCGGTGGTATTCGGCTGGCGCTGGCCGAAGGGTTTTGTTTGTCCCCGCTGTGCCGGTGATCGCTACAGCGAGCACAAGAGTCGGCGGCTGTATCAGTGCAGCGGCTGCCATTACCAGGTGTCGTTGACGGCGGGGACGATCTTTCATGCGACCCACCTGGCGCTGATCGTATGGTTCGAGGCCCTCTACCTGATCAGCCAGTCGAAGAAAGGGATTTCCAGCCTCGAATTGGGGCGCCGGCTCGGGGTCAGCTACAATACGGCGTGGAAGATGCATCACAAACTGATGCAGGTGATGCTTGAACGCGAGGAAAACAAGCCGCTGGGCGGCGAGGGCAAGCGGATCGAGATCGACGACGCCTATCTGGGGGGCGCCCGGCGCGGCGGTAAGCGGGGCCGTGGCGCACCCGGCAAAACGCCTTTCGTGGCCGCCGTGGAAACCACCGCCGAGGGTCGGCCGCACCGGCTCAAGCTCACCCGGGTGAAGGGCTTCCGCAAGGCAGAGATCGAGAAAATGTCGCGCCGCGTCTTGACCCCGGGAAGCACCGTCGTCAGCGACGGCCTGAGCTGCTTCACCGCCGTCACCGCGGCTGGCTGCAGCCATTATCCCGCCGTTACCGGCAGCGGACCCCAGGCCGCCAAATGGGCCGCCTTCAAATGGGTCAATACGACCCTCGGTAACGTCAAGAACAGCCTCCGCGGGACCCCATCCGTCCCAAGCACGCACCGCGATACCTGGCCCAGTTCGAATACCGCTTCAATCGCCGCTACCGCCTGGACGAGATGATCCCCCGCCTCGCCTGGGCCGCCCTACGCACCCCGCCCATGCCCTACAACCTCCTCAAACTCGCGGAGCAAAGTGCGTAATCAGGAATCATTTTACACTATTACTCTTGGTGCAAAAACGGGCCTCGGCCCGCATGGCAGTTCACCTCCAACAAGCTGCCGTCAGTCGGTCGCTCCGCCAACGGGGAAATTTGATCTGAAGCTGCCTAAAGGGTCCTGTGAACCGTGATGACTTTCCCACGAAAATGACTCGCAGGACCGCGATTACGAGGGCCAATTCGTTCATTGACGATAGGAGGATTCGATCCAATGTGACCATTGACGACGCGATTGAGTAGCGGGGGAGAAGGAAGTTGGCAGTGCCCAAGCTGTTTTGGTTGTTCGTCGCCACTCTTGTAGCTCTCCCCAGCTTCTACGGTGAAGCAAGGAAGCGCAAGGTTGAGAGTGGCGAAGGAAAGGTCGATGTCGGCGCGGAGCGTCCGTTTGACGCGGTCAACATTTTCGGTGACTTTGGCGGAAATGTTACGTTACCGAACACCGAGGAGAACAAGTTATGGTGGGAACGCATGGTACGGGGGGAGGTCGGAAAAGATCGCTTTCTTATTCTTTGCGCGCTGAAAGATGGGAATTGGAAAAGCTTGGGTGACATACGCACTTACCTTGAATTTAAAATCCAAGAAAATTATTCGTCTAGAATGCTTCACATGATGCTTCCCCTCATGGCGGGTCGGCACCGTATCATGCCTACACTAAAGGACCCGAAGAGCCATCAAATTGAAGTAGGAGAAGGTTGGCTGGAGAAAAACCCTCACGCCGAGTGGTCAGGTATTGAATCAGAGTGGCGAATCGAGCCGAGCGTATACCCTCTTCTTTATTTCTTGCTGATGAGTTGCCCCGCGGATGACAGGTGTGAGTGACGGGCGGGGTCGGGCACGTTGGTCTCCAGTCGAGTGGGCGATGCGTGGGCATCTCCTCAAGGCCCCATTATCGCCTCGGCAATTGTCACAGTCGATCATTCGCCCAACGGGACAATGTACGTCGCGGGGCCATTCCCCCTCCGGATGACGTTCGCTCCCGTGCCGTTAGTTTTTGTGCCAAGCACCTAGCCCCGCTCCTCCGCGGGGTTTTTTCCGCGGCTGCCACCAGCTTGTCCTATTTTTGCGGTGCTGGCGGCGAGCGCGCTCTGACATGGGATAATGCCAAACCGTTCGCCGCGCATGATCCGCACTTTCTCCCGAAATCGGTACCGGACGGATTGCGTCGGCCTCAGCTCCGACAACGTACCCACCAACCGCTACAGAAACGGGATACCTGGCGCGAGCTCCTGAAGAACAAAAGCGCGTGGGAGCTGCCGATTTAACGGGTGTTCCGCCGACAGCGAGGGCACGATGAGTTTTTTTACGAACCTAAACCCAAGGACCGCTTCGTTATGTCGTCCAAGACACCCCTTGCCGGCAAGTTGTTGTCCCGCTGGTAGGACTTCAAGGCGGCAGCGGTACGCGGGCCAAATAGGCCGTCAATCGGACCGGGATCGTAACCACTTTTGGCCAAGACCCGTTGCACCCGCATCACCACGCTGAAGCTGTACTGTGCCTTCTCATGCTGGGCCGCAACCGCTTCCGAGATGAAACCGCCGCCGCTTCCAATTGGCATCATCGCCAGCACGAACATCCCAACCATGATAACGGCGCTGGGCCACCGGTGGATTCTTCCGATCATCTCACCCTCCCTGAACCGGATTTCGATCTCATTGTCGTGACTTGAGCCACGTCATGCGCGACCATACCAGCGATGCTCGCCGATCGCCACATCGTTCAACCTGGCCAAACTGCTGGTTGAGCGCGTTAGGCGCGCGAAGGCAGCGATCCCGGAAATCTTGCATCACGAACAACCTCAACCTGATCAGGCGATGTAGATCAAGCTGAACGGGCGTTCATCAAGGCGCCCGTGGGGTCGTTTGACGACCTGGCGTTCAAGCTTCGGTATGCGAAGATTTGATCGAAGACCCCTGGGGAACGCCGCTAATGACGACCTGCTTGGAGTTCGT
>CBDCME010000051.1:0-5630 GCA_965218865.1 Alphaproteobacteria bacterium
TTATACCAACCGCCCCAGAGTTTGACTCGCGCAAAGGTTTACACGCTAGGTTTTGTGTGATTCAAGGTTGTTGGCAACAAGGGAGTGTGTTCAATGCCAACGATTCCTTTGCGAAACGACTTTGATGCTGAAAGAGTCCGTGTTCTTGCGGCACGGAGCGATGATGGGAACCAGGCGCGACGGCTTTTGTCGATGGCGGCCATCTACGATGGGATGGATCGAGCGTGCGCGGCGGGTATTGGCGGCATGGATCGGCAGACGTTGCGGGACTGGGTTCACCGGTTCAACGCGGGAGGTCCGGCCGGTCTGATCGACCGCAAGCCGAACGGGGCGTTGCGTCGGTTGACGCCGTCGCAAATGGCGGCGCTTTCGCGGGCTATCGAGGCCGGTCCCGATCCCGAACGGGATGGGGTCGTGCGCTGGCGCTGCATCGATCTCAAGCAACTGATCCGAACGCGCTTCGGCGTGGACTATCACGAGCGGAGCGTCGGCAAGCTGCTGGCCGCGCTCGGGTTCTCGCATATTTCCGCGCGCCCGCGCCACGTCGGCCAGGATGCGCGGGCACAGGAGGAATTTAAAAAAAAGTTTTCCCGAACACTTGGCGAAAATCGTAGCGGCACAGCCACCGGACACGCCCATCGAGGTTTGGTTTCAAGATGAAATGCGCGTCGGCCAGAAGAACAGCCTGGTGCGCCAGTGGGCCCCAAAGGGATCGCGCCCGCGCCAGGTCAAGGACCTACGGACCTCTTCGGCGTATCTCTTCGGCGCCATCTGCCCCGAGCGCGGTGAGGGCGCGGCGCTGGTCATGCCGCGCGCCAATACTGAAGCCATGGACCTGCATCTCGAGGAAATCAGCCGGGCCGTTGCCCCAAACGCCCATGCCGTCGTGCTGCTCGACCAAGCCGCATGGCACACCACTGCCAAACTCGGCATCCCGGAGAACATCTCCCTCGTGCCTTTGCCACCCAAGTCCCCGGAGCTCAATCCCGCCGAAAATGTCTGGCAATACCTCCGCCAGAACTGGCTCTCCAATCGTGTCTTCGACTCCTATGAAGCCTTCGTCGAGGCCTCTTGCCAAGCCTGGAACAACCTGACCGACCTACCTTGGAAGATCATGTCCATCGGCCTCAGAGCATGGGCTCACACAAGTCAATGTTAAGGGCGGTTGGTATCACTCGGCACGTACGAGGCGAGGCCCATGAGTTTGTACTCGTGCTCATGGGGCGTAAAACCGAGCAAATAGGTTGTTATCGAATACAAATTGCCGACCGAGTTTCCACTTTCGGTCCGCGCGACGTCGGACAAAAGACCTTTGTGCCCTGTTTGGACCGTCGCGCACTTGTGGTCGCCTCCACCATCGAGCGTCAGTACCAGGTACTTCTTATCCAGGTCGTCGGCCAACCCGCCGTACGCGGCATAAGCATGACAATCGTGGTGATCGACGCGATGGAAGGAAACCCTGTCGCGATCGATGCCATCGAGATGCTCGCGAACCATCTTCTCAAAAGAAACCACCCCGGTATTACCTCGATATAATTTCCGTAATCTTTCGAATACGGGCACCGGAAGATTCTATTCTAGTGCTATTTTCGCGCGAAGAGAAAGCGGCGCCGATTTCTCGGATCTACTTTCGAGATCGTATTGTGCGTGAAATTGCTTCCGCGAAAAAAGATCGAAATCACTAACCCCAGCAATAGAAACATGATCCAGATTTTTTATGAAATCAGTATGGTTTTCCTTCAAGTAATCCAAATACTGGCTGGGGAATTCCATAAAATTCTTTTCTCTAACGAGACGTTCTTCTTCCACAGCGAAGAACGGAACACCATTTTCCATCAAGAATATTGAGGGACCAATGCCAATATTTAGACCCAATATTTTCACGGCTGTGTCTCAATAACCTGTAACGCTAGGGTTCCAAGTGTTTTCTTATTAAATCGTCGAAACAAGAATTCTTGGTGCCCGCTTCAATGAATCATGAACGCCCGTGTCCCGCGTAATACGTATCATAGTGTCTTCTCGAAAATGCGCGTCCGCGTATTTTTTGCGTCTGTCCCTCTCCCCCTACCGGCCACCCACGAGAGTAGGCTGATAGGGGTGGCCGGGAGGGGGAGCGGGCCGGTGGCGCGAGTTTTCGAACAGGCTGATAGAGCACATCCTGAATCTTCCTGTCAATGACACCCGAAATATGTCCGGTTTACCGGATAAGCGTCCAATGCTTGAAGGGGCGGGGGAGCGCGTGGTTTGCGCCGCCCCGCCGCCGCGAGCCGAGCGGGCAACGACACCTCGTTCGAGACGGCGTGTTCGTTCACGATCGGGAACGGCCGGATGAGCAGTGACGATGGCCAACTCAAACCTCGTTGGGCCCTCCCGTCGAGCCTTTGGCGCCGAAGGGCGGTGGTACGACGAGGGCGATTATCATGATATATGCCACTTGTCACCAGGCCGACCAAAACGAAAAATTGAAGAGACCGGAGACCCAAAAGGCGGCTGACACGGCGATGCCGACGAGGGGCTCCGGCCGCCCGGTGGCCAGGAAATTTCTCAGGAGCGTCACAAAAAGCACGCTCACGGTCACCAACAGCGGTACCGTTCCCACGATTCCGGTCTCTGAAAACGCCTCGACAATCCAGTTGTGCGGGTGTCCGGGGAGCAACAACGAGGCGTCGTCGATGTCCATCTTCAGACGAGCCTCGGAGAAGTCCTGAAGGTTTATGGTGTTGATTCCAAATCCCAGACACGGTCTTTCGAGCGCCAAGCCGATGGTGTGCTGCCACATCAATTGACGGTGAGGATCGATCAACCATGGGGGCAGAAAATGCTGGAAACCATTCACCTGGACATAGTCGAAAAACTCGGGATCGATTTCCAGATTGCCGACGACCGCAGCGCCGAGGGCGACGAAGAGTGCCGCCAAGCCGACAATGTATCCCTTGCGTGTATTGCCGAACGCCAAAGTGAATATGGTCGCCGCGATCGCGGCGAGGAGACCCGCCAACGACGCCCGGCTGTAGGTCAGCCAGATCAACGTCAGCAAGCCGAGAGTCACGACGGCCGACATCCAGGCCCAGTGCCGCCCTCCCAACCGCCAAGCGGCCCACAACACGACCGGAATAAGCAGGGCGGCGAACGAGGCGTAGATCGAGAGCATCTGCCGTGCCTCCCAGAGATTGGGCGCCGGACGGGCCTTCAGCACGAGCATCAGGTCGGGAAATACCAAGATCGCCGGAATGGCGATCGCGAGGCCCACCAACATTCCGCAGATGAGTACTCTGAGACCCACGAGATGCGCTTCTCGGTGATGGTGAAGAAATACGCGAACCGACGCCGCGATGACGAGGAACGCCGCCATCCTCACCAGAACCGGGATCGACGCACCCGGAAACGAGGAGGTTACTAATATCTCAAAATAATACCTGACATATTGATCGGACTGTGCTATACATGGTGCATGGAAGCGCGTGACTTTCGTGGCATTGGTCGGGCGGCGCAGGAGGAACTCCGGCGTCGGGCGATCGTGCTTGTCGAGCAGGGTGGATCGAGCCGGGCCGAGGCGGCCAGGGTTGTTGGCGTGCAGCGGCAGACGGTCAACATCTGGCTCAAGCGGTATCGCGAACGGGGCGAGGACGGCCTCCTGGATGGTCGTCGGGTTTCCGGACGCAAGGGCAAGGGGGCGCTGACCACCGAGGAGGGCCGGCAAGTCCGCCGCTGGATCGCCGACAAGACGCCCGATCAGCTCAAACTGCCGTTTGCATTGTGGACGTCCCGTGCGGTGCGCGAGTTGATCGAGCGCCGGTTGGGCAAGCGCCTTGGCCTGTCGACCGTCCAGCTCTACCTGAAGCGCTGGGGCATGACCCCGCAAAAGCCGCTGGCGCGCGCCAAACAACGCTCGCCCGCCGCCGTGGCCGCCTGGTTGGAGCGCGACTACCCGGCGATCGCCGGGCGCGCCAAGCGAGAGAGAGCCGTCGTCTACTGGGGCGACGAGACCGGCATCTCCAACCAAGACCAGATCGGCCGCAGTTATGCCCCAAGAGGCCAGACGCCGGTGGTTGGCCGGACCGCCAAGAAGATCTCCAAGAGCATGATTTCGGCCGTCTCCAACCGCGGCCTGATGCGCTTCATGCTGTATGATGGGGCGCTTAACGTCGATCGCTTCATCATCTTCCTGCGGCGGCTGATCAAGGACGCAAAGCAGAAGGTGTTCCTGATCATAGATAACCTGAAGGTGCACCACGCCAAGTGGGTCAAGGCCTGGACTCTGAGCCATCGCCACGAGATCGAGCTGTTCTACCTCCCGGCCCCCGAGTGCAACCCGGACGAATACTTGAACAACGATGTCAAGCAGAAGTTGCGCCAAAAGCCGCAGCCCGGCACCAAGGACGAACTGGACAAGAATACCCGCGCCGTCTTGCGCGCAATTCAGCGTTCATCGGATCAAGTGCGCGGTTACTTCCGGCCCCACCCCGTCAATTACGCCGCCTGATCGTCAGGTATCATATTAGGATATTAATAGCGTGCTCGGAATCCAGGCCAGCAAGGTCACCAGGCACGAGACCCCAAGAACGGTCCGTCCCAGGTCCGTGACACCACGGAATATCCGCGCCGCGCCGCCGGACAAGAACATCGCGAGCACGGCGATCACCATGATCGCGCCGAACGGGGCGCGGCCGGACATGAGGCCGGCGAAGCTGATTCCGATGGCGATCGCGGCCAGTAGAACGCCGATACGGGACCAGGCGGGTTGGTCGGACGGGGAATGACGCGTATCTATCATTTTCCTGTCGTTCGGCTCTTCATGGGGATTTCGAAGGTCTGATCGATCGGCCGCCGTTATCTCGCCCCTCGTGCGCGAGCCTCCCACGAGGGCCCGAAACAGCCCCAAGAAACCAGCCGACCCCTCCGACGGATCGGCGGGTTCGCTTCTGGACGGCCCCGGAACTCCACCACGGCGCCGCTGTCGTGGGGCAGGGCGAGAACGCGCCAATCCGAAACGGCCCGCGCCGAAGGGGAGTGGGCGCCGCCCGAAACGCATACGCACCGCGCCCTGGGCCCGATCGCGCCCCTATCGTCGTAAAGGCCGTTGACCCGCCACCCCCCAGTGAGGCGCGACCATGATCGTTGCCACGACATTAATGTCAAGACATCGATCTCACCGCGTCCATATCTGAACCAAGTGTTCGCCTTGGTTACAAATCACCCAATTTCCTGCAACACCTCGCCAGCCATCGGCAGATGGTCGCGGAGCTGGAACAACTCCAAGGTCTTGCGGGTGCGGTCGCTCTTGGCCGCGGTCGGAAAAATCTCCTTGAAGCGGGCGAGCTTCAGATTGTCGACATTGAACAGCCGCCAGCCCCTGGCCCTGACCAAGCTGTCCAAAGGCCTGACGTGGCCGTTGTAGCCTTCCATGGCCACCGCGATCGGCACCCCATGGCGCCGACCGCAGGCCTCGACCCGGGAAAAGAACTCCCGGAACCCTTCCGTGCGGGATCTCGAATTCCTCCAAAAGACTGCCGTCCGACAGCCCGATGGCTACGCTGTGGCACCGCGAGCCGACATCAACGCCGACACGGAGTTCCAAAGATACAGGCTTCAGCATCGATCGCTCCTTCAGCAAACACCTTCATCCTACG
>CBDCME010000052.1:0-45077 GCA_965218865.1 Alphaproteobacteria bacterium
GAGCGCGGTGAGGGCGCGGCGCTGGTCATGCCGCGCGCCAATACTGAAGCCATGGACCTGCATCTCGAGGAAATCAGCCGGGCCGTTGCCCCAAACGCCCATGCCGTCGTGCTGCTCGACCAAGCCGCATGGCACACCACTGCCAAACTCGGCATCCCGGAGAACATCTCCCTCGTGCCTTTGCCACCCAAGTCCCGGAGCTCAATCCCGCCGAAAATGTCTGGCAATACCTCCGCCAGAACTGGCTCTCCAATCGTGTCTTCGACTCCTATGAAGCCATCGTCGAGGCCTCTTGCCAAGCCTGGAACAACCTGACCGACCAACCTTGGAAGATCATGTCCATCGGCCTCAGAGCGTGGGCTCGCACAAGTCAATGTTAAGGGCGGTTGGTATTAATCGATGATGCGGATGAATTGCGCGGTTGTAGGAAACGTCACCCCCGGCACCCCAGTACAGTTCGATCCCAGCCCAGCGGTTCCGGCAACGCGAACCGTTCGCGCCACGATCTGCGTGCACCCGCCACCCGACTCGTTGGTCCCCGCGATCTCGACGCTTTCGGTCGGCGCATAGATCGCGCCCTGAAGCGTCGATGTCGAGGAGCCGTTGATGATGTGAGGGAGGTCGGAACTCGACGCATTATTGTTGGGATCGACAAAAATCAGTATTCCGGCGAAGGTGCCACTCGTCGGCGCCGAAATATCGATATCGGCATTGCCCGCGAATCTGAAAGTGGCGCCGTTGGTCAGAAAAAACGTTAGCTGGGACCCATTGATGCTCGCGTTCGACTCGATGGCTAATTCGCCGCCGTCGATCGTGTAGATCCCGGTTGCCAGATTCACGGTGCGCCTTAAACTCATACCACCGGTAATAGCAGCCGGCCGCGACGTCATGCACGGCGCTCGGCGGCCCGCCCAAGCTCAAGCGGGACTGCACGGACCGGGAGCCGGGGTCGGGAGGCCGTCGTATGGATCATCGATCGCGTTCGCGCCCTCGATCGGCTGGGAGCACTCCGTCGTCGTCAGGCCACTACTCGCGACGACACCACCCGCGCCGGCAATACAACCGACCTCAACTTGGGCGGAACCTGCAACAAGGACTGAAGCCGGGTCGACTGAATTGGAATGCACGTCGCATCCCGTCAGCGTAATGTCTGCGGTACTCCGGAAATCGATGGCGTTGGCGGCTGACGGGTCGAGGGCGAGGATGCACGCCCGACCGCATTGCGACACGACCGCCGTGGCATCCACGGAAAGGGTCACGTCGTCGTTCAGGAATATGCGCGAGAACAGACGGGGTAGAACGCGGCTGACCTCCGCCCGGGCACAGGCCCGCGACCCACCGCCGGGAATACTGAATGGCCCCGGCGACGTGATCGTCAACGTGCTGGTGGCAAGATCCAGTCCGCTATCGCCCGCCACGTCTTCCGCCGCGGCTTCCGCCGCCGAGTTGCTACCGTTCTGCCGGACGACGACGGCGCCGGCGCCGGCCGCGGCGTCGGCAATGTTTTGCAAGTTACGTTCCAAGTAAAAGAAATACCCGGTCTCCGCCCCCAACCCAAGGAACCCGATGAGAACCGGAAGCATCAGGGCGACCATAACCACCGTCGCGCCGGATTTGGCCACATATAGCGCTTTGAAGATTAGGCCCAAACGACGGATGAGACCCGTGCGCGCGCCCCGCCGGGCCGGGCCCAATCCACAATATGGGGCGGAATGGGGAAAACTCGTCTTTCGCGCCGCCATGAAACCGGAATGTCGACTTGGCTCGTCGTTTGGCTCTATTCGCGGAGAATTAAACATGGCATTACAACTTTCATCTATACGGATGTAAGTGTGCCGCGTCGCCCAATTCCCTCCCACTCGAATATCGTTCGGGATTTCCTGAGCCTGCCTACAGTGGATTGCCAAAGGTGATAACACAAAAGGCGGGTAGGAGCGAATCCGGACGTGAGTGGGAAATGTGTATCGCATTCGTGTTTCGTCGATGGGGAAGATTTTCGGGTGCGCCGCCACAGGCCGCGACGATCATATCAAGTCGTCCGTGAAGAACCCTGATTTCAAGCTGAAGCGGCGATTGGGTTTGCGGTGGGGTGCGAGATGTCGCTGAGGAGCGCGGCCAGGATTTGGACAAACAAACGCCTCAGCCATTTGAGGACAAGGCGGTAGTTGTAGCCGGCGCCGGCGAGGATGGCGTTGATCTTGTCGCCGTCGCGGCCTTTGAGGAAGTTGCGCCCCAGCCTGCCATCGCTCTTGAGATGTCCGATCACGGCCTCGACGGCGGAGCGCCGCCTGAGCTCCTTCTTGATCGTCGGCGTGATGCCGCGTTTCTGGCCTGATCTAAAGACGCGGTGTTTGTTGGGGTAATCGTGGCCCTGGTATCCCTTGTCGACATAGATGCGCTCGGCCGATATCCCCGTCCAGCGTTCCATCTCTTCGATCACCTGCCTCAAGGTGTGGCCATCATAGGGATTGCCGTGGAAGGCCTTGACGTGGGCGACGAACTGGCCGCCGGGGGGGGCGGGAATTGGTCGCCGCCACGGAGACCTTGCAGCCGAACTCGTACGGCTTGTGCGCCTTCCCTTTGCCGATGCATTCGACCTCGGGCGCGTGGAGCGAATAGACCTTGGGCAAGGGGTCGCGCCGCTTCTGGGTCGACACCCGCTCGGCCAGCCACAAGGGGCGGCGGAAGGTATCCCGTAGGCTCTCCTCCTGGGCCGTCTTGCGGCGGATGTCGCGGACGGTGCGCCCGAGATAGGTCTTGAGCTTGCGCAGGGCCTTGTTGGCCCGCTTGTGCTGTTTGGCATGGCGGTAGCGGCCTTGCATGATCAACGCCCTCTTGCCCAGGCGGGTATAGGACTGACGCAGGGCAATGCCGTGCTCCCGTGCCAGTCGCACCAGCCGCTCGCGGGCTCGTTGCATCAGTTTGGCGGCGGTCGGAAAGGCAATCGCCTTCTCTTGTACGGTGGTGTCCACCGTCACCCGCTCGAGGTCCTTCTCCCGCAGCGCCCCCACCCGGTGGGCCACGGCCAGGCTCTCCTGGAATACCTTCTCCAAACCTTCCGGCCCGATCCGGTCCCGCCACCGGGTCATCGACGAGCGCTCCATGGGCAGCTCATGCTGAAAGTACTCTTCGCCGCAGAAGCACTGGAAGTATGGGTCGTAGACCCAGCGCTCGCAGACCTCCTCATCCGAGAGATCGAACATATGCTTGAGGATGTGCAGCCCAACCATCAACCGCGTCGGGACCCCCGGCCGACCCTCCTCCGAATACAAGGCTTCATAGGTCTCGTCGAAGAAAGTCCACGCGATCCGGCCCCCCAACACCACCAACTCGTGGCGCAGGTTGATGATGTTTTCGAACCGCGAGCGGAACAGGTCCTCTATTCCCGATGACACCTTGCGCGATGGCTTCATCACAGTTCTCCAATCCCAATCGACGGGAGCAGAGAATCACGTTCCGCAACGGAAGGGAATCCCCAAAATCAATTATTTCAAATCACAAGCTTTTCAGGCCCAAAACCCGTTTTCTTGCAAATCCGATTACTTCGCCAAACCGAAAGAGCTACCAACATCAGCCGCTTACGCGTTCTTCACGGGCGACTATCAAGGGCAGAATATCGATAATGTAGTCGAAACACCCGAAGAACCTCTTCCAGATGACGATGACTTTGTCGATGTTATTTCTACATATAAAAATAAAAGAATTTCTTAACGATCGAGATTAAAAACCAATAACTATATACGTTTATAATCACTAGTGTCCGGTTAAAAAGCGAATAGATTCAATTGGTTGGTTATTTGCGGTGGGTTGCGTCTGTTTTCGTCTTTGGTAAGTGCTTGATGTAGAGGCATTTTCTCGAAGAGGGTCAGCGAGAGGATCTGTAGCAAAGTGTAGAGCGAGGCGTCCAAGTCGAGGCGCTTCTTGACGATGGCGACGAGGACGTAGACCGAGACGGCGATCCAGATCTGCGTCTTCACCGCGTTTTCCGAGGTTCCGAAAAACTGCTTGATCTGAAGATGTTGCTTGATCCACCTGAAGAAGAGCTCCGCTTGCCAGCGGCTTTTGTAGAGGGCGCAAATGGTGGCAGCGGGAAGGGAGAAGTTGTTGGTGATGAACACCAACATCTTGCCGGACTCGGGGTCTTTGAAGCGGATGCGCCGCAGAAGTTCGGGATAATCCGTCTTGGTGCAGATGCCGTCCAAGGAGATGGTCTGGTCGCAAACGATGCCCGCCGGGCGATCCGATGCCGCCGAATAGACGCGGTGAGCATCCATGTTCGATTTGGCGCGGGTGACGAAGGAGGCCCCAGCTTGATGCAACACATGAAGGCGGGCAAAGTCGACGTAGCCACGATCCACGACGTAGATCGCTCCGGCTTCCGGTATCAGCATATCGAGGGCATGAACGTCGTGCAGCTTGCCGTCCGAGATATGGATGAAACTCGGTACGTTGCCCCGCAGGTCGAGCAATGTGTGCATCTTCACAGCCGCTTTGGTGGCACGGAAGTGCGCCCACGGAAAGACCGACAGGCACAGAGCGATGGGTCGTCGAGTCCAGGGCGTAGACGGTGTTGGTTAGCTCCAACCCCAGTTCTTCGCCGGCGTACAGCTTCCTCGCCACGGTGATCAGCCGCTGGGCCAACTCCGCGTGGATACGCCAGTCGCGCCTTTCGTTGGCATCGGCCAGCGTCGAGCGCCGGACCGGCCGGCGGAAGCCCATGTGATAGAGGTTCGACGCTTGGACCGAGAGGCAGGCCTCGATGTCGCGCAGGCTCTCCCGGTAGGTCAGCTGGGCGAAGGCCATGGCCCGGTATTGCTCGGCGCAGGAAAGCGCCGGACCCGGTGATCGCTGCCGTACCGATTGACGATCCGCGTGAAGGTCGTCCAGGGCACGAAACCCATGAGTTGGGCGAAAAGGGTCTTGCCGGTATTCATGAGCATCTCCTCGGAAAAACTCCGAAAAATGCTCCATCCAATTCAAATCGACACCACCCATTTTCGCTTCAAACCCTGCAGAAATATTGCCTTCCGTCGCCAAAACCGTTCAGTTAACCGGACAGCAGTGATTTATAATATTAATCGTCTAAATATTTACCTAATTTATAATTATAAGCGATTACATGCTTTACCCTGTCAACCCATCTTATTCACCCGACCGGGCGGAAATGACTAGCGGACGGCGGATTTCACTGTAGAATCAACGCGCTATAACGGTCCCACAACAAGCCTCCACCGTGCGCCATCGGTGAAACACCACCTCTGTTCCGTTCCTCGTTCAACAAGTCCCTTCGCATCGAATCGTGACCCGAGCGGCTGACCGGGGAACCGGGGGCCGTCGTGCTTCTCGAGATCATGGATCGCATGCGGTTCATCGAGTGGATGGTCGATCGGCCTCATGATCCCCGCAAGGGCGATCGGGTTGCGGCTACATCTTCGGGCTACCCGGCAACGCCCGGCTGAGCGAGATCGGCCAGCCGTGGCGCGAAGACGTGGCCGTGCGCCGCGTGCGTCACGGAAAGGACAAATTGCGGCGCTTTTTCCAAACCGGATACCAGGCCAAAAGCTGGTCCCGACGACCTGCCGCATTCCGATCCCTGCTCGGCATCGCCACCCGAATCAAACCCGCAACCTACAAAATGTTGATCGCGCCGGAGCTAACGGGATAAGCCTTATCGGGAAATCGAGCCCGTCATGACCCGATACAAGCAAGAAATTCAAGGATTTATCCGGCACGTCCATGCAAACCGATCGCGTTTGCTGATTGACGAAGTATGCCACGGTGACGGAGCGTTGTGGGGATCAATTGGCAGTGCGGATGTCGGAATTCTTTACAGTGAAGGGATTCTTGCGTCTTTACCCCGCAAGCCATTGTGAAAACGCTATAAATGTTGAGTAATTGTTCGTTCAGGCCGTGGAATCAGCGCGGGCGTTTCTATCCGCCCCGGCGGATTTTAGCGATTGAGGCTGCGTTTCCAGTCTCGTCGCAGGGGCCGGAGCCAGACATCCTTTTTCGGCTTGTCAAACTGCCTGTCCCGGTCGTAGCGCCCGCGCCCCTGGGTGGCGCCGACATGGATCCAGCCCGATGCCCTGTAGACCGCGCCGGTATATCGCGGGGTCTCGACGAATGTCTCGATGAGCACGGGCGTGGTGTTGTAGCGCTCGGTCCAGTCGTCGGGCAGGCGCCGGCGGATGATGGCGAGGATGTGCGAGCCCAGGTTGGGGATCTTGATCCAGGGCAGGATCAGGAACCTCGGGTTGTCGACCACGAAGGGAAGGTTCTTCTCGCGCAGTTGCCGTGTCCATCCGATGAAGGTGTCGCGCGTGGCAAGCTTCCACGCGGCGGTGGAGAAGCCGAGCATGGCGAGTGGCCAGCCGTTTCGGTCATGGACGGCATAGCGCATCTGGGCGCCGACCAGGGTCTTGTATCCGAGATAGTGGTAGCGGGCGACGAACTCGTTCCAGAGCTTCCCTTCCCGGGTGCCGCGCACGACGGGGTGCAGGTCGAGCGGACGGACCTCGTCGAGGGTCGTCGGGGCCGGGAACAGCGGCGGTTCGGTGTCCGGCCCGAAGACGATCGGCCCGGGCCGGTTCTGCCGTCCCCGCGGCGCCGGCAGGGCGATCAGGCCGTCCCTGTGCATGGCCAGCATAGCGACCCTGGCCATCATGTCCTTGAGGCCGCCGTCGGGCTTGAACCAGCCGATGCGCCGGCAGAACTCCTTCGACAGCATATGGCGGTTCAACGGCGGCGGCCCGGCGATCAGCGCGCGCAGCAGCGCCATTTCCCCGGCGGTGAAATCGCGGCCGTAATAACGGCACTCGATCTTGCCGGTCATCCCGGCGCCATGAGCTCGCGCCTGCGGTCCTCGCTCATCGACCATGGCAGCCACGGCGACATGTCATCCGGCGGTTTGCGGCCGTTCTTCGCGCAGGCTTCGAGCCACGCTTCCAGCCAGCGCAGGACGTCGATGCCGTTCATCGAGAGCGTGCCCACCACCGAGTACATGATCGCCGTGAACCTGGCGCCGTCCTCGCTGTTCGAACCGAAGCTTAATCGTCGTCCGATGACTGGCCCCCGGAGCGCGCGCTCGGCCTTGTTGTTGTCCATCGGAACCTGTGGCTTGTCGACGAAGACGCACAACCCCTCGCGGTGGTTGAGAAGCGAGCGCAGCGGCTTGGCCCTGCGCGCCCTCTCCGACAGGCCGGCCAACTCCGCTTCGGCGTCCGCGAACAGGCGGGCGACCGCCGCTTCCAACTCGCCCTGCGCCGCGTCGAACGCCGGTGTCCGGCGTTCGAGACCGGGGTCGTAATGCTCCAGCCGCGCCTCGTTCAGCCGGTAGATCTCCGCGATCCGCTCGATCCATCCCTGGCACCAGCCCGTCAGTCTCACCTGGCCGGCCGCGCACTCGATAAAATCGCGGCGCATATGGGACCAGCAGAATGCAAGGGTCACCTTGCCCTCGCGAAGGCGAGCGAGTCGCTTGTAGGCGCTATAGCGGTCGCAGACGATGACCGTGTCGAGGAGGCCTTCGGCGAACAGCTCGAGCGCCGCCTCGGCGCTGCGCGAGGGGTCGATATGGAAAGAGACCGCGTCATTGCTGACCGAGGTCCACAGCCAGGCCCGGCTCGACCGGTCTTCCCCGCGAAGCTCCTGGACGCGCCAACCGGTCTCGTCGGCGTGGCGCAGCGCCGCCTTGTTCTGGTGCGCGAGGATCGCCTTGGCGACCGGCTCGAACAGCGGCACGAAACGCTTCAGGCTGTCGGCCAGCGTCCCCGGTGAGACCCCCAGGCCCTGGCTGGAGAACCACGCGGCAACCCGGTGCAGGGGGCGCAAGCAGGCACAGTGCTCGAACAGGAAGCGTGCCCAGAAGCTGGTCCCGTAGAGCGTCCTGGGGAACAGCCGCAGCACCGGGGGCGACGACACTTCCATGGGCGACGACGCGCACTCGCAGGTCCGGCGCCAGCGCGGACGGCGGATCACACGCTTGTGGGCCTTGACCTCGATCTCGACGAGGGTGGATTCCTCGGCGCCGTTCGGCGCATAGGGCTGCCCGCACCGTCCGCAGACGCACGCATCCGGCGGCGGGTTGTGCTCTTCGGTGCGCTCCTTGAGCCCGGGCCGCTGGGTGCGGCCATGGCCGGGCGCGCCGCGCTGCTGGCCGCGCTTGCGTTCCGAGCCCGGCTTGTCCTGCTGTTCGCTCTTGCGGCCGTAGAGCGCCCTCGACAGCACAGCTCCGGTCGCGCGAAGCCTCTCAAGCTGGACTTCCAGCGTCTCGATCCGGTTCCGCGACGTCTTCGCGCCCTTGCGCAGCCGGGCGTTCTCCCGGGACAGCGACTTGATCGTGGCCTTCTGGCGCCGCGACCTTCGCAGAGCCCTGCGGAGATCGGCGTCTGCAACGGACAGCGACTTCGACAACGTCTTCCTGACCGCTCGAAGCCCGGCAAGCTCGGACTCGAGTGCCTTCCTGATCGCGCGAAGCTTGGCAGGCTGAACCTCCAGCGCCGCTTTCCGGGTCTCCAACTTCCGCATGGTCCTGCGCAGACGGGCGTTGTCCTTGCGCAGCGCCTCGATCGTCGTCTTCTGGCGCCGCGCTCGCCGCAACGCCGCGCGCAATTGAGCGGCCTCGTCGGACGGCAGCTTCGACAGCGTCGCCCCGGCCGCCCGGAGCTTGACGAGCCGGGCCTTCAACTTCTCCTGCCCGGCCTTGAACACCTCCAGGGCATGGCGCAGCCAGAAGACCTCGTCGGACAGCGATCGGGCCCGGGCCTCGCTGTCGCCCAGTATCCTCACCTCCCGATGGAGCCGAAGGGACTCGCTGGACAGCTTCCTGGCGGCCTCCCTGATGCTCTCCGTGCTCTCCTTCTCCCGGTCGAGGCGCTTGTTCAACTGGAGGATCTGCTTGTCCCGCCGGACCGCCTCGTTGTTGAGCCGGGTGATCTCCTTGCGTAGCGTCCTGATGGTGTCCTTCTGGTCCGGGGATCGCTCCAGGGCGGTGAGCCGCCGACGGGTCTCCGCGGGCCGCGGGCCGATCGCGCCCTCTCGGGCCTCCGGCGCGACCAGGGCCTTGCGCAGCCGGGCGTTCTCCTTGCGCAGCGCCTCGGTCGTGCTGCTCTCGTTCGACCCGATGCCGGCTTCGGAGAGGAGCGTCTCCAGGCGCGCCACTTCGGCCTGCAAGGAAGGCACGTCCCTTGCCGCGCGGCGAGCTTCCTTCGTCTCCTCGACGGCCTCGCTCAACCTGCGCCGGCAGGCCTTGAACCGCGACTTCCACGAGCCGGCATCGCTACGCGAGGCCACTTCCGCCCAGCGTAGCTCTTCCGCGCGCGCTTCGGCCGCGTCCGCGCGGGCGCGCTCCCGCTCATACAGCGAGCGCAAGTCGCGCGGCGCGCGCTCCGGTAAGGACACCGGGCACGACCGGACCCCGCCATTACCCTCGACCAGCGTCAGGTCGGTGCCAAAATCCTCGTCCAGAACCGCCATGCGCTCGACGATAGCGCACGGCAAATTCCGTTACCAGCAGAAAGACAGCACCTCGTGGGCTTCGCCTCAACTTGGGAAATGCGCTTGACGGCACCCATTCCACGGCCTGAACGAACACTTACAATGTTGATCGCATCGGCCTTTGAGGACTGATGGCTCGCAAGATTTTGATGAAATTGCCTCCAAAAAGTGTCGGATAATTTTACACATGTTGTTTTTCCCGTCCGGCCTGATCGGGCGTAAAGCAAATAAGTTCTTGAATTGAAAAGCATTTGCCGGAACTGGTATGGATATTGCTTAAATTCAGGGGAACGGCTGATGGTCGCCGTACGTTGCCGCGCGGCGGGCTTTGTGCTTTGGTTCGATCCGCCGCGTGTTCCGCGGCTGATACCAACCGCCCCAGAGTTTGACTCGCGCAAAGGTTTACACGCTAGGTTTTGTGTGATTCAAGGTTGTTGGCAACAAGGGAGTGTGTTCAATGCCAACGATTCCTTTGCGAAACGACTTTGATGCTGAAAGAGTCCGTGTTCTTGCGGCACGGAGCGATGATGGGAACCAGGCGCGACGGCTTTTGTCGATGGCGGCCATCTACGATGGGATGGATCGAGCGTGCGCGGCGGGTATTGGCGGCATGGATCGGCAGACGTTGCGGGACTGGGTTCACCGGTTCAACGCGGGAGGTCCGGCCGGTCTGATCGACCGCAA
This sequence comes from Alphaproteobacteria bacterium, assembly GCA_965218865.1. Classification (GTDB taxonomy): domain Bacteria; phylum Pseudomonadota; class Alphaproteobacteria; order JAAXGF01; family JAAXGF01; genus CBDCME01. The sequence continues at coordinate 10,180 of CBDCME010000052.1, forward strand.
GCCGAACGGGGCGTTGCGTCGGTTGACGCCGTCGCAAATGGCGGCGCTTTCGCGGGCTATCGAGGCCGGTCCCGATCCCGAACGGGATGGGGTCGTGCGCTGGCGCTGCATCGATCTCAAGCAACTGATCCGAACGCGCTTCGGCGTGGACTATCACGAGCGGAGCGTCGGCAAGCTGCTGGCCGCGCTCGGGTTCTCGCATATTTCCGCGCGCCCGCGCCACGTCGGCCAGGATGCGCGGGCACAGGAGGAATTTAAAAAAAAGTTTTCCCGAACACTTGGCGAAAATCGTAGCGGCACAGCCACCGGACACGCCCATCGAGGTTTGGTTTCAAGATGAAATGCGCGTCGGCCAGAAGAACAGCCTGGTGCGCCAGTGGGCCCCAAAGGGATCGCGCCCGCGCCAGGTCAAGGACCTACGGACCTCTTCGGCGTATCTCTTCGGCGCCATCTGCCCCGAGCGCGGTGAGGGCGCGGCGCTGGTCATGCCGCGCGCCAATACTGAAGCCATGGACCTGCATCTCGAGGAAATCAGCCGGGCCGTTGCCCCAAACGCCCATGCCGTCGTGCTGCTCGACCAAGCCGCATGGCACACCACTGCCAAACTCGGCATCCCGGAGAACATCTCCCTCGTGCCTTTGCCACCCAAGTCCCTGGAGCTCAATCCCGCCGAAAATGTCTGGCAATACCTCCGCCAGAACTGGCTCTCCAATCGTGTCTTCGACTCCTATGAAGCCATCGTCGAGGCCTCTTGCCAAGCCTGGAACAACCTGACCGACCAACCTTGGAAGATCATGTCCATCGGCCTCAGAGCGTGGGCTCGCACAAGGCAATGTTAAGGGCGGTTGGTATTACTTGCTGACCCGTCCGCGTAAGCCTCGACGACGGCGCGGAGCGTCTCGTGCGGAACGTCAATATTGCTGACCCACTCGTCCGCTAACTCGTCGTCTGGCCCAGTCTCAATCGGCGCGCTTTTAAGACCCGGAAATTTTGGAAACGTCCCTTTTGGCGAGAGGTGCGCGGGGTACGAACCTATCCGCCCCCAACCCCACCGGGGGGGTGTGCCGAACCGGGTTTCGGGCAACGGGCTGCGAGCGATGGCGCGAAGTATGGCCGCGAAACTGCACCAACTGATTGCTATGTGATTGCTAGGCCAGGATCCGCATCGTCTGGCCATTTGCTAATCCATTGAAAACATTGGTGGAGCCGAGGGGATTTGAACCCCTGACCTCGACATTGCGAACGTCGCGCTCTCCCAACTGAGCTACGGCCCCGGACGGCAGGATGGGTGCGGCGATAATGTGGTGCTTGGACGAGAACTGTCAAGTTTGCCGAACGTGTGCCAATATCAGGGCTGCCGGGAATCGAAACATCGGATATACTCGGCCTGATTTCGTGATCTAGCCGACCAACTGCGGCGAACCGACGGATATTCCATGAACGCGCTTGTCACACTCGTCGATACGGTCATCTCACTATACATATGGATGTTGATCATCAACGTCGTTCTGAGTTGGCTGGTCGCTTTCAACGTCGTCAACACGCGCAACAGGTTCGTTTATACGGTCGGGGATTTCCTTCATCGAATCACCGAACCCGTTCTGGGGCCGATACGCCGCGTCGTGCCGGCCTTGGGCGGCCTCGACATTTCGCCGGTGATCCTGATTCTCGGGTTGTGGTTTTTGCGGAATTTGATGAACGAGTATCTGAGGTGAATTGCCTTGTCCGCCGGCGATCTCCTATTCGGGCGCCAAAATGAAGGGGTAAGCGTCGCGGTTCGCCTCCTTCCCAAGGCTTCGTGCAACCGGATCATCGGCGTTGCGCCCGGATCGGACGGGCGCCTTTTTTTGCGGGTCGCCGTCACCCAAGCACCAGAGAAAAACAAGGCCAACGAGGCCCTGCTGAAGCTTCTCGCCAAGGAATGGGGTTTGCCGACCTCACGCTTGCGTATCGCGCGTGGCGGCAAGGATCGGCGCAAGACGATCCACGTCGCCGGCGAGTGCGACGCCCTCATGCCTATCCTCGATCGCTGGATCGAGTCCCAGCGATGAGCGCGGCCGAAATCATCGACGGGAAGGCGTTCGCGGCGGGACTCAGGGCGGAGATCGGAAAACGGGTCGCGGAGCTCCGTGATTCCCACGGCCTGGTACCGGGTCTGGCCGTGATCCTGGTGGGCGAGAACCCGGCGAGCGAAATCTATGTGCGCAACAAACGGGTCGCGACCGAAGCCGCGGGTATGCGCGGCCAAGTCTTGAATCTGCCGGCCGAGACATCCCAAACCGAAGTCTTGGCGAGGATTGCCGCCTTGAACGACGATCCGGAAGTCCACGGGATCCTGGTCCAGCTCCCCTTGCCCGCCCAGATCGATCCGGCGGCGGTGGCCGATGCCATCGCCCCCTCCAAGGACGTCGACGGCTTGCACGTCGTCAACGCGGGCCGGCTCGCGGTCGGGCGCCAGGGTCTGGTCCCCTGCACACCCCTCGGCTGTCTGCTTCTCTTGCGCGAGCGTTTGGGCGATCTCGGCGGCAATCGCGCCGTCGTCGTCGGGCGCTCGAACCTGGTCGGAAAACCGTTGGCCCAACTCCTCCTCAAGGAAAACGCAACGGTGACCGTCGCCCATTCGCGGAGCCGCGATTTGCCCGACATATGCCGGACCGCCAATATTCTGATCGTCGCCGTCGGGCGTCCCGAACTCGTTCGCGGTAAATGGATCAAGCCCGGGACCACCGTCATCGATGTCGGCATCAACCGGGTCGAGCGCGGCGGCAAAAGGCGATTGGTCGGTGACGTTCACTTTGACGAGGCGCGCGCGGTGGCGGCCGCGATCACGCCAGTACCAGGCGGCGTCGGGCCCGTGACGATTGCCTGCCTGTTGCGGAACACCCTCACCGCCGCCTGTCGCGCGACCGGGCTGGCGGGACGCGACAACTGGAAGGAATCCCCGGCATCCTGAGCTCCGGCCGCCCCCCGCGAATTTGGGGTTGATCCCGGAGCCCATGTGTTTTACCCCTTTCGAAGGTGCCATGGTCATTCGGGTTGATTCCAGCAAGAACGGCAACCATGGCGGTGAGGGGGAGTGCCGGGGACGGCGCGCACCGTAGAGACGGCAGATGAAATTTTGGACTCCGGTGGCGGGCCTCTTGGGTAACAAGGTTATCGTCGCATTGGCTGCCATCGCGGTATTCGCGCCGGGGTGTTGGGCGCAAGAGTACGTTCCCATCGGCAGCCTGGTGGACTTTACCGGCCGTACCTCCGTCGTCGGCAGAGCTTATGGTCAGGGGAAAGTCGACGCCGCGAACTGGATCAATGAAAACGGCGGAATCTACGGCAAACTCCTGGATTTCGACACGGTCGACGATTCCTACGTTGCCCAGAGGTCGGTCGCGGCGTACAGAAAATGGAAGCACCGGGGCGTCGTCGCGGTACAAGGCTGGGGAAACGCCGATACCGAAGCCATGCTCGAGTTCGTCGGCGACGATCAAATTCCCTATTTTTCGGCCTCCTATTCAGCCCATTTGACCGATCCATTGGGGACGGGACCGGCGGCGAAAAAATCTTCCCCCTTCGTGTTTCCGATGGGGCCGTCCTATACCGACGGGGCCCGCGCGCTATTAGCCTGGGCTCTTGCCGATTGGCGGGTGAAGGGACAGACGGAGCACCCGACCTACGTCCACATAGGAGATCGGCAACCCTATTCGGACGCGCCCCGACAGGCGGGAGAATCCTTCGCCGCCGACACCGGGTTCGAAGTCCTTCCGGCAATCAGCGAAACCCAGGGAGAATTCGAGGCCACTTGCCGAAACCTGAAGAAACTGGATGCCGACCATGCTTTCCTGGCGGACCCGGCCGGATCGAACGTCTCGATTCTGCACACTTGCCGCGCTCTCGGGGTCAAAACCCAGTTCATGGCCAACATCTGGGGATTCGATGAAAACGTCATGAGAGCCGCCGGCGAAGCCGCCGACGGCGTCGTTTGGGTCATGGGCGCGGCAAAGTGGGCCGAGGACGTACCGGGGATGGAGACCTTGCGGACGGTTTCACGGATGTCGGACCCAGAAGGAAGGCGGTACTGAAACGTCCATTATGTTCGAGGCGTATGCGCCATGTTCTTCATGAAGGAAGCGCTGGAGTGGGCGGACGCGAACGGCGGTATCGACGGCGCCAACGTCCGGCAAGCGATGTATCAGCGCCGGGATTGGGTGCCGACGGGACTGGACGGTGTCTGTCCTCCCGCCACCTGGACGGACGGGGATCATCGCGGCTTTATGCGAGTGCCGATCTACCGCAGTGGTGTGAGCGGTCCGACGAACGGAACCCTGGCGGAGCTTTTCGCCCACGGACTGATGACGATGGACAGGGTTTTCGAAGCGGAGATTCCGCGCAAGCCAGAATGGCTGGGCTGGTAATCGAATAATAGAGTGAAATGCGCGCCGGCGTTGCGAGACTAATTGTCTCTTGACCGGTTTTGCGTGTAGTGCTGTTGTCCGCACCGCGAACAGGAGTTCCCCATGACGGGGAGTCAAGACCCGATCACCGATCTGCACCGGCTCGTTGCTTATCTCGCCGATGGCTGCAAACCCCGCGAGAAATGGCGGATCGGCACCGAGCACGAAAAATTCGCCTTCCGTCTCTCCGACCTGCGTCCACTGGGTTACTCAGACGGCATCGTCGACGTGCTTGAGGGTCTTCGAAAGTTCGGCTGGGAGCCCATCATCGAGGGTGAGAAGGTGATCGGGCTGCGCCGTTACGGCCAACAAATCACTCTTGAACCCGGGGGACAGCTCGAGCTTTCCGGCGCGCCCCTCAAAAGCGTTCACGAAACCTGCGCCGAGGTGAACGAGCACCTGGACCAGGTCAAGGCCGTCGGCGAGAGTCTCGGCGTCGGTTTCATCGGCATAGGATTTCAACCGAAGTGGCCGCGCGAAGTGATCCCGGTGATGCCAAAGGGACGTTACCGGATCATGCGTTCCTACATGCCGACACGTGGCCAACTCGGACTCGACATGATGCTGCGAACGTGCACGGTACAGGTAAATCTCGATTTCAAGAGCGAGTCCGACATGGTGAAGAAATTTCGAGTTGGTCTCGCGCTACAGCCGGTCGCGGTCGCCTTGTTCGCCAACTCGCCGTTTTGCGATGGCCGTCCCAGCGGAGAACTCAGTTACCGAAGCATGGTCTGGACCGATACCGATCCCGACCGCTGCGGTACCCTGCCCTTCGCCTTCGAATCGGGTATGGGGTTCGAGCGCTACGTGGACTACGCGCTCGACGTGCCCATGTATTTCGTTTACCGCGGTGGCCGCTACATCGATGCCAGTGGCCAGTCCTTTCGGGATTTTCTAGACGCTCGCTTGCCGGCGCTGCCGGGCGAGAAACCGCTGCTTTCGGATTGGGTGGACCACCTATCGACGTTGTTTCCCGAAGTTCGGCTCAAGCGTTTTCTCGAAATGCGCGGTGCCGATGGCGGTCCCTGGCTTCGGCTTTGCGCGTTGCCGGCACTGTGGGTTGGTTTGCTCTACGACGAAATCTCCCTGGACGCCGCCTGGGATCTGATACGAAAATGGTCGTTCGAGGACCACGCGCTCTTACGCGCCATGGTACCGCGACTCGCACTGGCAACGCCATTCCGCGGCCACACCTTGCGCGAGCTGGCGCTGGAGGTTCTGGACATCGCCCGTGCCGGGCTCGAGCGGCGACGGATCTTGGATCGGGGGGGCGCCGACGAAAGCCATTTCCTGGACTCTCTCACGGCGATCGCCGAAACCGGAAAGACACCGGCCGAGGACTTGCTCGATTCGTATCGGGACCGATGGCAGCGGCAAATCGAGCCGGTGTTCACCGAACACGCATATTAGGCCCCGCCGCGGGGGAATAACCCAGTGCACCCGGGCCCGATGCTCCCACAGTCCCCGAAAATCGGTGTTCGCTAACCGCGCCGTGTGGTCACGCAACCGCAGCGCCGACACTCGAGCCTCCGCACTTGGCCGCCGGCACCGAACCCCCCGTCACTTCGACGAGGCGGAAATCATGATTGCCCAGTAAGCATGGAACGCGACCGATCCAGCCGGCCATACCGCCGCCATTCCGGTTTGCCACCGCTGCATACCTTTGCGTCCGGCAAATGTCCGGGACAACAGCCCGTTGTCCGAAGACCGTCGTGATAAAACGGTTGCCAGCAGAATGACACCGGACCCTGCCGTCCCGAAAATTGCGGGTTCCAATCCGCGTCGCCCACCTCTCCGGCAGGACCAGCCCGTTTCCTTGGGTCCTGGTTTCACCCGGTTGACGGAATAGCTAGACGTCGGAAGTCAGATTGACGGCCTTGGATCCTCTTTGGTCGCTGACGACCTCGAAGTCCACTCGTTGTCCCTCTTCGAGTCGAGTCATTCCCGCGGCTTCAACCGCCGAGATATGGACGAATACGTCCTTTCCCCCATCATCGGGAACGATGAAACCGTAACCCTTGGTCGGATTGAACCACTTGACGATGCCGGTTGCCATGGCCTCCCCTGCGCCAACAGCTTGGCGGTACGACGATCCAGACTGCGATTTACCGAATTCTTCATCGCCGTACAAGGAAATTCACTGCCCGTCGGCGCCGAGCAAGTTGAAAGAGCAAGAACTCCACGTGTTCCCGCCGCCGCTTTTCGACAAGACCATTCCAACATATCTTGGGCACAGCCCCGATCGCCCACGATACCGTCGGCTTTGTTTGCGACAGGGCCCACGCCGGGATCCACGCCGTGGCGCTCCCGCGCCCGCGTCCGAGCCGAGTCCCAAGAACGGAATACAATCCCTCCTTCAGCTAGCGGTATTACCTTGAACTCATTGATCAGCTCGGAGGTACCGAACGTTGGGATTTGCGCCTTGCCGGTGTCGCCTTAGCGGGAGCCTGGTGGTCGATGCCGCCGAGGATGTCTTGTAGCCAGCCATCACCCTTTGATGGATTTAACCGCCCTGATGTGGTTTGCGCTGTCCCCCATGTCATCCTGGTGGAGAGCACCAGGCACGAGTGTGGCGGAATATTAAACGACCCAACAATAATTTTGAAATAGTGCGCGAAAGATCCTCAACCCTTTTCATCGGAGTTCGGATTTTCCTCTCCCGGGTCGCTGGAAGTATGGACGTCCATAAGGCGCTGAAAAAACGCCCGTCTTTCCCTTATTATATACTCGGTACTTTGTTTTTGCTTGTGGGCCTTTCTCTCCGCCGCCTTATCTTGCGGGCTTTTCCATGAATCACCGAAAAGATACCGTCCAATATTTCCAGCCATGACTCAGATTATCCACAAGATTGCGTGTATGTCCAGAGGTTCCGCCCGACCCGTCTCGACCCCCCTTGTTCGCATGGATGTCGGGTCGCGAAACGCTTCCCCGCGCGCTCGCGTAAGAGCCGGCCGCATCGGTGGTTTCTTCATAGCCCGCCCCGCCGCTTTCGCCTTTCCATCGCGGCGGTTTGAATGTTATCGAAGGGACGGGTGAAGCGGTTTGGCGAGGATCACCGATGCCATCAGGGTGGTCGACTGGAGTGATTGAGGGCGGCAACCACCACCGTCATCATTCCGCCATCAACCCCGATCGTTCCCCTCACGTCCGGGCAGTGGGATCAAGAGCCGAAGAATATTCCCCGCGACAGGAAAGTGTAATCCGATTCGATCGTCATGAGTCCCACCAATACCATCAAGAGAAGCGGCGGGACCAGGATGGCGTAAATCAGGGCCATCCGCTCCCACATCATGTGCATGAAGACGGAAACGATCAACCCGGCCTTCAAAAACATGAACGAGAGAATCAGAAACCACCTGAGGTAACCCTCAAAGTGGAAGTAGTCGACAAGATACGACCCCGTGCTGAGAACGAACAGCCAAAACCAGATCTGGAGATAAATGCCAATCGGATGTTGTTGGCCCTCTACCTTTGCCATTTTTATTTCCCCGTTACCAGAGATAGAACAACGCAAAAATGAAAACCCACACCAAATCGACGAAGTGCCAATACAGGCCCATGGTTTCGACGATTTCGTAGTTTCCCTTCCTGCTGGTGAAGAAACCCCGGTCTCCGCGGTCATAATCTCCCCGCAAAACCTTGCGAGAAACGAGGATCAGGAAAATTACGCCGATCGACACGTGTAAGCCGTGGAAGCCCGTGATCATGAAGAAGCACGAGCCGAACTGAGGCGCTCCAAAAGGATTTACCCAGGGGCGCACGCCCTCCATGATCAGCTTGGTCCACTCGAATGCCTGCATGCCCACGAAGCTGGCGCCGAAGGCCGCGGTCGCCAGCATCAGGATCGCGGCCATTTTGCGGTTACGCTCGTAGCCGAACTTGACGGCCATGGCCATCGTCCCGCTGCTGCTGATCAGGATGAAGGTCATGATGGCGATCAGAATCAGGGGAATATCCTCGCCCCCGATATGCAATGAGAACACCTTACTGGCATTCGGCCAAGGTACTGTGGTGGAATTTCGCACCGTCATGTACCCGGTCAAAAAACAGCCGAAGATAAAGGTATCGCTGACGAGGAAGATCCACATCATGGCCTTCCCCCAGGGGACGTTCTTGAATGCCCGCTGGTCCGACGACCAGTCGGCGACGACGCCTTGCAAGCCTTCAGGCCGCGCGCCGGCTCCTCCGGTATTTTGTGCCATGTGCTTCTCAGTCCCTCTTACGTAAACAACATCAGTCCGAATAAAACCAGCCATACGGCGAGCAGAAAATGCCAGTAGACGGCGCAAAGCTCGACGCTCAAACGCACCTGGGGCGCCTCAAATCCACGCCGCCAGACCTTAACCATGGTGCGGCCCCACAGGCTACCAACCCCCCCAACAAGTGCACCCCGTGCAGGCCCGTGATCATGTAAAAGAAGGCGACGGATGGGTTCGTCGCCGCGAGATAACCTTGCCCGGTCAGTTGTTGCCAGGCCAAGACCTGCCCGATCACGAAGGCCAGGGCGAGCACGCCCCCAGCTAGCAGGCCGGAAGTGACGCCGTCAATCTGTCCCCGATTGGCCGAGACCCGGGCCCACTGCAACGCCATGCTACTCGCGACGAGCATCGCCGTGTTCAGCCACAACCGCCAGGGTTCGGGCATGGGATCCCAGCCCCCAAGCGCCAGCCGGCCCGCGTAAACAGCGACAACAAGCGTGAAAAGCACGCTCGCCATGACAAGAAATAATCGCAGGCCAACCTTGACACTGGGGAGGGCAAATGCCCCTCCCCCCTGACGTTCGACAACCGCACCCTCGGAGGCAATCCAGGGCTTATCCGTCAACTCACGGAATACATTCACGCCTTGGACTTCTTCTTCTTGTTGTTGTTACGACTGTTGCGGCTCCGAACCTTACTCGGTGGAAGATTTTGCGGCAGGAAATCCTGGTCGGCGCCGGGCACGCTGTAGTCGTAGGCCCAGCGATGGACCACCGGTAGTTTCGCACCGAAGTTTCCGTGTCCCGGCGGCGTTTCGGCTGTCTGCCACTCGAGAGTTGTGGCCCTCCAAGGATTTTGTCCGGCTGGTTTGCCCTTCCTTGTGCTCCAGATCAGATTGAACAAGAACACCAGCTGAGCGAATCCCACGAACAACGCGGTTGCGCTGATGAACGCGTTCAGCGTTTCGGCCGATTCGGGGATGAAAGCAACATCGCCCATCTCGTAATACCGCCGCGGCACGCCCAGAAAGCCCAGGTAGTGAATGGGAAGGAAAACCGCATAGGCCCCCAGGAAGGTGACCCAGAAGTGAAATCTTCCCATCGCTTCGTTGAGCATCCGCCCGGTGATCAAGGGATACCAATGGTATATCGCCCCGAAGACCACCATGATCGGCGCCACGCCCATCACCATGTGGAAGTGGGCAACCACGAACATCGTGTCCGAAAGCGGAACGTCCACGACCGCGTTGCCGAGGAACAGACCCGTGATGCCGCCGTTCACGAACGATATGATGAAGGCGATGGCAAACAGCATCGGGATCGAAAAGCGAATGTTTCCCCTCCACAGGGTCAACACCCAATTGTACACCTTAAGAGCGGTGGGAACGGCGATGATCAGGGTCGTGGTGGCGAAAAAGAACCCGAAATAAGGGTGCATGCCGCTGACGTACATGTGGTGCGCCCAGACGACAAAGCTGAGGCCGCCGATCGCCACGATCGCCCACACCATCATCCGATAGCCGAAGATGTTCTTCCGCGCATGGGTACTGATCAGGTCGGAGACGATGCCAAATGCCGGCAGGGCGACGATGTAGACCTCGGGATGGCCGAAGAACCAGAACAGGTGCTGGAATAGAACCGGGCTGCCGCCATCGTAGTTACGCATTTCCCCGAAATCGACGATGGCCGGCATGAAGAAGCTGGTTTCGAGCAGCCTGTCGAAGGTCATCATCACGGCGCCGACGAACAACGCCGGAAAGGCCAAGAGGGCGAGGATCGTGGCAACGAAAATGCCCCATACCGACAGGGGCATGCGCAGCAGTGTCATCCCCCGCGTGCGGGCCTGCAACACCGTCACCACATAATTCAGACCGCCCATCGTGAAGCCGACGATGAAGATCGCGAGGGATATGAGCATCAGGATGATCCCCGCGTGCCCTTCCCCGCCTCCCGGAGTGCCCTGGAGAATGGCCTGGGGCGGATACAGGGTCCAACCGGCGCCGGTGGGGCCGCCGGGCACGAAAAAGCTCGCGACCAGCACCAGCACGGCACCCAGATAGACCCAGTAACTCAGCATGTTCACATAAGGGAACACCATGTCACGGGCCCCTAGCATCAGGGGGATGAGGTAATTGCCGAACCCGCCCAGGAAAAGCGCCGTGAGCAGGTAGATGACCATGATCATCCCGTGCATCGTGATGAACTGGTAGTAGTCGGTCGGATCAATAAAGGAGAAAGTATCGGGGAAACCGAGCTGCAGACGCATCAGCCACGACAACACCAGGGCCACCAAACCGATTGCCCCCGCCGTGGCGGAGTACTGAATGGCGATGACCTTTGCGTCCTGGCTGAATACGTACTTCGTCCAGAAGCTCTTGGCATGATAAAGGTCGACTTCCGGGACTTCAGCCGGTGGAGCGGAGGCCGTTTCTTCGACCGGTCCAACGTATGCCATCACAACCCCCTCTTCGCCGAATTGTCATTGGGCGCCATTGGCTTGCGTGTCATGGTGCAATTCCTTTCTGTTCGGAATCGGGTTCCCCCTCGCTCAAGACGAGTTTAACGTTGTCCCCAGTGTCATTGCTGGCTTCGGACATCATTTCCGAGAAGGTCTCCTGCTCGTCCAACCAAGCTTCGAAATCGGCCGCCTCCTCGATCACCATATCGCCCTGCATGGCGTAGTGGCCTTCTCCGCATAATTCCGCGCAGAGTATGTCGAACGCCCCCGTTCTGGTCGGGGTGAACCAGAAGTAGGTTACCATCCCCGGCACGATATCCATCTTGGCCCGGATCTGGGGCACGTAGAAATCGTGCAAGACGTCCTTGGAGCGAAGCAACATCTTGATTGGATGGCCGAGCGGAACGTGCAAATCATCGCCCATGATCAAGACGTCGTCTTGCCCGTTCGGATCGTTCGGATTGATGCCGAACGGATTGTCGTCGGTAATGTTCTTGTTATCGGAGGTGCCCAACTTGCCGTCCTCCCCGGGAAAACGGTAGTTCCATGACCACTGCTCGCCCAGGACTTCTATCTCCGACGCGCCGTCCGGGACGGTGACGAAATCGCCCCACACGATCAATCCGGGAGTCAACATGCCCGCGACTCCCACCGCGGTCCCTATGGTAAGCCACAACTCAAGTTTCGGACTTTCCGGTTCGTACTCCGCCTTTCTGCTCTTCTTGTAACTAAATTTGTAACAGCAATAGGCCATAAACAATAGAATGGCGACGAAAACGACCCCGGTGATCCAGAACGTGACGATGATCGTCGTATCGACGTATCCCCAGTTCGAAGCAATCGGCGTCCACCACCACGGACTCACGAAATGGAATACGACGGTACCAACGCATACAAAAAGCACTGCGAGTGCGACTATCAATCCCCTATTCATTATGACCTCTGGAAAGTTTCAGACATGAATTCAAGGAAACCGCCGTTTTGGCGTGATTTTTCGCCCAATCTCGTTCCTGGAACTCGAAACCCAGCCGATGCGTACAACACCACAAACCGGGGCGTCGCGCGCCGCCCGACACTCCAGAACCTCCGAAGCGTCAACATACCCACGACGCCCGGCCTGGTCAATCCGGTATTTTTCCCTCACCCGGCACTAACTCCAGCACCTTTCAGCGGCCTCGAGAAGGGGGTCGGAGACCGCCCCGTCCACGACCCCGAATGGCGGCGGGTGTACGGAGAAAACGAATTCGTCATGGGATGAAAATTTGCTCAAGTATACAAAAGCAAGGCGAACAACACGAGCCAGACCACGAGCAAAAAGTGCCAGTAAACGGCGCATAATTCGACGCTCAAGCGCACTTTGGCCGCGTCGAAACCTTGCCAGATCTTCCCCATGGTCCGGGTCCAGGCGACCAAGCCGCCCAAGATGTGCACGCCGTGCATCGCCGTGAGCAAATAAAAGAAGCCGACCGACGGGTTCGTGGAGGCATAAAAACCCAACCCGACCAGCTCTTGCCACGCCACCAGCTGGCCGATCACGAACGAAAATGAGAAAACACCCCCCACGAGCATGGCGGACGAGACCCCGCCGATGTCGTCCCGATCCGCCGCACCCACCGCTCTTTGCAAGGCAACACTGCCGACAATGAGTATCGCCGTGTTCAGCCACAACAACCACGGATCATGCAAGGGGTTCCAGTCCGAGAACATCATGCGGCCGATGTAGGCGGCGACCAAAAGCAAGAACAGAATGGTGATTACGGCAAGCAACACCCGCAACCCGATCCTCACCGCGGGTTGGGCGAAAGCGCGCCGGTCCTGAACCTCGATGACCGAATCCTCGTGGGTCAACCAGGGTTTATCCGTCAGCTGATGGTAAAGGCTCGCGCGTTGCTGGACCTTCGCGCGGCGCGATCGTTTGGCGCGAGGAATCTTTTTCAGTCGCTGCTGCCGACGCCACAGTGCGTGGACGACCAGCAGCAAATAAACGACAAAAACGACGGTTGAAAAATACACGTTCGGTCGTCCTACCCTCGATGTTCCCGGAATCCCGACGCCCTGGGCTTTTCGACGCCGATCCTGATTTCGATGGGGGCGTCTCGCGCCCCTGTATCCCCCGGACGCCCTGTCTTCGTACTACCTCGCTCAAACTCGCGCGTCAACAATCTCGCGGTAACCTGACAATCGCGACGGCCTTGGCCTCCTATTGCCGCCCGTCGGGAGACTTATTCGGGTGATCGCCCCGCGACTTGGGCCCGCCCATCACCGTTTGACGCCGCATTCGTCGCCGCCGACACACCACTTCTCGGCCCATTTTCGCATCGCCCTCTCGGCACCCTTGCTGGCCGGAACGACAAGCTTTTCGCCGTTTTTCGCCTCGGTTCCCACCATTCCCATCAGCTTCAATCGGTCGATTGCTTCGCCAATCCGATCCTCCGAGAGACCCATCGCGCGGGCCAGGGCCGATTCGGTGAAGGACTGAAACCCGATTCTGCAAACGATCTGCCGCAGCACCGGATTCATATTGATCTCGACGCCTACAGCCTCGAAATTGATTTGGGCGCCGAATTCCCCGATCTCGCGAAACAGGCCGCTAATATCATCTTCCGGTTCTTCCTTCTTGAATTCTCCGGGTATCTCGGCAACCGCCGTGCTTCCAGCGAGCAGCACGGCGAGAGCAATCAGCGGCGCAAGGGGGAACATGATTCGTCTGAAGCCTCCCGGTAACACCCATTCCGTTTCCGGAGCCACGACCCCCGCTCTTCGGCATCGTCGTCGAGGCCCGGGGACGCGATGAACGCCGGTTAAGAACCTGTTCGAAAATGCGCGTCCGCGCATTATTTACGTCTGTCCCTCTCCCCCTCCCGGCCACCCACGAGAGGTTGCTGATATGGGTGGCCGGGAGGGGGAGAGGGCCGGTACCGCGAGTTTTCGAACAGACTGTACAAAACCAAGGAAGTCGAGCATGCCCAACTTGCGCATTCAAGACAAGACGGGATATCTACGAGCCGTGAAAATGACGGGAACGGCGAGACGCATCACCACGTCGATCGCCCCGGCAATACTGGCGGGCCAGGTTTTCTTTTTCGGCAACGCGGTTGCCAGCGAAGACCTTCATGAGAGATGGGCCGACCCCCGCCGGATTGAAGCCGACGTTTTGAAACACATCAACAGTTCGCCGAACGCGACGGATGTCAGTGATCGAAGCATTGCTATTTATTGCAAGCAGGAAACGGACTTTCATCAGATTTACGGAAAACAGATCACCTATGGATCGAATCGACTCGATTCGACGGCACCCTATTACAAGGTAGCGGTTTTTGAACAAGGTCATGCGCTGCAAGCGGATGGACGGGTCGATTCGGGTGCCTTGTCCATCACCGTGGAGAAGGTGTACGCGGATATTTCCGATACCACGCAAACGGTCAAAATCAAGGTACGCCTGTGCGCGACCAACGGATATCCGTTGCCGACCAATTTTTCGGTATCGGTTTATGACCGCGGCTCGGGAGAATTCGTCACCCGAGGGCGCGTTGTCTACCCGATAACGTTTGTCGGCGCGTTCGCGAATCCCATCGACGTCGACGGCCTCGAAGTCGACGGCGTCGCCATCTTCCGGGAAGGCCTCGACCGCCTCCTGCGGGAAATCGTCGGAGAGGAAGGCGGTCATGATTAGGAAGTGCGGCGAGCCAGTTGGTCTTCGATAATCAATCGAAACTCCCTGAATCGCGCTCACCAAACCGCGGTTCCAATTGGCAGGTGAAATTCGCCGCCGTATTTTTCGCGCGAGGCGATGATCCGGTCACGATCCGGGCCGCGGATCGTGGACTTCGTCTATCTGATCGGACCCATCACCAGGATCGCGGGACCCGCGCCCTTCCTGCTGGCCACTGGCCTCGGCACCCTGGGATACCTCCTCTGGACCCTGGCCGCCATCGCCCACCTCGCCGCACCGAAATTAAAAAAAGAATCGCGGCATCCTCTTGTGAATTTGTGAAAATCCCGCCGGCGCGGCGACGTATTTGCTCATCGATAAAGACCCCGAAAAAGTACGTCTTTGTCGTACTATTTTTGTTGACACGAGTAAGGCAATGACGTACATTTCCGGTCATGACGCGGATCCAAATCACCCCCGATTACCAGACAGCCAGCAGCAAGCTCATCGATGGCAATACCCAAGCCCGGATCCAGACCCTGGTCAGTGGTCGGCCGACCGCCTGGCCGGTCATTCGCGGCACCGCCGGCGCCCGCAAGATGGAAGTCGGATTCCGGGACCGGGGCGCCAAGCGGGGCTTGCGGGTGATCTATTTCTTCGACGCCGCCGCCGACGTCATCGTCCTGCTGACGGTGTACGACAAGGCCCGGAAGTCCGATTTGACGGCAGCCGAGGAATACGCGATCAAGACCTTTATCGAAACGCGGTAGAAACGGAGAGACAACATGAGCAAGAAACCGACGGTGGGCGAAAGCATCGTCCAGGGCGCCCGCGAGTACGCCGACTTCAAGGACGGCAAAATCCCGCTCCTCCAGCGCACCTACGAAGACCCCGTGCCAGATATCAAGGGCATTCGGGAGAAATCCGGTCTGTCCCAGCGCACTTTCGCCGCCACCTACGGCTTGCCGTACACGAGCATTCGCGATTGGGAGCAAGGCAAGCGGAACCCGTCCTCGTCGGCGCGGGCGTTTCTGTTCTGCCTCCAGTACGAACCCAGGGCGGTGGCCCGGGCCCTCGAGCACGCCAAGCCGATCCTGATCGACGAGGGGTACTACTACGTCGATGGCACCAAGACCACGGTCTTGCCCGCCGAGGAAATGATCGACTCGACCCAGGCCCCCGGCAAAATCATAAAGGCGGCGGCGGCCACCAAGCCCGCGCGCAAGCCGGGCCCGGCCAAACGCCGCAAACCCGCCTGACCGCGCGTTCACGCCGTGCCCTCGGTTTCGTCATTCTCGGACGCGGTTTGGTCCAGTGCCCCAGGCGCACTTTTCCACCGATTGCGATAATCCCAGTCGGCCGGGACAAAGCCACCGGATACCATCTGCTCCGCAAAAATCGTCGAGTTCGACTGCGGCCACGGCCGATAGCGTGAACATTCCCGCCGGCGTCGTCGCCCGCGCCCTTCATTGTGGCCACTGGCCTCGGCGCCCCGGGATACCTCCTCTGGACCCTGTACACCTTCGCTCGCCTCCCCGCGCCGAGAGCCCAATAACCGAGGGAAATTCGCGGCGGCCGCCGATGGATGTTTGGAAATCCTGCATTCGCGACCACGAAATCAGTCATGTATTTGCCCCAAAAATACGGAAATTACATATTTTTGTTTGACAGGAATTACGGAGAACCCGTATATTTTTGGTGGTAGTGTAGATCGGATCCACCGCCGAATACGCCCGCCAGGCCAAGAAACTCGTCGATGCCACCACCCAACTTCGGATCGCCATTCGCGTGGGCCAATCCGTCTCCCTGGCCCCGGTCTTTCCCGGGACCGACGGCGCCCAAAAGGTCCGGATCGGATTTCGCGGTAAGGGCCGTTCCGGTGGCTTGCGGGTGATTTTCTATTTCGACGCCAATGCCGACGTCATTCACCTGTTGTCGGTTTTCTCGAAATCCCGTAAGGCCGATCTGACGGCGGCCGAAAGGAACGCCATCAAGGATTTGATCAAGACGCTTTAGCAAGACGAAAGGAACGCGACCATGGCCAAGGAAAAATCCGTCGGCGAAAGCATTATCGAAAGTTTGCAAGAGGTCGCCGATTACAAGGCCGGAAAAATCCCGCTCGACAGCCGCACGCACGAATTTCCCGACCCCGAAGTCCGGGAGATCCGGACCCGGATGGGTTTGACGCAACGCGAGCTGGCGGCCGAATACGGCCTCCCGCTGGCGTCCATCCGCGACTGGGAGCAAGGCCGCTGCAAGCCCACCGGCGCGGCGCGGACGCTCTTGTTTTGCCTCCAGTACGAACCCAGGGCGGTGGCCCGCGCCCTCAAGAAAGCCGCGCCGGTGTTGATGGACGAGGGCTGCTACTACGTCGATGGCACCCCGGCGAAAGCTCCGCCGCGCGCCAAGGCCCCCCGCGGACGCCCGAAAAAGACGGCGACGGCGTGATGCGGCCCTCGATGGATACCGAGAGACGTGCTCGCACCCATTTCCCGGGCTTAGGTTGATCCGACGCCTGTTGGTCGAAGCAAATCATGGTCATCAAGAAATATCACTTGCAAGAACAAGAAATTCCCGACGGCTTCCAAGTCTTCGCGGAGGCGGCAGTCGCGGGAGTTTCGTTTCGAAAGGGCGATGCAAAAAAGTTCGCCGAAGTTGCAAGTCGTTCAAAAGTATGGTTGGAGCTTGAGCGTGAACCAAATAATCAATTCGACAAAAACGCTATCAAGATTATTGGCTGTAACGATGGATTCCTGGGCACTAATACCAACCGCCCTTAACATTGACTTGTGCGAGCCCACGCTCTGAGGCCGATGGACATGATCTTCCAAGGTTGGTCGGTCAGGTTGTTCCAGGCTTGGCAAGAGGCCTCGACGATGGCTTCATAGGAGTCGAAGACACGATTGGAGAGCCAGTTCTGGCGGAGGTATTGCCAGACATTTTCGGCGGGATTGAGCTCCGGGGACTTGGGTGGCAAAGGCACGAGGGAGATGTTCTCCGGGATGCCGAGTTTGGCAGTGGTGTGCCATGCGGCTTGGTCGAGCAGCACGACGGCATGGGCGTTTGGGGCAACGGCCCGGCTGATTTCCTCGAGATGCAGGTCCATGGCTTCAGTATTGGCGCGCGGCATGACCAGCGCCGCGCCCTCACCGCGCTCGGGGCAGATGGCGCCGAAGAGATACGCCGAAGAGGTCCGTAGGTCCTTGACCTGGCGCGGGCGCGATCCCTTTGGGGCCCACTGGCGCACCAGGCTGTTCTTCTGGCCGACGCGCATTTCATCTTGAAACCAAACCTCGATGGGCGTGTCCGGTGGCTGTGCCGCTACGATTTTCGCCAAGTGTTCGGGAAAACTTTTTTTAAATTCCTCCTGTGCCCGCGCATCCTGGCCGACGTGGCGCGGGCGCGCGGAAATATGCGAGAACCCGAGCGCGGCCAGCAGCTTGCCGACGCTCCGCTCGTGATAGTCCACGCCGAAGCGCGTTCGGATCAGTTGCTTGAGATCGATGCAGCGCCAGCGCACGACCCCATCCCGTTCGGGATCGGGACCGGCCTCGATAGCCCGCGAAAGCGCCGCCATTTGCGACGGCGTCAACCGACGCAACGCCCCGTTCGGCTTGCGGTCGATCAGACCGGCCGGACCTCCCGCGTTGAACCGGTGAACCCAGTCCCGCAACGTCTGCCGATCCATGCCGCCAATACCCGCCGCGCACGCTCGATCCATCCCATCGTAGATGGCCGCCATCGACAAAAGCCGTCGCGCCTGGTTCCCATCATCGCTCCGTGCCGCAAGAACACGGACTCTTTCAGCATCAAAGTCGTTTCGCAAAGGAATCGTTGGCATTGAACACACTCCCTTGTTGCCAACAACCTTGAATCACACAAAACCTAGCGTGTAAACCTTTGCGCGAGTCAAACTCTAGGGCGGTTGGTATAAGATGGCTCGGCGAGGTCTGATTATCGATGCTAGACTGCGTTATGGAAGCAATGCGTCTTGTCCCGACTCATACCGAGTGGAAACTCGCATCGGAAATCCATAAGGATTTCTCACACCGCGACGGCGCGGCGCATATTGCGGGCAAAATCTCCCTAGCCCATCTCAGCGCGCTCTTACATAGTCGCCCGTGAAGAACGTGTAAGCGGCTGATGTTGGTAGCTCTTTCGGTTTGGCGAAGTAATCGGATTTGCAAGAAAACGGGTTTTGGGCCTGAAAAGCTTGTGATTTGAAATAATTGATTTTGGGGATTCCCTTCCGTTGCGGAACGTGATTCTCTGCTCCCGTCGATTGGGATTGGAGAACTGTGATGAAGCCATCGCGCAAGGTGTCATCGGGAATAGAGGACCTGTTCCGCTCGCGGTTCGAAAACATCATCAACCTGCGCCACGAGTTGGTGGTGTTGGGGGGCCGGATCGCGTGGACTTTCTTCGACGAGACCTATGAAGCCTTGTATTCGGAGGAGGGTCGGCCGGGGGTCCCGACGCGGTTGATGGTTGGGCTGCACATCCTCAAGCATATGTTCGATCTCTCGGATGAGGAGGTCTGCGAGCGCTGGGTCTACGACCCATACTTCCAGTGCTTCTGCGGCGAAGAGTACTTTCAGCATGAGCTGCCCATGGAGCGCTCGTCGATGACCCGGTGGCGGGACCGGATCGGGCCGGAAGGTTTGGAGAAGGTATTCCAGGAGAGCCTGGCCGTGGCCCACCGGGTGGGGGCGCTGCGGGAGAAGGACCTCGAGCGGGTGACGGTGGACACCACCGTACAAGAGAAGGCGATTGCCTTTCCGACCGCCGCCAAACTGATGCAACGAGCCCGCGAGCGGCTGGTGCGACTGGCACGGGAGCACGGCATTGCCCTGCGTCAGTCCTATACCCGCCTGGGCAAGAGGGCGTTGATCATGCAAGGCCGCTACCGCCATGCCAAACAGCACAAGCGGGCCAACAAGGCCCTGCGCAAGCTCAAGACCTATCTCGGGCGCACCGTCCGCGACATCCGCCGCAAGACGGCCCAGGAGGAGAGCCTACGGGATACCTTCCGCCGCCCCTTGTGGCTGGCCGAGCGGGTGTCGACCCAGAAGCGGCGCGACCCCTTGCCCAAGGTCTATTCGCTCCACGCGCCCGAGGTCGAATGCATCGGCAAAGGGAAGGCGCACAAGCCGTACGAGTTCGGCTGCAAGGTCTCCGTGGCGGCGACCAATTCCCGCCCCCCCGGCGGCCAGTTCGTCGCCCACGTCAAGGCCTTCCACGGCAATCCCTATGATGGCCACACCTTGAGGCAGGTGATCGAAGAGATGGAACGCTGGACGGGGATATCGGCCGAGCGCATCTATGTCGACAAGGGATACCAGGGCCACGATTACCCCAACAAACACCGCGTCTTTAGATCAGGCCAGAAACGCGGCATCACGCCGACGATCAAGAAGGAGCTCAGGCGGCGCTCCGCCGTCGAGGCCGTGATCGGACATCTCAAGAGCGATGGCAGGCTGGGGCGCAACTTCCTCAAAGGCCGCGACGGCGACAAGATCAACGCCATCCTCGCCGGCGCCGGCTACAACTACCGCCTTGTCCTCAAATGGCTGAGGCGTTTGTTTGTCCAAATCCTGGCCGCGCTCCTCAGCGACATCTCGCACCCCACCGCAAACCCAATCGCCGCTTCAGCTTGAAATCAGGGTTCTTCACGGACGACGATATACTCCGATTATGACGACTAATAGATCGCGGCTGCGCTTCCACAGCTTTCGCGCTTGCCTTACGGTCTTCTTTGTCGGACTGCTGCTCGCAGTGCAGGTGGCCGCGTTCGTCGCAGTCGACATCGCTAACACACGCATCGCGCGGCGTCAGATCAACGAGGATCTGGTCGTCGGCGCGCGTGTCTTCGCCCGTTTGATAGAGAACCGCAGTGGCCAACTCATCCAGGCGGCACGCCTTCTTTCCGGCGACTTCGCCTTCAAGACGGCGTTCGCCAGTGGCGACCCAAGCACGCTGGTATCGGCGTTGCGCAACCACCGGGCCCGAATCGAGGCCGACGTGATGTTGCTCTACTCGCTCGACGAGACCCCCATCGCCAATACTCTGGAACGGCCGGCCGGTGCGCCGCCGCTCGATCTTACCGATCTGTTCGAGGCGGCCGATGACAGCGATGACGGCGAGGCGGCGGCGATCACAATCATCGACGACCGGCCCTATCAAATCGTCATGGTGCCGTTGCTGGCGCCTCTACCGGTGGCCTGGATCGGCCGGTTTTCTGCTTGATGACCGCCTCGCCAACGCTCTTCGCGACCTTACGCTGGCGCATGTCTCTCTGCTGGTGCGTTCGGGCGAGGGGTGGCGGGTACGGGCCTCGACCCTGGACGAACCTCTGCGTTCGGCCCTGACCGTGGCGCTCGGCGGCCAGCAACGGCCGGGCGAGAGTTTCGTTCTGGCGCTCGAGGGCAGTGACTACGTTACCCTCGTGGCGCCGCTCAGCGAGGAGGCGACGCTTCATGCCGTGCTGCAGCGGTCGCTCGACGCCGCGCTGGCGCCATATTATCGGCTCCGCCTGGCCTTGTTCGCGCTGATCGGGGTCGCCTTCGTGATTTCGGTGTTTGGCGCCAGCGCCATTGCACGAGGCGTCAGCGGCCCGATGGTCAAACTTGTCGCGGCGACCCGGCGGGTGCGAACGGGAGATTATGGCGAGGCCGTTGCGGTCGACCGCGAGGACGAGATCGGCGAACTCGCGACCGCCTTCAACACCATGACCCAGGGGATCGCCGAGCGTGACCGGGTGCGCGATCTGCTGGGCAAGGTGGTCGATCCGGCTGTGGCGTCGGAATTGCTCGGAAAGGAAGTCGAACTCGGTGGCGAGGAGCGGCAAGTTTCTGTTCTTTTCTCGGACATCCGCGGCTTCACGTCGCTGAGCGAGCAACAACGCCCGCGAGATTTGATAAACGTGCTTAACCGTTACTTTACCGACATGAGCGCGTGCATCGAAACCGAGAGCGGTGTCATCGATAAATATATCGGCGACGCCATCATGGCGCTTTTTGGCGCGCCGCTCAAGCAGCCGGATCACGCCGCCAGAGCCATCCGCGCCGCGCTCGGCATGATCAGGGCGTTGTCCGAGCTTAACCGCGCGTTCGGAGAAGAGGGACTGCCGGTCCTTGCCGCCGGTATCGGCGTCAACACGGCTCTCGTCGTGGTGGGCAACATGGGATCCGCGCGGCGTCTCAATTACACCGCCATCGGCGACGGCGTGAATTTGGCCTCGCGCATCGAGGGACTGACCCCGATTTACGGCGTGCCGGTGATCGTGAGCGAGGGCACGGCTGCGGCGGCGGCGCCCGATTTCGTTTATCGCGAGCTCGACCGGGTACGGGTCAAGGGCAGGCGCGAGCCCGTGCGCATTTTCGAGCCCGTCGGCGAGGCGGGCACGCGCGACTGTGATCTCGACAGTTTCCACCAGGCGCTCGAGTTCTATCGTCGGCGCCAATGGCGGGATGCCGATGCGATCCTTAGCGAGCTCAGCTCGGAGGCACCACAAAGCGAGCTTTATCGCCTCTATCGTCGTCGCATATCCGCTTTCCAGGCGAACCCGCCGCCAGCCGATTGGGATGGCACCGAAGTCCGCCGGGAGAAATAGGGGCAGCCGTAGGCGGGACATGCCAAAAACCGGTTCGGTAGCCCCCGCCGGGGGTTGGGGTTTGACAGGTCCCACGCTCTGACTCCGCCACAAAAAAATAAATTGCAAAATTTCAAAGGCTTACGGTTTTTTCAGGGGCGACCAAGTAGCAATTGTAACGTGTTTCCGGCCTGGTCGAGTTTTCGCCAGATATCCGAGTAATGCAAGGGAGGTGTCGAGGAACGAATTCAAGCGCCGATGCGCGAACGCAAGATCGGTTTGTCAGCGTAACGGCACGTTTATGCGCATACGGCCCCCGCGACCGAAGGGGCGCCGCTCAAACGCGCCTGATTGGCCTTGATAAACTCGGACAGAAAGTCGATTACGACGCGTATCCGGGGAATTTGCTGATTGTCACGATGAACGCCGAGCCAGATTTCGAGTGATGGTCCTTTCGCGGGCGGAAGCACGCGGATCAAACGGTTGTCGGAATCGCCCAAATAGCAAGGCAAACAAGCCAAACCCATCCCGCCGACAGCGGCCCAATATTGGGCCTCCGTACTATTTGTACGGTACGCAACCCGAGATTTGGTGGCGAATTTTCCCAACCATTCCCCGCTCGGCAACTGGGGAATATCGTAAGCCGCAATCACGCTGTGCCCAGGGCAGCCTGGGCCGAGCCTCGGAAGGTTTTTGAGGTAGGACCTCGCCCCATAGAGCGTATAGGTAATCCGACCCACTCGTTTTATAACGATCTCGTGCTGGTTAAAAGTTGAAAAGCGGATGGCAACGTCGGCCTCCCTTTTACATAAGTTCAGGCAGCGAAAGTCGGTAATGATTTCGAGAGTGATATCAGGGTAACTTTCGCGAAAAGAGCACAGATGGGGCGTGAGAAACCGAGATCCGAACGCTTCCACGGAGGTAACCCGCACCCGCCCCGAATGCTGCTGATCCCGGCCGCTTATTGAACGCACGATCGAATGAATTTCGTCGTTGATCGTGTCGATTCTCGTCAGGATGCCCTCGCCGGCTTCCGTCAAAACAAAGGCGTCCGGGGTCTTCTGCAGCAGGCGTACCCCTAATTCCTTCTCGAGACCGGCGAGGCGCCGCGCGACTGTTGATTGGGAAACGTGAAGCGAATTTGCCGCAGCCGATAGGCTGCCGTGGCCGCCAACTTCCAAGAAGTAACGGTAATTGTCCCAGTTCGCAGCCATTATTGCCCCTCGCAAAATTGCAATACAGCTTAGCATATTTGCATCTTGACCACAAACTTCGAGAGGCGGAAAATCTTGCGTAAGCTGGCGGTGGTGGGCGTTGGATTATTGAAACCAGATCAGCAAACCTCGATTCTCACGACTGTTCTCGGGGCGTCACGTGTAGTAACGGGTGACGTTGCGTAGAAAGGTTGTAAAGAGAGACAGGGAGGGCAGAGTGACCGTAACAAATATTGTTGCAATTGCGACGTTTACCTTGCTCGCCTCACTATACGCGCATGCACTTAATGAAATTGAAATCGGGCCACATGGTGGCACTTGATTTTGCGCCTCTTTTTGCCGGAGTCGAGAGTGGCTGCTTTGAGGAACAGGGTCTTGAAGTCGAGACAGTGTTTTTCGCGTTGCGAAGGGGGGAGCAAATCTTGAGCAAGGAAGGAAATCAGGATCATGTCGTACGATCGTAGAAGCTTTTTGAGAACGACCATGCTGTCGGCCGGCGCCCTCGGCCTCGGATCGGGGCTGTCCGCCCTGGCGTCGGGGCCCGCGCGGGCGGCGGAGGCGGAGTATTCGGGCGAGATCAAGGCCGGTCATCTGGTCGGCATCTGCATGTCGCCGCTGTTCATGGCCGACGCCATGGGCTACTACAAGGAGGAGGGGATCGACGTCGAGATGACCTGGATGCCGAACCCCGGCGACTCGGTGGCGGCGCTGACGTCGGGCGCGACTAAGTTCATCCACAATCCGTTCAGCACTACCTACGCGGCAGTCGCCCAGGGCGCGCCGTTGAAGATCATCGCCGGCAGCGGGGCCGGCGGGCTGGTGGTGATCGCCCAGGGCGATTCCGGCGTGAAGACGATGGCGGACCTGAAGTCGAAGGCGGGCACCGGCTTCAAGGTCGGCTCGCAACGCGTCAACACGCTGGAGCTGACCTTCTACCGCAACCTGGTGAACGCGGGCCTTTCCTACGAGGACTTCGACATGGCGTACTTCACCGACCATTTCTCGATGGCGACCGCGTTCCAGACCAAGGCGGTCGACCTGGTCACCCATGTCGAGCCTTATTCCACCAAGCTGGTCGACGAGTTCGGCGGCGTGTCGCTGGCCACCAACTTCGACGCTTGGGGCGCGAATGCACCGGACTGCGTGATCAGCGTGCGCGAGGATTTCCTCGCAAAGTATCCGGGGACGGTCCGCAAATACCTGCGCGCCTCGCTGAAGGCGGACCGCCTGATCAAGTCGGACCTGCTCGAAGCGGCGAAGATCCTCGACAAGGGCAAGTACTACAAGGTCGATTTCGACACCCTCAAGGCGGCGCTGCCGCGGCAGCCGCCGCAGGTCGACTTGATCGATTCGGCGAAAGGCATGGAAATCGGCATCGCCGACATGGTGACGCTCGGCTATCTGAAGTCCGTGCCGCAGAATGTGGTCGATTTCACTATCCTGAAGACGCTGGTGTAGGGCTTGGCGGATCCGCACAAGTCGGCGGAGCTGCAAGGGTCGGGTGCGGCCGACGGAAGCTCCGTCGCACCCGAGAAGGGGGGGTGGAAGTTCGTTCTGAGCCGTATCGCCAGGACGCTCCTCCCGTGGGTCGGGTTCATCGGCCTGTGGGAGATCGCGGCGGCCACGGGATTCCTCAACATCGTCTTGTTCCCGCCGCCCACTCACTTCATCAACTACGTGCTGGAAAGCAACTTCCAGTTCGGCATCGGCCGCCAGGCGATAACTATCTGGGAGTCGATCATAGCGAGCTTCCTGCGGGTCCTGGTCGGGATCGTCCTCGGGTTTACCGCCGCGTTGGCGGTGGGCATTTTGATCTCGATGTCGAGGACGGCGTACGCGATGTTCATGCCGCTGATCCGCGGCATGGCCCCGATCGCGCCGATCGCCTGGATCCCGTTCGGCATCGTGCTGTTCGGCGTCGGCAACAAGACCGCCCTGTTCGTTGTCTTCGTCGGCGTCTTCTTCATCCTCACCATCGCGACGACGGCCGCCGTCGTTGCGGTCGATCCCAGGCTGATCAAGAGCGCCAAGACGCTCGGCGCGACGCCGCGACAGATCTGGCCGACGGTCATCTTCCCCGCGATCGTGCCGCAGGTCTTCACGCTGCTGCGGATCAACTTCTTCGCCGCCTGGATGGCAGTGCTGGCGGCCGAGATGGTCGGCCTCAAGAACGGGCTCGGGGCGATCATCATCCTCGGCCGCGAGCTGTTCAACACCGATCTGATTCTGGTCGGCATGTGCCTGATCGGCGCCGCGGGCTATGCCGTCGATAGCCTGCTGCTGTTCATCCAGCGGCGCGTGTTGTGGTGGAAGGCGGGGGCCTAGACGTGACGCTGCTGAAATGCCTGGACATCGGCAAGGTGTGGCCCTCTAGCCGGGGCCTCAGCGTCGAGGCCCTGCGCAAGGTATCGCTGAGCGTGGAGGAGGGACAGTTCGTCGCCATCGTGGGACCGAGCGGCTGCGGCAAAAGCACGCTGCTCGAGATCATCGCCGGCCTGGAGACGGCGACGCGGGGCGAAGTCCGCATTAACAACGCCACCGTCAACGATCCGTCGCCCGATCGCTGCATGGTGTTCCAGGAACACTCCCTGTTCCCGTGGAGTTCGGTGTGGGACAACGTCGCCTACGGACCGCGGCGGCGCGGCGTGCCCAGGGCCGAGCTGGAGCCGCGCGTCCGCGAGGTCATCGAGCGCGTCGGGCTGACGCCGTTCGCGCAGCATTTCCCGCATCAGCTTTCCGGCGGCATGAAGCAACGGGTGGCCATCGCGCGCGCGCTGATCAACAGCGGCCGCGTCCTGCTGATGGACGAGCCCTTCGCCGCGCTCGACTTTCAGACCCGCCTGCTGATGCAACAGTTTCTGCTCGAGGTGTGGGAGAGCTTCGGGACCACGATCTTGTTCGTCACCCACCACATCGACGAGGCCATCCTGCTGGCGGATTCGATCTACATGATGAGCGCCTCTCCGGGACGCGTGATTGATCACGTGACGATCGACCTGCCGCGTCCGCGGTCCTACACCGCGCCGGCATTCAACGACTACCGTGTACGGCTGACGAAACTCATGGAGCTCGAGGTGATGCACGCCTACGCGCAACCGGGCCACGCCGCGGAATGAGCAACCGGGATGCAACAATCATGAGCAAACGCCGAATTCGCGCCGCCGTCGTCCAGACCCTGGCCGGGCTGGGGGACCTCGACCACAACATCGACCTGATCGAACGATACACGCTCGAAGCGGCGCGCCGGGGCGCCGATCTGGTCGTGTTCCCGGAATGCATGAACACGGGCTACCTTTTCGATTCAGCGGACCACGCGCGGAAGCTCGCTGAGCCGCTGGACGGTAAGTTCGTCAACGCGATGGCTCGCCTGTGCCGACGCCACGGCCTGCACATGGCGAGCGGCATCACCGAATGGGACGCGCCGCGCGGCACGATATTCAACAGCGGCGTGCTGCTCGATCCCCAAGGCGAGATCGTCGTCCACTACCAGAAGCAGTTCCTGGCGACCCACGATCAGAACTGGTTCGCGTTCGGGGTCAACGGATGCCCGGTCGCCGATACCGCGCTCGGCCGCATCGGCCTGCTGATCTGCTTCGACGGCAGGATCCCGGAGATCGCGCGCTGCCTCGCCTTGCAGGGGGCCGAGGTGCTGGTCGACATGGCCAACTTTTTCGCCATGGACCAGGCGGAGATGTGGGGGCCGGCGCGGTCCTACCAGAACGGCGTCTGGCTGGTCGCGGCGACCAAGGCGGGTTACGAGCGCTCGATCTACTATCCGGGCGGTAGCATGATTGTCGATCCCGGCGGCCGCGTGCGGGCCATGATGCCCTATGACAGCCACGGCGTTCTGGTCGCCGACGTATTTCCCGACGAAGCGCACGACAAGGGTGTCTATGCCGACAACGACCGTATCGCCGACCGGCGGCCCGACGCCTATACGCCGCTGGCGCGGCCCTATCCCGACACCGCGGTCTCCGGGGTACACTTGATGCCGCTGGTGCCGGCTGAGTCGACGAGCAAAGTGGCCGCGGTTCAGATTCATGTCGGCGCGGACACCACCACGTCCGAGGATGTCCTCGCCATGCTCGCCCACACCGCCAAGCTCGGGGTCAAGGTGATGGCGCTTCCGGAATACGCCTTCCTGTCCGACTGGATGCCCGGGGCCGAGGCGGCCAGAGATGCCGTCCGCCGCTTTCCGGACCTGTTGGACAAGGCCGCCGCGCTCTGCGCCGAGTACGCCTGTGTCCTTGCGCTGCCCCACGTGACCGAGAAGGGGAAGCGGCAGTACCCCAGCTGCACGCTCATCGGACCCGAAGGGCGGGTCTTCGGTCAGTACCGCAAGGTCCACCTGACCGCCGAGGAGCGCCCGTGGGCGGCCGCCGGCGACGTGTTCCCCGTGTTCGAGACGCCGTTCGGCCGCATCGGTATGATGCTGGGCTACGACGGCTTCTTCCCCGAAACCGCGCGCTGCCTGGGCATTGCGGGGGCCGACATCATCCTGTGGTCGGCCAACCTGCGTGAGCCGTTCGAGCGTCGC
The DNA here is from genome assembly GCA_965218865.1 of Alphaproteobacteria bacterium. Classification (GTDB taxonomy): domain Bacteria; phylum Pseudomonadota; class Alphaproteobacteria; order JAAXGF01; family JAAXGF01; genus CBDCME01. The sequence goes on from CBDCME010000052.1 coordinate 38,275, forward strand.
TGGCTCGCCGTGCCCAACGCTGCCGACAACCGCTGTGTCGTCGTGCTGGCGAACCGTGTCGACGGCCCCGATCCGGGCGGCAGCCTGGTGATCCCGCCCACGGGGTTTCCCCACTGGGATATCGACGCGGTGGCGCCGCGGAACCTCACGATGGGCGCCGTCATGCCGGCGTTCGTCGATCTCGCGGTGTGCCGCCAGAAGCAGATGATCCCCAAGGTGGACATGTTCGCCAACCGGCTGACGGCGACCTACGAGCCCCTGGTCGCGACGGCGCGCGAGTCCGAGGCCGTGGCATGACCGTGAACGAGTCGTGGGGGGCGCGTCGGCGGGTCCGCATCGGGTTCGACGACCTGTTCGCTGGACGCGGCACGTCCGCCATGGAATTCCGGGCCGACGTCGCCCGGCTCAGCGGCGAGAGAGTGGAGATCGCCGGTTTCCTGATGCCGCTTGAGGCGCACCTGCCTGGGCCCGAGGTCGCGCACCGGCATGGCGTCGCATGCGAGCCCAGCGCCTATGTCCTGACGGATGAACCCGGTGTCTGCCCCGATTGCTCGCCGGTCCCGGTGCCCGCCGTCTTCGTGCCGGAACTCGCCGGGCCCATCGGGGATGTGCGCTATGGCGAGACCACCGTGCGCCTGGAAGGCGTGCTAGACTTCGGATTCCAGGTCGATGATCGGAAAAGGGGGTCGTTCCTTCGCCTCAACGGCGGGCGGATCGTCGCGATCGAGCCGGCGGCGACAACACGCGCAGTCCATTCCTGAGGCGCCGTATCTCGCCCAACCCGTGCCTCCTTAAAACCCCGTTGGCCATAAAAACCTTGGTTTTTCGGACCGAGACTGAATACCGATCTCGACATGGACGCAACTGACTTTCTTCTCCTCCTTTCAGCATTCCGCGACAGCTTTTTGGCTACGAACACCACCCGCTCCAGCCAAAACTCGAATCCCCGATCACCCAGCAGAACCTTTAACAGCCCGTTGAAAAAGTCGCTTTTTTCTGGGCCTCAGGCCGAAGATAAAATTGTTGCGACAAAGGCGGCATGGTCGTTGTTTGTGGCGAGGTGGGCGATCCCGAGGGTACCCTGGGGCGTCATAACCAGGAAAATCCAGCCGCAGGCACCGGCCACCGCCTGTTTCGGGGTTCCGGCGCCGATCAATTGGCGCATCAGCAAGGAGAGGTTGTGGCCGGCGACGTGGAGCAGGTAGCGCTCGTTCTCGCGTCCCCGCAGCCAGGTCCGGCGCATGCCGCCGCGATCGAGACAGTGGGCGAAGGAACGCTCGACGATCTCGGCGCGTAAGCTAAAGGCTTCCTTGGCCACTCCCGACTTGAGACGGGTTCGGTTGTTGGTCACCGCCCGCCGGGCCGCCTCGTCGCCGCGCCAGCGCGAAAAGCCCTTCTGCTTCGGCTCGGCGATCCGCGTCTTCCAGGGGCTGTCGTCGAGAGCCTTCAAGACCTCGCGAGAATGATAGCCCTTGTCGGCCACACATTCAGCCGGCTGTTTGAGTGTCGGTCCCGCCCTTCTCAAGGTTCTCCCGCGCCGCCCCGAGGGTCTTTTCGATGGTCGTGGTGTCGCCCTCGTCGGCCGGGTGAAGCGCCGCCGCAACCACCGCCCCTGTATCGAGATCGACGGCGTGCTCAGGCTTGTAGGCCAAGTGCGTCGTGCCGTCCTTCATCTTGGCGATGCGCGCCTCGGGGTCCGCCTTCGAGACCCAGTCCTCGTTCGACAGTTTCTTGCCCTTGCGCTCGCGGTCGAGACGCGTCAGGTCTTCCGCCGTCGGCGTCTCGATCCCGCTCGCGGCCGCCAGCTGCCCCAGCATCTCCCGGTAACCCGCGCCCGTGTCGCGGCGGACAATGTTCCTCAGCGCCGCGTTGGCCTCCATCGTCGACGCATCCACCCCAATCCGATCGCCTTTCACCAAGCCCGACTTGGCGATCTCCGACAGCCCCCAGTCGAACACCGCTTGATGCACCTCAAGCGGCAGCCGCTTCCGGGTCCGCGACAGCCATGAATGATCCGGCACCCGGTCGCGCTTTCCAAGCCGCAGGAACTCGCGAAGCGACAGCGAATCCGAACAGCGCCACTCCAGACCACGCTCGGAACCAATGCCCTCGAAATAACCCACCAGGTGCAGGCGGAAGTAGCGGCCAGGCGGTACTGACTTCGCCCCCATCGTCTTCGCGTAATAAGGCTTGCATACCGCTTCCGCGAAAGCGTCGAAACCAGCCTCGAACAAAACCTCCTGAAGCCGGTCGTAAAATACGTGCCCCGGAGAGCGCGGCATCTCCGACCACGTCACCATCAGATCACCCTGCCGCGCTTCCTGACGACCCATCGACATCGCCCAAATCCCCTCACCATTCCGTTCATCACAACGAATCACTTTCCGCCGACTTCGTCAACAGGCTGTTAGGACCGAGTCAATCCCGCTATCCCGCCACAACCGCGCGAACAACAGCGGCCCGCCGATCCGACGCGCCGAAAGCCCCGGGGCTTGGCCCTTCTCCAGGGCCGAGATGACGACCGCGTGCTCGGCCAAGCGGGCCACCGACGACGCCAGGCGATCCAGCGCCCCACTCGCGGCCAATACCTCCTTGCGGCCCAGGTTCTTGATGATGCGTTGCTTTACGGCCCCGTCTCGACGAGATAGACGTAAGAATACTTGCCGATGCGCTTTTCCCGGAGGAACATGAAAATCGCATTCGAATATCGACGGAAAATCCAACAACAAATACGTCGAATGCCGAATAATTTAGCACTACACTTCTGCACCCCCCAGATCCCACCCCAATAAAATCAACCACTTACCAAAAATGTTCCCCTCGTGTTCCAATTCCACTGTTCAAGTTCGGCATGAATTGTATAATCGTAGTTTGAATCTTTACCTTCTTCGTCGAACGGGGGGAAGTATATGAAAGTTTTTGCCCCGGTAGCGTTCACTCTCTTTGCTGGTGCGGCGTTGACGATCGGCGCTACGATATTCGTTTGGCATTGGGAGAAGGACCGGGCTTTCAAGAACGTCGAAACCGCGGCGAACCAGCGCTTCATCATCCTTGAGCAAAGCATTAAATTGGAAACGGCGGTAATCCAATCCCTGAAAGGTTTGTTTTCCGCTTCTCGTGACGTTACCAGGCAGCAATTCGGGGATTTTGTGTCATCGATAATGCGTGATCTCGGTACCGTGCAGGCTGTCGAATGGATTCCCCGCGTAGACGCGACCGAACGTGCGTACTACGAGTCGAAGGCCAAGAACGAGGGTTATTCGGACTTCATGTTCACGGAACGTGAATCACAAGGCAGGATGGTGGCGGCGCGGGCCCGCGATCGTTACTATCCGGTTTTTTATGTCGAACCGCTGGAAGGAAACGAGATTGCTTTTGGTTTCGATCTCGGGTCGGAGCCGACACGTCTAGAGGCATTACGCCAGGCCCGTGATTCAGGCGACATGGTGGCAAGCGGGCGGATCATTCTTGTTCAAGAAACAGACACTGAATTCGGATTTTTGGTATTCCAGCCGATTTACCTTCATGGGCAACCTGTCACAACGATCTCTCAGCGTCGTGAGAACCTTCTTGGGTTCATATTGGGAGTATACCAAGTATCAAACATTGTTGGGAAAGGAATTGGTGCCGAGGACTCAGATCAATATGAAATAGATCTGTATATAAGAGATCAATCTGCACCTGCTGGAAAGGAAACGCTCTACCCGAGCACATATGAAGGCAATCAACGCGTGCCCAAGGGTTCGATGTTCTGCCTTGAGCGGTCGCTCGGGTTTGCCCATCGCAGTTGGCTAGTTACGCTGTGTCCGGCACGAGAATACCTAACTTATGTCTCGTTCTGGTTATCGTGGGCAACCGTGGTTGTGGGAGTGGTTGTCACGCTCATTTTGGCCAAGTACTTGCAGTCATTGTTGCGCCACGACGCCGAGATTGAACGTGCAGCTCAAGATCTCAGGAACAGCGAACAGAGTCTTGAGAAAGCCCAGCGGATTGCGAAGATGGGAAGTTGGGAATGGAACGCGCGCGAAGATAAGTATGACTGGTCGCACGAAATGTACCGTGTATTAGGTTTTCGATCGCCGGTACCGGTCGCGTCTGCCGGTGCAATTCTTGAAAAAGTTCATCCAGATGATCGGGCCATGGTCCGCAATATTATTCCTGACGTCGACGATCATGGCGCAAACCATGGTGTCGATTTCAGAGTATGCGACCCCAGAGGTTCGATTCGCTTCCTGAACCTGCAAAGCGAGGTACGAGTCGACGGTAGCGGAGCACCCATCGGCCGAGTCGGTACCCTCCACGACGTTACAACCACGAAGGAGTTTGAAAACGCGCTTCAGCGCGCAAAAGAAGATGCCGAACAGGCAGCGATTGCGAAATCACGCTTCCTTGCCGCAACGAGCCACGATCTGCGACAGGCACCCCAAGCACTCAGTTTTTTGTTCGGAACGCTTCTCCAAACTAAAAACAGCAAGAAAAAAGAACAGATTATAGATGATGCGCTATTTATAGTAAATGATATTGATAATTCCTTAAATTCACTATTTGAAATTAGCAAGCTCGATGTCGGAAAAATTAAACCTGATGTCAAGAATCTATCTGTCAAGAAATTATTCTATGATCTCGATCGAGAAGTACGACCATATATAGAAAAAAAGTCACTTATTCTGAAAACGGTATTATCAAATATTATAATTGCCAGCGACTTATCGTTGGTAAAATGTATATTAAAGAATTTTGTTTTGAATGCAATACAATACACGCCTAGAGGAAAGATTCTTTTAGGTTGTCGTCGAGGAGCTGCTACGGTCCGACTTGAAGTGTGGGACAGTGGTATCGGAATTCCCAACGACAAACTCGACAAAATATTTGATGAATTCTACCGAGTACACAAGAAAAACCGGTACGAAGATGGAGGTATAGGATTGGGACTCGCAATCGTGAAACGCGCGGCGGACCTTTTGGAGCACCGCATCGATGTTGTTTCAACCGAAGGCAAGGGGTCGATGTTCGCTGTCGAGGTTCCGATTGGCACCGGTGATGTAAGTGATTACGAGACGAAGGAGGTCATGAATATTCTTCAAGGAATGGTCGCGACGTCGTCGATCGTCGTTGTCGACGACGATCTGAACGTCTTGGCCAATATGGAGCGTCTCCTTGAATCCTGGGGAGCCAATGTCATTGCCACGCGCACTTGCGCCGAAGCGGTAGAGATAATTGTCAACGATAAGTGCGTTCCTGATTTAGTAATTGCCGACTATTGTCTGGAAGATGAAGACACGGGGGTTGATGTCATTCAACAATTGTGTGCCCTGACGAAAAGACGCGTACCAGGAATTATTATCACTGGTGACGTGTCAGCCGAGGTTCGCGATCAGGCTAGCGGTGCAGGTTTTCACATTATTCATAAACCTGTTCCGCCAAGTAAACTCCGGTCGCTGATCAATCATGTGTTACGTTCAAATGCGCAATTTGTGGACTGATCTCGATAACACCGGCTGCTTTAATCACGATCGATCGCCCGTGGAATAGCGTCGCGTGAACATCCGCCTACTCTAAAACTTGGTATCGTACAATTCTTTTGTTACGATTTCCAAATCTCCGGCCCCTTCTCCACGAACAACTTTATCCTTTACGTAAAAGAGCCAGTAATCGGCTATTGGGCCACCTCGAAATTGAACAGGGTATGCCAATCCCAACGTGAGTGTGGTCGCTCGCTTTTCATACACGGACTGCTTGCGTGTTTTACTCCTTGTTAATCTGTACTCGAAAATCCCGATCTCTTGTCCAAATTTGTTCGTCACCTCACCTATACTCATGCGATCTCCTCCCAGAATTTCATCGACTTGCGATTTGTGCATTCCAATGTGGATCTGGGATATCCGGCTTACGGGTGTGTCTATGCATCCCGAAAATAAAAACGCGCATATTACGGCATTACATAGCGTCAATCGGATTTGCCTAGATATGTTCATATGCTGTCTTTACAAGGACGTGCGGAAAAGCATCAAGTATGCCAAAACCGTTTTTTAGGTGCAAAAATGATAAGAGGGAGAAAAATTATTCACCACTTAAATTGCACGCACAACGAAAATGACAAGAAAAAACTACACCACGGTGAGTGCTGATGGCGGAAAATTGAAATACACCGTGATTGCAACAGCGAAACGAACTCCCCTCGCACTACTCATTGGCTCGCTGTTCCCTTGCTAAACCCTTCGATTGGGAAAGTTGCTCCTGGGTCATCTTCTTCGCAACGATGTCGTGATTTCTCGACGCTTGCGGCTTACCCTGTGCCGCCGCGAGGCTAAACCACATATGCGCCTTGACATAATCCCTGGGAACCCCGTGGCCCCGGGTATACATGGCACCTAGATTTGTCTGTGCGTCCGCATCGCCCTTCTCCGCTGCGCGACGGAAAAATTTTGCCGCGATTCCATAGTCCTGGGGTACGCCCCGACCCGTGAAATGCAGGTACCCGAGGTTGTACTCGGCTGGCGCGTGTCCCCGTTCCGCGGCTCTGCGGTAGAACTGCGCCGCTCTAAGGTAGTCCTGCTCGACACCAAGACCGTCGGAGTAGATCACGCCCAGCACTGTCTGAGCACCAACGTGGCCCTGATCCGCTGACCGATTATAGAACTCCAGCGCCTTGTGGTAATTCTGGGATACACCTCGACCTGTAAAGTACATGTACCCACGCCAGTAGTTGGCCTCCGACTCATCTCGATCATTGAGGAACTCTATATTCGGAAACGGAGTCTCGAATTCCCTTTGGATTGCCTCTTGGCGGGAGGGGTTTGATT
>CBDCME010000053.1:0-20247 GCA_965218865.1 Alphaproteobacteria bacterium
AGAGAGTGTGTCCCCTACGGGTGCTTGCCGCGCCGCGCCTTGTAACGGTACTTGGTAATCCAGACAATGCGGAACCGATGGTAAAAAACCGTGTGCTTTCCCGTGTCGTAGCGCATGGTGAAAAATGCCCTGAAGCGATCCGTCTCAAAGACGGAGGTTTAAAACCTAAACGGGGACAAACAACAACTTGCACCCCTTGGCAACTCCCTAATTCACGTTTCTAGTGCATCGACCCAAACGGAGGCGACAGCCGAAGTTTGGAAAGTTGATGCATCGACAGTGGCCTGGTGCACGGGGGCGTGAACGAAGTGAATGTGCCGGTGCACTAGGTGTCGCGGGTTCAATTCCCGTCTCTCCCGCTCCAACACCCCAAAGAGTTACCGGATCGCCCTGCAAACGCCAAGCGAACGAGGTTCGAATAGGTAGCAACGGGATCGATTTCGCGGCTGTGCCGGTCAATGGCCCGAGCATCTTTGATACCGCCAATCCGTCAGGGGATTGGCCTGACGGATTGGCGGTCGAATCACTCCGCGAGGAGAGAGATTCCCGGCCGAGGATTTGCCCGGACGGTCCTGGACGATTTCAAACGTCACCCGCTGACCTTCATTGAGAGTGGTGAGACCGGCCGCTTCCACGGCGCTGATAGGGACGAACACGTCCCGACCACCGCCATCCGGCCTCGATAAAACCGTACCCCTTTTGCGTATTAAACCATTTCACGATTCCAACAGACATAACGACTCCCCAGTTGAGAAATGACCGGCATGCGGCGCCCGCTCTTCGCGACGGTTGGCGGGCACTGGATTGTTCTCCGGCCGCATCCCGCCCCTACCCTCGTCCCAGGCGCCCTGCCCGTCAAGCCCAGAAGTCCGGTTGGGCCACTTTTTAGTATCGGCTAAAGGCGGCATAAACCCGAAAACCCCGCCGTGGCGCGGACTGTTCGAAAACTCGCCGGCACCGGCCCTCTCCCCCTCCCGGCCACCCATATCAGCATACTCTCGTGGCTGGCCGGGAGGGGGCGGGGGCCGGAACAGACGCATTTTCGAACAGGCTCCGAGGGATGTCCGTCAATCGCCTAGATTCCGCCCTTCGCCGACCACAACGAAGGGGGCCCAGAAGGCGGGATGGGCGTAATGCGGATCCGCTTCGTCGTCGATCAAGGCTAGAATCGACTGCCTCAAGGCCTCGGAACGGCCGAGGTCGGGATCGGCGGCGAGGGCCTCGAACGCCCCCGTCGTCAGCCTTTGGGCCGATTTCGTCTCCACCGGCCAGTGCGACACCAGCAAACCCCGGCTGCCGGCGTAGAAGAATGCCTTGGCTAGGCCCGACAGGCCTTCCGCCCCCGGCGTTCCGTCGGCCGCCGCCGTGTTGCAGGCCGACAGGACGACCCAGTCGGCGTTGAGTTTGAGCTGGGCGATTTCGCTCGACACCAAGAGACCGTCGTCCTCCTCGCTCGCTTCCTCCGGCGGCGTCAGCACCAGGGCCGGCTCGGCGATCCCCTCGAAATCCCCCGCCATCAAGCCATGAGTCGCGAACGCCACGACCCGGTAGTCGGCGAGGTCGTCGTTTCCCCGCACCAGGGGTTCGCGCGCCGCATCACCGAGATGCACTTCTTACATGGGGGCGCCCAAGGCTGTCGCCATCGCGTTCAGCTCCGCCGCCGTTTCCGGCAAACTGGCAAGATTGCGCACCCTGGAGACATCGGCGACCCCGCCCCGGGCAAACAGTCCCGCGACCTTGATCCCTCGCGGACCACTCGGCCCCCCGTCGAGTAACGGGTCCCCATAACCGATGAAAGGCTTGGCCGCCCGGGTCCGGGCCGCGAAGACGCGCAAGGCTCGGAGCGACGACACCGACGGCAACACCGTCACGGCGTATTTGCGCGCCAACCATTGGGTATGCCTGTATCCCGTTAAGTCCACGAATTCACCTTGCGGTTCCTCGGTCACGAGAACCCCCAGCGGCAGGCTCTGGAGGGCCCCGTCGGGCACCAGGAAGACATGGCGCGTCCCTTCCAGAAGAGGCTTCGGCGGGCCTAAGAGTTTCGTGTAGAGCTCATGGGCCAGTTGGGTATCGAAAGCCGGCACGTCGCGCAGCCGCCGAACCTGGGACAAATCCACCCCGGCGCGCAGTTCGGTCACCGCACGCCGTAATTCCTCGGCGCTGATCTCGATCGTGAAAAACTCGGCCCGATCCCGGCGCGCCACCCAGAGATAGGATTCTTCGCCGCCGGCAAGGTGCGTAAGGATGGCCTCGTCTGCCCCGAGCAAGGCCTGGGCGTCGGCCAGGGCAAGCGGGCGTGGGTTGGCGATCTCGGCGAATTGGGGGAATTCCTCGGCGACCTTGGCGTCGAGTTCGGCCAAACGTGTGTCGAGATCGGCAAGCAGATTCTGGAGGTCTTCTTCGGCCGTACTGTTCCGTTCTATCGGCGCTGCGCTGACCGCTTTAACCAGGTCCGCACCAACCTGCCGCCAACGTTCCAGGGTGTCCTGGCGTCGTCTGACGGTCTCCGCCAGTCTATCGCTGCCCGCCGCGAACCGCGCGCCCATTCGTGAAACCGTCGCTCCGGTGCTCGTCGCCCGCGCCAGTTGGGCGACGCGGAAAGTTTCCGCCAGCAGTTCGCTTCGCTCTTCCGGTTTCTCCTTCGCGTAGCGCGACGCTATCCTCACATGTGCGTGGAACATAAAACCGACACTGGCTTGCTCCGCTATTCCGCCGCTGGATTTTGCTTCGCCACCATGAGCCGCCCGACCGGCGTGAATCGTCGTCGCACGGCGAGTCTCTGTAAGCGCCTTATCGTATCGTCCCTGATAGAAATATATCCCGGACAGGTTGGAGAGGCCCGCCGCGACATCCGGATGATCGAGGCCAAGGGCCTTATCTTTAATCGCCAGCGAGCGCTTGTAGAGCGGCTCGGCTTCACCGTATCGGCCCTGCGCTTCATACAGAAAGCCCAGGTTTTTGAGGCTCGCGGCGACATCCGGGTGCTCGCGGCCAAGGGCCTTCTCTCTAATCGCCAGCGAGCGCCTGTAGAGTGGCTCTGCCTCCCCGTAACGGCCCTGCGCTTCATACAGAAAGCCCAGGTTGTTGGCAAAAATCGCCGTGTCAAGATGGTTAGGGCCAAACTCGTTCTCACCGATTTCCAGAGCACGTTTGGCGAAGGGAATAGCCTCGGTGTATTTCCTTTGTTGCTTGAGAGCCGTGTGCTGGTTGTACTGCTCCATCAAGGCGTCGGACATGGCGCCGGCGATCCCTGCCCACAAAACAAGAGGCGCGATTAGGGCCAGCCAAACGGCGCGCACGGCTGCCGAAACGTTTGTCAGGAATCCACGCATCTGGACCTCCCCTGCCAGGTACCGCATTGGCCGGTATCGACGTGTTATTGCCGAGCCTAAGCCTTATACCAACCGCCCTTAACATTGACTTGTGCGATCCCACGCTCTGAGGCCGATGGACATGATCTTCCAAGGTCGGTTGGTCAGGTTGTTCCAGGCTTGGCAAGAGGCCTCGACGATGGCTTCATAGGAGTCGAAGACACGATTGGAGAGCCAGTTCTGGCGGAGGTATTGCCAGACATTTTCGGCGGGATTGAGCTCCGGGGACTTGGGTGGCAAAGGCACGAGGGAGATGTTCTCCGGGATGCCGAGTTTGGCAGTGGTGTGCCATGCGGCTTGGTCGAGCAGCACGACGGCATGGGCGTTTGGGGCAACGGCCCGGCTGATTTCCTCGAGATGCAGGTCCATGGCTTCAGTATTGGCGCGCGGCATGACCAGCGCCGCGCCCTCACCGCGCTCGGGGCAGATGGCGCCGAAGAGATACGCCGAAGAGGTCCGTAGGTCCTTGACCTGGCGCGGGCGCGATCCCTTTGGGGCCCACTGGCGCACCAGGCTGTTCTTCTGGCCGACGCGCATTTCATCTTGAAACCAAACCTCGATGGGCGTGTCCGGTGGCTGTGCCGCTACGATTTTCGCCAAGTGTTCGGGAAAACTTTTTTTAAGGCTCAGTTCGCATTTGGTATGCATTGTGGTAGAATGTTCGCGGTTTGTTTAGGGGAGCGAGGAGATGGATCACGAGCGGTTTCGAGACTGGCTTTCGCATGTGGACGGGCTGACGCCGGCCCAGCGCGAGGAGGTGATGGCGGCCCTGTCGGGACGGCCGGAGGGCGCGGCCTCGCTGGCGGCGATCGAACTCGGCGTGGACGAAGCGCGGCGCTGCCCGCATTGCGGCAGCGGCGGGGCGGTCTCGCGCGGCAAGGCGCGCGGTCTGCGCCGCTACCGGTGCAAGGCTTGCGGGAAGACATTCGGCGCGCTGACCGGTACGCCGCTTTCGGGCCTGCACCGCAAGGAGCGCTGGCTGTCCTTCGGCAAGGCCCTGGCGCAAGGGGAAACGGTGCGCGCCTCGGCGCGGCGGTGCGGCATTGCGCCGAGCACGGCGTTTCGCTGGCGCCACCGCTTCCTTGAGGCGGTCCGGCAAGCCCCGGACCGGCTCGGCGGGATCGTCGAGGCCGACGAGACCTTCGTGCTCGAAAGCCGGAAGGGAGACCGGAAACTGGACCGCAAGCCACGCCGGCGCGGCGGAAAAGCCGGCAAGCGCGGGATCTCTCGTGAGCAAGTGCGGGTTCTGGTCGCCGCCGACCGTGGCGGCGCAACGCTCAGCAGGACGCTGCCCACCGTCAATGCCGATAGCCTGAAGGAGGCGCTGGAACCGGTCATTGCCCCGGATGCCTTGCTCGTCTCCGACGCCAGCCGCTGTTACCCGCCCGCCGCAGCGGCGCTCGCCATCCGCCACGAGACGGTCAATCTCTCCGCCGGAGAACGGGTACGCGGCGCCCTGCACATCCAGACGGTCAACAGCCGTCATAGCCAACTCAAGGGCTTCCTGCGACGCTACCGCGGCATCGCCACCAAGTATCTCGACAGTTACCTGCGCTGGTTCCATCTCATCGAACTCGCCGACCGACCGACCCCGAGAGCATGCTTGGCCGCAGCCATGGCGAAGCCATGCATACGGTTCACGAACTGAGCCTTTTTTAAATTCCTCCTGTGCCCGCGCATCCTGGCCGACGTGGCGCGGGCGCGCGGAAATATGCGAGAACCCGAGCGCGGCCAGCAGCTTGCCGACGCTCCGCTCGTGATAGTCCACGCCGAAGCGCGTTCGGATCAGTTGCTTGAGATCGATGCAGCGCCAGCGCACGACCCCATCCCGTTCGGGATCGGGACCGGCCTCGATAGCCCGCGAAAGCGCCGCCATTTGCGACGGCGTCAACCGACGCAACGCCCCGTTCGGCTTGCGGTCGATCAGACCGGCCGGACCTCCCGCGTTGAACCGGTGAACCCAGTCCCGCAACGTCTGCCGATCCATGCCGCCAATACCCGCCGCGCACGCTCGATCCATCCCATCGTAGATGGCCGCCATCGACAAAAGCCGTCGCGCCTGGTTCCCATCATCGCTCCGTGCCGCAAGAACACGGACTCTTTCAGCATCAAAGTCGTTTCGCAAAGGAATCGTTGGCATTGAACACACTCCCTTGTTGCCAACAACCTTGAATCACACAAAACCTAGCGTGTAAACCTTTGCGCGAGTCAAACTCTGGGGCGGTTGGTATTAGCCGGAGTCAGCGCAGATTTTGGGATCTAAACCGCGATCCCTTTCGGACGGAGATCCGAGGGGGCGTTTCGGTCCTGGCGGGAAGCTCGCGCGCGGGGTAAATTCCGGCGACGGCGGGGGAATCATGACTGGGCGACCATGAGCGCGTTTCGCACCCTGGTGGAACTGAAGGACGGTTGGCCGAAAGGATCGGAGGCGACGGCGCTGATCGCGTTCGGGGAAGACGGTCCCAGGAGCTGGTCGTACGGGGAGCTGGACGACACCATTTCGCGGCTCGCGGCGGGCCTCGTCCAGGCGGGGCTTCGGCGCGGGGAACCGGTTCTGTTGTTCGGGTCCAGTTCGCCGGAATGGGTCGCCGCCTATTTCGCCGTCGTCTGCGCCGGGGGAACGGCCGTGCCGCTGGACGAGCTCGCGGGCGCGGAGCAGTTGGCGACGGTGGTCGCGGATTCCGCCACCGAGCGGGTGTTCACGACCCGCGAACACCTGCCGGCGGTGCGAAACCTCGATGGGGGGGCCGCGTTGGCGGTCTTTCTGCTCGACGGCGAGGACGACGACGGGACGGGGTGGCGGGGCCTTCTAAGCGACGCCCCGACTGCGCTTCCCGAAGCCGATGAAAAGGACGTCGTCTCGCTGCTCTACACTTCGGGCACCACGGGGAATCCGAAGGCCGTGCCGCTCAGCCACAAGAATATCTGCGCCAACGTCACCGGCCTGGTCGCCGAGAAGATACTCGGTCCCGACGACAAAGTGCTCTTGCCGCTGCCACTTCACCACGTCTATCCCTTCCACGGTCGGCCTCCTGAGCAGCCTGGCGAGCGGCGCCACCGTCGTCTTTCCGGCCGGGATCGGCGGTCCCCAGCTCGTCGCGGCGCTCAAGGAGGCCAAGGTCACCGTTCTGACCGGCGTGCCGCGACTTTATTCGGCTCTGGTGGCCGGAATCGAAAGCAAGGTCGCGGCCCGGAGGGGCCTGGCCACGGCGGTGTTCCCGTGGCTTCTCCGTCTGTCGATGGCGTGCCGCCGGAAACTCGGTCTGAAGGTGGGGCGGTTTCTGTTCGGGCGCCTGCACCAGGAAATGGGTCCGGCACTCGGCCTGCTGGCCTCGGGCGGGGCCCGGCTCGATCCGGATACGGCCGGCGAGCTGGAGGCCTTGGGCTGGGACGTGCTCACCGGCTACGGCCTGACCGAGACGGCGCCTGTCCTGACCTTCAATTTGCCGACCCGGAATCGGCCCGAATCCGTCGGCGTCCCGCTGCCGGGGGTCGAAATCAGGATCGACGCCGGACCGGGGGACTCATCGGGTGAAATTCTGGCCCGCGGTGCCAACGTGTTTTCCGGCTACCGAAACAACCCCGAGGCGACACGCCTCGTCTTCACCGACGACGGCTGGTTCCGCACCGGCGACCTGGGGTACGTGGACAAGGACGGATTTCTCCATATCGTCGGCCGGGCGAAGGAGGTGATCGTTCTCGCGGACGGCAAGAACGTGCTTCCCGAGGACGTCGAGACAGCTCTCGCTGGCAGCCGTTTCATCCGCGAGGCCGCGGTTCTGGAATTGGACGGCGCCCTGGCGGCGCTCGTGGTTCCCGACGACGAGGCCGTTCGCGAGCACGGCGCGGCACGCCAGGCCGGTCTTCTCCGCGAGGAGATCGAGGATATCTCCTACCGATTGCCCTCGTACCAACGCGTCACCACTTACCGGGTCACGCGCGAGGCCTTGCCGCGCACCAATCTGGGCAAGCTGCGGCGGCACCTCCTGGCCGATCTCTTCGCCCACTCGCGGCGCCAAGCCCGGCAGGCGTCGGCGCTCTCGGACGCGGACCGCCAGCTCATCGCCACGGAGCCGGCGAAGGGCCTCTGGGCCTGGCTCGGCGAGCGCTTCTTTGAGGAAACTCTCAGCCTCGAAACCAGCCCGCAGCTGGACCTCCACCTGGACTCGCTCGCCTGGGTGACCCTGACCCTCGAAATCCAGGAGCGTTTCGGCATCGAGCTCACGGCGAAGGCGGTGGCCGGAATCGTTACCCTGCACGATCTCTTGACCGTGGCGAGCACGGCCAAACGCGGCACGAGACAAGGCGAGGGCGCCTTCGAGACCCTGACGCCAAGCGACGAAAGCTTTCTCGCGCCGACGAGTCCGCCGATCACACTGTTGGGAATTCTCCTTTTCGGCCTGACCTGGGCGGTGATGCGGGGATTATTCCGGCTTCGGGTCCACGGGGCCGAGGATTTGCCTCGCGACGGACCGGTCCTGATCACGCCCAACCACGCGAGTTATCTCGATTCCCTGGCCATCGCGGCGGCTCTGGGTTTGCGGCGCTTGCGCCGAACCCTATTGGGCCGGCTGGGCCGAGATACTTTTCAGCGGGCCGCTGCGCCGGGTCTTGAGCCGGGGCGGCCCACGTCTACCCGGTGGACCCCGACCGCGGGCCGGCGACGGGACTCGCCCTCGGAGCCGCCGTTCTTCGCCGCGACCAGATCCTGGTCTGGTATCCCGAGGGCGGCCTGACCACGACCGGCGAGCTGAGGGCGTTCCTCCCCGGTGTCGGGGTGCTGCTCGATAACACCCCGTCGAAGGCCATTCCGACCCGGATCGACGGCACCTTCGAGGCGATGCCGAAAGGCAGCGCCTGGCCCCGGTTCCGCCCCATCACGGTCA
The DNA here is from genome assembly GCA_965218865.1 of Alphaproteobacteria bacterium. GTDB lineage: Bacteria > Pseudomonadota > Alphaproteobacteria > JAAXGF01 > JAAXGF01 > CBDCME01. The sequence goes on from CBDCME010000053.1 coordinate 8,261, forward strand.
CCTTCGGCCCCGCCACCCCGGTCGAGGACCTCAAAGCCAAGGGCAGCGGCGAAACCGATTACCAGAAGATCGCCCACGGCCTCCACCGCACCGTCGCCGATTTAAAACCGGAAAACCGGGGACAAAAACCGGGGACAGTACACTGATTTCCGCTGACAGGATCGGGTCCGTCAGTCGGTCAGGCCAAAGCTGAGGAGATCGAAAACGTCGACGTCGACATAGGCGTCGCCGTGGTCCGGCGTGCCTTCTGGATTGCGATAAACGTAGCCGCAATACTTTCGCCCCAGGAGCACGGCCGGGAATTTCTGGCAATACCTGTCGTCCTCGACGGTAACCGTGCCCGTGAGGTGCTCCTTGGCGGTGCGGTGCGTCGTCCGGCCGTCCGCCGCCGTCCGGCGCAGAAATACCTCACCGTTCTTGCCGCGGCCCATCCACTCGTGGCTGAAGACGACATTCTCCAGCGCGCCGCCGTCGAGGCGGTCTTCCGCCCGCCCCTCGAACCCGTACGGCCAGGCCGGCACCCCAGCCGCCGCCAGGGCCTCGATGCGGTGGTCGAGGTCTTCGTCCCGCCGGTGGTGGCCGTAAAGAACGCGGTAGTACGCGAGGTTCGCCCATGGCACCCGAGCGAGCAGGCGCCCGACCACGTCCTCGGCCTCGGCGACGCGTCCGAGCCGCGCATACGCCCCGGCGAGAGTTTCAAGATATTCCAGGGCGGTGTTGTCGGGCACCTGATCGAGTGCCGTGACCGCGGTCTCGAAATCCCTCAGCTCCGCGATCGCGGCTTCGTAGTCGCGATTCAGAAAATGCGCCAAGCCCGAGGTGAGAAAAAACGCCGGCGCCGGTTTGGGATCGAGGCGCCGCGCCGTTCGCAACTCGGCGATGGCTTGTTCTGGGGCGCCGTCGTGAGCCAGGACCGTGGCCAGGGTCAGATGGGCCTCGGCGCTACCGGGATGCAGTTCAACGCTCTTGCGCGCCGCCGCGAGGGCGTCATCGTGCTTCCGGTCGACCATGTGAAACACCGCGCGGACCGCGTGGGCCCGCGAATTGTCGGGATCGATCGTCAGGGCCCGGGCGGCGGATTCGTGGGCCCGCTCGCGGGCCTCCGCCGCCGGCCGGACCGTGTCGAGGTCACGGCGCCAGACCTCGAAGTCGAGCCGAGCGACGCCGGCGCGGGCGTCGGCGAAAAGCGAATCGAGGGTGATGGCCCGGTCGTAATGATCTACGGCATCCCGGTAAATGGCCGGGGCATCCGCTGGACCCGCCGCGCCGAGGCCATGGGCGCTGCGTTCGGCCTGGAGAAACGAATCATACGCCTCCATGCTCCCCGTCGGCCGCCGCGCCATCATTTCCTGCTCCGTCCGGGTGAGTTTGACCTCGAGCATGGAGACGATCTGCTGGGCGACGTTGTCCTGAAAGTCGAAGATGTCGTCGAGATCACCGTCGTAGCGATCCGACCAGACGTTCTTTCCGGTCATCGCGTCGATGAGCGCCGCGTTGATCCGCACTTCGCGGCCATGCCGTCGCACGGTGCCCTCGAGCACGTAACGGACGCCGAGTTCCCGGCCGACGTCCTGGGTCGCGGGATCGAGGCCCTTGTACGGGAACACTGAATTGCGGGCGACGACGAAGAGGCCCGAAACCTTCGACAGGTCGGTGATCAGATCCTCCGTGATCCCGTCGGCGAAGTAAGAATCATCATCGGGTTCAGCCCCGGCGCTGTCGGTCGCCAGGACGTTCCGGAACGGCAGGACCGCGATCGAAGGCTTGTCGGGTGGTTCGGCGTCCTCATGGGGAAGAACCTGCCAGGGATCGTGGATCACCAGCAGAATGCCCAGGACGACCGCCAGCGCGGCCGCAACGGCCCCGAAAATCCAGCCGCGTATCGGCGCCGCCGGCTCCTCCGCGTGGCTGACGGTCCCCGCGGCCTCGGCCTCGGTCAGGACTTGGTAGACGGAGATTTTGCCGCTGATGTTCTTGACCGCGTGGCGGCCCATGAATTCGAAACCGATCGGGAGCTTGTTCCTCACCTGCTCGAAGACGTTACCGCTGATCGTCACCTTACCGGCCGTCCCAAGGGACTCGACCCGTGCGGGGACGTTGACTCCATTGCCGTAAATCGCGCCTTCGTCCTCGATGACGTCGCCGAGGTTGATGCCGATGCGAAAGCTCATGCGCCGATTCGGCTCCAGATCGGCGTTGGACGTTTCGATGTTCTTCTGAATCTAGATCGCGCCGGCGACGGCGTCGACGGCACTGGTAAATTCGGCCAGGAGCGCGTCTCCCGGCGCGTTCACGATACTGCCCCGATGGCTCCGGATAGCTTGGGCCATCGTTTCGCGGTGCTGCTTCAGCGTTGCGAGCGTGTGCTCCTCGTCCTCGCCCATGAGGCGGGAGTAGCCGACCACGTCGGCGCTCAGAATTGCGGCAAGCTTGCGGCGACTCGGTTGCGACACGACGCGGCTCTCCCAGTCGATTAGGCGGCTTGGCGGCACGGCCACACCCGGTCAATGGTACAAGCTTTGATGCCTTCGGGCCACATCGCTGGGTTCGGAAGGGGCGTTTAATTCCGGGCCGCCGAAAAAAGTTCCCGCCGCCGTTCGAACCGGATTAGGGCCGGGAGTGATCCTGCCGAAGGATCTTCACGATTTCGGCGTGGCCGCGTCTTTCGGCGATCGTGAACGCCGTATCGCCGCTTGTGTTCGTGGCCCGGGCGTCGGCGCCGTGGTCCATGAGCGTCCGGGCGCTGGCCAAGTCGCCGTTCGCCGCCGCCCTCATCAGGGCGGTCCAGCCGACCGGGTTGCGCGCGTTCACGTCGGCCCCGTGGATCAGCAGGGCCTGGGCCAAGTCGGGGCGCTCGTTGGCGACCGCGTGCATCAGAACCGTGCGGCCGTCGGCGTCCGATTCGTCGACGGCGGCGCCGCTGTCGAGGAGCCGCGCGACGATGGCCGCGTGACCGTTCCAGGCCGCTTCCATCAGCGCCGTCTTGCCGGCGGTGTTGCGCCCGTCCGCCACCGCGCCCGCGGCCAGAAGAGCGGCGACGATGGCGCCGTGGCCGTTCCGCGCCGAAACGATCAGTGCCCCGTCGCCGGCATTGTTTCTGGTGCTCACGTCGGCGCCGACGGAGTGCAGCTCGGCCACGGCGGCGTCATGGCCGGCCACCGCGGCGATCACCAGGGCGGTCGCGCCGTCAGCGTCTCTTGCTTCTTCCGTCGAGGCACCGGCGGCCAAGGCCCGGTTGAGTGCCGTGACGTCCCCCTTCGAGGCACTCTCGTGCAACCTCGCCAGGGGGTCGGCGAGGCCCGCCGCCTCGCGGATCCCGCCAACCGCGGCGGAGTCTCTCGCGGCGTCGCCTTCGGCCTCCCGGCGCAAGGCCTCGATGGCCTCGGAATCGTTGGGATCCGTGGTCAGAGCTTTTGGTAATAGGTAAGTGCTTTTGCCGTTTCGCCATTCTCGAGGGCGATTTGAGCCCAGTAGCGGAATTGTCCCGTCAACTTCTCAATCCCGGCCAGCGCCTCGGCGTGGTCGGGGTGGAGGCGCAATATCTCCCGGTAGGATTCGAGGGCGTTGTCGCCGGGGGGAAGGGTGAGACGGTTGGCCGCGATCTGGCGCTCGGCGCGGGCCAGCCCGTCGGCGATAGCCGCCACGGTCGGGGCCGGCGCGATTGGGACGTCGGTTGGCCAGGCCGGCAAATCCGTCACCGACCCGGCGCTGGGCACCAGGCCGGCATCGGCCGCGCGGGCGGATTGAGCCTCCGTGTTCGGAGGCGCCGTCTCGGACGCCTCGCCGCGATGATCGGCCAACGACTGCTTCGCCTCGTCGATCTGGCGGCTCAGACTCGCGATTGTTCGATCGGCTTGCGCGGCGTTGCCGGAAACCTCGTCCAGTTCCGCCCGCAGGAACTCCGTTTCCGCTTCCAGGACCTCGCGCTGGTCACGCAACTCCGCGATACTGTTCGTCAAATCACCGTGTTCTTTCGTCAGCCGCTCGATTTCCTGGTCTTGCACGAGCAGGCGGGTCACGTGGCCGGCGATGGTATCCCGCGCGGCCTCGAGGGCCCGCGCGATCTCGCCGGTCTCGGTTTGCTGAATCCGCAGCCAGCCCTCCCAGCGCTCAGAGGTGCTGGCGTAAAGGACCCCGATCGCCCCGAGCGCGATGGCGCCGCCACCGTAAAGCAACAACCGGGACAGGACCCGGCGCGGTCGCGCGTCTTTCCCCGCCGGCGGGGCCGTTTCCGGCGCGCGGCTCTCCGGGGCCGGTGTCCGGGTTTCCGGCGCCGGCTTCCCGGTCTCCGCGACGGGGGGCGCCAAACCGACGTCGGGACTGTTCGGCAAACCTTCATCCCAGAGAAACTCCGCCACCTCGACGACGATGTCGGAGGAGATTTCCTTTTTCCGGTGATGGCTCGCGGCCAGCAGGGCCTTGTCGCAGATGGCGTTGATCAAGCGTGGGATACCGCGTGAATAGCCCGACACGCGGGTCAGGGCGGCCTCGGTCATGAGGGTTTCGCCCTGGTGGCCGGCGAAGCGAAGACGGTGGTCGATAAACCCGCGCACCTCGTTGTCGGGAAGGGGGTCGCGGGGAAGGGGGTCGAGACGGCACCAGGCGTCGACCCGGCCCTTGAGGTCGCCGGCCTCCTCCAGCCGTTCGAGAAGGCCCAGTTGTCCGGCCAGGAGAATCGGGAGAAGAGGCGGCCGCGAGGTCTCGCCGCCGATGAACGGGTGCAAATGGTCGAACACCTGGGGCGGCAGGTTCTGGGCCTCGTCGACGACCAGGACAACGCTTCCGTGGGCCTTGCGCTGCTGGGCCAGGAACCGTGTCAACACCGCCATCCGATCGCCCGGCGCGGCGACCACTCCGAGGTTGTTGCAGATCAGGCCGAGCAGGTCGTCGAACTGGAGGTTGGCGTAATTCAGGTAGACGAAGCGTACCGCGCCGCGCAGCTTTTCCATGAGCTTGCGCAAAAGCGTCGTTCTTGCCGGTTCCGGCCTCCCCCGCCAGAACCAGGAGGCGCAGGAACATTTTTTAGTCCGGGCAGACAACGGCGAGATGAGTGAAGTTGCGCACGCGGGAGGGGACTTGAGTCGATCTTGAGTTCACCTTGATAACAAAGGGGGCTGCTCGGACCCGGCGAACGTCGTTCTCGGTCTCAGCGGGCGGAGCTGCCCCCCGCCGCCCGGTGGGCGCGTCCGGGTGCGCCTGATTTTGCGTTGATGCCGGGAAGGCTCAGGAGATAGGCGCGATCATGATCGCATCGAGCGCCTCCTGGGCGCGGGCGGCATAGTGGCGGTTGGCTTCGGGCAGGAAGCGGAAGCGGCCGTCGCAACGCACGATGGCGATGGCCGCGTTGGTCAGACAGGCGAGATTGCGCGGCAGATGGCGTACGTACGCCCGGCAGCGGTCTTCGTCGTAGGTGAAGTCGCGCACATAGTGCAGGCGGTTCTCGATATGCCAGTGGTTGCGCACCAGGGCCAGCAGCTCCTCGGGCCCGGCGCGGTCGGCGCCGAGCGAGGTGAGGCTCCAGGTCACCTCGGTGCTGCGCTGGCCGGTCTTGAGGATCTCGCGCTCGCGTTCGATGCGCATCGCCTGGCGGCGTCCGTGGAGATTGGCGTAGCCGTCCCACTCGGCAGCGGAGAGGTCGACGACGGCACAGCGGCGACGCTCGATGCGGCCATGGCCCTTGTCGACGGTTTCGTGCCAGGGCGCGTCGCTGAAGTCGATCGCCTTGAGGTCTTCGAGGATGGTTTCCTGATTATCCTTGACGGCACTGAGCACGTAGTTGGCGCAGCGCCCGAGCAGGCAGCGCGCGGTCTCGTGCTGGGCGTGCATGGCATCCATGGTGACGATCCGCCCGGTGAGGTCGAGACCGCTGGAGAGTCGGCGTACGGCTGGGATTTCGTTGCTCTTGGAGTCGACCTCGACCTGCCCTAGGACGACGCCGGTGTCATGCTCCACCGCCGCGACCATCATCCGGCGCCCGTCCTCGGTCTGCTTCGAGGCGCCGCGCAGGTCCTTGCCGTCCATGGCGACCGGGGCGTGCGCGCTGCCGTTCTGGCCGGTCCACTGTCCGATGGCGTTGTCCAGGGTCTCTGGCGGAAGCGCGGCCAGGGACGTTGTGGAAGGTGGTGATCGCGGGCGGGGTGTAGCGCTGCTTGGACGGGCTCCAGAAGGCGCCCACCGCTTCGAGCTGGTCTTGGCTGAGCAGGGCGGCGAACTGGGCGAATGCGTTCACCCCTCGGTATCCGGCAAGCCGGGCGGCGACGCCAAGTGTCAAAATCGTGTTGAGCGGATAGCGCTTGCCCCGGGCATGGCGGTACTCGGGCGCCGCGCCCAGACACTCGAACAGGCTGTGCAGCCGCGGCGCGGCCATCGATTCGGTGTGTTGCTCGGCGTTCCAGTGTGCCGGCATCTCGGCCCGGCTCAGCGCCTCGGGCGCGCCGTTTGTCAGTTCGAACACGAAGACCTCCTTGGGCTGGCCGTGGTGACGGAAGCGCGCCGCGCCGCCGGGCTCGCGGGCAAAGCCGCGCGTCAGCCCCAGCGAGCGCCAGTTCGAGGCGCGGTAGCAGGTGCCGGCAAATCGCGAGACGTCCACGAACGTCTCCGCCAGAAGAGCCGGATATCCGTGCACCGCCTGGATGTCCGCAGACAGCCGCCGCAGGCTCAGCCCCAGCGCCCGCGAGGCCAGGTTCGGCACCCGGCCAGGCGTCAGGATGGCGAAGCGGGAGTTGTTGGCGATCAGATGCAGGCGGGAGAACTGCTGCTCCGCCGACCAGCCGATCCAGCGGTCGCGCGCGGCCAGCTTGAACGCGCCCGGCTGCCAGCCGATCAGTGCGAGCCAGGTGTCGCCATGCACCGCGACATGGCGAAGCCCCTTGCCGATGACGCCGTGGAACCGCAGATAGTGGTGCTCCGCCACCAACTCGTCCCAGCGCCGGTGTTCCTGCGCGCCCCAGGTCGGGCGCACCGTTACCGCGCGCAGATCAATGGACGAATCCGGGGCCGGCAGCGTCGCCATGACCAGCACACTGCCACATCGAGAAGAGAATGGCCAGCCCCAATTTCAGTTCACACGAACAGCCGCGCGGACAATAAATTAGCCCTGCCAGGAGGCGCTTATTGGCGAGAATACCCGTCAAAAGCGTATCTAATACCAACCGCCCCAGAGTTTGACTCGCGCAAAGGTTTACACGCTAGGTTTTGTGTGATTCAAGGTTGTTGGCAACAAGGGAGTGTGTTCAATGCCAACGATTCCTTTGCGAAACGACTTTGATGCTGAAAGAGTCCGTGTTCTTGCGGCACGGAGCGATGATGGGAACCAGGCGCGACGGCTTTTGTCGATGGCGGCCATCTACGATGGGATGGATCGAGCGTGCGCGGCGGGTATTGGCGGCATGGATCGGCAGACGTTGCGGGACTGGGTTCACCGGTTCAACGCGGGAGGTCCGGCCGGTCTGATCGACCGCAAGCCGAACGGGGCGTTGCGTCGGTTGACGCCGTCGCAAATGGCGGCGCTTTCGCGGGCTATCGAGGCCGGTCCCGATCCCGAACGGGATGGGGTCGTGCGCTGGCGCTGCATCGATCTCAAGCAACTGATCCGAACGCGCTTCGGCGTGGACTATCACGAGCGGAGCGTCGGCAAGCTGCTGGCCGCGCTCGGGTTCTCGCATATTTCCGCGCGCCCGCGCCACGTCGGCCAGGATGCGCGGGCACAGGAGGAATTTAAAAAAAAGTTTTCCCGAACACTTGGCGAAAATCGTAGCGGCACAGCCACCGGACACGCCCATCGAGGTTTGGTTTCAAGATGAAATGCGCGTCGGCCAGAAGAACAGCCTGGTGCGCCAGTGGGCCCCAAAGGGATCGCGCCCGCGCCAGGTCAAGGACCTACGGACCTCTTCGGCGTATCTCTTCGGCGCCATCTGCCCCGAGCGCGGTGAGGGCGCGGCGCTGGTCATGCCGCGCGCCAATACTGAAGCCATGGACCTGCATCTCGAGGAAATCAGCCGGGCCGTTGCCCCAAACGCCCATGCCGTCGTGCTGCTCGACCAAGCCGCATGGCACACCACTGCCAAACTCGGCATCCCGGAGAACATCTCCCTCGTGCCTTTGCCACCCAAGTCCCCGGAGCTCAATCCCGCCGAAAATGTCTGGCAATACCTCCGCCAGAACTGGCTCTCCAATCGTGTCTTCGACTCCTATGAAGCCATCGTCGAGGCCTCTTGCCAAGCCTGGAACAACCTGACCGACCAACCTTGGAAGATCATGTCCATCGGCCTCAGAGCGTGGGCTCGCACAAGTCAATGTTAAGGGCGGTTGGTATAAATCCAAGGATATCGTCGTCCTCGGGCGCTCGGCCAAGACGCTGCCGGCCCAAAACTATCTCGCCGCCCTGCGTTTTGACGACCAGGCGCTTGGCCTCGTCGAACTGGCGCCGGACAGCGACGGGATCCATCGCCGAATCGAGCTTCAGCGGATCGACAAGGAACATGAGCCGATACCTTCCCTTCTCGCCGCGGCTCTCCAGCGGATCGGCGGCGAACGCCAGGAGAAAATTATCATTCCGGCGCCAACCCATCACGAAGAGGATCTTCCGACCTACTCCCTCGTGGACGTATTGCGGTGCGCGAACTCGGGGCCAGAGGCGCTGAAAGCGGCCTTCGCCGGAAAACTGGTCTTGGTCGAGACGACCCTGGCCGAGGAGGACCGCAAGTGGACCAGTGCCCGCTACCTGCCGCGTTCGCCGCCAACCGCGAACTCGGGCGGCGATTGCGAGCTTCCCCGACTCGGTGCCTCGACGCCGGAGTCCGAGTCGATCCTCGGCGTCTTCGTCCACGCCGGTGCCGCGGCTGCCGTCCTGGACGGTTCCCTCGTCGAGATCGCCGCCAAGCCCTGGGCGACGGCACTCGCCGTCGTCGCAGCGGTTGCCGGGGCACTTGCCGGTCTGTTCCTGGCGCCACTGGCGGCGGTATTGGTCGCCTTCGGCGTCGCGGCGGCGGCCTGGGCCGGGCAGATCGTGGCTATCGGACAAGGATCTTGGCTCCAAGTGAGCTACGCCGTCGTTGCCGTCTTTCTCGCGACCGCCATCGCCTATGTCGCCCGTTTTCTGGTCGAGGAGCGGCGGCGGCAGCACATCCATCGCGCTTTCGGCCGCTATCTCGCGCCGGAGCTGGTCGATCGCCTCGCCGACGATGAAACGACGCTGCAGCTCGGCGGCGCCCAAACCGACGTCACGATCATGTTCGCCGATCTTTCCGGCTTTACGTCGCTTTCGGGGCGTATCCCACCGCAGGAGTTGGTCCGGGCGACGAACACGTACCTCAAGCTCATCGCCGACGCGGTGGACGCCACCGGAGGTTATGTCGACAAGTTCATCGGCGACGCGGTGATGGCGATTTGGGGCGCTCCGGCCCCCGACAGTGAACACGCCCTCCACGCGGTGGCGGCGGGATTTCGCGCCTGCGAGGCGATCGCGGCGAGGCGGGACGCGGACGAGCGCGCCGGAGACCCTTCTTTCAACGTCAAAATTGGGATCAATTCGGGGCTCGCCATCGTCGGCAACGTCGGCTCGGAAAATCGTTACAACTACACCGCCGTCGGCGAGGTGGTGAACATCGCATCCCGGCTCGAGGGGATGCCCGGCGTCTATCGATGCCGCATCGTCGTCGGGCCGGAGACGGAAAAGCGCCTGCGCGGTGCCTTCCACTTTCGCGAACTCGACGCCGTCACCGTCAAGGGCAAGGTGGAGCCTCTGAAAATCCACGAACCGCTCGGACCTTACGACCAGGATTCCGGCGCTTCACCGTTGAGCCTGCGCTACGCCGAGGCGCTGGGCCTCTATCGCGCCGGCCAGTTCGAGGAGGCGGGCCGAATTTGGCGTGAATCGGCCGCAGCGGACGGGCCCTCGGCGGTCATGGCCGAGCGCGCCGTGGCCCACGCGGAATCGCCGCCCCCAGCGGACTGGAACGGCGTCTTCGCGGTCGCCAAAACCTGATCCAGGCATCGGCGCGTGTCGTACTGGCTTGGGGCCGATCAGTTCGAACAACTGCGTATCGCCCCGCTTGAACTTTCCACCCACATACCTCGTTTCTCAAGGCTTTTTGGGCCGGAAAATTGGTATACTGTCCCCGTATTTAGGGGTGGGCGTCGTAGGGGGCGGTATTGTCGGTCGAGGGGTCGAGGGAGGAGGCGGGATCGTCTCCGGAGTATTCGTCGAGTTCGATGACGTTGCGGTCGGGGTCGCGGATGAAGATCGCGGTCATGGTCTTGAAACTAAAACCGCCGGTGATCTCGATCCCCTTGTCGGCGAGGAATGCCTTCGCCTCGGCCAGGGAGTCGACTTCCAAGGCCAGGTGGGTGTAGCCCGCGTATTTGGGGTCGATATCCATCAGAACGTTCTCGTCCCTTTCCTCGCTGGTCGGCCCCAAGATGTTGAGCACGACCCCGGAAGGGTGGCGCATGATGATCGGGTGCCCCTCATCGAAGCCGGCGTCGGCGACGAGGGCGAAGCCGAGGTCCCCGTAAAAGGCGACGGCGCGATGCCTATCGCGCACGCGGATCCCGAGATGGTCGATTTTCGTTATCCCGATCATGGCGTCATCTCTTCTTCTATCAGTCTGTTCGAAAACTCGCGGCACCGGCCCCCGCCCCCTCCCGGCCACCCCTATCAGCATACTCTCGTGGGTGGCCGGGAGGGGGAGAGGGACAGACGCAAAAAATGCGCGGACGCGCATTTTCGAACCGACACTAATATACGGTTCTTGTCGTCCCCAAGGCCTCCAGCGCGGCCCGCGTTCGTCGCCGTGCCGAAATGCCGGGTGGCGGCGCAACATTAGCATGGGCGCCATGCGGCACTTGAGACAAGCGTATCAAACGGAAAAGGACTTGTCGTATCCGGCAACTCCGTTGCCGAAACTCCGTATTTTAGCCGGCGATCCGTTCTTCCGGCGCCGGATCTTCGGTCGCGGAAGCCAGTGAGCGCGCCTTCCAATCACCTTGGTCGAGCCATTCGGCCAACTCCTGCCAGGGGAGAGGACGGCTAATGTGAAAACCCTGGCCGATATCGCAGCCGAGCTCGCGCAAATGGGTGATGTGCCGGTCGCTTTCGATCCCCTCCGCGACCACCTTTAGGCCGAGATTGTGGGCCAGATCGACGGTCGAGCGGACGATCATGGCGTCGCTCTCATTTTCGCACATCGGCAGGACAAACGACTTGTCGATCTTGAGTTCGTCCACCGGCAGCGTCTTCAGATAACCCAGGGAGGAGTATCCGGTTCCGAAATCGTCGATCGAAAGTTTCACCCCGACGGCATCGAGTTCTTGCAACACTTCGAGGGCGACGGCGGGATCGAGCATGATCGCGCTCTCGGTGATTTCGAGGGTCAGATTCGCGGGGTCGACTTGCCAGGATTGCAAGAGTTCCTCCACGAGTCGCGGCAAGTCTCTCTCCATAAGATTGCGCGAGGAGAGATTCACCGCGATGCTGAGATCCTTGCCCGAATGGCGCCACTCCGAAAGACGCTTGAGGGCGGCGGTGAGAACCCACCGGGTGAGCGGTTCGATGAGGCCGGTCAGCTCGGCCTGGGCGACGAATTCGTCGGGCGGAATGAAGCCGTGGGTGGGGTGGATCCAGCGAAGCAAGGCCTCCATGGCGCAGACGTAACCGCCGCGCAGATCGATCTTGGGCTGAACGTAAAGCGACAACTGGTCTTCCATGATGGCACGCCGAAGTTCGCCCGTGAGGGCGAGGTTGCGCACGCTGTTGCTGTCCTTTTCCTGATCGTAGAGGACGATGCTCCCTTGGTTTTCGGCGTGCGCTACTAACGCATCGGGCTCCTGTCGAAGGTCGGACGTGATCGGCCTTTGGGGCTTGAGCGGCCCATACATCTCCAATCCGTGGACACGTGGCTGAGGTGACCGGTGACGTTAACGCCAACGTGTTCGACGGCGGAGCCGGCAACGACCAGATTGACGCCAAAGGTGGAAACGACTCGGTG
>CBDCME010000054.1:0-10158 GCA_965218865.1 Alphaproteobacteria bacterium
AAAACGACCTCGTCACGAAGCAAGAGATCGAGAAACAGACCGAGGAAATGCTGCAAGACGGAAAATAGAGGCTTCTCCATGATTCAAAACTACCTGGCGCCGGGGCAGAGCTTGTACGCTCGCCCCGGTTTTTCGGCACCCAGTGGATCGTCGCCCGTGAAGAACGTGTAAGCGGCTGATGTTGGTAGCTCTTTCGGTTTGGCGAAGTAATCGGATTTGCAAGAAAACGGGTTTTGGGCCTGAAAAGCTTGCGATTTGAAATAATTGATTTTGGGGATTCCCTTCCGTTGCGGAACGTGATTCTCTGCTCCCGTCGATTGGGATTGGAGAACTGTGATGAAGCCATCGCGCAAGGTGTCATCGGGAATAGAGGACCTGTTCCGCTCGCGGTTCGAAAACATCATCAACCTGCGCCACGAGTTGGTGGTGTTGGGGGGCCGGATCGCGTGGACTTTCTTCGACGAGACCTATGAAGCCTTGTATTCGGAGGAGGGTCGGCCGGGGGTCCCGACGCGGTTGATGGTTGGGCTGCACATCCTCAAGCATATGTTCGATCTCTCGGATGAGGAGGTCTGCGAGCGCTGGGTCTACGACCCATACTTCCAGTGCTTCTGCGGCGAAGAGTACTTTCAGCATGAGCTGCCCATGGAGCGCTCGTCGATGACCCGGTGGCGGGACCGGATCGGGCCGGAAGGTTTGGAGAAGGTATTCCAGGAGAGCCTGGCCGTGGCCCACCGGGTGGGGGCGCTGCGGGAGAAGGACCTCGAGCGGGTGACGGTGGACACCACCGTACAAGAGAAGGCGATTGCCTTTCCGACCGACGCCAAACTGATGCAACGAGCCCGCGAGCGGCTGGTGCGACTGGCACGGGAGCACGGCATTGCCCTGCGTCAGTCCTATACCCGCCTGGGCAAGAGGGCGTTGATCATGCAAGGCCGCTACCGCCATGCCAAACAGCACAAGCGGGCCAACAAGGCCCTGCGCAAGCTCAAGACCTATCTCGGGCGCACCGTCCGCGACATCCGCCGCAAGACGGCCCAGGAGGAGAGCCTACGGGATACCTTCCGCCGCCCCTTGTGGCTGGCCGAGCGGGTGTCGACCCAGAAGCGGCGCGACCCCTTGCCCAAGGTCTATTCGCTCCACGCGCCCGAGGTCGAATGCATCGGCAAAGGGAAGGCGCACAAGCCGTACGAGTTCGGCTGCAAGGTCTCCGTGGCGGCGACCAATTCCCGCCCCCCCGGCGGCCAGTTCGTCGCCCACGTCAAGGCCTTCCACGGCAATCCCTATGATGGCCACACCTTGAGGCAGGTGATCGAAGAGATGGAACGCTGGACGGGGATATCGGCCGAGCGCATCTATGTCGACAAGGGATACCAGGGCCACGATTACCCCAACAAACACCGCGTCTTTAGATCAGGCCAGAAACGCGGCATCACGCCGACGATCAAGAAGGAGCTCAGGCGGCGCTCCGCCGTCGAGGCCGTGATCGGACATCTCAAGAGCGATGGCAGGCTGGGGCGCAACTTCCTCAAAGGCCGCGACGGCGACAAGATCAACGCCATCCTCGCCGGCGCCGGCTACAACTACCGCCTTGTCCTCAAATGGCTGAGGCGTTTGTTTGTCCAAATCCTGGCCGCGCTCCTCAGCGACATCTCGCACCCCACCGCAAACCCAATCGCCGCTTCAGCTTGAAATCAGGGTTCTTCACGGACGACTATTCAGCCAGTGGATAGACCCCAAAGAAGCCCTGATTCGATGACGAAATCGTTTTCGCCCCGGGCGCACCGAACAGTGAAAATCGACTGAGCACCATTCTCTGATATCGCCGACACCGCGAACAGCACAAAGCCTCAGCCGCTAAGTAAACCGCACCCAAAATGTCTCTTATGGGTCACCTGCCGCCGATGAATTACCGTCCCAACTCCGTCAGCTTGCTGGGGTAGAGCGGTCGAACGTAGCAGGACCGGGGGCATCGACTCCCGGCCCCCTCCGCGCCACCCATTGGAGTGTCAGAAACCCCCGTTCAGATTCCACCGCCAGCTTTCCCACGCCAGCACAAACACCAGATTCCGGCGGCCGCGAAATGAGCGGCAGACAACAATCCCCCCCGAAGCCAGTCGAGCGACAACGAACAACATCGATCGCGACACGACCCTCGATCGACGGTGACGATGGCCACCTCCGCTTTGCACGGGATCTACTATTTTGGCGCCACACATCGTCCCCGTTGGCTATAATGTCGGGAAAGGGGACTTCGGTGAGGCGGCTCGCACAGATCATCATTCGAATGACGATGATGCTCCTGGCGGGGCCCGCCATCGCGCAAACCACCGGCGATGCGTCGAACATCGCCGACGTGGCCGGTGACTACCACGCGCTGGTCATCGGCAATAATGACTACGAGCACCTCGGGGACCAGGAAACCGACCGGGCCGCCGAACGCCTCGGTCACGGTCGGGGGAGACGCATATCGCCGAGTTCGGCCCACTCGGGAACGACCCCGGCCTCGACCCCGAACGCCAGCACCAGCAAGCCGTAAGCCAGGGTGCTGATGATGACGATCGCGGCCAGGTTGAGGATCAACCCGGCCCGCGCCATTTCCGGTAGCGTGACCCGCCCACTGCCGTAGACGATTGCGTTGGGCGGCGTCGCGACCGGCAGCATGAAGGCACAGCTTGCTGCCAACACCGCCGGCACCGCGAGGAGGAGAGGATTCTCGCCCAGGCTCACGGCCAGGGCCGTGACCACCGGCAGAAACGCCGCGGTGGTCGCCATGTTGCTCGTCAACTCCGTCAAGAAGACGATGACGATCGTGATGACGACGATAAATAGAACAATCGGAATGCCGCCCAGAACACCGGTGGCATCGACGATCCAGTGGGCGAGACCGCTTTGCTTGATGCTCGCCGCGAGGCTCAGCCCGCCACCGAAGAGAATCAAAATACCCCAGGGCAGTTTTTTCGCCCACGACCAGTCCATGACGAACTCGCCCCGCCGCAGATTGACCGGCAGGATAAATAGAACCAGCGCTGCGGCAAGTGCAATTCCCGCGTCGGAAAGGTTGACCTCGGGGAATTGCTGGGCCAAAAGCGGCCGAGTCACCCAGGACAGGGCCGTTATTCCGGCCACCACGGCGACGCACTTCTCGCCCCAATTCCAAGGCCCCAATTCGCGCACCTCCTTGGCGATCAAGGCCTCCGTTCCGCGCACCCTTGTCCCGGCGATGCGATAGACGAAGTGGGTGAGCAGATACCAGGCCACCGGCAGAAACACGAGACTCACCGGGACCCCGACGAGCATCCATTCGGTGAACCCGATGTCGACTCCGTAGGTTTCAAAAAAATAAGCGGCCAGAAGCGCGTTTGGCGGGGTTCCCACCAGGGTCCCGACGCCGCCGATGCTGGCCGCGTAGGCGGTGCCCAAAAGGAGGGCGAGAGCGAAGGTCTTGGTCGCTGGCGCTTCCTTATCCTGGTGGCGGTGCTCCGTGGTGAGATCGATGACCGAGAGCGCGATCGGTAGCATCATCATCGTCGTCGCGGTGTTGCTTACCCACATGCTGAGAACGGCGGTGGCGGCCATGAAACCGCCGACGATCATCACCGGATTCTCTCCCACCCGGCTCAGGATCTTGAGTGCCAGGCGCCGGTGCAGTCCCCAGCGCTGCATTCCCAAGGCGATGATGAAGCCGCCGATGAAAAGAAAAATAAGCGGATTGGCGAAGGGCCGCGTCGCTTCGCCAATTTCGGTGACCCCGAGAAGCGGAAAGGCAACCACCGGGACCAAGGCCGTCGCCGGCACCGGCAACGCCTCGCCGACCCACCAGCACACCATCAACATGGCGACCCCGGCGACTCGCCAGCCAGCGACCGAGAGATCCGCCGGCGGCGGCAGCACCAGGACCAGAGCCATCACAGTCACTCCGGCGATGAAACCGACCAACTGCCGGACACCGAACTCTCGCCCCCCCGCCTCAAGGTCCGTCATGACCGCCTCCGATCGAAAAGGTCAGGCACTCTAAAAGCCACACCCCCTAGGCGCAAGACCAGCCGGGACTCGCGGCCATTGAACCGGGCGCCGATTTGGCGGCAGGTTTGATTGTGTTCCGCTTGGGCGGGCGGGGGCCGCCGACGAACCTGTTCGAAAACTCGCGGTGCCGGCCCCCGCCCCCTCCCGGCCACCCCTATCAGCAACCTCTCGTGGGTGGCCGGGAGGGGGAGAGGGACAGACGCAAAAAATGCGCGGACGCGCATTTTCGAACAAACCTTAGTAAGACACGGCCTTCAATCCCGCCACGTTATAGACGACCACGGGCTTGCTGAATCCTTGGAGAGGTATATCCGGAATGCGAGAGATCATCACGGTGTCGTCGAGATCGGCGCCGATCCCTTGGGTGACGAGAATCTGCCCGTTTTTCGCCCGATTGCAGAGCCGGGACGCGAGATTGACGACCGTACCGAAGGCCGCGTAGTCGAAACGCCCCAGAAACCCGATTTGCGCCATGACCGCCTGGCCATTGGTGATAGCCACGCCGAAACCCAAATCGTAGCCGCGATCCCGCCACTTGCCGATCAACTTACCGACACTGTCGCGCATCGCGACCGCCATTTGGATGGCATGCTTGGACGGTTCCTCGCAGGGGAGGGGATCGTTGAAATAGGCCATCAATCCTTCCCCGGCGAAGCGTTCAAGGGTCGCCTCGAATCGGTTGATGAGAGGCCCGAGAGCCAAATGGTAATCCCGCAAGACCTTCATGATTTCCTCGGGCTCGGCCGATTCGGAAAAGCGGACGAAGTTTCTGAGGTCGCAGTTGACCACGGTAATCTCGCTCCGATGGCTTTCCAAAAGTTTCTTGTTTTCGGACGAAGTGATGAGCTCGGCGATCTGGGGAGAGAAAAAACGCTTGAGATGGCTCATGTGTTCGATCTCAACAAGTTGCCCGGACACACGCTGATTCAATTGCTCGTTCCATTTCTTGAGCTGCGACGCCTGTTCCTCGGTTTTGTCGTGGAGAGCCTTGATGCGAAGCATCGATTTGACCCGCGCCACGAGCGCGGTGTGGTTTACCGGTTTGGCCAGGTATTCGTCGGCGCCCGCCTCGAGGCCGTCGACGATGTCCTTTGGATCGGACTTGGCGGTCACCATGATCACCGGCATGAAGGGGTACTCGGGATCGCCCCTCAACTGACGGCACACCTCGAAGCCATCCATTTTCGGCATCATAACATCCAGAAGCATCACGTCGGGGCGTAATTCGCGGGCGGCGGCCAGTCCTTGCACGCCGTCCGTCGCCGTATGAATTTCATATCCATGAGCCGCGAGCCGGCGCTCGAAAATTTCGAGGTTTTCGGCATTGTCGTCGACGATGAGAATCTGCGCTGGCGTTTTCACGATTGATGCCCGGCTGTTCCGTCCATGTACCAGTCGCTTCGCCGCGCGAACTGGCCTCGTTGTTACGGCGCCAAGCGCATGCGCCAACCATTTTCGGCTCATTTTCGACCGATTGTACTCGCTATCGCCGTCATCCCGAACCCCTATCCCAAATTATTCTTGACGGAAGACGAACCGAGCGATGTGAAGTGTGGCCGGTTCGGCAGTGGCACCTTTGAACGTTTCGCAAAACCCAAGGTAGCCGCGCGTGGGCGATCGTTCCCACCTGGCGTGCCAATTCGCGTCCGTCGGTTAAGAGCCAACGCGAATGCATTCTCCGATACGTCCCCTCTCCCAGACGTGATAGCTTTCTCCATGTTCGCCAACCAGGGGCCGTCGGGGCATCCCTATCGTCGCGACACCACGAGGCGGACACTCCAGCCTTCGACGCCGCGGGCGGAGGTGGGGACTGATTTCGTCGAGTAAGCGGGGTAAGGGGCATGCGGCTTTCCATCGGCCTTAAAATATTTTCCATCGCGCTCGTCATGTCGGTGCTGTTGACGGCGGTCGCGGTGTACTCGGTCTTGAAGATGCAGGCGTACTCGGTCTTGAAGATGCACGAGATCGCGCGCGAATCCGACGTCGTCGCCGATTCGTATTTCTCTCTGATCGAACGCATTTCGGATTCCGAGGAACAGGTTCTGGAGCAGGAAATCATGCTCGAACGGCTGCGGCTCTTGGCGCGTGAACGGCCACGGGACGAAGATGCCATCGCCTCCGCCCGCGACACCTTCGAACAGCATCGCCAGCAGGCGGTCACGCATTTGCAGAGTACCAGGGCACTGCTGGACGAGGTTGTGGACATCGATCCCTCGCGTGAGACCGCGCTGCAAGCGGGCAATCTTGAAGCCCGGTTGGAATTGGTCGCCCGAGAGCACGAGGATTTTACCGAACACGCGGAACAGCTCATCGCTTTCTCGCTCACCGGCCGCGAGGACGCGCGCGCCGCTTTCGCCGATCTGGTCAAAGCCGAGGAGCGCGAGTTCGATGAGTCAGTCAGCAGCCTGCGGCACAAGATCGGGGAATTCGCGCAGAAAGGTGCCCGACAGGCCCGAAATGACGCCGAGAATTGGGAGCAGCTTAGCCTGCTCCTTACCGGCGGCGCGATGTTGGCCGGGCTGGTGATGGCCGGCGCGATCACCATCGGTTTGGTACGGCCGGTCCGTCGCTTGCTGGACGGCATGCGTGGTGTCCAGGAAGGTAATCTCGACGTCACCATAGAGGCCACTTCGGGCGACGAAATCGGCCAGTTGACATTGGGTTTCAACGAAATGGCCAAGGATCTCCGCGCCAAGGAGCGGATCAAGAGTATCTTCGGCCACTATGTCGATTCACGCATCGTCGAACAGCTGATCGCGCGGCCGGATTTGACCGAGCCCGGCGGTGAGCGGCGCGAGATGACCATTTTCTTTTCCGACATCGTCGGTTTTGCCTCGATTAGCGAGCAGCTCACGGCGGCGGCGCTGGTGGGCCTGATCAACGGCTACTTCACGGATATTACGGAACCGATTCGGGCCGAGAACGGTGTCGTGGACAAATTCATCGGTGACGCGATCATGGCCTTCTGGGGCCCACCCTTCGTGCCTGAGGAGGAACACGCCGCGCGGGCTTGTCGGGCGGCGCTGGCCAGCCTGGAACTGCTCGAGGAATTCCAAAAAAAGGTCCCCGGACTCACCGGACTCCGCACCAACCCGCCGCGGGTGGACATCCGCGTCGGCATCGCCACCGGTCCTGCCCTCGTCGGCAACGTCGGCTCGGCGACGCAGAAGAACTACACCGGGGCGACACCGTGAACGTCGCCAGCCGGCTCGAAGGCGCCTGCAAGCAGTACGGCCTGCGCCTGTTGATCTCGCAAAGGACGCGCGAACACGCCGGCGGCACGATCGAGGCGCGTAAAATCGATTCCGTTGCCGTCAAGGGAAAGGACGAGGCGGTGCCGGTCTTCGATCCCCTGGCCGCCGGCGGCAAACTCGACGATGAGACGGCGCGCCTGCGCGCATCCTACGAGACGGGCCTCGCCGCCTACCGTGGCCAGGACTGGGCCAAGGCGGAGGAGGCTTTCGTTAAGGCGCTAGAAATTTCGCCCGACGATTCGCCGAGCGTGGTGATGCGGGCCCGGGTCCTCCGTCTACGGGAAATAAACCCGCCGAGCAGCTGGGACGGAGTCTGGCGCATGAGGACCAAATAAACCCTGGGCGGAGTGTGCCGCTCCTATTCGAGACCCCGGTCGGTGCCCACCCTTGACAACGACAATGGCGGCACTACAACCGCGACAGGCACGCCCTCGAACCGATTCGATACAAAGGAAGTTCCGATGAAATCCGTCACCCCGTCGCTTGTCCCGGCGCTCGCCGCCGCGCTCTTCGCCGCTTTCGCGTTCCCGGCGGGCGCGGCGAGTTACAAGATCGATCCCGCCCATTCCTTCATCCAATTCAGGACGGGGCATTTGGGGTTTAGCTGGCTGGTCGGTCGTTTCAACACCGTCGAGGGAACGTTGAATTACGATCCTTCCGCCGGCCAGGAAGCCCAGAGCATCAGCCTGACGATCGACGCCGCCAGCGTCGATACCAACCACGCGGAGCGCGACAAGCATTTGCGCGGCGAGGATTTCTTCAACGTCAAAAAATACCCCACCGTCACCTTCAAGAGCACGAGCTATAGAGGTGACAAGAACGGCGGCACCTTGACGGGCGATTTGACCCTGCTCGGCGTCACCAAGTCGATTTCCTTCCAGATCCGAACGATCGGCGAAGGGAACGATCCCTGGGGCGGGTACCGCGCCGGCTTCGAAGGTTCCTACACCCTCGCGCGCGACGAATTCGGCATGGGCTACGACCTCGGTCCCGCGGCAAGAAAGGTCGAGCTCGACCTCCTGATCGAGGGGATTAGGCGGTAATGGAATAACCGGACACATCCCCCGCGATGTCGCGAAACTCCGAGGACCGCTACGGACTGGTGAGCAAGCTTCTCCATTGGTCCATCGCGTTCGGCATTATTGGACTCATTTGCCTCGGATGGTGGATGGTGGGCTTGAGCTATTACGACAGTTGGTACAACCGGGCCCTGGAGCTGCACCGGGCCTTCGGCACGGTCGTCCTTTTCCTCGCCGTCCTCTTCATGATCTGGAAGATCCGGGTGCCGTCGCCGGGCCTTCAAAGCGAACTCCAACCCTGGGAAAAACAAGCGGCGCGGGGGGCTCATGCCATCTTGATCGTGGCGATGTTCGCGATCCCGTTAACTGGGTACTTGATCTCCACGTCAGCCGGCGCGGGCGTTCCAATCTTTGGCCTTTTTCAAATTCCCGCCATGCTGCCCAAGTCGGAAACCATGCGCGATTTGGCCATAGAGGCACACTATTACCTCGCCTACGGCCTGGTCGCGGTCATCGCCGCCCACGCCGGCGCCGCGTTCAAACATCAATTCATCGACAAACACGGCACCTTGAAACGGATGTTGTAAACCACCGCCTTGCCGATAGCCGAGAGGAGACCTTGGCGATCAAGCGATCATGGCGCACCGTTGAGATCGATACGCTCCCGCTCGTTTGATCATCCAATCGACTGGAGACGCGATGGCTGATGACCCCGCCCGTCACTCACACCTGGCATCCTCGGGGCAACCCATCAGCAAGAAATAGAGAAGAGGATATACGCTCGGCTCTATTCTCCACTCTGATTCAATCCCGACCGACCCGGCGTGACGGTTTTTTTCCAGCCAGCCTTCTCCAACGTCATCTTGGAAGCCCTTCCCGCCCCGTGGTGTATACATGCGCTTTCCAGCCATCAGGACAAGCAACCTGTGAAGATTTTTAAACGCATAGGTTTCTTCTATTTTAAATTCAATGTAATCGCGTATGTCACCCAAGTTTTTCCAATTTCCATATTTCAGCGCGCAAAGAATAAGGAAGCGATCCCTTCCGACCTCCCCGCGTACCATGCGTTCCCACCATATTTTGTTCTCGTCCGCGTTCGGCAACTGACTTTTTCTGCCAAAATCTCCGAAGATGTTGACCGCGTCGAACGGACGCTCCGCACCGACGTTAACGTTTCCGTCGTCGCTCTCCACCTTCCGCTTCCTTGCTTCACCTGGGAAGCTGGGAAGAATTAGAAGAGCGACGACGAACAACCATAGTAGCTTGTCCACGGACAAACCCCTTCTCCACCGCTACTTATGCACGGAAAATCAAGATTCCCCGGATGATTCCCTTTGAACGCCCAAAATCATAGCATAGATGGCGACCAGACCCGAAACCCGCCCTAATAGGCCAATCGCGAATTTGTCTTATGGATGGGGCTCGCCGCCTCGATTCACGCTGCGTGCAAACCTCGGTCCTTTCGAGACCGGCCGGATGACGATCGATCCCGTCATTCCTTCCTGGGGCGGCCACCCCAGGAAGGCAAACCTAAAGTCCGCTGATTTGCGGAAACTTCATAAGCGTTTGTTCGAAAATGCGCGTCCGCGCATTTTTTGCGTCTGTTCCGGCCCTCGCCCCCACCCGGCCACCCACGAGAGTATGCTGATATGGGTGGCCGGGTGGGGGCGAGGGCCGGCGCCGCGAGTTTTCGAACAGACTATTAAGACAAGCCGGGATGCTCGGGTCGAGCATCCATCTCTCACCGGCGGTCGTAAAGATCATCCCACTGCTCGATCAACGGGAACTTCCAGTCGCGTCTCCAGTGCATTAATACCAACCGCCCCTAACATTGACTTGTGCGATCCCACGCTCTGAGG
>CBDCME010000055.1:0-23153 GCA_965218865.1 Alphaproteobacteria bacterium
CATGCAAGCGTTGCAGCGGTAGTAGCCGCCCTTCCGGGTGCCGATACGCTTGCGCTCACAGCAATGCGGGCATTCGATGCCGTCCGGCCAACGTTGTTGCTCCATGTAGGCCCGGGCAGTATCTTGATCGGGAAACCGCTCGAACAATTGAATGAGGCTGATTGTGGATTTGCTCATGACTCGCTCCTTACGTTGGGGCCAAGTCTAAACGACGCACGTTGGAAAGTCAAGCGGATAAATCCCTATTTTTTCGGCCGTGGCCTCGAATGTCCGTCCGCCTCGGTCATACGCCCGAACAGTGCGCGTCTCGGTATCTCCCATGAGAACCACCTCGCGAAGACCGACCGCGTCGTTGATCACCGCCCCGCCCGTGAAAACCCCGAGCGGCCATGCCTTGGCCGCGGCGACATCCCGGATCCCGAAGACATAGTCCTTTTGCCGCAGCGATACCTCGTTGACTTGTGCCGGAAACATCAGATCCGGGCTCGCGAAATATTTGGCGTCGCCCGATCCGTAATCACGTTGATACCCGGTGTTCAGGGAGAGAACGCGAGTCCTCGGGTGTGACTCGCGCCACCCGACCCATTTGGTAATAACCACCGGTCGGATCTTGAGTTGTATCCCGCTGTCGACCAAGGGACCCGCAACGGGCCTTCCGGCGATGTCCCATGCTCTGTTGAAAAAGGTGAGGCAGGCATGGTTGGGCTTCGAGGCTAGGCGGCCTCTTTGATGGTTTCAATGGCGCTTTTCGCTTTTGCCTTTTTCACGTGATCCTCGAGGGCAGCTCTGAGGGCCTTGAGGCGACGGAGGTCTTTTGGGCTTCCAGGAGGCCGGCGGCGGTCCATCGCAAGGCCATCTCGGCGTTGCGCCAGCGCTTGACATTGTGCTGCACCATCCTGACCGTTCCCAAGGCATTCTCGATGGCGTTGGTGCAGGCCAAGGAGCGCCTGAGCTTGGGCGGCAGGCCCAAGCGGATCACGGTGAGGATCTCATCCAGGCCCTCCAGGATGGAAGCCGAAACGCCGGGGGCCTCGGTCTCCAGGCGGCGCGCCAGGTTCTTCATGAGGCGTTCGGCTTTCTCGGCATCGTCTTGGTCCCAGGCTTGCCTGAGCGCCTTCTTGACGCCGGCATGAAGGCTTTCGTCGAGGCGCTCGATGATGTTGCGGCCCTTGTGGACCTGGCAGCGCTGGAGGGCGGCCACCGGCCCGAAGGTCCGCTTGATCGCCTTGGAGAGCGCCTTGGCGCCGTCGACGATGAAGAGCCGGGGCACTTCCGGGTCGAGGCCGCGGGCGGTCAGGTTGTCGAGCAGCGCCTGCACCGTGGCGGCATTCTCCGTGGCACCTTCGGCCAGGCCTAGAACATGCTTCTCGCCCGCGCCGTCGATGCCAATAGCTGCCAGCAACACGTGATCGCCGACGTGCAGCCCGTCGATCTGGATGACCAGGAGATCGAGATCCGAAAGGTCGCTGGCCAGGAAGGCCTTCAGCTTCTTGCGCGTCATGGCCACGAAGCGCCGCGAGACCGCGGACTTCGAGGTCGCATCGCCCGCGCGTGCCGGCAAGTCGCCGCTGGCCTCGCCGGGCAGGCGCACGGCGCCCGCGTACTTGCGGGTCGAAACCGTAAGCAGCATGATGTTCATCGCCCAGGACTGCAAAAGCGCCGGGTCCGAGAGCAACTCCCAGCTCGGCAAGCTCATCTCCTTGCCCGCAAGATCGCGCACCCGCGGGCGCGTCAGCTTCACCTTGCCCCCGTGATAGGCAATCTCGCTCTGGGTTGTCCCCCAGCGATGGCCCTGCCGCTCGGCCGTGCGGGCGTGGCGCGCTCCGCAGAGCACCTCGCTATCCTCGTCCAGCATCTCGCCCAGGGTCTCCACCCCGGCCAACAGGCAAAAGCGATCCACGCTCATGCGCAGATCATCAAAAGCCTCCGGCAAGGCCGGCGGCAACAGCGGAAGCGGGATCTCCAACAGTTTCGAAAGGCGGCTGTTCCGTGTAGTCTTGGTCATGGCGTCGTTCTCCTTGATGGATTCAACACCCAGAGCCTAACGGTTCCAGGCGAATGACGCCTACCTCACTTTTTCAACATCAGCCGGGACATTGCCCGGACCTGTGAAGGAACTCACACCACGATTTTTTTGTTGAGTAATTGTGACGAATGACACAATTGACCGTTTGTGAATTCAAGTAGGTCGATTCCTCACTGGTTTAGGCTGGGGTGCGTTATACTAGGGTCGTTGTTCGCTCGTAGCGGTTTCGCCCCGGCCGTCGTGCGAGGCCAGTCACGAACTAAGGAAAGCACGGGTCACCGATTCAGGATACTGAGAAACTCGATCCAGTTGTTTAGCTTTCTCACTCGGGGTAAATTACGGGTCAGGACAAGGCCGGAATATGCGGACCATTCTTTACTGCGGCGGATGCGCGCGTGCCACGCCATCGCAAATTGACGATTCCAAATCCCTTGTAATTTGCCTGCCATGCGTCCCGCGCTAATATTTGCCGTATTGCTTGCCGCAAGCACTGCCGTTGCCGGCGATAACGATGATCCGCCCGTCGATCCGCTGGCTGGCGGGGGTACCGGTAACGTCGGCGGTATCGAAAAACTCGGGAAATACATCGAAACTGAAGCGATGGGTCTTCGAATCAATACGGACCCCGTTATGCGGCAGATCGTTTGCCGGGTTGCATTTCGGGCGTTTACGGCGTCGGCGCTCCGGAGGGCGATGTACATTTCTGAAGAGAAAACCGAGAAAGCCATCGAGACGTTGAAGTCGATGGAGTTGGTGAGAATCAAGTTGACGCGTGGTGAAAAACTGGTTCTTCCAGCCAACCAGGAGGCTGGCAAGATGATGCGCAGCTGGGCCGACAAATGGTGTGCTAGCGACGACAAATGTGGTGTGCTCAAGTGACCGTGGCGAACCAGGCCTAACAGTCTGTTCGAAAACTCGCGGCGCCGGCCCTCTCCCCCTCCCGGCCACCCACATACTCTCGTGGGTGGCCGGGAGGGGGAGAGGGCCGGAACAGACGCAAAAAATGCGCGGACGCGCATTTTCGAACGGACACTAAGGAAATCGGTCGAGTACAGGGAACGTCGTCACGTTGGCGATATTTCACCACAACGGCGTTTAACCGCCTCATCCGGTTCTGAGGGAGCAGGTCCGGAATCCCGCCATCACGTCACGGCGGTCGGGGGTAAAAAAGTTGCGATAGCGGCCCGTCACCATGCGGCTCCTGGTCGCCCAGGCGCCGCCCCTCAAAACCTTGGTCTCGTAAAAAACGGGTTGCGAATATTCCTTGTAGGCGTCGGGCGAGAAACCGGGAAAGGGCGCGAAAGTGGTCGCCGTCCACTCCCAAACGTTACCGAGCATTTGCCGGCATCCGAAGGCGCTGTCGCCGGCCGGAAACGCCGCCACGTCGATGCAGCCGAGGGCGCGGCCGTCCAGATTGGCGTGGCGGGTTCCTGGAGGGTCGTTACCCCACGGATAGTTGCGCTTATCGGGTGCCAGACGGTCGCCCCCTGGCTCGCCGAGAGCGGCTGCTTCCCACTCGGCCTCGATTGGCAGGCGCCGGCGGGCCCATTTGCAATAGGCATTGGCCTCGTGCCAGTTGACGTGGATGATCGCCTGATGGCGCGGCAGTTCTCCGATCTGGTCGAATCGCCGCACGCCCCAATCCCCTTCGCCGCTCGCAATCCAGTACACGGGATGATCGGCGTTGGCCTCGCGGCGCCACGCCCAGCCGTCCTCGCTCCAGAATTCACGGCACCGATATCCCCCGGCATCGACGAAGGCGGCGAATTCCTCGTTGGTAACCGGGGCCTTGGCGATGGCGAAAGGTTCCAGGCTTACCGGGTGGGCCCATTTTTCGTTGTCAAAAACGATTTGCGCGTTCCGTTTCGACCCGAGTGGAAAATTTCCGCCGGGAACCGATGTGTCGCCGGGAAAGGCGCCCGCGCGCGCGTTCTCCGGCAACGAAGCCCCAGCGAACCGCGGCTTCGGATAGGCCAGCGTCTGGCGTGAGTAAGTATAGGCCTCCGTGTGCATGTCTTCGTGGAAAGTGGCGAATTGATAAATGTAACTGTCCTGTTCGCTCGCCATTCCGGATTCCAGGCGGGACAGGCAACCGTTCCTGACGTTGTCGATATACGCGAGCGTGTCTTCCATGGCGAGGAGAGGCAGCTCCCAGCGGACCTCGTGGTTGATGGCGATCGAGTCGTAGATGTCGTCGCCCGGCGGATACAGAGGTTCGCGACCGTAGAGATCGCGCAGGATGAATTTCTCGTGGAACCACGCCGCATGCCCGATCTCCCAGCGAAGCGGGTTCACGATCGGAAATCTCGGTCCCATCAACTGTTCTTCATCCAAGCCCTCGACCAACGCCATGGTTCGCGCGTGGGCGTCGGTCATGATCTCGTGCAGGTAATCCGTGCTGACCGGTTGTGTCATGGTTCGGACCGGGTAAAGTGCGGGGATGAAGATTATCCTAATCACCCCGGCAAAAAAACAATCGAGGGCGGGAAACCGCACCACCGCTGTCCGTTGGGCGCGGGTGCTCAAATCCCTCGGTCATCGGGTCCGAATCCAATTCGTCTGGGACGGCGAGCCGGCGGACATGATGATCGCCCTGCATGCCTGGCGAAGCGCCGAATCCATCGCCCGATTTCGCGGCCAATTCGCCAATCGCCCCCTGATCGTCGCCTTGACCGGAACCGACATCTATCGCTTTCAGGATAGCCACCCGGACGAAACTCATCGGTCGATGGCCGTGGCGGATGCCTTGACGTGCCTTCACGATCTGGTGCACGAGGCGATCCCGGCTGAGTTCACTTCGAAGCTTTACGTCGTTCACCAATCGGCGCCGCCGCTGAGCCGGCCCCGGGCGCCGTCACGACGGACCTTCGACGTCTGCGTCGTCGGTCACTTGCGCGAGGAAAAGGATTCGCTCAGGGCCGCCTACGCCGTGCGCGAGCTGCCCGCCGAGTCGCGGCTGCGGGTGATTCATCTCGGCAAGGCGCACACCGAGGACTGGGCCCGCAACGCCCGCGACGAAGTGGCCCGGAATCCGCGCTACCATTGGTTCGACGAGGTTCCGGCCTGGCGCGTCCGCCGGCGGTACGCGAAGGCGCACCTCATGGTCCTCAGCTCTATCATGGAAGGGGGCGCGAACGTAATCTCGGAAGCCGTGGCCGTAGGGCTTCCGGTTGTTGCCTCCGAGATTCACGGTACCGTCGGCCTCCTCGGCAAGGATTACCCGGGCTATTATCCGGCCAAGGATACGGCCGCCTTGCGCGGGCAGTTGCTGCGGGCGGAAAGCGATCCCGACTTCGTCAAATCCCTCGCTGACCATTGCGCCGCCCGGAGCGACCTTTTCACGCCGGAACGGGAAACCGAGGAGTGGAAAATCGTCTTGGACGCGGTTACCCGACCGCCGTCACGACAATAGCGTCACCGCCTCGACGCGGTTGCTTTCAGGCAATACGGTGCCGATGACGGCGGCGCGCGGATAGCCCAGTTCGCGGAGTTCCCCGACGCAATCGTCGGCCTGCTCGCCGGGCACGCTGGCGAGCAGGCCTCCCGCCGTCTGGGGGTCGAAGATCAAAGGGTAGCGCGGATCCTTGCTGGCGGTTTCGACGTCGTTTATGGCGCGTCGCAAGCGCACGTTCTGGGGTTGCAGCGAGCTGAAAATTCCTTCGGCGACCATCTCCAGCGCGCCGTCGAGATAGGGGATCGCGGCGAGATCGATCTCGGCGTCGGTGCCCGAAGGTTTCGTCATCTCGACCAAGTGACCCAAGAGGCCGAACCCCGTGACGTCGGTGCAGGCGGTTGCCCCGTGGGCGTAGAGGCAATCGGCGCCCTTCCGGTTGGACGTGATCATGCCTTCGAGGGCGGCGGCGATCCACCGGCCTTTCGCCCTGTGGCGCATGTCGGCGGCGAAGAGCGTCCCGGTGCCCAGGGCCTTGGTCAACACGATCCGGTCACCCGGGCGCATGCCGCCCTTGCGCAGAATCCGTTCGCGATCGACGAGACCGTTGACGGCGAATCCGAGCGACAGTTCCCTGCCTTCGCTGCTGTGTCCGCCGACCAGGGCGGCGCCGGCTTCGTTGAGCAGCTTGACGGCGCCGGCCATCATTTGCCTCAGGTCTTCCTCGACCTTGGCCTCGAGGCCGAAGGGCAGGGTGACGATGGAGAGGGCGGTCTGCGGTTCCCCGCCCATGGCGTAGATATCGCCGAGGGCATGGTTCGCCGCCACTTGTCCGAATATGTAGGGGTCGTCGAGGAACGAGCGGAAGGAATCGACGGTGTGCATCATCACCTTCCCTGCCGGAACATCGACGACGGCGGCGTCGTCCGGCTCGTGGAGACCGATCATGACGTCGTCGCGGGGCACGGGATCGAGCTGCGATATGGCGCGGTTCAAGACGGTGGCGCCAACCTTGGCGCCGCAGCCGCCACAGCGCATGGCCATGGCGGAAATCTCCTTGATGACGTTTGCGTCGGCGAGGCCGGGAGCGATATCCGCGGAACTCTCCTCGTCCATGTCCGGAAGTTCGTTGAACTTGCGCATGAAGCGGCGGTCGATCCAATCCTTCCAGAGCCAGATCAGCCGACCTTCCAGGGCCCACCATGACCTCGACGCGACGGCGTATTTATCTCCGGTCGAAATGAGGCTCAAGAAATTTTTCTGCGGCGCGAAGCTTGCGAGCGGCCGGCCCAACAAGGCCCGCCGGAGATTGCGTGCCAACGGGGGGCCTTGGCGGACGGCGAAAACCCCTGATTTGGGCCGCGGATGGTTGACCATCGCGGCGACGTCGCCGGCGGCGAAGATACCGGAATGGGAAACCGATTCCAGGGTGTCCGCCACCTTGAGGAAGCCTTGATCGTCGACTTCCAGGCCCGCATCCGCCGGCCATTTTTGGGCCCCGGCCATCGTCACCCAGAGAATCTCGTCCATCTCAAACGACTCTCCGTTCCCGCAGACGAGGCGCCGGGGGCGGACCTCGTTCACTTGATGGCTCGGGTGAACGTGAACCCCACGCGCCTTCAACACCCGGCGATACTTGGCCCGCACCAGGGGATTGTGGGTCATCAGGATGTCGTCGGTATCGGTGAACAGGTGAAACTCGAGACCGCTGTCGTCGCGACCCTGCGCCGCGAGGAGGTGCTTCAACCGATGTTGGATCGCGAGCGTGATCTCGACCCCGCCGGCGCCACCTCCGACGATGCCGATGCGGATGCCGCCGGTGTGAGCCAGAACCCGTTCGCGCATCCGGTTCCAATTGTCGACGAAACCGTCGATCGGCTTGACCGGGACCACGTTGCCGGACGCGCCCGGTACGTGCGAGGTGATAGGGGCCGAGCCGATGTTGATGGAAAGCACGTCGTAGGGAACGCTCGGACGGTTCTTACAGACTACCCGTTTGCTTTCGGGGTTCAGTTCCACGACTGCGTCGTGGAAGATACGGGCGCCTGCGAAACGCGCCAACGGCCCGAGATCGATATGGGCTTCGTCGAAGGAATAATGACCGGCGATGAAGCCGGGCAACATGCCGGAGTAGGGCGCCTGCAAATCTCGGCAGATCAGCGTCAGGCGCACCCCGGGCAGCGGCTTCATGCCGAATTTCTTCAATACCGTGACGTGGCTGTGGCCGCCACCGACCAGCACCAAATCCTTCACAATCGGGGTGTCGTTCCGTTCCATGTTCCTACCCAGCCTCGGGCGTGGTCTGCAAGCGTAGCCGCGCGCGGATCATTCTCGATAGCGTATCGACGCCAATATTGAGGATTGCGGTGACGAGGATCAATACCATCGCCCGATCGAAACGGATATCGGCGAAGGCGCTGTCGACGTAAAAGCCGAGAGTATGCACGCCGAGAATCCCGAGAATCGCCGTTTCGCGAAGGATTATCTCCCATCGGTAGAACAGGAAGGCGAGAAACTGGCGGTAGATTCGGGGCAGAACCTCGAAGGCGTAACGGCTGATGCCCGTGGCGCTGTCGGGGCGGAGCGGAAGTTTTTCGGTATACCGGCCGATGAGGTGTCCGATAATGCCGCCGTTGTGGAGCGAGAGCGCGATCACCGCCGGAATCATCGACGGTCCCCATAGCTGCAGGAGGACGAAGGCGAGCACGTACTCGGGCGTCGAGCGTATCACCACCAAGATGACGTGGCCGATCGTGCGCCCGACGGGCCCGAGGAACTTGGGCGAGATAATGGGGAAGAATACGAGGGTCAGCACCCCCGTACCGACGAGCGCGATCATCGTCAGAACCACGGTATTGAACGCCCCGGGCAGCGCTTCATCGACCGTCAGCGTCCATCCCCAGTTCCATAGTTCGACCAGGACCGGCGCGCTCAAGGTCTCGACTCCGCGGAGCGGTTGCGGAACCAGGTCGTGGACGAAGAAACTCCAGGCGCTCGTCCAGGAGGGGTTGCCGCCGCCCTCGGGCAGGAGAAAGAGCGCCGCGACGATGTAGAACGGTATGAGCTCGCGCCGCATCCATTTGCGGACGGTGGCGATGACGAGGAAGAAGACGATGAGGAGCGCCGACATTTCCGAATAGTGGCCTTCCTTGAACGCTGTCTCCAGGTGGAAGCCCAGCGTCGGGAGGCCGACAAAACCGAGGACCGTGCTCGACCGAAGTCCGCATTCCAGGCGGTAGAGGGAATAAGTCTTGAAATGGGCCCATACGTCGGGCAGGCGCGCGAACAGGAAGACCGAGATCGCGCCGCTGCCGGCCGGAACCGCCGCCAATGACGCCGGGTCGGCTTCCTCCAGTATTTCGGAAAACACCTTGGCGCAGATGCCGGCGTAGGGGATGGCGATCGCCAGGACCCCGGTCAGTGCCGTGAGGCCGAACACCTGGAGAAAAATCAGGGCCCAAAACAGTTCGTGGACCGAGCGCACGAAGGCACATCCGATGCGGACCACGCGCAGATGAAAGGCCAGGGCCAATAGGAATCCGAAGACGTTGGCCAGCGTCGTCCCGAGTACCGCGAAGGCGATGGTGTGCAACACGGCGAGGACAAGGCGATCCGTGGCGCTGAAGTCCGGGGTCGCGAGACCGATCGCCAGACGCCACATCTCCGGCCAGGGGTCGACCGCGCTGATTTCCAGATCGGCGAGCGCGAGGCAGCCGAGGCCGATCAGCACGAACCATAGGCTGGTGCGTACGAGAGGCGATTCGGGGATCCAGGGACGCCGGACCTCAGCTCTTGAATAGGTCGTCAAGGTCCGATCCCGCCATTTCGGCGGAGGTCCTGTCCAATACGATACGGCCGTCCATGACCCCGACAATACGATCGGTGAATCGAATGGCGAGGTCGGCGTCGTGCATGGCGAGCACCACGGTCTTGTGGGCGTCACCGATACACCGCAGGACGGTCCGCGCTTGATGCTCGTCAACGGCGGAAACCGGCTCGTCGCCAAAAAAAACGGAGCCGCCCTGATAGAGGCCCCGCGCCACGGCCGTCCGTTGCTCTTGACCGCCCGACAGTTCACCGACGGGCACGAATATTTTTTCCGCCATCCCCAATTGATCTAGAATCTTGGTGATGGCTTCGATTTCGAGTCGAAATGGCTTGACCAGATTGGCAAGGTTGTACCAGGTGGGGTTGCGATGCAGGCGCCCCATGTAGACGTTGTGAAAAACCGAAAGTGTTTTCACGAGTCCCAGATTCTGGGGCAGGAGCGTGGCATCGTTTCCCATTCGACCGTACAGCAAGTGTAGCAAGGTGGATTTTCCGGCCCCGCTCTTGCCGACGAGGGCGATCCGTTCGCCGCGCTCGATACTGAGCGAGACGTCGTGCAACACCCGCTTGCCATTGTACGAGGCCTGCGCCCCGCTCAGCTCCAACAAGGCCACTAGTCGATGAGTCCGATAAATTTCCCCACGTCCATGATCGGCTTGTAGTCGTCGTTGGTTGCCGGCACGAAGCTTTGGCGGGGGAACGAGCCCAACAGTTCCGGATCCTTCATTTCGATGAGCGCCTGTTTGACCTTGTCCTTGAAACCGGCGCCGAAGACGTCTTCGACATCGCCGCGGATCGTCCACTGATAGTCGGGATAGGGTGGCGTCTTCCAGATGACCGACACTTTCGAGGTGTCGATCCGGCTGAAGTTCAGTTCCTTTTCCCAGACCTTGAAATTGACCGCGCCGACCTGATACGCGCCGGACTGAACCAGCGAAATGGTGCGCGAATGGTTGCCGCTGAAACCGACCCGGGTGAAGACGTCACCGGGCGCCCGGCCGAAGTTCTTGCGGATATGGAATTCCGGCATCAATCGCCCCGACGTCGATCCCTTGGAACCGAAGCTGAAGGTCTTACCTTCGATGTCTTTCGGAAAGGCCTCGGATTCGGTCAGGCCGGTGCTGGCGTGGGCGATGAAATAGGTCTCGAAGAACTGGTCCTCGTAACCCTGGGCGATGGCTTCGGATCCGGGTGACAGCTGACGCGCGCGCACACCCGAGAGGCCGCCGAACCAGGCGAGCTGGACCTCGTTGTTTCGAAAGGCGGTTACGGCGGCGGTGTAGGATTTGACGGGAATGTAGGTGGCCTCGACGCCGAGCTTCGTCGACAAATAGTCGGCAATTTTGTCGAACCGCTCGCGCAGCCGGCTTTCATCCTGGTCCGGAATCGCCGTAAACACGAAGCTTTCCGCCGTGCTGGGCACGGACGTCACGGTGACGAAAAACAAAATTGCACATACTAGAGTTTTCAAGTTTCCCTCCCAGTCACCCAGCCCTCGGTTTGGAGAAATTACATCGCCGCCAGCCTTGCCTGGCGGCTTTTACGGCTTGTTGGGGAATAGCGTCGTGAATGCCCCGGGGCGGACACGTGAGGGCAACAGGATTATCGGCCTTCGAAACACTGTCAAGCCTGTCTTTCCGCGCCCACCGTGCTGGTCGAGGAGCAGGATCACCGATTCCGACATGCTGTCCTCATCGTAACTTTGGAAACATCCGTTCCACGGTTTTCGCGAGGCTGTCCGTTTCGCTGCGAGTTCTGCGACATCATCGTCGTCTTCGGCCGGGTTCCGAGAATCAAGACCGAGGCCCAGGTCATCGCCGAGCTCGAGGCCCCGAGGGGCTACAAGTCTCCGTTCGTCACCATCGTCGACGACAACCTGTTCGGCAACAAGAAGGCGATCAAGCAAGTGCTCCGTGCGGTCATCGCGTGGCAGGAGGCGAACGGCTATCCCTTGACCTTCGTCACCGAGGAGTCCCTCGATCTGGCCGATGATTCGGAAATGATGCGGCTGCTGACCGACGCCAACATCATGTGCGTTTTCGTCGGTGTCGAATTGCCGAACGAGGAATCTCTGCGGGAAACCAAGAAATTTCAGAACGTGCGTAAGGGCGCCACCATGCTTGAACGGGTGGCAACGATCCATCGGGCCGGTATTCAGGTTTGGAGCGGCATGATCCTGGGTTTCGACAACCACGATTCGACCATCTTAGAGGCCCAAAAACAATTCGTTCAAGAGGCCCGGATCGTCGCCGCGATGATCAACATGCTGGTCGCCATACCGAAGACGCCTCTCTATGCCCGGCTGCTGCGCGAAGGGAGGCTCGACCTCGCCGAGCCGCCCGCTCACCAACGTCATACCGCTCAAGATCGAAAGATAGGACCTACGCGACGGTTATCTCGCGGTCATGGCGAACCTCTACGAACCCGACCACTTTTTCGAGCGCCTCGACGATCTCCACCTGAGGGGCCGGCTCGGCCGGGAGAACGTCCTCAGGCGGTATTGGCAGCGTCACCCATGGTACCGTCGGCGTGCGTACGTCGTTCATTTCATACAGTTCGCCGTACTGTTCCTACGCTTGATGCGAGGGGTCGCGGATACCGAGCCGCGGCGCCAGTATCGGGAGCGGATCTGGCGTGTTGTGTGGCTCCGGCGCGATCCTTTCCTGACCTTTCACTACACAATCGAGTGCGTCATGCATTACCACTTCTACCGCATGGTCAAGGAGGTCCGCTGCGGCCAGCTCGAACTGAAAATCTGAGTGGGGAAGCGCGCACCCCTATCCCCGAAGGGATCACCGTCCGATTTCGCAACTGGCGTCACTCGCGCACCAGTCGTCGGCCCACTCGCGCATTTTTTCACGCGCTTTCTCCGAGGCGGGTTGGATCCACACGCGCGTACCTTCGCCGCGGCTCCAGCGCACTAGGCCCATGGCCAGGAGCTCGTTTACCCCAAGAGCCAATTGGCGTTCCGGAATTCCCGTTGCCGCGGCGAGCGATCCGAGCGTGAAATCCATGAAAGCCGCGCGGCAAACGATCGCACGGACAACAGGGCTGGTATTGATCCAGAAAGTCACCGTGGCGTCGTCGATCCAGGTCATGAACCCGGCTAAGGAACCAACGTCATAGTTCCAAGGATATTTGTCATCGGCTCTCGCCGCGGTGGCCACGAGCACAGCCGCCAAAGCTATCGCCGTGCGTATCGGACGCATGTCTATGATATAAGGAGCTACCGAACATTTTCATCGGCTAACGAAGGCTAAGCTGCCGGAATGCCGCGGGTCTCCGGCCGGCGATCCGGAATCGATTAGGCTCATGATCGACGCCAACATCAGGTGCGATATCGTCGGCATCGATTCGAGAATCGAGGTGCCGTTGTGGGAAACAATGATGTTTCGGAACGTGCGCGCGGGCGGGTGCATGTCGGACCGGATGGCCGTGACCAGTGCGCCATGAATTACCAATTCTACTACCTGACCAAGGAGGTACGCGGCGGCCAGCTCGAATTGAAAATCTGAGGCCGGCGGCCGGCACGGCCGCTGCTTGAGGAAGTCACTTTCCAACTTCGCAACTTTCGTTACTGCCACACCAATCGTCGGCCGACTTGAGCATCTTCTTACGCGCATCTTCCGAGGCCGGTTGAATCCAATTCTGCTCACCGCGGCGCCAACGCACGAGGCCCATGAGCACGAGCTCGTTTACCCCGGCGGCCAGTCGGTCCTTCGGAATCCCAGTCGCCTTGGCGAGCGACTCGAGCGTGAAATCCGTGAAGGGCACGCGGCAAACGATTGTCCGAAGAATAGGGCTGGAATTGATTCGGAAAGTCACCCGGGCGTCGTCGATCCACGCCTTGATCCCGGCGGCCGGGGAACCAGCGTCGTCGTCCCGTGGATACTCGTCAACGGCTCCCGCCGGGGCGGCCGCGAGGATAGTCACGAGGGCTATCGCCGCGCGCAAAGGGCGCATTCCCTTAATATGGGGAGTTACCGGGTTTTTGCATCGGGGAATGAAGGCTGGACCGACCGGGCGCGGATCTCGGATTTAGCGGCGTTGGTCCCGCACCCGGTTTCTGGCACCTAAACCCGAGGGCCTTGCCCCTGGGCTTCTTGCGGTGAATTTTGGAGACGTAGCCGATCCTCGAATTCCCAAGAACGGTGATACGATAGTTCCTCCAACCCGTCAGGAACGAATTACATTCCAACCAAGATTCCTAGTTTGTTGGAAGTGTTCAGTTGTTCGGCGCGATCGTTACCTTTCGGAGCGTTTCCGCTGGTTTGGGGCTATAAACAGTCCTTTCTGGGACTTCCGTGGACGATGGAATCCCAGAGAACTATTGAAAACGATGTATTAGCGTCCGTGCTTGTTTACCAGCGTCCGTCCCTGTATATTACCTAAAAGTTACCTAAATTCGAAATTGAGAGATTTCCATGCCTCGAACCGTCCACGATACCCGCCTCGAAACCCGCGCAGTGCGGGAGCGCCTAAAGCTGAACCATGAGCCTTATTGGCGTTCGATCGACAGCGGCGCGCATATCGGCTACCGCAAGGGGAAGCGAGCCGGTTCGTGGATTGCGCGGTACCGGCCCGACGGGGGCCGATATTCGAAACGCGTGCTCGGGAAAGCCGACGATACCCAGGAAGCCGATGGCGTGACCGTGTTGACGTTTCAGCAAGCCCAGCAAAGGGCCCGGGATTGGTTCGGGAAAAAGGCCCGCGAGGGAGGCGCTTTTCCCGATGTCGCCCAATACGAATCGACATACAAGATTCGCGATGCCATCCGCGATTACCTCGAATGGCTCGAAACGGACGGCAAATCCCAATACGGAGCACGGCGCCAGGCGGAAGCCCATATTCTCCCCGATTTCGGCGATACCCTTCTCGCCTATCTAACGACGGAAAAACTTCGGAAATGGCAGAGGAAGCTGGCCACGACGCCGCCACGCGTTCGCTCGGGCCTCGGGCGCGAACAACAATATCGCGAGATCGGCGACGATCCCGACGCGAGTCGAAAACGGAAGGCCACAGCCAATCGAATTTGGACGACATTCCGAGCCGCGCTCAACCACGCCTTCTCGGAAAGCAAGGTAATGAGTGCCGACGCCTGGCGAAAAGTGCGGCCATTCAAGGATGTCGATTCCGCGACCGTGCGCTATCTCGCCGAGAATGAATGCGTGCGCCTGGTCAACGCCTGCAAACCGGTTTTTCGGAACCTCGTCCGCGCCGCCCTCTTGTCCGGTTGCCGTTACGGCGAGCTTACCGCGCTCAAGGTATCCGACTACAACCCCGATAGCGGCACGTTGATAATTCGAACCAGCAAAACGGGAAAATCGCGCCACGCGTTCCTGACGGACGAAGGCCGGACATTTTTTGATCGCGTCGCCGTTGGCCGCGACGGCGACGATTCCATGTTTCTACGCGCCGACGGCAAAACATGGAAAAAGTCACAACAACAACGACCGTTGTTGGCCGCTTGCAAGGCCGCGAGAATTCACCCTCCGGTGTCGTTTCACATGCTGAGGCACACTCACGCGAGCCTCTTGGCAATGCGTAGAACGCCCATGGGCGTGATCGCGGTTCAACTTGGGCATAGCGATACTCGCATAACCGAGCGCCACTACGCCCACTTATCGCCCTCCTATGTTGCCATTACGATTCGGGCCAACCTTCCCGTTATGGGCATTGTCGAACCCGACAACGTGGAGACCTTCAAGGCAAAGAGATGATATCGTTGACTCGGCGCGGCTAGGCCGACGGGCCGAAACCGGAAATCCTGTAACCGGATCGCCGCGCCGTCCTTCTATTCAGGAACGCGCCTTGCAGGATGCGCTGTGAAATCCAATGGTACCCAACCGACTCCCGAGCTAACATTGCACGCGGAACGCTTGCGGACAAGGTTCCACCAGGGGGGCGACAAACTGGCACCATTCGAATGTTGTTGGCGTTGGCGGGAAGCGGGCTTGCCAAGCAAAACCTTGCCGAAATGGGTTTCGGACTACTTTCTTGACGTGGGGCCACCTATTTCGCGGAAGGGCCGTTCACGTTGCCCACCAATGATTGCTTGGACGATACATTCGAGGGGGACCCCAGCAAGATCACGCCAAGGACATTTCTCGAAATGTCGGCACGAGAACGGCGAAAGGTACTGCCTTCGTTAGACAAGATTGCTGGGCTTAGCGGCGTGAAAGGCAAACCCAACCCCTGGGCATGGCGCGCGGAACACGCAAGCACTCCATACGTCGCGGAATTTCTCAAAGAGATCGAACGAAAGGCACGTGAAGCCGGGTCGCCACAAGACAAAATATATGAAACCAGCGACGGGAAAATCATCTCAGTTTTGGATAGTTGGGGCCGTATGCGCAACGCCGTAAGATAAAGATGTCGGGAGACGGTTTCGCCTGAGCGGCAACAAGGGGCGTTGGAACAAATCGAATACCGTGCGGCGACGCGTGAAACAAGCGAAGAAAACGGACGATTAAGCCAACCAACCTTGTTCTCATGGCAAAGTAAGCCGCTTTCTTTGAAACCACCCCTACAGCGAAAGGTGTGCGATACCGTCCGTTGAAAAGGCAATGTCCCGGCTGATGTTGAAAAAGTGAGGTAGGCGTCATTCGCCCGTTAGGCTCTGGGTGTTGAATCCATCAAGGAGAACGACGCCATGACCAAGACTACACGGAACAGCCGCCTTTCGAAACTGTTGGGAGATCCCGCTTCCGCTGTTGCCGCCGGCCTTGCCGGAGGCTTTTGATGATCTGCGCATGAGCGTGGATCGCTTTTGCCTGTTGGCCGGGGTGGAGACCCTGGGCGAGATGCTGGACGAGGATAGCGAGGTGCTCTGCGGAGCGCGCCACGCCCGCACGGCCGAGCGGCAGGGCCATCGCTGGGGGACAACCCAGAGCGAGATTGCCTATCACGGGGGCAAGGTGAAGCTGACGCGCCCGCGGGTGCGCGATCTTGCGGGCAAGGAGATGAGCTTGCCGAGCTGGGAGTTGCTCTCGGACCCGGCGCTTTTGCAGTCCTGGGCGATGAACATCATGCTGCTTACGGTTTCGACCCGCAAGTACGCGCGCGCCGTGCGCCTGCCCGGCGAGGCCAGCGGCGACTTGCCGGCACGCGCGGGCGATGCGACCTCGAAGTCCGCGGTCTCGCGGCGCTTCGTGGCCATGACGCGCAAGAAGCTGAAGGCCTTCCTGGCCAGCGACCTTTCGGATCTCGATCTCCTGGTCATCCAGATCGACGGGCTGCACGTCGGCGATCACGTGTTGCTGGCAGCTATTGGCATCGACGGCGCGGGCGAGAAGCATGTTCTAGGCCTGGCCGAAGGTGCCACGGAGAATGCCGCCACGGTGCAGGCGCTGCTCGACAACCTGACCGCCCGCGGCCTCGACCCGGAAGTGCCCCGGCTCTTCATCGTCGACGGCGCCAAGGCGCTCTCCAAGGCGATCAAGCGGACCTTCGGGCCGGTGGCCGCCCTCCAGCGCTGCCAGGTCCACAAGGGCCGCAACATCATCGAGCGCCTCGACGAAAGCCTTCATGCCGGCGTCAAGAAGGCGCTCAGGCAAGCCTGGGACCAAGACGATGCCGAGAAAGCCGAACGCCTCATGAAGAACCTGGCGCGCCGCCTGGAGACCGAGGCCCCCGGCGTTTCGGCTTCCATCCTGGAGGGCCTGGATGAGATCCTCACCGTGATCCGCTTGGGCCTGCCGCCCAAGCTCAGGCGCTCCTTGGCCTGCACCAACGCCATCGAGAATGCCTTGGGAACGGTCAGGATGGTGCAGCACAATGTCAAGCGCTGGCGCAACGCCGAGATGGCCTTGCGATGGACCGCCGCCGGCCTCCTGGAAGCCCAAAAGACCTCCGTCGCCTCAAGGCCTACCGGCAACTCCCCATCCTCAGAGCTGCCCTCGAGGATCACGTGAAAAAGGCAAAAGCGAAAAGCGCCATTGAAACCATCAAAGAGGCCGCCTAGCCTCGAAGCCCAACCATGCCTGCCTCGCCTTTTTCAACAGAGCATGGGACATCGCCGGTATCCCGGGCACCGGGATGCTCGCTTACGCCTTGGTCGCCGAGTTCCGCTTCGGCGATTCAGCGGTTCATACGGTTTTCAACCAGGTCGTCGACGACCGAGGGGTCGGCAAGGGTCGAGGTGTCGCCAAGCTGGTCGAATTCATTGGCCGCGATCTTACGCAGGATTCGGCGCATGATCTTTCCCGACCGGGTTTTCGGCAGCCCTGGGGCCCATTGGATGAGATCGGGCGAGGCGATGGAGCCGATTTCCTTGCGTACCCACTTGACCAGACTCTTGCGCAGGTCCTCGGACGGTTCACCGCCAACGACCAGGGTGACG
Source organism: Alphaproteobacteria bacterium (assembly GCA_965218865.1). Taxonomy (GTDB): domain Bacteria; phylum Pseudomonadota; class Alphaproteobacteria; order JAAXGF01; family JAAXGF01; genus CBDCME01. The sequence goes on from CBDCME010000055.1 coordinate 17,587, forward strand.
TAAGCATAGATGCCCTGCCCCTTGATTTCGTGGGGATAGCCCACGACCGCCGCTTCCGCCACCTGTTCGTGGGCGACCAAGGCGCTCTCGACCTCGGCGGTGCCCATGCGGTGACCGGAAACGTTGAGCACGTCGTCGACCCGGCCGGTTATCCAGTAATAACCGTCGGCGTCGCGGCGGACGCCGTCGCCGGTGAAATACTTGCCTGGATAGGCGGAGAAATAGGTTTCGACGAACCTTTCGTGCTGTCCGTAGAGGGTACGCATCATTCCCGGCCAACTGTCGAGGATACAGAGGTTGCCGTCGCAGGCGCCTTCCAGCACGTTTCCGTCGGCGTCGAGGATGGCGGGTTCGATGCCAAAGAACGGACGCGTCGCCGAACCCGGTTTAAGCGCCGTGGCCCCGGGTAAGGGCGTGATCAGAATGCCGCCGGTCTCGGTTTGCCACCAGGTATCGACGATCGGACAGCGACCTTCGCCGACGACGTTGTGGTACCAGCCCCAGGCTTCCGGGTTGATTGGTTCCCCGACGGTACCCAAGAGCCAGATCGACTTGCGCGAACAGCGCTTAACGGGGGCGACCCCCTCCCTCATCAGGGCCCGGATGGCGGTCGGCGCGGTGTAGAAGATGTTGACGTCGTGCTTGTCGCAGACCTCCCAGAAGCGCGACCAACTGGGATAATTCGGCACCCCTTCGAACATGAGCGTCGTGGCACCATTCGCCAGTGGTCCGTAGATGATATAGCTGTGGCCGGTAACCCAACCAATATCCGCCGTGCACCAATAGATATCGCCGTCGTGATAATCGAAGACGTATTGATGAGTCATCGCGGCGTAAACGATGTATCCGCCGGTAGTGTGGAGCACGCCCTTGGGCTTACCGGTCGATCCCGACGTATAGAGGATGAACAACGGGTCCTCGGCGTCCATGGTCTCGGGCGGGCAATCGTCGGCGGCTCCGTCAACGAGTTCGTGATACCAGACGTCCCGCGATGGGTGCCATTCAACGGTCCCGCCCGTACGATTGACGACCACCACCTTCGCCACGCCGGGGCATGATCCGACGGCCGCGTCAACGTTCGCCTTCAGGGGAATCCTACGGTTGCCGCGGACGCCCTCGTCGGCCGTGATAACGACGCTGCTGTCGCAGTCCTGGATGCGTCCCGCGAGCGAATCGGGAGAGAAGCCGCCGAAAACGATCGAATGAATAGCCCCGATCCGGGCACAGGCAAGCATGGCCACCGCAAGCTCCGGGATCATCGACAAGTAGATTGTGACCCGGTCGCCCTTCTTGACTCCGATGCTCTTCAGCCCGTTGGCCGCCCGACAGACCTGGGCATGCAATTCACGATAACTGATGTGCTTGCTATCGTCGGGGTCGTCGCCCTCCCAGATGATCGCCGTTTGGTCACCGCGTTCCGCGAGGTGGCGGTCGAGGCAATTGGCACTGACGTTGAGCTTACCGCCGTCGAACCAGCGAATGTGCACGTCGCCGCCGAAGCTGCTGTCCTTCACCGTCGCCGACGGCATGATCCAATCGATTCGCTCGGCCTGTTCGGCCCAAAAGCCTTCCGGATCCTCGATCGACCGCCGATACATCTGCAAGTAGGTGTCGTTATCACACCACGCCCGCTCGGCCCATTCGCGTGGGACCGGATGAACGGTCTCGCTCATCGCCCGCCCTCCCCTTGATGATGATGTTGCCGGCGCGATTATGGAATCGAACGATTACGACAGCAAGAAGTCCGGGAATTCCAGTTCCGGAAAAAGTCGCCGGCTCCTGATAGGGGCCGTGCGAAAATGCCGTGTGCGGTCCACGTTATACATTGTCGCCGAGACAGCGCTTGAAGATCGGATCGACGATAACAATACTTGAGACAGCCTGTAGCCGTATCATTTGTTTTCCAAACCGCGAGAGCGGCGACGCCGCTTTCGGGCCTGCACCGCAAGGAGCGCTCCGCGAGGCGCGTTTGTTCGGGCCCCGCTCCGGAACGAAATCTTTCTTCTACGGCAAAGGTTCGATTATTTTTTGATAATCGGCTAAATCTACGTGTCAAATCCTGATTAGAATGGGGATTTGGCGGATCGGACCAACATCTGGCCCCACCAAACCGTCTAACAGTCTGTTCGAAAACTCGCGGCACCGGCCCTCTCCCCCTCCCGGCCACCCACGAGAGGTTGCTGATATGGGTGGCCGGGAGGGGGAGAGGGCCGGAACAGACGAAAAATATGCGCGGAAGCGCATTTTCGAACAGACTGTAAGGAGTCGCCCGTGAAGAACGCGTAAGCGGCTGATGTTGGTAGTTCTTTCGGTTTGGCGAAGTAATCGGATTTGCAAGAAAACGGGTTTTGGGCCTGAAAAGCTTGTGATTTGAAATAATTGATTTTGGGGATTCCCTTCCGTTGCGGAACGTGATTCTCTGCTCCCGTCGATTGGGATTGGAGAACTGTGATGAAGCCATCGCGCAAGGTGTCATCGGGAATAGAGGACCTGTTCCGCTCGCGGTTCGAAAACATCATCAACCTGCGCCACGAGTTGGTGGTGTTGGGGGGCCGGATCGCGTGGACTTTCTTCGACGAGACCTATGAAGCCTTGTATTCGGAGGAGGGTCGGCCGGGGGTCCCGACGCGGTTGATGGTTGGGCTGCACATCCTCAAGCATATGTTCGATCTCTCGGATGAGGAGGTCTGCGAGCGCTGGGTCTACGACCCATACTTCCAGTGCTTCTGCGGCGAAGAGTACTTTCAGCATGAGCTGCCCATGGAGCGCTCGTCGATGACCCGGTGGCGGGACCGGATCGGGCCGGAAGGTTTGGAGAAGGTATTCCAGGAGAGCCTGGCCGTGGCCCACCGGGTGGGGGCGCTGCGGGAGAAGGACCTCGAGCGGGTGACGGTGGACACCACCGTACAAGAGAAGGCGATTGCCTTTCCGACCGCCGCCAAACTGATGCAACGAGCCCGCGAGCGGCTGGTGCGACTGGCACGGGAGCACGGCATTGCCCTGCGTCAGTCCTATACCCGCCTGGGCAAGAGGGCGTTGATCATGCAAGGCCGCTACCGCCATGCCAAACAGCACAAGCGGGCCAACAAGGCCCTGCGCAAGCTCAAGACCTATCTCGGGCGCACCGTCCGCGACATCCGCCGCAAGACGGCCCAGGAGGAGAGCCTACGGGATACCTTCCGCCGCCCCTTGTGGCTGGCCGAGCGGGTGTCGACCCAGAAGCGGCGCGACCCCTTGCCCAAGGTCTATTCGCTCCACGCGCCCGAGGTCGAATGCATCGGCAAAGGGAAGGCGCACAAGCCGTACGAGTTCGGCTGCAAGGTCTCCGTGGCGGCGACCAATTCCCGCCCCCCCGGCGGCCAGTTCGTCGCCCACGTCAAGGCCTTCCACGGCAATCCCTATGATGGCCACACCTTGAGGCAGGTGATCGAAGAGATGGAACGCTGGACGGGGATATCGGCCGAGCGCATCTATGTCGACAAGGGATACCAGGGCCACGATTACCCCAACAAACACCGCGTCTTTAGATCAGGCCAGAAACGCGGCATCACGCCGACGATCAAGAAGGAGCTCAGGCGGCGCTCCGCCGTCGAGGCCGTGATCGGACATCTCAAGAGCGATGGCAGGCTGGGGCGCAACTTCCTCAAAGGCCGCGACGGCGACAAGATCAACGCCATCCTCGCCGGCGCCGGCTACAACTACCGCCTTGTCCTCAAATGGCTGAGGCGTTTGTTTGTCCAAATCCTGGCCGCGCTCCTCAGCGACATCTCGCACCCCACCGCAAACCCAATCGCCGCTTCAGCTTGAAATCAGGGTTCTTCACGGACGACTAAGGATCATTTCGTCAACGCCTATAGTACAGGAACGATATTATGACGCCAGAAATCTACTCGAAGTGGCAGGAAATACTCTCTGACAAAATAGTTGGCGACAAAGTTCTAGAGATAGGGGCGGTACAATTGACCTCTGATAGTCTTTTGAATCTAGAAATCTTTAGCTCATGTACTAATTTATACCAACCGCCCTTAACATTGACTTGTGCGATCCCACGCTCTGAGGCCGATGGACATGATCTTCCAAGGTTGGTCGGTCAGGTTGTTCCAGGCTTGGCAAGAGGCCTCGACGATGGCTTCATAGGAGTCGAAGACACGATTGGAGAGCCAGTTCTGGCGGAGGTATTGCCAGACATTTTCGGCGGGATTGAGCTCCGGGGACTTGGGTGGCAAAGGCACGAGGGAGATGTTCTCCGGGATGCCGAGTTTGGCAGTGGTGTGCCATGCGGCTTGGTCGAGCAGCACGACGGCATGGGCGTTTGGGGCAACGGCCCGGCTGATTTCCTCGAGATGCAGGTCCATGGCTTCAGTATTGGCGCGCGGCATGACCAGCGCCGCGCCCTCACCGCGCTCGGGGCAGATGGCGCCGAAGAGATACGCCGAAGAGGTCCGTAGGTCCTTGACCTGGCGCGGGCGCGATCCCTTTGGGGCCCACTGGCGCACCAGGCTGTTCTTCTGGCCGACGCGCATTTCATCTTGAAACCAAACCTCGATGGGCGTGTCCGGTGGCTGTGCCGCTACGATTTTCGCCAAGTGTTCGGGAAAACTTTTTTTTAAATTCCTCCTGTGCCCGCGCATCCTGGCCGACGTGGCGCGGGCGCGCGGAAATATGCGAGAACCCGAGCGCGGCCAGCAGCTTGCCGACGCTCCGCTCGTGATAGTCCACGCCGAAGCGCGTTCGGATCAGTTGCTTGAGATCGATGCAGCGCCAGCGCACGACCCCATCCCGTTCGGGATCGGGACCGGCCTCGATAGCCCGCGAAAGCGCCGCCATTTGCGACGGCGTCAACCGACGCAACGCCCCGTTCGGCTTGCGGTCGATCAGACCGGCCGGACCTCCCGCGTTGAACCGGTGAACCCAGTCCCGCAACGTCTGCCGATCCATGCCGCCAATACCCGCCGCGCACGCTCGATCCATCCCATCGTAGATGGCCGCCATCGACAAAAGCCGTCGCGCCTGGTTCCCATCATCGCTCCGTGCCGCAAGAACACGGACTCTTTCAGCATCAAAGTCGTTTCGCAAAGGAATCGTTGGCATTGAACACACTCCCTTGTTGCCAACAACCTTGAATCACACAAAACCTAGCGTGTAAACCTTTGCGCGAGTCAAACTCTAGGGCGGTTGGTATTAGTCGGAATCAACCTCGATGGAGGTGAATCATATCAAGTTGGATCATCCAGTCGCCGTAATCGCTATAAAATCGTTAAAGGCAACACGAACGAGATGACCTGTTTTGACGACGACACCTTCGACACGGTCATCAGCAATTCGGTTTTGGAACACGATAAATTTTTTTGGAAAACACTGAGTAAAATCCGCCGGGTCACCAGGAATGGCGGACTCGTCATGATCGGAACGCCTGGTTATGACCAGCTCGAAAACATCGAACTGGGTCGCAAACGCCACCGTTTAAGTCGCTGGTTATTCCGCTATTTTCCAAAATACATCCCCGGAACACCGACGTTGCACGTCCATAATTGGCCCGGAGACTATTACCGATTCAGTCCTCAAGC
>CBDCME010000056.1:0-8526 GCA_965218865.1 Alphaproteobacteria bacterium
GACCTACATTTTACACCGGCAAACCGACGTGGTTGCTGTCTTCGTGCGGTTCGGCGATGCCAGAGTCCGTTCATGATGCAGTGGACGGCTCCTTCCACCGGCATCGCGATGTGCCAAAGTGCGGTTGCTATTTCGATACCCCCACTTCCGGTTGTGGCTACATACTGCCGGTTCGGGTCCCAGCCAACGACGGCGGCAGTACCTTCAGCACCGGAAATTAGAGACCGAAAATCAGCTTTCTGGTCGGCCGCGACAGCTCGGCATCCGGCAACGGACCAGCGTTTCCGGTGATGGAGTTGGCAAATTGTGCGAAGGGTTACGCCTGGCGGACGGGTGCGTGGCGTGGCGTCGATCGGCGGGCAAGCCTCACGAGAGGAATCGGCGGGGGCTTAACGGCGGTGGTTCGGGGCGTTTGGTTTAGGGGGATTTGACGGCGCCAGGGTGGTTGTCGGGTGTGGCGCTAGTGCATCGACCCAAACGGAGGCGACAGCCGAAGTTTGGAAAGTTGATGCATCGACAAAGGCCTGGTGCACGGGGGCGTGAACGAAGTGAATGCGCCGGTGCACTAGCTGGGCCTGAATCTGGCCAGCCACGAACTCGGCGAAATCGGGTCCTCCCCGCCTCCTAATCGCCGCGAAGTTTTTTCAGCCGATACAGAATTTCCAGCGCCGCGCGGGGGCTCAATTCGTCGGGGTTGACGTCGTCGAGCGCTTCTTCCCACGGACTTGGCCCCGGACTTGGCCCCTCGCTTTCCGGTTTGGGGCTGGCGCTGAAGAGGGGCAGATCGTCGGCGAGGTGCGATAGTGCCCCCCCTTGGCGGCCTTTCTCCAACGTGGCCAGGACTTTTTCGGCCCGGGCGACGACGGCTTTCGGCAGTCCGGCCAAACGGGCGACGTGGATACCGTAGGAACGGTCGGCGGTACCCGGCCCGATGGCGTACTGAAAGATCACCTCGTCGCGCCATTCCTTTACCTGCATGCTGTGGCACGAAAGCGCGTCCAGCTTCGCGGCCAGGGCCGTCAACTCGTGGTAATGAGTCGCGAACAGGGCCCGGCAGCGGTTCACCCCGTGCAAGTGTTCGAGCGTCGCCCAGGCGATCGAGAGGCCGTCGAAGGTGGCGGTGCCGCGCCCGATCTCGTCGAGGATGACGAGCGCCCGCGCGCCCGCTTGATTGAGAATGGCCGCGGTCTCGACCATCTCGACCAGGAAGGTCGAGCGCCCGCGGGCGAGGTCGTCCGCCGCTCCGACTCGGCTGAAGAGCCGATCGACGACACCGAGGTGGGCCGTCTCGGCGGGGACGAAGGACCCCATCTGGGCGAGCACGACGATCAACGCGTTCTGCCGTAGGAAGGTACTTTTGCCCGCCATGTTGGGACCCGTGACCAGCCAGATCCGGCGCTCGGGAGCGAGGTCGCAATCGTTGGCGATAAAACCGCTCGCCGCGCCCGCGGCCAGGGCCTCGACCACCGGATGGCGCCCGCCGTGGACATGAAAGGCGGTGCCCGCGTCGACTTCGGGACGGCAATAGTTTCGTTCCACGGCGAGCTCGGCCAGGGCCGCGGCCCAATCGATTCGGGCCAGGGCCCGGGCGGCCCGGGCGATCGCCTCGGAGCGGGCCGCGACCTCGCCCACCAGGTCCTCGAAGAGCTTGATCTCGAGTTTCAAGGCGCGTTCGGCGGCGCTAGCGATCTTGCCCTCGAGTTCGCCCAGATCGAGGCTCGTGAAGCGGACCGCGCTCGCCAGGGTCTGGCGGTGAATGAAGGGATCGGCGAGTTTGTCGGCGTGGGTCGGGGTGACCTCGACGAAATACCCGAGCACGTTGTTGTGTTTGATCTTGAGGGTGGCGATTCCGGTTTTCTCCCGGTAGCGCCCCTCGAGCGCCATCACCAGGCGCCGGCTCTCGTCGCGCAGGAGAACCAACTCGTCGAGACCGGGCGCGTAGCCCTCGGCGATGAAACCGCCGTCGCGGGTGACCGCGGGCAAGTCGGGTTTCAAGGCCCGCCCGAGCCGCTCGACGAGAACTTCGTGGTCGCCGAGATCCTGGCCGATGGCGATGATTTCCTCGGCCGGCGCGGCGAGGCGTTGACGGCGCAGGGAAAGGCGCAGGGCCTGGGCCCGCGTCAACCCGTCGCGCACCGCCGCCAGATCGCGCGGTCCGCCACGGCCCAAGGTGAGCCGGGCCAGGGAACGGGCGACGTCGGGACACTTCCGCAGGTCTTCGCGGAGGTCGGCGCGCAACCGGGTTTCGGTGACGAAGAACGCCACCGCGTCCAAACGGCGGTTGATCGCCGCGGGGTCGGTGAGGGGGGCGACGAGGCGGCGGCCCAGCAAGCGGGCGCCGGCGCCGGTGAGAGTGCGGTCGACGACGCCCAGCAGGCTCCCCGCGCGTTCGCCGCCAAGGGTCGCCGACAGCTCGAGGTTGCGCTGGGTGGCGGCGTCGATGGCCAGCGTCGCCCCCGGGGCCAATTGTCGCGGCGACGCCAGTCGGGGCAGGCGGCCCCTTTGGGTCAGCTCGACATAGGCGACCAGGGCGCCACAGGCGGCGACCTCGGCGCGGCCGAAGGATCCGAAGGCGTCGAGCGTCGAGACGCCGTAGAGTTCCCGCAAGCGCCGGCGGCCGGCCTCGCTGTCGAAAAGCACCGCCGGCTGGGGCGTCAGCACCGTTTTCCAGGTCGCGAACACTTCGAACAGCTCAGGTTGCCGCAACAGAGGTTCCGGAACCAGAATTTCGCCTGGTTTGAGACGCGCGAGATCGCTGTTGAGGCGGGCGTACTCGGTCGGGGTGACCCGGAATTCGCCGGTCGAGACCTCGAGCCAGCCCACCGCAAGGGCGTCGCCGACGCGGGCGACGGCCGCGAGAAAATTGTCGCGGCGGCCGTCGAGCAAGCTGTCCGCCGTCAACGTGCCCTGGGTCAAGACCTGATCGACGTCGCGGCGCACCACCGCCTTGGCGCCGCGTTTGCGGGCTTCCTCGGGAGGCTCGATCTGATTGCAGATGGCGACCTTGAAGCCCTTGCGGGTCAGGCGCGCCAGATAGGCCTCGGCCGCGCGCACCGGAACCCCGCACATGGGCACGTCCTCGCCGTTGTATTTACCGCGCCGGGTGAGAGCGATGTCGAGGGCCCGGGAGGCCTGCACCGCGTCGTCGAAGAAGAGCTCGTAAAAGTCGCCCATCTGAAAGAACAGGAGACTTCCGCCGTGGGCCTCCTTGAGTTTCAGATACTGCGCCATAACTGGCGAGGCTCCAGTCTGGGCCCGCTTGTCGGCGGGAGAACGGGTCGGCTCGGTCACCATCGGTCGGGTCAGCGGCTTCGCGGCGTCGGAGGGGGCGTCGCCGAGGAAAAGTGCCGGCACGCCAAGTCGTTACGCTAGCATATCACGGCCAAGGCGGCATCTCGGCAGCAACTTCTTTGACCTTGGGAGGTGTAAACCTTACAGTCGGCACGATTTCGGCGGCCCATGGGAGGTGCCGTCGGCGAACAAGCACGCGATTCGAGAACCATGGCCAGGAACGACTTGAGCATCACCGAAAAGGAGGCCCTGCGCTTCCACGCCAGGGGGCGGCCGGGAAAGCTGTCGATCGTTCCGACCAAGCCGCTGACGAACCAGCGCGACCTGTCCCTGGCCTATTCGCCGGGGGTCGCCGTGCCCTGTCTCGCGATCGCCGACAACCCGGCGCTGGCGTATGACTACACGGCAAAGGGCAACATGGTCGCGGTGGTCTCCAACGGCACCGCCGTCCTGGGTCTCGGAAACCTCGGCGCCTTGGCGTCAAAACCCGTGATGGAAGGGAAGTCGATCCTCTTCAAGCGCTTCGCCGACGTCGACGCCATCGACCTCGAGGTCGACAGCGAGGACGTCGACACCTTCGTCAATTGCATCCGCGCGATCGGCGACAGCTTCGGGGGGATCAACCTCGAGGACATCAAGGCCCCCGAATGCTTCATCATCGAACAGCGTCTACGCGAAGACCTCGACATTCCGGTTTTTCACGACGACCAGCACGGGACCGCGATCATCGCCACCGCCGGTCTGATCAACGGTCTCGATCTGACCGGCCGCGATTTCGCCCATGCGCGGGTGGTGGTCTCCGGGGCCGGGGCCGCGGGGATCGCCTGCCTCGAACTCATCAAGGCCATGGGCCTGCCTCACGACCACGGCATTCTTTGCGACCGCTTGGGCGTTATCTACCAGGGTCGCGAGAAGGGCATGAACCAGTGGAAGTCGGCCCACGCGATCGACACCGACAAGCGCACCCTGGCCGAGGCGATGGCCGGCGCCGACGTTTTTCTGGGCCTTTCGGCGAAACAGACGGTCACGCCGAAGATGGTCGAGTCCATGGCCGCGAATCCCATCATTTTCGCGATGGCTAACCCGGATCCCGAAATCACGCCGGAGGAAATCGAAAACGTGCGCGACGACGCGATCATCGCCACCGGCCGCTCGGATTATCCGAATCAGGTCAACAACGTCTTGGGCTTCCCCTACATCTTCCGGGGGGCGCTCGACGTCCAGGCGACGACGATCAACGATGAGATGAAGATTGCCGCGGCGGAAGCGATCGCCATGCTCGCTCGGGACGACGTCCCCGACGAAGTCGCGGCGGCGTATAAGGAAAGCCGTCTCCAGTACGGTAGGACCTACATTATCGCCAAGCCCTTCGACCGGCGCATGATCTCGCGCGTCGCCTCGGCGGTCGCGCAGGCGGCGATGGACAGCGGCGTCGCCCGCAAACCGATCATCGATATGGACGCCTATCGCAACGAGTTGAGCGCCCGGCTCGATCCTACCGCCTCGAGTCTGCAGCTGATTTTCGAGCGGGTCCGCGCCAATCCGCGGCGGGTCGTCTTCGCCGAGGGCGAGGAGGAAAAGATCATCCGCGCCGCGGCCCTGTGGCGGGCCAACGGCCACGGCACGCCAGTCTTGATCGGGAACCCGGAGCGGGTCAAGGAAACCATGGAATCGCTCGGTTTGGGCGCCATCGCGCCGTTGGAGGTTCGTAACCCTGGCAACAGCGAAGAGACGTCCGCCTATATCGATCTCCTTTATGGGATCCGCCAGCGCCAGGGCTCGCTCTTGCGGGATTGCCAGCGGCTCGTGACCCTGGACCGCAACGTCTTCGCCGCCTGTATGGTGGCCGCGGGCGACGCCGACGCGATGATTACAGGTCTGACGCGTAGCTATTGGGCCTCGCTCGAACGGGTCTCCTACGTCTTGCGCCCGGCGCCGGGTCAGCGCATGTTCGGCCTAACGCTCATCATCACCCGCGGCAAGACCGTCTTCATCGCCGACAGCGTCATTCACCAGCAGCCGCGGCCGGCGGAGCTTGCCGACATCGCGGTTCAGGCCGCCGCCAAGGCCCGCTCGCTGGGGCACGAACCGCGGGTGGCGCTGTTGTCATACTCGACCTTCGGCAATCCGGCCGGCGACGCCAAGGCGGAAGGCGTCCGCGCCGCCGTCAAGATCCTCGACGAACGCGAGGTCGACTTCGCCTACGACGGCGAATTGTCACCGGACGTCGCCCTCGATCCCGAGCTTCTGCGGCTTTATCCGTTCTGTCGCCTACCGGGGCCCGCGAACGTGCTGATCACCCCGGATCTCCACTCCGCCAACATCGCCTCGAAGTTGGTCCAGAAGATGGGCGGTGGCACCGCAATCGGCCCCCTGGTGATGGGCCTGGAAAAACCCGTCCAAATCCTCCAGCTCGGGGCCACCGTTTCCGACATTCTCAACCTCTCCGCCTTCGCCGCCGTCGAAGCCGACCGCTGAGCCGCCATTCCGGAAAAACGCTCGCACCGGCTCGAAATCCCGGGCCATCAACCAGTACGGAAGGAGGTAATGGGTAACGTTAGCTCCGTACCGGGTGTATTCGGGAGTGATCCTGTTGGCGTCCTTGAGTGTCTTGTGGCGCGAAGACGCGGCAAGCCCGTCGATGGGGCCAAGGTCGGGCTTGTGTTCGAGGGCGGTTCCATGCGCGGCATATATGGCAGCGGCGTCGCCCACGTATTCAACCAGATCGGTTTGACGGAATCGTTCGACTTACTGATCGGCACCTCTTCGGGTGCCTTGAATGCTATTTATTTTCCAGGCCAAAATCAGGAGCTCGGGGCGACGATCTATTACGAAAATGCCGTGGACAAACGCTGCCTCAATATTCTTAATTTCCCCGACATCTTGAATGTCCAGTGGCTCATGGACGAATGGGTATTGAAGCAAAAACGTTTCAACGATAGGGCCGTTTTCGACGGCTCGCACGATATATTTATTTCCTCCACGAATATTGATTCCGGCAAGACGAGATGGTTCCAAAACGATTCCAGGGTTTCGTTTGAGAAAGCCATAATAGCCACAACTTGTACACCCACCGCTTGCAGTCAAACAATAGAAATAGAAGGCGAGTTTTATAATGATGGATTTATCAATGCATCCCTTCCGATAGACAAGGCGATCGAGGAAGGATGCACGCATATCGTCGTCGTGCCGACCCGAATTTGGGGCCACCGAGAGCCCATTCCAAATCCATTCTGGACGTCATACTTCATGTGGATGATAAGAAATTTCGGGAAAGAATATAAGAAAGCCTTTTTCCGGCGTCATGATGTTTATAATCGCCAGCTAGAACTAGCCGCGGGGGGTGGTGATCGCTACAAGACCCTCGTCGTCGCCCCGATCTCCTCGAGAGAATTGGTCGGCAGACTGGAGTCGAACGGCGCCACGATCAAAGCCGCCTGGCAAACGGCCGTGAAGAACACTTTCGATAAGATGTCGGGGCTAAAAGGTCTGATGGACAGCAGGTCATGAATCGCGGTGCGCTGCCCTATATCTACCGCGCAACGCCGATGCCACCCGGGCGGGCGGAGGTTCTAGTACATCGACCCAAACGGAGGCGACAGCCGAAGTTTGGAAAGTTGATGCATCGACAAAGGCCTGGTGCACGGGGGCGTGAACGAAGTGAATGCGCCGGTGCACTAGGTTGGGCAGTCGGACGGTTTGTCGGGTGATTTTCGTGGCGTCGGTTGAAACGGGTGGATGAGCATCCACCACAGCCCGAGGTGCTTCCGTTCACGGTATTCAGGCAAACCGATCGTCATGCCCGCGTGCCCCGCCCGCGGTTGATCCGTGTAGGTACGAAAGGCGCGGTCCCACCAAGGGAGAAAGTTACCGAAGTTGCTGTTTGTTTCAGCCACTACCTCGGAATGGTGCACGCAGTGCATATCGGGGGTTATCACGAGGTACCGCAGCACGCGATTGAGGCCGATGGGCACACGCACGTTGCCGTGGACAAAAATTGCCACGGCCATGCCGACCGGTTCGGAGAGGAATACGGCAAAAACGGGGGGACCCAATAAAGCAATGATCCCGAACCCGAAACCGATAGTAAAGATCGCCTCGATCGGGTGGAAGCGCATTCCGGTCGTGAAATCATAATCTTGATCCGCGTGGTGGATTCGGTGAACCCGCCACAGCACGGGCACGTAGTGCAAGAGAACATGCTGGAGGTACTTGCCGAGGTCGAGCACGACGAGCGAGATCGCAATGGCAACCCAAGTTGGGGTCGAAAAATTATGAAAAAATCCCCAACCATAGTCGGTTACCCAAACGGAAAAACCTATCGCCAGGACTGGGAAAGTTGCGCGCACCAACGCCACGTCGATGAAAAAAAGCGACCAATTGCCGAACCAGCGCAGGCGGAACGGCGCCGTCAACGTTTTTCTTGGCGCCAGCCATTCCCAAACCGCCACGACGGAAACCGCCGCGAAGAAAATGTAGGCGACGATTTGAACGTATTGTCCGGTATCGTCCGACACGATCAGGCTGTTTTCACGAGACCAGGCGCCGACTCAAACAAGAGTGGCTTTTTTGTCCCAAGCTCCGAGGGTGGCGCCTTGTTCCCCGCCACGTCCTTGCCTTTCCCAGCGATACGCAACTATTTTCGCCCCTTGAACCGGGCGGCGACGATGGCGCCCGCAATCCCGGCGGCGAGGAGACTCAACGTGGTTGGTTCGGGAACCGGCACGACCACGTCAAAAGCGAAGGCTGGCCCGACGATGGCGAACACGGCCGCGACCACCGCGGCAAGCGAGAAAACGAATCGGTATCTCATAATCCTTATACTCCTCTTCCGCGTCTCGAGCCCCATCCTGGAAAGGCGCGCGTTGTTGCCCTTCCCGGTCGTTACGCGACTATTTTCGCCCCTTGAACCGCGCCGCGACGATGGCGCCCGTAATCCCGGCGGCGAGGAGACTCAACGTGGTTGGCTCGGGAATCGGCGTGATACTGGCGGAGGCTGGCGCCACGACGGCGACCACGGCCGCAAGCGCCGCCGCGAGCGAGAAAACCAATCGATATCTCATAATCTTTATACTCCTCTCACCCTTACTGGTTGGCCTCCGGTGACCCCATACGTCCGGAAACTTGAAATTCGCGGAACGTTCACCGCAAGCATTGGAACTTCCAAATTTTCACAAGCAATTTTTATGCCAGATAACGAAAATTGTTATTTACCAATGACTTGGTTGCACACAT
>CBDCME010000057.1:0-13977 GCA_965218865.1 Alphaproteobacteria bacterium
ACCGGCCTGAAGGTCCGCTTGATCGCCTTGGAGAGCGCCTTGGCGCCGTCGACGATGAAGAGCCGGGGCACTTCCGGGTCGAGGCCGCGGGCGGTCAGGTTGTCGAGCAGCGCCTGCACCGTGGCGGCATTCTCCGTGGCACCTTCGGCCAGGCCTAGAACATGCTTCTCGCCCGCGCCGTCGATGCCAATAGCTGCCAGCAACACGTGATCGCCGACGTGCAGCCCGTCGATCTGGATGACCAGGAGATCGAGATCCGAAAGGTCGCTGGCCAGGAAGGCCTTCAGCTTCTTGCGCGTCATGGCCACGAAGCGCCGCGAGACCGCGGACTTCGAGGTCGCATCGCCCGCGCGTGCCGGCAAGTCGCCGCTGGCCTCGCCGGGCAGGCGCACGGCGCGCGCGTACTTGCGGGTCGAAACCGTAAGCAGCATGATGTTCATCGCCCAGGACTGCAAAAGCGCCGGGTCCGAGAGCAACTCCCAGCTCGGCAAGCTCATCTCCTTGCCCGCAAGATCGCGCACCCGCGGGCGCGTCAGCTTCACCTTGCCCCCGTGATAGGCAATCTCGCTCTGGGTTGTCCCCCAGCGATGGCCCTGCCGCTCGGCCGTGCAGGGCTAGTTTTTTGTCCGCCCAGTGATCAGGGTGAGGTGATTGCGGCGCTGGCCATTTCATTCTCGGTGTGGCAGTGTGCCGGTCATGGCGACGCTGCCGGTCTCGGATTCGTCCATTGATTTGCGCGCGGTCACGGTGCGTCCGACCTGGGGCGCGCAGGAGCACCGGCGCTGGGACCGGTTGGTGGAGCAGCACCACTACCTGGCGTTCCACGGCGTCATCGGCAAGGGCCTGCGCCATGTCGCGGTGCATGGCGAGACCTGGCTCGCACTGATCGGCTGGCAGCCCGGCGCGTTCAAGCTGGGCGCGCGTGATCGCTGGATCGGGTGGTCGGCCGAGCAGCAGTTCCGGCGTCTGCATCTGATCGCCAACAACTCGCGCTTCGTCATTCTGACGCCTGGCCGAGTGCCGAACCTGGCCTCCCGTGTGCTGGGGCTGAGCCTGCGGCGGCTGTCTGAGGACATCCAGGCGGTGCACGGATATCCGGCTCTTCTGGCGGAGACGTTCGTGGACGTCTCGCGATTTGCCGGCACCTGCTACCGCGCGTCGAACTGGCGCTCTCTGGGGCTGACGCGGGGCTTTGCCCGTGAGCCCGGAGGGGCAGCGCGCTGGCGCCACCACGGTCAGCCCAAGGAGGTCTTCGTGTTCGGACTGACAGACGGCGCCCCCGAGGCGCTGAGCCGTACCGGGATGCCGGCACACTGGAACGCCGAGCAGCACACCGAGCCGATGGCCGCGCCCCGGCTGCGCAGCCTGTTCGAGTGTCTGGGTGAGGTGCCCGAGTACCGCCATGCCCGGGGCAAGCGCTATGCGCTCAACACCATTCTGGTGATCGCCGTCGCCGCCCGGCTTGCCGGATACCGGGGGGTGAACGCGTTCGCCCAGTTCGCCGCCCTGCTCTCCCAGGAGCAGCTCGAGGCGGTGGGTGCGTTCTGGAGCCCTTCCAAACAGCGCTACACCCCGCCCGCGATCACCACCTTCCACAAGACCCTCACCGCCCTGCCGCCAGAGACCCTGGACAACGCGATTAGCCAGTGGACCGGCCAGCATGGCAGCGCGCACGCGCCGGTCGCCATGGACGGAAAGGATCTGCGCGGCGCCTCGAAGCAGACCGAAGACGGGCGCAGGATGATGGTGGCGGCGGTCGAGCACGACACCGGCGTGGTCCTCGGGCAGGTCGAGGTCGACCGCAAGAGCAACGAAATCCCGGCCGTGCGCGAACTCTCCAGCGGCCTCGACCTCACAGGCCGGATCGTCACCATGGACGCGATGCACGCTCAGCACGAGACCGCGCGCTGCCTGCTCGGGCGTCGCGCCGACTACGTGATGAGCGCGGTCAAGGACAACCAGGAGATGATCTTCGAAGACCTCAAGGCGATCGACTTCAGCGATGCGCTCTGGCACGAAACCGTCGACAAGGGCCATGGCCGCATCGAGCGCCGACGCTGCGCCGTCGTCGACCTCTCCGCTGCCGAGTGGGACGGCTACGCCAACCTCCACGGGCGACGCCAGGCCATGCGCATCGAGCGCGAACGCGAGATCCTCAAGACCGGCAAGCGCAGCATCGAGGTGACCTGGAGCCTCACCTCGCTCGGCGCAGAGCGCGCCGGACCCGAGGAGTTGCTCGAACTGGTGCGCAACCACTGGCATATCGAGAACCGCCTGCACTACGTGCGCGACTTCACCTACGACGAAGACCGATGCCGGGCCTACGTGCGTCACCTGCCCAGAAATCTCGCCTGCTTGACCAACGCGGCCATCGCCATCGTGCGCTGCGACGGACGCTTCCGTTATCTGCCCGAGGCCAACCGGCACTATGCCGCCCGGGCGCAGGAGGCCCTCGACGCGATCATGACCGCGCCCATCGCCTGAGACAGCACGCCTCTCCCCCGGACCGGGACGTGCCGCCGAGCGGCGCGGGCGGACCGGTGTGCCTGTCGAATCCGAAAACGCCGTCCGGTGGCTTCGAGCAGTCCCCATGACGTCGTCGAGGCAAGCTCGGGGCTCCCCGAACCCCGTGCACCGAGCACGATCCCACTCATCCCGAACCCTCAACCGCGACTAAAAATTGTTCCTGCTTGCGGGTCGAAACCGTAAGCAGCATGATGTTCATCGCCCAGGCTGCAAAAGCGCCGGGTCCGAGAGCAACTCCCAGCTCGGCAAGCTCATCTCCTTGCCCGCAAGATCGCGCACCCGCGGGCGCGTCAGCTTCACCTTGCCCCCGTGATAGGATCTCGCTCTGGGTTGCAGCGATGGCCCTGCCGCTCGTGCGGGCTGGCGCGCTCCGCAGAGCACCTCGCTATCCTCGTCCAGCATCTCGCCCAGGGTCTCCACCCCGGCCAACAGGCAAAAGCGATCCACGCTCATGCGCAGATCATCAAAAGCCTCCGGCAAGGCCGGCGGCAACAGCGGAAGCGGGATCCCCAACAGTTTCGAAAGGCGGCTGTTCCGTGTAGTCTTGGTCATGGCGTCGTTCTCCTTGATGGATTCAACACCCAGAGCCTAACGGTTCCAGGCGAATGACGCCTACCTCACTTTTTCAACATCAGCCGGGACATTGCCTTGCGTAAAATATCTATGGGTTAGTAGTATCTGCTGAGGCATGTAGTGAGCTAGTGCATCGACCCAAACGGAGGCGACAGCCGAAGTTTGGAAAGTTGATGCATCAACAAGGGCTTAGTGCACGGGGGCGTGAACGAAGTGAATGCGCCGGTGCACTAGGGGCAATAATTTGGGGCGGGAGGGGGATCATAAACCTCAAATCAGGCAAATCGATAAAGTACGTTGCGGTTAATGTCATGGCCATGACGTTGCTCGCCGCGACAAGCACCATTTCGCAGGCAGGGCCCGTCGGCTTTGATTTTTTCATATCTGGTGGACCAGGATTGGCGGGCAGAGAAGATTACCTTCTGATAAACACTTCTACCTCCGCGTTGTTTACGTCCATCGAAATCGGGATCACGGACGGATTCCATAGCTTTGATTGTGTCGCCGACCTTGAAGGGGGCACCGGAGCGATTAATGGGACTGATGGAGATTGCTTCAACACGAATTTGTTTTCCGAATTTAAGATCGATTATCACTGCTGTCCGGTTAACTGAACGGTTTTGGCGACGGAAGGCAATATTTCTGCAGGGTTTGAAGCGAAAATGGGTGGTGTCGATTTGAATTGGATGGAGCACTTTTCGGAGTTTTTCCGAGGAGATGCTCATGAATACCGGCAAGACCCTTTTCGCCCAACTCATGGGTTTCGTGCCCTGGACGACCTTCACGCGGATCGTCAATCTGTACGGCAGCGATCACCGGGTCCGGCGCTTTCCTGCGCCGAGCAATACCGGGCCATGGCCTTCGCCCAGCTGACCTACCGGGAGAGCCTGCGCGACATCGAGGCCTGCCTCTCGGTCCAAGCGTCGAACCTCTATCACATGGGCTTCCGCCGGCCGGTCCGGCGCTCGACGCTGGCCGATGCCAACGAAAGGCGCGACTGGCGTATCCACGCGGAGTTGGCCCAGCGGCTGATCACCGTGGCGAGGAAGCTGTACGCCGGCGAAGAACTGGGGTTGGAGCTAACCAACACCGTCTACGCCCTGGACTCGACGACCCATCGCTCTGTGCCTGTCGGTCTTTCCGTGGGCGCACTTCCGTGCCACCAAAGCGGCTGTGAAGATGCACACATTGCTCGACCTGCGGGGCAACGTACCGAGTTTCATCCATATCTCGGACGGCAAGCTGCACGACGTTCATGCCCTCGATATGCTGATACCGGAAGCCGGAGCGATCTACGTCGTGGATCGTGGCTACGTCGACTTTGCCCGCCTTCATGTGTTGCATCAAGCTGGGGCCTCCTTCGTCACCCGCGCCAAATCGAACATGGATGCTCACCGCGTCTATTCGGCGGCATCGGATCGCCCGGCGGGCATCGTTTGCGACCAGACCATCTCCTTGGACGGCATCTGCACCAAGACGGATTATCCCGAACTTCTGCGGCGCATCCGCTTCAAAGACCCCGAGTCCGGCAAGACGTTGGTGTTCATTACCGGCACCGTCCAGCAGGTCGAGGATGGCGTCTTAACAGGAGGCATTTGGATCGTCGGTCCCGGCGGTCTTTTGTCCGACCCGCCGCCGGAAGAGCCGGTCGCTCAGCTCATGATCGGTAATGAGGTGATAACAAGCACCGGCGAAGCGGGAACTATTATTTTGAAATCCAATAGCATTATTCCCAACCTGATGCTCCAATCCAACAATGGTGGTTTTTTTCTGGATTTGGCCCAGTACGAAACCCCAGGGTCACTCGTGAACACAGGAGATATCGAACTTGACGCCATCCGGGACAAAGACAAGGCCCCCGTCAGTGAGGAGAACCCCGTCGGTGCGTTCGGTAGCAAATTGGTGGTTAATGGCGATCTGACCAACATAGATTCCGTTTTCGTCGACGCTGAATCCGAAATCCTGGTCGACGGCACTTTCGAGACTAGGGTCGGCTCCAATACCATTATTTCCGGTATGGTCACGGCGGACGAATTCTTCAATGACGGTGGCGATTTCTCCGGCACCGGCAAAATAAACGGTTTTCTCTTTGACAACGGCGGCAACCTCTCTCCCGGCGAAGCGCCGGGGACACTGACGCTCGACGTCGAATTCTTCGAGCAATTTGCCGTCGGCACGTTGGTCATCGAACTTGGCGAGTTCGCTCAGGACCTGTTGATAATCACCGGCGATGCGATTTTCGATGGCACCCTCGAATTCGTCTTTCTCGACAATTTCGTTCCCCAGCCCAGCGACATCTTCCCCTTCATCGAGGTCGGCGGCTCGATCTTCGGCGAGTTCAGCGACATCATCCTCACCGGCTTGCCCCAAGGCAGCACCTTCGAGTTGTTCACGGAAGGCGGTCAGTTCCTGATCGGCGACATCGTAGCCGCCGACGTTCCCGAACCCGCAACCCTCGCCCTCTTCGGCGCCGGTCTCGCCGGCCTCGGCTATCTACGCCGCCGCCGTAAATCGGCCTCCTAACGGTCTCGTGTTGGCCGACGGCGTGGCGGCGTTCATTCCTGGCTGCCCATATTGTAATGTCGGCATGGAATCCTCGATTACCGGATAGGTCGCGGTAGGGTGGCGGGTCGCCCCGCCCCAGCGCCCAACAGCACGGCGGCTGCCTCCGGAATTACTGTTATCGCCTTGGCACGGCAAAAGGGTTCCGTTTTGTCCACCGAAACGTACCGTTCCGTTGGAATTTCTACGGTCTCAACCAGGAAAATGGGGCCGGCAAAAAACTTTCCATGGGTCGCGGTGTGCGCGGACGTAGCTCTTGAGCACTTGGTTGATCCTGGTTTGAGTGCCTTTTCCCGGGTTTTAACGCCTTGGAACCGGCTCGCCCAGGTGTGAAAGAATGTTTTGGGATGGTTTTGGCGTCATCGTGCGGCGGGCGCGCCTTTCAGCCGCCGATTTTTTATCACGAGCCACCTCGAATGCCATCTGTGTCCATGAATCGGGATAAGGAGATTTCGGCCAATAGCCAGGACAGCGCGTAGGACCCCGCTCGACGCCCAAGAACAGGGCCGATCGCGGCACATATTGTGGCTAACAAGGGGTCGCACCCAACGGGTTGAAATATTTTCAACATGTAGTAGGGTATTGCCTCCCAACTACGAGGGGTGGCGTTATGAGACGGAGACTAAACGTATCGTGCGTGCTGAGCTCCCATGAGTTGCACGCGATGGCGCGGCAGCAACGCGACCCCCGGGTCGTCAAGCGTTTGCTGCTGATTGCCCATATGGTCGAGGGGGAGTCACGTCCGACCGCGGGGCGTGCCGTCGGCATGTCGGCGCAAGCGGCTTACATCTGGCTGAAGCGCTACAACGCCGAAGGTGTCGCCGGTTTGACCGACCGGCCGCGCAGCGGTCGTCCGCGGCGGCTCGAGGCCGAGAAGACGGCGGCGTTCAAGGCCCGGATCGCTTCCGGCGCCGAGGCCGGAGAAGAGGGGGTCGTTCCTTTCCGTGGACACGACGCTCGCCGGATCCTGCGCGAGGAGTTCGACGCCGACTACAGCCTGACCGGCACCTATGCCCTGTTGCATCGCCTGAAGCTCAACGCCTCGGGGGCGCGCCCCCGCGATCGCAAGCAACCCGAAAGGGACGTGGGCTAGGCGTCAAGGGTACCGGTCCCAACGGCGCCGCCGCGGAGCGGCGCCTGGATTTCTTGGCCGTGCCGGCGCCATGTCGGCTCGCGGTGACGAGTCCCGGCATGCCCGTTTGGGCGGAGGAGCGGGAAGCCGTAGTTTTTGGGAGCCAGGGATTGCCGAACGCGGTATGTTCCCGGCCCCATGAGACAGGCGAACACACGATCGAGGGGCCGGGCAAAAAGTGTTTGTTTGGGTCGCCGTGTTGCTCGCGCAATTCGTCGTTCCCCTGGCGGCTGCGGTTGTTGCCTCGAACCCGGTCGGCGGCGGTTCGATCCCCATCGCCCACGGCAGAGAGCGCATCTCGGCCAACTTTGGCGCCAAAGTGCCCGGCGATCGAGGCGTGTGCCCGATCTGCTTTTCGGTCCTGGCCAAGCGCCCTCGGGCATCGGCCCTGCTGGATCGAAGGGCCAACAATACCTTTTCAAGGCTGATTTCCGACTCGGCCGCCAAAATGACCGGGGGCAGCCCCGAGCGCCGCCCCCCTCATCTGATTCGGGGTCGCCGGGGCCCGAAGCCTGAGTCGCGGCATCCAGATAAGGGGTTTCCCGCTGATTTCACGACCGGACGGCGGCGTCCCCTAGTGCACCGGCGCATTCACTTCGTTCACGCCCCCGTGCACCAGGCCTTTGTCGATGCATCAACTTTCCAAACTTCGGCTGTCGCCTCCGTTTGGGTCGATGCCCTAGGACGGAGCGACCCCACTTCGACAGTGACCGCGTTCCGGCGCGGCCCGGCGCCAAGGAGTTGTGAATGACCCCACCCATCCAACGGAGGAAAATCTTGTCCAATCAATTCAACCCGGCCAGGAAGAGACGAAGGAATACGCTCGCGGCGGCACGGCGCGCCGCGGCCCTGGCCCTTTTCCTGTTCCCCGGCTGCTCCGCCGGCCAGGGCAGTCACGAAATGCATCACATGGCCGTCGGCAGCGCCATGATCGACGAGCTGAGCATCCGATCCGCGTGGGCCCGGGCCTCGATCGTCGCCGGGCGCCCCTCGGCGGCCTATCTCACGGTCATCAACATGGGCAGCCAGTCGGATCGGCTCCTCGGCG
This sequence comes from Alphaproteobacteria bacterium, assembly GCA_965218865.1. Taxonomy (GTDB): domain Bacteria; phylum Pseudomonadota; class Alphaproteobacteria; order JAAXGF01; family JAAXGF01; genus CBDCME01. The sequence goes on from CBDCME010000057.1 coordinate 7,842, forward strand.
TGACCAGTCCCGTGGCCGGCGCCGCCCAGATCCACGAATCCGTCCGCGACGCCGGCGTGATGTCGATGCGGCCCGTGGACGCGGTCGAAATTCCGCCCGGCGCCACCGTCGATCTCAAGCCCGGCGGAACCCACATCATGCTGATGAAACTCACCAAGGAACTCGAAGCCGGCACCACCATCCCCTTGACGCTCCATTTCGAACGCGCCGGCACCGTCACCACCGACGTCCCGGTCCACAAATCCGGCATGAAGAAAGATTTCCACGGCAGCAAAATGGAGCACCACATGTAATTCGGGGACTATTACGGGGACAGTAATACGGGGACAATGTACGGACAATACGGGGACTACAATACGGGGACAGTGTACAGATTTATGAGTTAGGCAAATCGTGTACTGAATTGCAGCCCACATGGATTTCCTGGCGGAATCCACCGTCCGGTTGGCAGACGAGCAGACTCCCAATAAAGAGGCACTTGAACACACGATTTCGGCGGTACCGCTCCCCGTTGACGCTGGTCTCCCGGCCGTGAAATCGGGCCCTTCCTCGGCGCGGGTCAAGCGAGATCGGCGAGGATACGGTGGGCGGCGTTGTGGCCGGCGGCGCCGATGACGGCGCCGGCGGGGTGGCAGCCGGCGCTGCAGGAATAGAGGCCGTCGACGGGGAGGCGGTAGGGAAAGCGGTGATCGAACCCGATGGTGTTGTCGACGTGGTGAATGTGGCCAAAGCGAATGCCCAGATGGGACTCGTCTTTTTCGGGGTCAAGGTGAAGACGTCGACCACCGAGTCGGTGAACCCGGGGGCGAATTCCTCGGCGATGGCGAAGAGGTGGTCGACATAGCGTTCTTCCTCCGCCTCCCAGCTGCTCTCGGAGAGTTCGTACGGGACCCACTGAACGAAGAACGCGGCGTTGTGATGTCCGCGCGAATCCCGCAGGTACGGATCGACGACGGTGTGAAAATACCACTCGATCGTCGGAAACTCGGCCAGGCGGCCCGCCCGCGTCGTCTCGTAGGCGTGGCGGATTTTTGCGATCACGTCGCCGCCTTGCGGCAGGAGATGGATGGTTCCGTTGTACTGGCCCCGATTCTCCGGCAGGCAGGTGAAATCCGGCAGACGATCGAGCGCCAAGTTGACCTTCATCGTCGTCCCGTACCTTTTCATCCCGTCGAGTTTGCGGTTGAACGCCGGCGGAAAGTTTTCCGCGCCGACGAATTCCCGGGTCCGGAAGGGGTCGGCGTTGCAGAGCACCGTGGCGGCCCGAATTTCCTCGCCCGAGGAGAGCACGAGCGTCTCGACCCGCTTTCGACCAACGCGGATTTTCTCCACTCCGGATTCGAGACGGATTTCAGCCCCGGCATTTTGGGCCGTCCAGGCGAAGGCGGCGGCGACGGCGCCCATGCCGCCCTCGACCATCATGAAGGTGCCGTCGCTTCCCGGCAGCCGGCACATATTGTGAATCAGGAAATTCAGCCCCGTCCCGGGCGTGCCGAAACTTCCGTCGAGGCCCGAAAACCCGTCCGTCACGGCGTACATCGCGACCACGAGATCGCTTTCGAACGAAAACCGCGCCAGGTAATCCTCGACCGGCCGCGTTACCAGATCGAGGAACGCGCTCCTGAGACGGGGACGCACATACCTCTCCGCGGTTTCTTCCCGCGACAGCGGTTCCGCGAGCCAGCTCGGCGCCAGGTCGTCGCGGATCTGGGCAATCTCTTCCCGCATCGTCCGTTCGGCGCGCCAATCGTTGGCGGAAAAATAACTCTCGAACTGCCGCCGCGTCGCCTCCCGGTCGCTCCCGAATAGGAGATACTTCCGTCCCGTCGTCGGCAGGAAATAGTGGGGATCGCGCCGGATCGTCCGAATCCGGGCTCCGGTCGCCGCCAGGATCTCGGGCGGGACGAGGCCGAGAAGGTAGGAGGCCGTCGAGGCCCCGAGGCCCGGCGCCTTGGCGAAGGGATATTCGGTCCGGGTCGCGCCGCCGAGAACGTTCTTCTCTTCGAGGACACACACCTTGAGGCCCGCCCGGGCCAGGAGCGTGGCCGCCACCAGCCCGTTGTGGCCGGCGCCAACCACGGCGACGTCCGTCTTAACGCCGCCCATCGGTTTCGCCGAGGCCGAGAAATCGTCGAAGGATTTGCCCCATGGCGCCGATTATCGCGCCTTGGCGAATTCCGAATCAATCGGAGAGGCGAGGAATGATAATTCTATCCGCCATGCTCACGATTCTAAACTGAGTGGTGACGGGTTACACTCGAGGAATGATCGTCGGATTCCGCCACAAGGGCCTCAAGCTCCTCAATGTGTGCGTTCGAAAATGCGCGTCCGCGCATTTTTTGCGTCTGTTCCGGCCCTCTCCCCCTCCCGGCCACCCACGAGAATATGTGGGTGGCCGGGAGGGGGAGAGGGCCGGCGCCGCGAGTTTTCGAACAGACTGTATGAGAAGGGGGATCGGTTGCCGCCGGACGACGCCGACAAGGTCGATCGAATCTTGGCCCGCCTCGACGAAGCGACCAAGGCCGCCGACATCGATCTGCCGGGTTTTCGGCTGAATCCGTTGAAGGGCGATCATGCGGGCTGTTGGTCAGTCAGCGTTTCCGGCAACTGGCGCCCCGTCTTTCGCTTCGAAGGGGTGCATGCCCGCGATATCGACTTGATCGACGATCATTAGGAGGACCAGCCGATGAAGAACCCGCCCCATCCGGGTTTTTCCGTCCGCCACGATTGCCTGGAGCCTCTGGGGCTCAGCGTGACCACGGCGGCGGAGAAACTCGGCGTCAGCCGCAAGCAACTGTCCGATATCGTGAACGGCCATTCGGGCATCTCGCCCGAGATGGCGATCCGCCTCGACAAGGCTTTCGGCGGCGGCGCGGACACCTGGTACCGCCTCCAGGCGGCCTACGACCTCGCCCGGGCGATGAAGAAGGTGGACCGGATCAAGGTCGAGAAGATTTCGCTGGCGGCGTATTGACGAAAGATCGGTCCGAAAAAAGGATCATCGGCACGTGACCATCGAGAACGCGTTTCAGGGAAGCCTTTTTGCCAATGATTTCCTCCGGGAATCCATCGTTCAGTTGGCCGACTGGTGGGCCCTCGACGATACGACACTCGTAGCTCTTGGAAACGCGATGCGGGAGTTTTTCGACCGCTTTCCGGTCACGCACACTCCCAACGAGAGTCAAACCGAGGATGATCTGATTTGGCCAATTCTTAAGTGCCTCGGGTGGACGTCAAGCCTCAGGCAGCAAAACCTTACCACCCGAGGGCGGGAGGACGTACCCGACGGCTTGTTGTTCGCGGACGATGCGGCGAAGGATCACGCGAACGGTTTCCCCGAGGAATGGAGGCGCTACGAACTCGGCATCTCTGTAGTCGAGTCCAAGCGCTGGCTTCGTCCGCTTGATCGCGGGTCCGGTTGCAAGGGCGAGCAAACCGCGCCCTCGACACAGATGCTCCGCTATCTTCGCCGTGTGGACGATTTGACCACCGGCAAGCTCCGGTGGGGCATTCTGACCAATGGCGCGAGGTGGCGTCTCTACTATCAAGGTGCCCGATCCGTATCGGAACAGTTTTTTGAGATTGACCTCGCGACGGTCCTCGACCTTCGCGGTCACAGTGACGACCTGTTTGCTCTCTCGGACCCGGATCGCCGCCATTGGCTGAAGGTGTTCGTGCTTGTCTTTCAGCGGGAAGCCTTCCTTCCCGCAGCGGCCGATCCGCGCACTTTTCACCAACGCGCGCTCGTGGAAGGCAAGTTCTATGAAGAGCGCGTCGCCGCCGATCTTTCTGCAAAGATCTTCGACCTGGTATTTCCTGCCCTTGCGCGCGCCATTGCCACGGCCACGCCAGACGCACCTTTGCAGGAAGTTCGAGAGGCCGCCCTTATCTTCCTCTACCGCCTTCTATTCATCCTCTATGCCGAGGACCGTGATCTCCTGCCTGTCCGCGATCAACGTTATGACGATTATGGCCTGCGCGAGAAGGTGCGCGGCAACGTGGGCAGGCGCAAGGACCTCAACGATGCTTTTTCCGCCACCGCCGCCCGATATTGGTCGGTCATCGATGATCTTTGCCGGGCCATTGATCAGGGCGACGCCTCGATTGGCCTGCCGCCCTACAATGGCGGCCTGTTCGATCGGGAGCGCACGCCTCTTCTCGCCAACATCCGGCTTGGCGATCAGGTTATGGCCGACGTCATCGACGCGCTTTCCTTCGAACAGACTCCCGATGGTCGCCATTACATCAACTACCGCGACCTGAGCGTTCAGCAGCTTGGATCGATCTACGAGTGCCTGCTCGAACACGAAGTCATCCGCGACGGTCAAGAGATCATCGTCCGCCCAAACATCTTCGCGCGAAAGGGATCGGGCAGCTATTACACGCCCGACGACCTGGTCGGTCCGATTCTCAAGGAGACGATCGAGCCCCTGGTTCAGTCCCGTATGGATGCGTTCACTTCAAGGGTCGTGGAACTCGCGAAAAGCAAACTGACCGAGGATCGCAAGATTCGCGATCTAAAGGAGGTCGATCCAGCCGAGAAACTCCTTAAACTGAAAATCTGCGACCCGGCCATGGGTTCGGGGCACTTTCTGGTCAGCCTCGTGGACACCCTCGCCGATCACGTGATCACCGCCATGGCGGAGGCGGAAGCCGCCGTAGACGATTACATCTCGCCGCTGTCCGACCGGATCGACGCCATTCGCGATACGATTCTGGCCAACGCCGAGGACCGCGGCTGGACTATCGATCCGGAACAGTTGGACGACCGCCACGTCATCCGACGAATGGTTCTCAAACGCTGCGTTTATGGAGTCGACAAGAACCCCATGGCCGTGGAACTGGCCAAGATTGCTCTCTGGCTGCACACCTTTACTGTCGGAGCTCCGCTTTCATTTCTTGACCATCATTTGCGCTGTGGCGACAGCCTTTTCGGCTCCTGGGTGCGGGACGGTATCGACAAGGCCACCGCAGAAGGTTCGCCCTTGCTTCTTCATGAACCAATAACCCGCGCCATGCGCGCCGCCACGCCGATGCAAGTAATCGAAGGACTGACTGACGCAGATATCACCGAGGCGAACCAGTCCGCCGATGTATTCGACGAGGTGCGGGAGATGACAGCGCTGCTCAATGCCTTTCTCTCGCTCGTTCATGCCATGAACTGGCTGAATTTGCAGACTAAGGAAGATAAGGTCGTGCTTCACGCCTTTTTTGATGGAGAATTCGGTGATCCGTTGACAATTTCTCTGGGGGGATGCGATCTCGTCAAGCCGAAGAAACGGTCTCCAAAAGAGCTCATGAAGGAGCATATTTCGAGGGAAGACAAGCTCAGTCTATTTGAACGAATGTTTGAGAGGGCGCGAAATCTCATCGCGGAAGAACGCTTTCTCAACTGGCAGGTGCTGTTTCCCGGTGTGTGGTCCAACTGGCAAAGCGCCGAACTACACGGGGGTTTCGACGCCGTGATCGGTAATCCGCCCTGGGACCGAATGAAAATCCAACAGGTCGAGTGGTTCGCGGCCCGCCGCCGCGAAATTGCCTTGGCGCAGCGCGCCGCCGATCGCAAACGAATGATCGCGGGTTTAAATGAGGCTGAAGACCCGCTTGCACTGGAATTCGCAAAGGCTAACGACCGCGCCGAAGCTGCTACCCGCGTGGCCCGCGCGGGCGGCGACTATCCACTGCTGTCCGGCGGCGACGTGAACCTCTACTCGCTTTTCGTGGAACGCGCGATGACGCTCGTCAAGCCAACCGGCATGGTTGGCCTTGTCACACCGTCCGGCATCTCCTCCGACAAGACGGCGGCGAAATTCTTCAAGGGCGTGGCGACGGAAGGTCGACTGAAGGCGTTGTATGACTTTGAGAACCGCCGCACACGCTTTGATGCCCAGCCTTTCTTTCCGGACGTCGATAGCCGCTTCAAGTTTTGTGCATTCGTCGCAAGCCCGTCGCCGACACCGAACGCCGCGCAGTGTGCTTTCTTCCTCCAAGATGTGTCCGAACTTGACAACCCCGACCGCTGTTTTCCGCTAACGGCGAAGGAATTCGCCCGCGTCAATCCAAACACTGGCACGGCACCAACATTCCGCTCCCGCCGAGATGCCAAACTGACGACGGCGATCTATGACCGTCTGCC
>CBDCME010000058.1:0-19129 GCA_965218865.1 Alphaproteobacteria bacterium
ATTCCTTACAAAACGGGGGGCGGCGCGAAACCCGGACGAGGTATTCGCACCCATATTGGCAAGTGATCGCTTACCGAGTGTTCAAATTTCTTACCGAGGCCCTCCTCTTCGGATTTCGTGAGCTTGCCGTAAGGCTTTTTCAGCGTCGCACGAGCAAAGAGATCGGAGAACTTGAATACGCCATAGTCGAAATTGTCCGGGCCCCCTTTCTTGACGAGCTTTCGCCACTGGTCATTCGGAAGGCACGGCTGCTTTCTTCCCAGGAAGAATCCGATTTGATCGTAGGTTTGCGTGGCTCGTGCATTGGTGCGAAAAACCTCGCCCGTGACCGGATGTGGATCGAGAAACGGAAAATATAGCCGCCGAATGTTTTTATCACCGAAGGCTTGCTTATTGCGCTCCCGGAGACTGTCGTCGATTCGTGCCCGATCCTTCGAAGGATCGTCGAAATTCAAATTAAGATCTCCGAGCAAAACAAAATTGGGGGTGACTCGGAGACGTGATTTCAGCCGATGAATGAGCCAACCGATCAGCGCGTTGAATTCGTTCTCGCGCTCGATTGGTTTACCGAAAACGAGATGCGCGTTGACGGCTGTAAAACGTAGAGGCGGTTGCTTATTCGCCGCCGGAATTTCGAACGCCACCAGATAGGGCGTCCTGACGAAGGTCACAAACTTGGTCGGCACGAACGTGGGCCTGGTTGAAATTTTTTCGCCCTAAACCTTTTCATCTTCTCTTCGAACTTCCGCCGTGCCTTCACGAGAAATTTCTCGTTGTCGAAAAAGTTCTTCAAAACTGCGGTGCGATCGAAAGTCAGATCTGTAGCCATTTCCATGCGACGCACCCGACGATGCCGATATAGGAACGCGAGACGCTCTCCCATGCCCGGTTCCCCTGGCGCCTTGCCGGTGACGTCCGATACCGCCAGCGCGTATTCCCCTTTCCCGGCGATGCGCGATTCCATGCGATCTTTCAAGTGCCGCAGACCGGCGAGATTATCTTGTACCTCTTGAACGGCTACCAAATCGCAGCACGCGCAAAATCGGGCCAAAAAATCGATTTCGGGTTTTCGCTTCAGATGTTTCCCGAGTTTACGGATGTTGAAGGAGGCGATTACAAGGGATTTCTCACGGCCTCCCTCCAGCATGCCAAATTTTCCCGGTTCAGCTTCAAGCAAATTCTCGATTTTTTTCCATTCACTCTCGCTGAATCGATCAGCCATGGCTCCCTCCCTTAATCTGATTGAATTTCCCCCATTTAATTCGTGGTAGCGCGCGAATGCAACTTCCCCACGTGGTTGGCGACAGGTTTCGGATTCAAGTTCCGTCCGTAGGTAAATATGTGCCGCATTAGGATAATCTAACGGATTAGCGCCTCGTCGCCTTTCTTGTCGGCAGCATGCGCGAGCATGTGATTCGATCCTCCACTCGGTCCGCCAGCGATGGGAAACTAAATTGCCTTTCGTTTTTCAGAAATTGAAGACGCGGCGAATTTGCGCGATTGAATCTCGGGTCAAGTGTTTGCGGCCGGTCCAGGAGTTGGACAGGGGTTTGGGAAGGGGCTAATCTTGGTTGGGGCTCGTGGTTTCGTGGTTCGTCTCTAGCGGATAGTCGTGTGTATCTTCCTTGCGTCGGGCCACGAGATTCGTAATTTTAGGGATCAACTTATGCCAGCGCCTGGGGTTCAGGGGCGATGTCCCATGCTCTGTTGAAAAAGGCGAGGCAGGCATGGTTGGGCTTCGAGGCTAGGCGGCCTCTTTGATGGTTTCAATGGCGCTTTTCGCTTTTGCCTTTTTCACGTGATCCTCGAGGGCAGCTCTGAGGATGGGGAGTTGCCGGTAGGCCTTGAGGCGACGGAGGTCTTTTGGGCTTCCAGGAGGCCGGCGGCGGTCCATCGCAAGGCCATCTCGGCGTTGCGCCAGCGCTTGACATTGTGCTGCACCATCCTGACCGTTCCCAAGGCATTCTCGATGGCGTTGGTGCAGGCCAAGGAGCGCCTGAGCTTGGGCGGCAGGCCCAAGCGGATCACGGTGAGGATCTCATCCAGGCCCTCCAGGATGGAAGCCGAAACGCCGGGGGCCTCGGTCTCCAGGCGGCGCGCCAGGTTCTTCATGAGGCGTTCGGCTTTCTCGGCATCGTCTTGGTCCCAGGCTTGCCTGAGCGCCTTCTTGACGCCGGCATGAAGGCTTTCGTCGAGGCGCTCGATGATGTTGCGGCCCTTGTGGACCTGGCAGCGCTGGAGGGCGGCCACCGGCCCGAAGGTCCGCTTGATCGCCTTGGAGAGCGCCTTGGCGCCGTCGACGATGAAGAGCCGGGGCACTTCCGGGTCGAGGCCGCGGGCGGTCAGGTTGTCGAGCAGCGCCTGCACCGTGGCGGCATTCTCCGTGGCACCTTCGGCCAGGCCTAGAACATGCTTCTCGCCCGCGCCGTCGATGCCAATAGCTGCCAGCAACACGTGATCGCCGACGTGCAGCCCGTCGATCTGGATGACCAGGAGATCGAGATCCGAAAGGTCGCTGGCCAGGAAGGCCTTCAGCTTCTTGCGCGTCATGGCCACGAAGCGCCGCGAGACCGCGGACTTCGAGGTCGCATCGCCCGCGCGTGCCGGCAAGTCGCCGCTGGCCTCGCCGGGCAGGCGCACGGCGCGCGCGTACTTGCGGGTCGAAACCGTAAGCAGCATGATGTTCATCGCCCAGGACTGCAAAAGCGCCGGGTCCGAGAGCAACTCCCAGCTCGGCAAGCTCATCTCCTTGCCCGCAAGATCGCGCACCCGCGGGCGCGTCAGCTTCACCTTGCCCCCGTGATAGGCAATCTCGCTCTGGGTTGTCCCCCAGCGATGGCCCTGCCGCTCGGCCGTGCGGGCGTGGCGCGCTCCGCAGAGCACCTCGCTATCCTCGTCCAGAATCTCGCCCAGGGTCTCCACCCCGGCCAACAGGCAAAAGCGATCCACGCTCATGCGCAGATCATCAAAAGCCTCCGGCAAGGCCGGCGGCAACAGCGGAAGCGGGATCTCCAACAGTTTCGAACGGCGGCTGTTCCGTGTAGTCTTGGTCATGGCGTCGTTCTCCTTGATGGATTCAACACCCAGAGCCTAACGGTTCCAGGCGAATGACGCCTACCTCACTTTTTCAACATCAGCCGGGACATTGCCGGTTCAAGGCGTTGGGGCCGATCCACGATGCGGGTGGGTGTCCATGTCTACGCTCTTGATAAAGAAAATCGCCGTGTCGGTTCTTATCGCGGTGTTCGTCCTGGTCGCGATCAACCTTTTCGTCGACCGCCTCTACGCGCCGGACGAGGGCGTCCCCCATGCCTCCAAGCAGGCAACCGCCGACGGCGAAGTGACCGCGAGCACCGCGGCGAAACCGGCCGCCGTCCCCGATACCCTGGCGACGCGGCTGGCGGCGGCGAACGCCGATAAGGGCCGCAAATCCGCCAAGGCCTGCACGGCCTGCCATGATTTCAGCCAGAATGGTCCCAACAAGGTGGGACCCAACCTCTGGGGCGTCGTCGGCGCCAAGCAGGCCGGCAAGTCGGATTTCGGCTATTCGCCGGCGATCTCGGGTCTCGGCGGCACCTGGAGTTTCGAGGAACTCGATGCCTTCCTGACCAATCCGAAGGGATACGCGCCGGGAACCAAGATGGGCTTCGGCGGCATCAAGAAGGGAAAGAAACGCGCCAACGTCATCGCCTTCTTGCGCAGCCTCAGCGATTCGCCGCTGCCCCTGCCGACTAACTAGTGCATCGACCCAAACGGAGGCGACAGCCGAAGTTTGGAAAGTTGATGCATCAACAAGGGCTTATAGCAACCGCCCTTAACATTGACTTGTGCGAGCCCACGCTCTGAGGCCGATGGACATGATCTTCCAAGGTTGGTCGGTCAGGTTGTTCCAGGCTTGGCAAGAGGCCTCGACGATGGCTTCATAGGAGTCGAAGACACGATTGGAGAGCCAGTTCTGGCGGAGGTATTGCCAGACATTTTCGGCGGGATTGAGCTCCGGGGACTTGGGTGGCAAAGGCACGAGGGAGATGTTCTCCGGGATGCCGAGTTTGGCAGTGGTGTGCCATGCGGCTTGGTCGAGCAGCACGACGGCATGGGCGTTTGGGGCAACGGCCCGGCTGATTTCCTCGAGATGCAGGTCCATGGCTTCAGTATTGGCGCGCGGCATGACCAGCGCCGCGCCCTCACCGCGCTCGGGGCAGATGGCGCCGAAGAGATACGCCGAAGAGGTCCGTAGGTCCTTGACCTGGCGCGGGCGCGATCCCTTTGGGGCCCACTGGCGCACCAGGCTGTTCTTCTGGCCGACGCGCATTTCATCTTGAAACCAAACCTCGATGGGCGTGTCCGGTGGCTGTGCCGCTACGATTTTCGCCAAGTGTTCGGGAAAACTTTTTTTTAAATTCCTCCTGTGCCCGCGCATCCTGGCCGACGTGGCGCGGGCGCGCGGAAATATGCGAGAACCCGAGCGCGGCCAGCAGCTTGCCGACGCTCCGCTCGTGATAGTCCACGCCGAAGCGCGTTCGGATCAGTTGCTTGAGATCGATGCAGCGCCAGCGCACGACCCCATCCCGTTCGGGATCGGGACCGGCCTCGATAGCCCGCGAAAGCGCCGCCATTTGCGACGGCGTCAACCGACGCAACGCCCCGTTCGGCTTGCGGTCGATCAGACCGGCCGGACCTCCCGCGTTGAACCGGTGAACCCAGTCCCGCAACGTCTGCCGATCCATGCCGCCAATACCCGCCGCGCACGCTCGATCCATCCCATCGTAGATGGCCGCCATCGACAAAAGCCGTCGCGCCTGGTTCCCATCATCGCTCCATGCCGCAAGAACACGGACTCTTTCAGCATCAAAGTCGTTTCGCAAAGGAATCGTTGGCATTGAACACACTCCCTTGTTGCCAACAACCTTGAATCATACAAAACCTAGCGTGTAAACCTTTGCGCGAGTCAAACTCTAGGGCGGTTGGTATTAGTGCACGGGGGCGTGAACGAAGTGAATGCGCCGGTGCACTAGGTGTCCGTTCGAAAATGCGCGTCCGCGCATTTTTTGCGTCTGTTCCGGTCGGCGCCGCGATTTATTGAACGGACCGCAAGACGGCGGCACCGGTCAGGTATTCAAGAGCCGCCGCTCGCTGCCCTCGAGAACCAGGCACGGGAGCACGTCGCTGGCGTAGGCCCCGGTATCGATGCCGATTCGGTTGGGACGGAATTCCACCTCGCGGCTGATCGTGTGCCCGTGGACGACGACGCAGCCATGATCGGCGTTCGAACGCAGGAACGGCCCTCGGATCCACATCAGATCCTCGGCAAGCTGCGCCTCTATCGGGATACCGGGACGGATGCCGGCGTGGACGAATAGGTAATCACCGGCTTCGTGATGGAGGCGCAACCCGCGCAGGAAATCTAAATGCGAAGAGGGTAATTGCCGCCGCAGCGCCGCTTGCGCTTCGCGCAGGCAGTCCTCGTCGGTGATCGGGCCCGAAAGCGTCACCCCGTAGCTGTACAAGGTCGCGTCGCCACCCCATTGGAGCCACCCCGGACCGACCCCGATGTCGCTCATGAATTCCAGCATCGAGGCCTCGTGATTTCCCATCAGACAAACCGTTTCGAAACCGTCCAATGGGTTCTCGACCAGCATCTCGACGACTCCTCGGCTGTCGAACCCGCGATCGACGTAGTCGCCCACGTAGACGACGACCTTGCGCCGGTCCGCCGCGGAACGGGCGTCGGCGGTGATCGCCGCGTGGAGCGCATGGAGCAAATCCGAGCGCCCGTGAATGTCACCGATGGCGTAAACCCGCATGCCGTCGGGCAAGCAAGCAACCGGGTGGGACTCACTTCTCCGACGCAGAAATTCGAGCATGAGAGTACTCTTGGTGTCTGTTCCGGCTGGTGCCGCGAGTTTTCGAACAAACTCTTAGAACCTGTTCAATGATGAACCGCGCGAAACTAGCCGGTTCGTGGGTCGCACCGTTCCGGTGCCGAGCCGTCACATCCGCGCTGGTTTCCGGATAAATATCACAAAGAATTAAATTATTGGGTCACTAGTGTCCGGTTAAAAAGCGAATAGATTCAATTGGTTGGTTATTTGCGGTGGGTTGCGTCTGTTTTCGTCTTTGGTAAGTGCTTGATGTAGAGGCATTTTCTCGAAGAGGGTCAGCGAGAGGATCTGTAGCAAAGTGTAGAGCGAGGCGTCCAAGTCGAGGCGCTTCTTGACGATGGCGACGAGGACGTAGACCGAGACGGCGATCCAGATCTGCGTCTTCACCGCGTTTTCCGAGGTTCCGAAGAATTGCTTGATCTGAAGATGTTGCTTGATCCACCTGAAGAAGAGCTCCACTTGCCAGCGGCTTTTGTAGAGGGCGCAAATGGTGGCAGCGGGAAGGGAGAAGTTGTTGGTGATGAACACCAACATCTTGCCGGACTCGGGGTCTTTGAAGCGGATGCGCCGCAGAAGTTCGGGATAATCCGTCTTGGTGCAGATGCCGTCCAAGGAGATGGTCTGGTCGCAAACGATGCCCGCCGGGCGATCCGATGCCGCCGAATAGACGCGGTGAGCATCCATGTTCGATTTGGCGCGGGTGACGAAGGAGGCCCCAGCTTGATGCAACACATGAAGGCGGGCAAAGTCGACGTAGCCACGATCCACGACGTAGATCGCTCCGGCTTCCGGTATCAGCATATCGAGGGCATGAACGTCGTGCAGCTTGCCGTCCGAGATATGGATGAAACTCGGTACGTTGCCCCGCAGGTCGAGCAATGTGTGCATCTTCACAGCCGCTTTGGTGGCACGGAAGTGCGCCCACGGAAAGACCGACAGGCACAGAGCGATGGTCGTCGAGTCCAGGGCGTAGACGGTGTTGGTTAGCTCCAACCCCAGTTCTTCGCCGGCGTACAGCTTCCTCGCCACGGTGATCAGCCGCTGGGCCAACTCCGCGTGGATACGCCAGTCGCGCCTTTCGTTGGCATCGGCCAGCGTCGAGCGCCGGACCGGCCGGCGGAAGCCCATGTGATAGAGGTTCGACGCTTGGACCGAGAGGCAAGCCTCGATGTCGCGCAGGCTCTCCCGGTAGGTCAGCTGGGCGAAGGCCATGGCCCGGTATTGCTCGGCGCAGGAAAGCGCCGGACCCGGTGATCGCTGCCGTACAGATTGACGATCCGCGTGAAGGTCGTCCAGGGCACGAAACCCATGAGTTGGGCGAAAAGGGTCTTGCCGGTATTCATGAGCATCTCCTCGGAAAAACTCCGAAAAGTGCTCCATCCAATTCAAATCGACACCACCCATTTTCGCTTCAAACCCTGCAGAAATATTGCCTTCCGTCGCCAAAACCGTTCAGTTAACCGGACAGCAGTGAAATTGGGTCTCAAATTCGATCAAGCGCCGGGCTCCGATTTTCGCTCAAACCATCAAAAATCAGATCGGTTTGCGCGCGCGGCTTCTAGGCAATCGAATATTGTGGATTGGCGAATATTGTGGTTTGGACAATTCCTATTTTCGTACCATCGGCTGGTGGGTGGCGGAACCTCTACGGGTATTGCCGCCGTTCGTCCGCGAGCCTCGCTGGCAAATTCTTACCCGCTCACTTTCATTTTCGCAAAGATAGCTCCGATCCGCCGGCCGTACGGCGATTTATTCCGAGGCCGGGCAGCCTCCCGCGAAAGCGGCTTCGGCCCCGGCTTGCATCTCCGCTTCGCTGGGATCGCTGATGTGGGTGGCGATCGCCCATTCATGACCATAGGGATCGGTCAGCTTGGCATATCGGTCGCCCCAGAACATGTCCGCGGGCGGCATCGTGACAGTGGCGCCGGCGGCGGCGGCGGCGTCGGCGACCATTTTGTCGACATCGTGGCAATAGATGTTGATCGTCACCGGTGACCCGCCGAGATCTTCCGGCCCCTTGCTTCCCCACTCGGGAAAGTGGTCGACCATCATCAGGATCGAATCGCCGATCCGGACCATGGCGTGCAGGGTTCGAGTGCCATTCGGCTCCGGCATCCGTCCGAGCTCGACGGCTCCGAACGCCTGCTTGTAAAACTTGATCGCCCCGGCCGCGTCGCGCACAACGATGTGCGGCGTGAGGCTGTGAAATCCGTCGGGAATCGGCTTGACCTTGTCGTTCATGGTGGTTCTCCTGCAAAAAGGGGACGATGTTACAGTCTGTTCGAAAACTCGCGGCGCCGGCCCTCTCCCCCTCCCGGCCATCCATATCAGCATACACTCGTGGGTAGCCGGGAAGGGGAGAGGGACAGACGCAAAAAATGCGCGGAGGCGCATTTTGGAACAGGCTCTTAGAAACCCGGGGCCGGCATGTCTAGCTACTGAACGATGGTGAATACGAAAAATTCGCGCGGCGGTCTCAAGATCGCCGTGCTGATCAAGCAAATCCCCAAATTCGAGGAAATGTCCATGACCGCCGACGGGTGTCTGGTCCGCGAAGGCATTGCCTTGGAGATGAACGCCTATTGCCGGCGCGCCGTCGCTCAGGGCATCACGCTGGCCCGCGACAACGGCGGGCGGTGCACCGCGTTCACCCTCGGACCCGCAACAGCCGAGGACGTCCTGCGGGAGGCCATCGCTTGCGGCGCCGACGCCGGGGTCCTGATCAGCGACCCTGCCTTCGCCGGTTCCGACACCCTGGCCACCGCGCGTGCCCTGGCGGCGGCGCTGGCCCGCGAGGGACCTTTCGACCTGATCCTGGCGGGACGCAACTCGGTCGATGCCGAAACCGGCCAGGTCCCGCCGGCGCTGGCCGAGTTGTTGGGCCTGCCGTTCGTCTGCGCGGTGCGGCGGTTGAAGCTTAAGGATCGTTCCCTGCGCCTGGATTGCGAGCGCGACGACGGTTGGCTCGAGGTCGAGGTGACCCCGCCGGCCGTTCTGGGGGTCGCGGAGCGCCTGTGTTCGCCGGCCAAGGCAGCGCCCGAGGCGCGCCGGGCAGTCGCCGCGTCCCGGCTGCGAACCCTGACCGCGGCGGCGCTGGGACCGGGACCCTGGGGCCAGGCGGGCAGTCCCACCCGGGTCGGCGAGATCCGAAGCCTAAAGGTCACGCGGCGGCGGCGGGTGCTTTCCGGGGAGACGGGAAAACAAGTCCGCGACGCCGTCGCCGTGCTCGTATCCAGCAAGGCGCTGGAGGCGGGTGTCCGACCACCTCGTCGGCCGGTTCCGCCGGCGGTCACGGAGGACGGCGCCGGGGTCGGCGTGATTCTCGAGTCCGAGCGGGAAAGATTGAACCGGGAACTCTGCGGCACCGCCGCCCTCCTGGCTCGCGCGATCGGCGGTCACGTCACCGGGCTCATGACGACGCCCCTTAAGAGCGCCGATCTTGGCGCCTGGGGCGTCGACGAGGGGGTGCTATTTCCCTACGGAATCGATGAAGAGGACGCCGCCGCGGCGATCGTCCCCTGGGCCGAGGAAACTCTTCCCTGGGCCTTGCTGGCCCCCGGCACCCTATGGGGCCGGGCGGTGGCGGCGCGGCTGGCGGCGCGTCTGAACGCCGGCCTGACCGGGGACGCCATCGACCTCGAAGCCCAGGACGGCCGCCTGATCGCCTGGAAACCGGCGTTCGGCGGCCAATGCGTCGCCGCCATCACGGCGACCTCGGCGATCCAAATGGCGACTGTCCGCGCCGGTGCCCTGCCCCTTCTCGAACCCCGAAAAGCGGTCGCGACACTGACCACGCGCACGGTTCCGGGGCGCCAACGAGTACGCGTCCTGGGCCAGCGCAAGGACGACGACATCGACGCCCTGGCCGGGGCCCGGAGCGTCGTCGGCGTCGGCACCGGCGTCGCCCACGAGGAATACGACCGGCTGCGCCCCTTGACCGAAGCCCTGGGCGCGACCCTGGCGGCGACCCGCAAGGTCACCGATTGGGGCTGGCTTCCGCGCGCGCGCCAACTCGGCATCACCGGCCAGGCCATCGCCCCGAACCTCTACGTCGCGGTCGGCCTGAGCGGAAAATTCAACCATTCGGTCGGGATTCGCGGCGCCGGCACGGTGCTGGCCATCAACAACGACCCGCAAGCGCCGATATTCGGTTTCGCGGACATCGGCATCGTCGGTGACTGGAAAGAGGTCGTGCCGCGCCTCGTCGCCGGGATCGAGGAGGCGAGGCAAACTTGCCGCGACGGGCGCCCTGTGTAATCTTGCGCCGAGATCATTTCGCCCCAATTCATGCGGTTCTAGGCACGTTGTGTGATTTCGATCGAGATCCGCCCGGCCGGACACGGGTGTGGCCAAGCACCAAGCACGGCCGTCGAGGCCGCGCTTTTCGCTGGCGCCAATGCCGGTAAGGGCCGTCGCCGGCATTTTCGCGCTGGTGGCCGCGGCCGGCGGCGCCGCCGCCGCGTGGCTGTTCGTTCACTGGCAGGAAGCCGAGCAACGGGCCCAGGCCAATTTCGACCAGGCCGAGCACGCCCTCGCCGCTAGTGCCGAGGCCGAGGAGGCCAAGGCCGCCGCCGCCGCCGATATGGCGCGGGTCCGGGACGCGGCCGACGAGGCCCTGAGCAGTCAATCGCGCCACCTGATCGGCAGCGCTCGGGCCCAACGCGAGGCGGGGGACCTGGATCTCGCACTTGCCCTGACCCTCGCGGCCCTGCCCGACGATGTCGGCAATCCCCACAGGCCGGTCATCCCCGAGGCGGTGAATCTGCTCTTCGCCCTCGCCCGCGAGGTCGGCGAGCGCGGCCCGATCGTTCTTAGAGGCCACGGGCGGGAAGTCATCGCGGCCGCTTTCAATCCTGCCGGTGACCGTGTCGCCACCGCCGGATACGACAACGTGGTCGGCATCTGGGAGGCACGAACCGGGTCCCGCTTGCTGCGTCTGGAGGGCCACCGGAGTGACCTCCTCTCGCTCGCCTATAATCCCTCCGGTAGCCGCATCGTAACCAGCTCACGGGACCACACGGCGGCACTCTGGGACGCCGCCACCGGGGCCGAGGTCGCCATCCTCCTCGGTCACGACGACTGGGTGGTTTCGGCCGCTTTCAGCCCCTCGGGCGACCGCGTCGTGACCGCCTCGAAGGACCGGACCGCACGCATTTGGGACGCCGAGCAAGGGGATGAATTACATCTTCTGGAGGGCCACGCGGGCCGCGTCAGTGGCGCCGTTTTCGACCCGGCCGGAGGTCGGGTTCTGACCGCCTCCTGGGATCGCACGGCCCGGGTCTGGGACGCCGCGACGGGGCTTCAGACGGCGCTCATGGAAGGCCACGAATTACATATTGTCGGGGCCGATTTCAGCCCCTCCGGAGAGCGCGTCGTCACCGTTTCTAAGGACGGGACGGCACGTATCTGGGACCCGGCCACGGGACAGCAGCTCGCCCTCCTCGACGGCCACGAGGGTCAGGTCACGGCGGCGGCGTTCGATCCCCAGGGCCGGCGCGTCGCGACCGCCTCGTTCGACAACACCGTCCGTTTGTGGGAGGCCGAAAGCGGGACCGAACTCGCCGTCATGAGGGGACATCGGGACAAGGTGATTTCGGTCCGATACAGCCCCTCGGCCGAGCGCATCCTCAGCGCCTCGGCCGACGGGACCGCGCGGCTCTGGAACGCCGAGACCGGGGCCCCGATCACGGCTCTGGTCGGCCACGGTGACTGGGTCGTCTCGGCCGAATTCGGCGCCACCGACGACGACGTCGTCACGGCCTCGGTGGACCGGACCGCGCGCCTCTGGCGGCTCGCCAGGGACAACAGTTCGATCATCCTGGGAGGCCACGAGCATTTCGTCATGGGCGCCGTCTTCAGCCCCGACGGAGAGCAGATTCTGACCACTTCGAAGGACAAGACGGCGCGCCTCTGGGATGCCCGCAGCGGCGACACCGTCAGCATCCTTCGCGGCCACGCCGACCAAGTCGCGGAAGCCGTTTTCGACGCCACCGGCGAACGTATCGTCACCGCCTCCTACGATGGCACGGCGCGGCTCTGGAACACCGCCACCGGCAAGCAGACGATCGCGCTCACGGGCCACAAGGATTGGCTCAAGGCGGTCGCCTTCAGCCCTGCCGGCGACCGCGTCGCCGCCGCCTCCAAGGACCGTACGGTGCGCTTGTGGAACGCCGAAACCGGGATCGAGGACGCCGTCCTGGAGGGCCACGACGGGGCCGTCGAAAGCGTCGTGTTCCACCCGGCTGGCGAGCGTCTCCTGACCGCCTCCCGCGACCGCACGGCGCGGCTTTGGGATTCGTTGAACCGGGTCGAAATCGGCATCCTCGCCCGCCACGAGCGGGCGATCAACGCCGCCGCCTTCAACCCCTCGGGCGACCGCGCCGTGACCGCCTCGAACGACAACACGGCCGCCATCTGGGAAGTCGAAACCGGCGCCCCCGTGGCTCTCCTCGAAGGCCACGGCGATGCCGTCCTCTCGGCCGCCTTCAACGCCGCGGGCGACCGCGTCGTGACCGCCTCCGCCGACGGCACGGCGCGCCTTTGGGACGCCGCCAGCGGGGCCCAGGTCGCGCTTCTCGAGGGCCATGTGGACAAGGTCAACACGGCTTCGTTCAGCCCTTCCGGGGACCGAGTAGTCACCGCCTCGGACGACGGCACCGCTCGGCTCTGGAGCGACGACAGCAGGCTCTGGACGGTCGACCTCGCGAGCCTGGTCGATTACGCCCACGCCCTAGCGACGCGAGGGTTGAGCGAGGCCGAGCGGAAACGTTTCTATCTGACCTCGGCGAAAGGCCGGCCGGAAGCGGCGCCCGCCAACGTCGGCGCCCCCCCGATCGAGCCCGCGGCGGCGTGCGACGCGGCCGCCGGCGATCCCGCCGATCCGGATCGTATGGGCTCGGGAGTCGCCTGGGAATTTCTCGACGGCACCCGGGGGACCGAGGTCTGCCAGGCGGCCGTCGAAGCCCATCCCGAAACGCCACGCCTGGCGTATCAATTGGGCCGGGCCCTGAGAAAGTCAGAGCGCCACGCCGACGCGGTCGGCGCCTTTGAGAGCGCCTCCGGAGGCGGCCACCGCTTCGCCAATTGGGCCCTGGGGCAGGCGTTGATCGCGGGCAAGGGCGTGGCGCGAAGTGTCAGCGCCGCACTGGAAAAGCTCGAACGGGCGTCGGCCGACGGGATCGCCGCGGCCAGCCGCTTTCTCGGCGGCCTCTATTGGCGCGGAGACGGACTCCCGCGCGATTCCGAAAAAGCGCTCGCGTTCATCCGCCTGGCGGCGGCGCAGGGGTCGCCCCAAAGTCACCAGTTCCTGGGCCAAATGAAGGAGAGCGGTTCCGGACAAGAAGCAGCCGACGTTGCCGGCGCTTTCTTCCACCACGCCGTCGCCGCCCGCCTCTTCGCCGAGGCCGGCGACAGCGCCGCCAGTCGGACGCCCGCCGAGCGCGGCGCCGCCCTCGCCCGCCTCATGGCTATCCCCAAGGTCGCCGCGACCTGGCGCCAGGCCCTCGCGTGGACCCCCAGCTCTTCGCAGCCCGAGGCTGGCGACTGAAATCCCCGCGGCGGCACTCGATCGAGTGACCACACGCCCGATAACGGCCGCGGTTGGCCCACGGACTCGACGTTTGGCGAGCCGGACTTGGAAAACGCGAACCGCGTTTAAGGCGGAGCTCGGCGACCCTGGCGCGCCGCGTCGGTCACAACACTCTTGCCCCGCTTCGGCGGCAATCTTTCTGGCGCCCGCGGTGCTGGGCATTGCCGCCCTTCTGGTTGTCGGCTGTTCCCCGGAAACCGGCCTCCTATCGGCCGGCGTGCGACCCGTGAATTTTGGCGAGTCGCCCGGGGGAATCGCACCCCCTCCCCGCTCCCAGGTAGGGTGGAGGACTGGCGCGCCGGTTGAGGCCGAAGTTTGTATTCCCCGTTGTCTCACCTTTTCGGTTGCGAGTGTCACATCATCTCGACCAGTTTCCAGCCCCCGCCTCGCCGCATGCGGATTTCCCGCACGACGCTCTCCCGCGTGCTTCGCCTCAAGGTTTATGGGGCCACCGGAGCGACTTTCGGCACAGGCCGGCGAACCCGGTAGCGCGTGCTCTCTTTCGCCCGCTCCAGCATCCTATCCACTTGCGTGAGATAGAGATTGCCGAGCAGTGGAGAGATCACCCCGCCCTGCGGAACGCCGCGCTTTCCGTTGGATTTAAGCATGATCTTTAGCAGATGCATGACATCCGCGTCATCCACGCGCCGTGCCACCTTCGCCAACAACCGGTCATGCCGGATGTTGTCAAAATAGCAGCGCAGGTCGATGACCCGTGTCTTGTGCTGAACGATTGCCTTGGCCACTCGGTCACCCCCCGGCTCCCGCACGGTATCGTTGACGATGGTTTGCCCGCCGCCGTGTTCATTGCAAAGACGATCGAATATCCGCCTCGACGTATGGCGTTGCTTCCTGGGAACCGTCTCATCGTCCCCAAGAATGCGAATGCTCGTGAATGGGTCCAGCTTCGGTCGCTTCGGCGGCTGACCGCGCCGAGTTCCCGGCGGCACCGAGTGCGCCAGCATTTTCTTCACCGTATCTCGGGAATTACCAAACCCGCCTCTCGCTGGCTCAGCCCATCAACATGGCACGCAAGCCGGACTCGTCGATAAAGCTCCACGGTGCGCATTCCCCCGCCTTCCATCCTAAAAAAGATGGAAGGCTAGACGGTGGCAGAGTTTTACACCGCCCGCCGCCGGTCCATCCGGCCGCTACCGTGGCCTAGTTTTGCACCGCCGTTCTCAAGTTGATCGTTTGTGTTAGTGCACTAGCGACTAGTATTCAAATTGGGAACAGCGTAGCCTTGCTTCAGAAGTAGCAGAAATTTGTTGGGAGCGTTTCAGATGTCGTTTCTGGTTATAAGCTTGACCCTTATGTCCGTTACACTATCGGCCACCGCACAATTGTCGTTGAAGCTCGGGGCGGTCAAGCCGACAATGGTGAGCGCCCTGGAGAGCGGCGGCGATGTCGCCGCTCATATGGCTCGGATTATCCCTTTACGGTCTCAGCGTCGGCCTGTGGATTTGGATTCTGTCTAAGGTCGAGTTGTCCGTAGCCTATCCTTTTGTTTGTGTTGGTTTCCTAGTCACCATGGCCTTCGGCGCATTTCTGCTAGATGAAAATGTTACGCCTATTCGCATTGGTGAAACAATTCTTGTCGCGACCGGATGTTTTTTAGTTGGAAAGTCGGCATGAAGAGCGATATTAACTTCACGCGGCTTGGTCGTAATGAGTTTCCGAAATTCCCATATCAGGCTACCGCTTTTACGACATGCCAACCCTCACGTGCTTCTTCCGGGCAACCCCCTCTTAAAGCTCTCCACGCGGCACGGAATATCGGTAGTATTTTGACGAATAGCGATGACCGTCTTTGGCCGCGGAGCGCTTACGTTCGACGCTTTCTGCCGGCCTGAATAGTCTTACCCAGTCCCCTTTGCTTCGCCATTTGAGACCGCTCGTCGGAATATTCGCGGGCTACCACCAAATAGCTCCACGGGAGCCCATAGCGCTTGCGGTATTCAACCGGGGTGAGGCCATGCTGGTGTGATAGATGGCGCTTACGGGTCCTGAACTTCTTTCCACATGCAAGGCAGACCACAGCTTCCTTCGTGACGGATTATTTGATGGGAACGGCTGGCTTGGGCTTTTCTGGTTTATTTCGCCTCTAATACCAACCGCCCTAGAGTTTGACTCGCGCAAAGGTTTACACGCTAGGTTTTGTGTGATTCAAGGTTGTTGGCAACAAGGGAGTGTGTTCAATGCCAACGATTCCTTTGTGAAACGACTTTGATGCTGAAAGAGTCCGTGTTCTTGCGGCACGGAGCGATGATGGGAACCAGGCGCGACGGCTTTTGTCGATGGCGGCCATCTACGATGGGATGGATCGAGCGTGCGCGGCGCGTATTGGCGGCATGGATCGGCAGACGTTGCGGGACTGGGTTCACCGGTTCAACGCGGGAGGTCCGGCCGGTCTGATCGACCGCAAGCCGAACGGGGCGTTGCGTCGGTTGACGCCGTCGCAAATGGCGGCGCTTTCGCGGGCTATCGAGGCCGGTCCCGATCCCGAACGGGATGGGGTCGTGCGCTGGCGCTGCATCGATCTCAAGCAACTGATCCGAACGCGCTTCGGCGTGGACTATCACGAGCGGAGCGTCGGCAAGCTGCTGGCCGCGCTCGGGTTCTCGCATATTTCCGCGCGCCCGCGCCACGTCGGCCAGGATGCGCGGGCACAGGAGGAATTTAAAAAAAAGTTTTCCCGAACACTTGGCGAAAATCGTAGCGGCACAGCCACCGGACACGCCCATCGAGGTTTGGTTTCAAGATGAAATGCGCGTCGGCCAGAAGAACAGCCTGGTGCGCCAGTGGGCCCCAAAGGGATCGCGCCCGCGCCAGGTCAAGGACCTACGGACCTCTTCGGCGTATCTCTTCGGCGCCATCTGCCCCGAGCGCGGTGAGGGCGCGGCGCTGGTCATGCCGCGCGCCAATACTGAAGCCATGGACCTGCATCTCGAGGAAATCAGCCGGGCCGTTGCCCCAAACGCCCATGCCGTCGTGCTGCTCGACCAAGCCGCATGGCACACCACTGCCAAACTCGGCATCCCGGAGAACATCTCCCTCGTGCCTTTGCCACCCAAGTCCCCGGAGCTCAATCCCGCCGAAAATGTCTGGCAATACCTCCGCCAGAACTGGCTCTCCAATCGTGTCTTCGACTCCTATGAAGCCATCGTCGAGGCCTCTTGCCAAGCCTGGAACAACCTGACCGACCAACCTTGGAAGATCATGTCCATCGGCCTCAGAGCGTGGGCTCGCACAAGGCAATGTTAAGGGCGGTTGGTATTAGTCCACCGACCGACGAACGACCTTTCTTTGGCAACCAGCTACCCTTGTACAATCCGTTGAAGATCCTGGAAATCGCCATCCGAAAGTGGCACCAAGTGGGTGTAAACGCCGGCACCGTGCACGCGACCGCAACACTTGTATTGTTATTTTCGGTCTCTCTTGTTCTTGTGTTCGTAACCATTATTCTGCCGTTGCAACCTGCCATAAAGGACGTCGGAAAAACGGTCGTTATTGGTGGCACGATGTATTTTATGCTGATCGGAATCGGTTCCATGAGCCTGGAGATTGGTTTACTTCAACGCATGAGCGTTTTTCTTGGACACCCGATCTATTCTCTCAGTATCGTGCTGTTCTCGCTCATCTTAGCCACCGGGGTTGGAAGCCTACTCTCGGATAAATTCGCTCTCGATACCGTCTCTAAGTTGGTATCTTGGTCGGCGCTAACCGGAGCGTATTTCATCACTTTGCCTTTGTGGTTACCTCAGGTGACGCTTGCGTTCGAGAGCGAGGCTTTGATCGCTCGCGCCCTTCTCTGCGTGCTGGTGATTGTACCGGGGGGGGTGTTGATGGGATGGGGCTTTCCGACCGGCATGCGTTTGGTCTCGCGAATTGACCCCACGCCAACCCCTTGGTTCTGGGCGATTAATGGGGCAGCCGGCGTACTTGCATCGTCTCTTGCGGTTGCCTTGAGTATTGCAATGGGCATAAATACCACACTAATTGTCGGAGGAATTTGCTATCTCTTGCTGATCCCCGCAGTTTTGATCCTCGGGGCCGAGCCTCGCGCTCAAACGGCACCATCCCAAGGATAATTTCAGCGTTAATTGAGCGAGCCGGCCGTGGCGATCCAGGTCGAGCGGTATTTACGTTGCTAGTGCATCGACCCAAACGGAGGCGACAGCCGAAGTTTGGAAAGTTTATGCATCGACAAAGGCCTGGTGCACGGGGGCGTGAACGAAGTGAATGCGCCGGTGCACTAGGGTCCTGTTTCAGAAATAACGTAAGCGATCGGGTGGACGCCCCTCGACGGCATCTGTGTGTCAATATGGCGGTGTTTCAAACCTGCAACAGAGGAGGCGTCCGTGGAGAGGGTTAGCACGATCGGGATTGATCTGGCCAAGCACGTGTTTCGGCTGCATGGCGCGGCGGCTGATGGGACGGTGGTGTGCCGCCGCAGGCTCCGCCGCGGGAGAAGGTGCTTGAGTTTCTGGATCGGCCTGCGTGGTGGCGATGGAAGCCTGTGGCAGTGCCCACTATTGGGGCCGGGAGATCAGTCGTCTCGGCCACGAGGTTCACCCGATCGCGCCGGTTTACGTCAAGCCATTCGTCAAGCGGCAGAAGAACGACATGGCTGATGCCGAGGCGATCTGTGAAGCGGCACAGCGGCCGACCATGCGCTTCGTCGCGGTCAAGAGCGAGGACCGGCAGGCCTCGGCGATGATCTTCAAGGCGCGTGACCTTCTGGTTCGCCATCGGAGGACCGCGACGATCAATGCGCTGCGTGCGCAGAGTTCGGTTTTATAGTGCCGCAGGGCCCCGCCGAGCGATTGCGGGACATGATCGAGGATGGGACGAACGGCCTGCCGGAACCGGTGCGGGTGCTTTGTCGGCCCTCTATTTCTCAGCCTCTACACCTTACTCTGTTTGCAAACGGTAAGTTATCGCACGGTAAATTTCTCCCACGACGTAGATGTCGCCCACAAGTATGCACGTCATTGTGCCAAGGACTAGAATACGGCCAAGACACGATCGAAAGAAACGCAACTTTATCCACGCTCCCAAAAGAAAGACACAGGGCACTAACCAATGTTGAGAATAAAGGTATGTATTTGTACCCAACCACGAGTATAGTACACCGAATGTCAAAATAGATGCCATTGATCCAATGCCCATCCATCGCCAAATACCTTCATAACGATAAGACAATACCGCGGCGCCTCCGAATATCAACAACGACACTATTCCCAAAATCACGTCAAAGAAACCAAATTCAACTCTATAATAGGTTAGTTCGAATTGAATTTGGTTATCGTTGCCAGCAGTGCTCACATTCTGTTTTTGCTTTGGTATTGTAGGAATAAATGTTCGCGCAACCATTCCAGGAAATCGGATGAAATTCTCGAATTGTTGATCCTCTCCGGCTTTGTATTTATCGAGGAAATTGCCGAAATCCGTCAAATCGTGGGTAATGCCGCGATCCACGCCGCGTACCGCGCCCAGTACATAAAAAATAGAGAGCGCCGCCATCAACAAGAATGCACCGACACATACCGATCTTGACAAAGCCGATACTGGCGTGTGACCTTTCGCTATTCGTATCGCCCAGTACATATAGCCAAAATGAATCACATTCGATAATGTTGTTCCAATCGCGAGTAGG
>CBDCME010000059.1:0-8158 GCA_965218865.1 Alphaproteobacteria bacterium
GCGACGGATGTTAGGTCTTTTCGATAGACGACACCAAGTTTGTCGACGACAAATCGCGGAATTGGCGTGACCCGGGTTTTTCACAAACGGATTCGCACCCGATGGTGTGCGTGTACTGGGGCGATGCCCAAGCCTATGTGAAGTGGCTGAGCCGCAAGACCGGCGAGACGTATCGCCTCCCTAGCGAAGCTGAATGGGAATATGCCGCAAGGGCGGGCACGTCTACGGCGCGTTATCGCGGCGATGCTCCGACGGGCGGGTGCAATAATGCCAACGCTTCCGATCTTGTCCGGGCGAAAAAACACAATTTGTCGCCGAAACCGGAACATAGCTTACAGTGCCGTGATGGGTATGTGTACACGGCGCCGGTTGGGAGTTACCGGTCGAATCGATTTGGCCTACACGATGTACTGGGCAACGTATGGGAATGAGGGGCGGATTGCTGGAACGAGTCCTATCGAGGTGCCCCGAGTAACGGCTCGGCCTGGACAACCGGGAATTGTAATTACCGTGTTCTGCGCGGCGGCTCCTGGAACCTCATACCGGGGTACGTACGTTCCGCGATTCGGAAATGGAACGACACCTCCATCCGGAACAGCGGCATCGGCTTCCGGGTTGCCAGGACTGTTACCTCTTGACACCTTAAATCTTAACCTCTTGGAACTGGGGCAGAGCCCCAGCGAAATTTTTTTGGGATATTGAAGCGATGGAAAGAAGGCTGGCCGACGGGTCCCGGCGCACGGGTCCGGCGTTGGAGCAGATGTACGTGTTTATTCTCTGGTTCGTGCCCACGGTGGAGAAGTTTCCGAGGAGCCAGAAATTCCTTCTCGGGGATCGCATCCAGGCCACGGCGTTGGAGACCCTTGAAGAGCTGATCGAAGCGACCTACACGCGGCAACGGAACCCGCTTTTAGTGCGCGCCAACCTGCACATCGAAAAGCTGCGGTTTCTGTTCCGCCTGGCGATGGACTTGAAGCATTTGGACATGAGGCGCTACGAGCACGCGGCCCGAAGTCTCGACGAGATTGGCCGGCTCGTCGGCGGTTGGCGAAAGGCGCAAGATGCCACCTCGGCATGACGGTCTCTTCGAGAGGATCGCTAACTTTCGCCCTCTTCTGAATGCCGCGCGCCTTGCGCCATTTGTGAATCTGGTTGAGGTGAACCCCAAAACGGTGCCCCAGCTCGGCTACCGTCTGGTCGCCCTTCAACGCCGCCAAGGCCACCTTCGCCTTGAATTCAGCACTCAGTCGTCTGCGATTCTGTTTCATGTCCCGCTCCTCCATCTAGCAAGTTATAGGAGCAGGAGTCTAACTTAGCCAATTGTCCAGTTTTCGGGGTCCACCTCACACGGTTCCGGTTCAACCCGCGGCGCGCATTTGGTCGGCGTGTTTGAGATCGACGGATACGAGTTTGGAGATGCCGCGCTCCAGCATCGTGACGCCGAACAGGCGGTGCATCCGGGCCATGGTCATTCGGTGGTGGGTGATGACGAGGAACCGGGTCGCCGATCCCTGGGTGATCTCCTCGAGGACGTCGCAGAAGCGGGCCACGTTATGATCGTCGAGGGGCGCGTCGACCTCGTCGAGGACACAAATCGGAGCCGGGTTGGTCAGAAACACGGCCATGATCAGTGCCAGCGCCGTCAACGCCTGCTCACCGCCCGACAGCAGCGACAGCACTTGCAGGCGTTTGCCGGGGGGGCTGGCCATGATTTCCAGTCCGGCCTCGAACGGATCGTCGGAGTCGACCAGGCTCAAATGGGCCTGGCCGCCGCGGAACAGGCGCGCGAACAACTTGCCGAAGTGCTGATTGATCACGTCGAACGCGGCCAGCAAACGTTCGCGACCCTCCCGGTTGAGGCTGACGATTCCCGTGCGCAAGCGGGAGATGGCGGCCTCGAGATCGGCCCGATTGGCCCGCATCGCGTCGAGTTTCCTACCCAGATCGCCGGCTTCGGTTTCGGCCCGCAGATTGACTGCGCCCATGCCGTCACGCTCCTTGACCAGACGCGCGAGACGCGCCTCGACGATGTGTGATTCGGGGAGCTGTTTGTGCTCCTCCACTTCCGCCAGCACGGCAAGCGCCTCGGGCGTCACTTCAAGCCGCTCGGCGACGGCCCGGGCGACCTCGTCGCACGCGGCGGAGGCCTTTTCCCGCGCCCCCTGGCATCGTACCCGCTCCTCGCGCGATTCGGCCAACGTCTCCTCGGCCCGTCTCAGCTCGAGATCACGTTCGCGCAAGCACGTTTCGCCCTCGGCAATGGTTTGCGCGGCGCGCTGACGCGCGACCTGGGCCGTGGCCAGTTCGTCGACGATCGCGCGCATTTCCTCGTCCAACTGGGCCGGCCGTTTCTTGATCTCCTCGATCCGCGCCGTGATTTCCGCCCGGCGACCGGCCACGGCCGCGAGCCGGTCCTTGGCCCCGGCGACCCGCTCCCGCGACGATCTCAGGTCGCCGTCGACGACCGCGATCCGCTCCCGGCGCGACGCCGTCTCCTGGCGCAAGCGTTCGAGATCTCCCTGCCGGGCATTGAACGAGGCCCGCCGCTCCGTCAATTCCGTACTCAATCGCTCGTTCAGGCCGCGATCGGCGGCGTCGGGGCCCAGGGCTTGGAGGGTTTCGCTCACTTCCGTGTGCCGGGCCTCCGCCTCGGCCAGATCGGCCACGATTCGTTTTTCGGCCTCATCGAGACGGGCCCGGGCTCCGGCGGTGCGGGCGGCGACGGTCGCGGCCCGTGCCTGGGCATCGCGGGCGGCGTGCAAGGCATCGTCGGCCTGCCGCATGTCCTCCCCGACGCGGGCCTCCGCCCCTTGCGCGCCCCGCAATGCCTCAACCGCAGCGCCATGGGCCGTTCGCGCGTCTTGGCGGCGGGCTTCCGCCTCCTCAAAATCCCCCATGGCGGCGGTGAGTCGGTTGCGCTCCCGCAAGCGCCGGGCCGCCGGCGTCGGGGTCCCCGGGGCGACGGAAAATCCGTCCCAGCGCCAGAGACCGCCGTCCTTGCTCACAAGACGTTGCCCGAGCCCGAGCGCATCCTGTAACCGAGGCCCCTCCCCGCCCTCGACGAGGCCGACTTGCGAAAGGCAGCGGGCGAGCGCTTCAGGCGCCTCCACTTGGGTCGTCAAGGCCTTGACCGACCCGGGCAAGGCCGGTGGATCGCCGGGCAACGGCCCGAGATCGCGCCAGTGGACGTCTTGATCCGCATCGAGCGAAGCCAAGAGATCATCCCCGAGGGCGACGGCCAGGGCGGTTTCGAACCCCGGCGCGATCTTAAGTTGCTCGGCCATGCCCTGGGAATCGCTTTCCGCCAAGAGCGCGCGCAGCGCCGTCACCTCCGCCTCCAGGCGGGCGCAATCGGTCTCGGCCGCCTGCAGGGATTTCCGGGTTTCCACTTCCGCCGCTTCGCCAGCCAAACGTTCTTCCAGGGCATTCTTGACCCGGGCGGCGGCTTCAACACGGGCGCGCGCGGCGCCGGTGACAATGTGCCCCACGTCCCGACGGCTCAGGACCTCGGCCGCCTCGGATTTTTTCGCGCCAATCTCCGTCGCTCGTTGGCGCAGAGACTCGATGCGCTTCCCGAGGTCATCGACCTGGCGAACCAAGGCGGAGCGTTTGGCATCGTCGCCGGAAAGTTTAGCCGTGATCGCGCTGATCCATTCGGCCAACTCAGTGACCGATTCCGAGATCGCGGCGCACTCGGCGGCGGATTCCTCCGCCGCGGTCTCGGCCTTCTCTTGTTCGGCGCCCAACTTCGCGCGCTCCGCCTCGAGCCGGGTCACGGCCTTGCCGGCGTGCTCGGCAAGCATCCGTTCGTTGCTGATGTCTCCGTCGATTTGGGCCGCGAAAACAGTCAACTCACGGCAGGATTCATCCAGGCGACGGGCTTCGGCCTCGCGTGCCACCCGTTTCAATTCGATGCGGTGGACCTCCGCCGCCGCCGCTGATTCGGCCGCTCTCATCCGCGGAAGCACCGCTGCCGCCTGGGCCTGCCGGGCCGCGATCTCCTTTGCCTCGCGGGTTCGCGCGTCGACCACCTCGTTCGCCGCTTCCAGCTCCGCCTCGGCGGATGCCAACGCGTCCGCCGCGGCTCGCCAGCGGCAGTAGAGAAGCAGCGCCGTAGACCGGCGAATTCGTTCGCCGAGCCTCCGATACCGGGTCGCCTGGCGCGCCTGACGGAGAAATCCCTGGTGCTGAGTGTCGAGAGTCACGAGGATGTCCATGAGCCGCGACAAATTTGTTTCAGCGGCCGTCAGTTTCAACTCCGCCTCGTGGCGCCGTGAATGGAGTCCGGATATGCCCGCCGCGTCCTCCAGGATCGTCCGGCGCTGGGCGGGTTTGGCGGCGATAACGCTGCCAACGCCCCCCTGACTCACAAGGGTGGTTCCGCGTGAGCCCGTGGCCTCGTCGGCAAAGAGAAGATGAACGTCGCGGGCCCTGACCTCGCGGCCATTGATACTGTAAACGGAGCCCTGGTTGCGCTCGAGTCGGCGGGAGAGCGCGATCAATCCGTCCTGGTCGGAAATAACCGGGCGCGTTCGCGAAACATTCTGCAGGATCAGGGTAATTTCGGCCATGTTGCGCGGCGCCCGATTGGCACTGCCGCCGAAGATGACGTCGTCCATCTCGCGTCCGCGCATCTGCCGCGCGGAGCTCTCGCCCATGACCCAGCGAAGACCGTCGATCAGGTTCGATTTGCCGCACCCGTTGGGCCCGACGATGCCGGTCAGTCCGGGCTCGATGAAGAGCTCGCTGGGCTCGGCGAAAGATTTGAAACCGTTAAGTCGTAATCGGGCGAAGTCCACGCCTGTTGGCTTGCGGTTACGTTTTGGATAAGAGCTCGTCGAGGATCGCGCGAATCTCATCATACGACTTCAACCCGACGTACTTCTTGTCGTTGATGATAAGGGTGGGAGTCGACGAGACCTCGAATGTGTTCTCGCCGTCCAACCGACCGCGGATAATGACTTCGAGCAATTCCTGATCGTTGAGACAGGCGTCCAGTGTTTTGCGGCTCATACCGCCAAGGCGACCGACTTTCGCCAGCGCCCCGACCGGGTCCTTCGCCGTCACCCATGACTGCTGGGTACGGTAGAGAACTTCGAGGAAGCCGAAAAACCGCTCCTTGCCACCGCATCGCGCCATCATGGCCGCGGTATAGGCCAGCGGACCGATGGGATAATCACGGTAAACCAGCCGCACCTTGCCGCTTTCGATGTAATCGTCCTTGATGCGGGGAAAAATGTCGCGATGGAATTCGGCGCAATGGGGGCAGGTGAGCGAGGCGAATTCGATGATGGTCACCGGGGCGTCGTCCTGGCCGAGAGCCATGTCCTCGACAACCGGCCCGCCCACGGCCTCTTCCGCGCCGTCGCAGGCAACGACGAAGATCACCGCCATCAACGAGAGCAACCAGGCAATCCGGCGACGCTTCATAATCTCTGTCCGTACCGTGGCTAAAGGTCGGGGCGGATTATAGAAGCGTGCAAACCCGAGCTCAAGCGGCCCGTGCCCGCCGTGCTCCAGCCGGGCTTCACGGTTCGTTTTCGTCGGCGACTGTCCGCGGCCGGCCCGCTAGGACACTCCGCCCCAAGCGTTCTAGCGCGGCGTGGAGGCCCGTATCCGTCGTCGCCTCGAGGCGACAACGTAATTCGGCCTCTTCTTTTGGCGCCAAGGGTCGGATTGGCGACCTGCGGGGGCCGGGGCGACGCGGCAAGGGTCCCTGGAGCAGCGACAAACGGCGAACCGCGCGGTGGCCGAGATAGGAATTAATTCGCTCGATCACTACGGGTTCGAGATGGATAAGCTCGACCCCGAAGGCGCCACTGACCCGCAAGTGCAACGTACCCTTGCGATCGAGGCGCTCGGGACAGGTGAACTGGGCGATCTCGTTACCGACGACGGTTTTCCAGTCGAGCAACAGCCCCGCCTCGGCGAAACCGCGTCGGCGGAACCAGCGTTTGCCGACCGCTGGCATGATTGCCGCCAGGCCCCTGGGACCGTAGCCGGAGCGGCCCCCGGTCATGGTAATCTCACCCGATTCCCCCGGCGCCCCGTCCTATCGTGACGACGCCGATGAATGACCGTGAGAGAAAGCCATTGCCACATCAGCGATCGAGCCAGACCGCCCCACGGGCCCGGGACCTGTTGGCGTGGTACGCGCGAAACCGGCGCCATTTTCCCTGGCGCGGCGCCCCAGGCGAAAGGGTGGATCCCTACCGGGTCTGGCTCAGCGAGATCATGTTGCAGCAAACGACCACGGCGACGGTGGCGCCCTATTTTCAAGCCTTCACCGAGCGCTGGCCGCGGTTGGCGGATTTGGCCACGGCAAGCCTCGACGAGGTGCTGCACGCCTGGCAGGGCCTCGGCTATTACGCCCGGGCCCGAAACCTTTACAAATGCGCCCGGCTCGTGTGGGCGCAACACGGCGGCCGCTTTCCCGAGTCGGAAACAGCCTTGCGCGCCTTGCCTGGGGTGGGACCGTACACCGCGGCAGCGATCGCCGCGATCGCCTTCGGGCAACGGGCAACCGTCGTCGACGGCAACGTCGAGCGGGTCGTGGCCCGACTCTTCGATGTCGGCGCGCCGCTGCCGACCAGCAAGAAGCGCCTCCATGAGCTGGCGGCGACTCTGACGCCACGGAAGGGGGCCGGGGATTACGCCCAGGCCATGATGGACCTCGGGGCCACCGTTTGCCTGGCCAGAAATCCGATGTGCGACACGTGTCCCTGGGCCGCGGCCTGTGCCGGACGCGCCGCGGGACACGCAGCCGAATTTCCTCGGCGATTGGCCCAGCCAGCCCGGCCGACGCGGTATGGCCTCGCCTTCTGGACGGTCCGACGCGACGGCGCGATACTCCTGCGCCGACGCCCCGAGAGCGGCCTCCTGGGCGGTCTCATGGAAGTGCCCACGACGTCGTGGCGCGATCAAGCCTGGGACCTCGAATCGGCCCCGCGTCATGCACCCTGCGTCGCTAACTGGCAACAGCTGCCGGGAACCGTGCGGCACAGTTTTACCCATTTCCACCTCCGCATCGTCGTTTTCACGGGCGACGTCGGCCACGGTACACCGGACGGCGTCTGGTGCCCTCCCGGTCGCCTTTCCGCGCACGCCCTCCCCACGGTCATGATAAAGGTGGTTCGTCACGTCATGCACCACCCCGAAACTCCGTCCGACCCGGGACCGGATCGAGGTGGGCCGCAACGGGCCGAAAGCTGCGGCGGTGCTGGGGCGTGACACCGAATCGAGAGAGGGCCTCGCGGTGCTCACGCGTTCCGTAACCGGCGTTGTGTTCCCAACCGAACCCCGGGTGATCATCGGCTAGACGCGCCATCAGCCGATCACGATACACCTTCGCGACGATCGACCCCGCGGCGATCGAAAGGCTGCGCCGGTCGCCCCCGACGACGGCCGTGCACGGCATCTCCAGGCGCGGAACCTGGCGGCCATCGACAAGGACGTGCGCGGGCACGACGGGGAGGTTGGTGATCGCGCGCCGCATCGCCAACAGCGCCGCCTGAAGAATATTGAGTTCATCAATCTCGCCGGCGCTGGCCAAGCCTATCCCGACGTGAGCGACCCGACGCAGCGCGGCGGCCAATTTTTCGCGGCGGCCGCGGGAAAGCTTCTTGGAATCGTCTATCCCCCGTGGCACGGAAGCCGGTTCGAGAATAACCGCCCCGGCAACGACCGGTCCCGCCCAAGGTCCCCGGCCAACCTCGTCCACCCCAGCGACCGGCGCCATAAGCGCGTTCTCCATTGTCAGATCAGGCGACCCCATACCAACACTTAGCCAACCTTAACCTTGCAATCCCCGCCAAACATGTCGTATAGTTACCTATGGTCATAGCTGGCTAACCGTAGGAAAGATACATTCAGTTAGCCAGGATTAGCCAGTTGGTTAGCCAGGAGGTTGTCTAATGCCACGTAAGCTGACCGAATCCAAGCGGTACGCGAGGATGATCGCGGCCTGGAAACCGGAACCCGGGGATCGCAAGCCGCGGAGCGATCCCACGACTGAAGGATTGTATTGCAGGCCAACCCCCGCTGGTAAGAAGACACTCTGCGTCGTCTCCAAGGTTACGGGCACACGAAAGCAGATTTGGAAAAAGCTGCTCGATTACGTTGACGAAAGTAGCTTGGAGGAGGCGAGGAGACAAGCTCC
>CBDCME010000060.1:0-24047 GCA_965218865.1 Alphaproteobacteria bacterium
CGACCAAACTGTAAAGGATTCCGACACTTTGGCGGCGGGACGGGCGCAAAACGAGAATTTTTCGGCGGCCGTCAGTCGGTCAGGGCGTCGTCGATGCTGCCGAAGCGGCTTTCGCGGCTCCCGAACTCAGACTTGTAGGCGACGATGCTACGGACGGCGATCGCTCCGTTCGCGATCGCGTCAAGCCGTCCCGCCCACAGGGCCAACTCATCGAGAAGCTGGGATCGTTGGGCCGGGGGCAGCGAATCCCGATCGACACGATCCTGAAAATCACGCCAGCCGCGGGCGATCTCGGCTTTGTACTTGGCCGTGAGATCCTGGCTGATGTTGAGGACGAAGCCGAGTTCGGCGAGGTGGCTTTCGTATTCGGCCACGCTCCACGGCGTGCACGGGCGCGGCTCGCCCTCGCGCCAGCGGGCCAGGGCCTCCTCGGCGGCCTTCGCGCCGCGCCGGACGTAATCGGTGAGGACCAGATAACCATTGGGCTTGAGCACCCGCTCGACCTCGGCCAGGAGCGCCTGCTTGTCGGCGACGGAAAATAAACACTCCTTTGAAAACACGACGTTGGTGGAACTCGCCACCCGATCCAGGGGATCGGTCGGGTCGAAAACCAAGAGCGGGGCCTTGCGCCCCATCCCGGCGGCCTTGCTCAAGACCGTGCCGGCCTTGGCCAGGGCCTCGGATTCCTCCAAGCCCGTGGTCCAGATACCGGTACCGCCGGCGATCACGCGGCAGGAGCCGCCCAGGCCGGCGCCGATGTCGAGAAGGGTCATGGTCTCGTCTATACCGATGTGCCGAACCAGGTCGAGCACGAACTCCTCGCCACCCGGGGTTGTGAATCCCCTCCCCCACAGCAGCTCCGAGACGTGCGCCGGCGGGTGGGTTTGGCGCCACGGCTTGGAATCGGGTGACGGATCGCCCGCGCCGTCGCCCGGGAAGCGGGCGCCATTTTGCGGCTCCGGCGAAGCGGCGCGGCCGCTCGCCGCGGGGCGTTCGTAGCCATTCCACCAAGCGTGCAGACTGCGCTTCAATTTGCCGGCTGGCTTGGGCTTGCCCGATAATAATCCACTCAAGGCCATGTTTCCCGCGGTTCCCTATCTTGCGCGGTGTCCAGAGATCGAAATCAGACTATAATCTAAGACAGATTAACCAAAGATGATCAGCCTTCGAGCGGTTTCGGCGAAGGCGAGGGGAGGAGTTTGGTGATTTCAGCGCTGATGCCCACTTATGCCCGGGCCGATCTCGGCTTCGAGCGCGGCGAGGGGGCGTATCTTGAGGGCGGGGACGGCCGCCGATACCTGGATTTCGCCAGCGGCATCGGGGTGACCGTACTCGGCCATGGCCATCCCCGGCTGCTGGCGGCGTTGAGCCGCCAGGGCGCCAAGGTCTGGCACTGCTCAAACATTTTTACGATCCCCGATCAGCGGAAACTCGCCGAAAGGTTGGTCGCCCACAGCTTCGCCGATACCGTGTTCTTCGGGAATTCGGGGGCCGAGGCCGTGGAATGCGCGATCAAATTGGTCCGCAAGCATTTCGCTCACGCCGGACAGCCCGAGCGCTACCGGATCGTCACCTTCGAGGGCGCCTTCCACGGCCGTACCCTGGCGGCGATTTCGGCCTCGGGCCAAGCCAAGCACCTGGCCGGTTTCGGACCGCCCGTCGACGGCTTCGATCAGGTTCCGTTCGCGGACCTCGATGAGCTACGGGCGGCGATTGGCGCGCGAACGGCGGCGATCATGATCGAACCGGTCCAGGGCGAGGGCGGCGTGCGCCCGGTAGGGCCCGAGACCTTGCGCGAATTGCGGGCCTTGGCGGACACCAACGGACTGCTGCTCGTGTTCGACGAGGTCCAGTGCGGCATGGGCCGCTGCGGCCGCCTCTTCGCCCACCAAGGGTCCGGGGTAGCCCCCGACGTGATGGCGCTGGCGAAAGGACTCGGCGGTGGCTTTCCGATCGGGGCCTGCCTCGCGACGGAAGCCGCCGCGGCCGCCATGGAGGTCGGATCCCACGGCTCGACCTTCGGCGGAAATCCCCTTGCCATGGCGGTGGCGAACGCCGTCCTCGACGTCGTTCTCGACGATGGCTTCCTCGCTCGCGCCGCGGCGATCGGCGAGATCCTGCACCAACGTCTCAGCGCCCTTTCCGACCGCTTCGACGAAGCCATCGTCGAGATCCGCGGCCTGGGGCTGATGCTCGGTCTGAAAATCCACGGCGACTGCCGCGAGATGGTATCCCGTCTGCGCGCCGCCGGCCTGCTGACGGTGGCCGCCGGAGACAACGTCGTCCGCCTGCTGCCGCCGTTGATCATCGACGAAACCCACGTCGACGAGGCCCTGGCGATCATGGAATCCGTATTCGGGGACGCTGGTCCGTGAATTCGATCCGCCATTTTCTCGATCTCGACCGCCTCGACGGCAAGACCCTGCGGGGCATTCTCGACGACTCCCGGGCCATGAAGCGTGGTTTGGCCGAGGGCCGGCGGCCGACGCCGCTGACGAGCAAGATTCTGGCCCTGGTGTTCGAGACGCCCTCGACCCGGACCCGGGTTTCCTTCGAGATCGCCATGCGCCAACTGGGCGGTCAGCCGATCATGCTGAATCGCGTCGATTCCCAATTGGGGCGGGGCGAGACGGTCGCCGACACGGCCCGCGTCCTGTCGCGCTACGTCGACGCCATCATGATTCGCACCACGGCCCATGGCACCCTGACCGAACTGGCCGAAAACGCCACCGTGCCCGTAATCAACGGTCTGACCGACGAGACCCATCCGTGCCAGCTGATGGGCGACATCATGACCTTCGAGGAACACCGGGGTCCGATCGAGAATCGGGTCGTCGCCTGGCTGGGCGACGGCAACAACATGGCGACTTCGTGGATTCACGCCGCCGTGCGCTTCGATTTCAGCTTGCGCTTGGCGTGCCCCAAGGAACTGGCGCCGCCCGCGAGCGTGTTGGATTGGGCCGCGGCCGAGGGCGGCGACATCGTCCTCACCGAGACCCTCGAGGCGGCGGCGCGCGGGGCCGATTGCGTGGTCACCGATACTTGGGTATCGATGGGCGATACCGAGGCCGGGGTTCAGCGCCGCGTGCTCAGGCCCTATCAGGTCAACGACGCCGTCATGGCGCTCGCCGATCCGGACGCCATTTTCATGCACTGCCTGCCGGCGTATCGGGGCGACGAGGTCACGGCCTCGGTCATCGACGGGCCCCAGTCGGTCGTCTGGGACGAGGTCGAGAACCGCATGCACGCGCAAAAAGGCATCCTGACGTGGTGCCTGGGCGTCGCCGACGAAGTCCGCCCTGGCGACGATTGAGGCCCAAGAAGGTTCGAATTGCAAGAAATCTATCCTTGCAAGTGTCCGTTCGAAAATGCGCGTCCGCACATTTTTTGCGTCGTAATTTCCTAGTTTAAGGTATTGTTGGCGTGTATCACCTTGGTGTACGGTTCATGTGGTTTTCTACTTTCAAGGCAATTGATGAAAGTCGAAACACCAGCTCTTGCCGTTGATGCTTCGGGCTTCCGCCAATAGGTATATGTCGAGTTTCGCGGCATTATAGTTCCTTATCCAATCTCTCATTTCTTCGAGCACGTTCTTTCCTTGAGGGCCGATCCTCCCAACCTCCCATACCATTACGCGAACATCGGCACGAGCGACGAGGAGTTTTTGAAAGTCGTCAATAACATCCCCGCCTTTTGCCCATTCGCATTCTGCCACCAAGAGAATCGAGCGCATGAATTCATCCTTCTTGTCCGCTAGATACCATAACGCATCAAAAAGCCACTCCCCACCGTGAAAACAGGCTGGAATTCTACCGTCTGTCTTGCAAGGGTCGACGCGAGACGCATAGGTCCACAGGAACAATTTTTAGTCGCGGTTGAGGGTTCGGGATGAGTGGGATCGTGCTCGGTGCACGGGGTTCGGGGAGCCCCGAGCTTGCCTCGACGACGTCATGGGGACTGCTCGAAGCCACCGGACGGCGTTTTCGGATTCGACAGGCACACCGGTCCGCCCGCGCCGCTCGGCGGCACGTCCCGGTCCGGGGGAGAGGCGTGCTGTCTCAGGCGATGGGCGCGGTCATGATCGCGTCGAGGGCCTCCTGCGCCCGGGCGGCATAGTGCCGGTTGGCCTCGGGCAGATAACGGAAGCGTCCGTCGCAGCGCACGATGGCGATGGCCGCGTTGGTCAAGCAGGCGAGATTTCTGGGCAGGTGACGCACGTAGGCCCGGCATCGGTCTTCGTCGTAGGTGAAGTCGCGCACGTAGTGCAGGCGGTTCTCGATATGCCAGTGGTTGCGCACCAGTTCGAGCAACTCCTCGGGTCCGGCGCGCTCTGCGCCGAGCGAGGTGAGGCTCCAGGTCACCTCGATGCTGCGCTTGCCGGTCTTGAGGATCTCGCGTTCGCGCTCGATGCGCATGGCCTGGCGTCGCCCGTGGAGGTTGGCGTAGCCGTCCCACTCGGCAGCGGAGAGGTCGACGACGGCGCAGCGTCGGCGCTCGATGCGGCCATGGCCCTTGTCGACGGTTTCGTGCCAGAGCGCATCGCTGAAGTCGATCGCCTTGAGGTCTTCGAAGATCATCTCCTGGTTGTCCTTGACCGCGCTCATCACGTAGTCGGCGCGACGCCCGAGCAGGCAGCGCGCGGTCTCGTGCTGAGCGTGCATCGCGTCCATGGTGACGATCCGGCCTGTGAGGTCGAGGCCGCTGGAGAGTTCGCGCACGGCCGGGATTTCGTTGCTCTTGCGGTCGACCTCGACCTGCCCGAGGACCACGCCGGTGTCGTGCTCGACCGCCGCCACCATCATCCTGCGCCCGTCTTCGGTCTGCTTCGAGGCGCCGCGCAGATCCTTTCCGTCCATGGCGACCGGCGCGTGCGCGCTGCCATGCTGGCCGGTCCACTGGCTAATCGCGTTGTCCAGGGTCTCTGGCGGCAGGGCGGTGAGGGTCTTGTGGAAGGTGGTGATCGCGGGCGGGGTGTAGCGCTGTTTGGAAGGGCTCCAGAACGCACCCACCGCCTCGAGCTGCTCCTGGGAGAGCAGGGCGGCGAACTGGGCGAACGCGTTCACCCCCCGGTATCCGGCAAGCCGGGCGGCGACGGCGATCACCAGAATGGTGTTGAGCGCATAGCGCTTGCCCCGGGCATGGCGGTACTCGGGCACCTCACCCAGACACTCGAACAGGCTGCGCAGCCGGGGCGCGGCCATCGGCTCGGTGTGCTGCTCGGCGTTCCAGTGTGCCGGCATCCCGGTACGGCTCAGCGCCTCGGGGGCGCCGTCTGTCAGTCCGAACACGAAGACCTCCTTGGGCTGACCGTGGTGGCGCCAGCGCGCTGCCCCTCCGGGCTCACGGGCAAAGCCCCGCGTCAGCCCCAGAGAGCGCCAGTTCGACGCGCGGTAGCAGGTGCCGGCAAATCGCGAGACGTCCACGAACGTCTCCGCCAGAAGAGCCGGATATCCGTGCACCGCCTGGATGTCCTCAGACAGCCGCCGCAGGCTCAGCCCCAGCACACGGGAGGCCAGGTTCGGCACTCGGCCAGGCGTCAGAATGACGAAGCGCGAGTTGTTGGCGATCAGATGCAGACGCCGGAACTGCTGCTCGGCCGACCACCCGATCCAGCGATCACGCGCGCCCAGCTTGAACGCGCCGGGCTGCCAGCCGATCAGTGCGAGCCAGGTCTCGCCATGCACCGCGACATGGCGCAGGCCCTTGCCGATGACGCCGTGGAACGCCAGGTAGTGGTGCTGCTCCACCAACCGGTCCCAGCGCCGGTGCTCCTGCGCGCCCCAGGTCGGACGCACCGTGACCGCGCGCAAATCAATGGACGAATCCGAGACCGGCAGCGTCGCCATGACCGGCACACTGCCACACCGAGAATGAAATGGCCAGCGCCGCGATCACC
This sequence comes from Alphaproteobacteria bacterium, assembly GCA_965218865.1. Taxonomy (GTDB): domain Bacteria; phylum Pseudomonadota; class Alphaproteobacteria; order JAAXGF01; family JAAXGF01; genus CBDCME01. The sequence continues at coordinate 5,897 of CBDCME010000060.1, forward strand.
TCACCCTGATCACTGGGCGGACAAAAAACTAGCCCTGCATAGGTCCAAAGTTGCCGGTCCTCGCCCCAGTCTATCCGGTGCCCGGCCTCGCATAAGGCCGTTAAAATTTCTTTTGTGCCAAGGTTGCGCCACTCAACCTGCTCGGTCAGTTTGTTAAGAGCGCTTTTTGTATTGTTGATGATTTTGTCTATCATGATCGAACTTCCTCATAGCCAGCTTACAAAGCTGGACGATAAATTGCGGAAGATTCCCGCGTGAAAGCGGGCGGCCCAGCATAGGGGCATCCAGCTTCGGGTTTGGCGATAGGGGAAATCCTGGGACTGGTTTTCTACAAAGTCAATGGATTTTCGGCGGCATTAGTCGTCCAGCGGGAGTTCAAAGTTTGTATTCATCTTAGGAAAAACGCGCTGGAGTCGGCGTTTGAATTCTCTCCAAGCTCGATCGGAGGGGTTGGAGTCAATCACAGACTTCATTAGAACGATGACCCCATTTAAATGCTTCTGTAAAGCCGGGTGTCCGATGTTGCGAGTAAGGTATTGGTGGTGTTTGGCGGCCCGTGCGCCTGTTTTGATAGGTGGATTAAGATGTTCTAGTTTTTCCCTTACGCCAGGAGCCAAACGATCCCACACAATGTCATTTGTATAGTGGGCAACCACTTGGGGTCTGTTAACTTTCATTCCTTGCCATTGCCAACCACGCAAACGAAATATCTCCTGGTAAAATTCATCTGGGAATCGTTTTGCCCACTTGGCATGCTCAGCAAGAAGATATTTGTCAAGTATCTCTTGCAGAGCCTTTCGGTCGCGTATCTCTTGATAGCCAGTGGCTTCATCGATCAATGCGGCAATGCCGACATGGGCGAGGCCGCGAATCAACATCCTCGCATGGTCCGCGATATGAAGTTGGCTTTTGGTTAACGCGCCAGCATCATAGGCATCAATGAACACTTCACACACTGTGGGCAATAATTCATCGGCATAACCATATGCCACGCCACCCTTGACCCTGCGGAATTCAATCTGACTTGACGTCACGCCTAACTTATTGGGAATAAACGGTTTCAGGTTCTTTGCCGTCAAAAAAGCGGGCATGTTGACGTCGGCATCATAGTACTTTCGGCCTTTGGCTTGGCGGGCACGTCCAAGTGCTTGCATGAATCCGCTTTGGGTTATCAGGTGCCGTCCGTCCTCCAATACAGCACAAGGGATTTCAACCTTTCCGCCCGCGAGAACGATGACGCCTTCATGGGTTGCTCTTGGTAGTTTCAACTTCATCGTGCCATTCCCAAACCACGGTTGATGGTGAGGTCGAAGGCTGCAAAGGGATCGGCTTTCCGCAGGTTGTAGCGGTAGCAGAATTCATCGACGTACTTTTGCAGGTGACGGCGGCTCACGCTGTGGAACTGGCCGAACATCCCGCGCTTCAACAGCGCCCAAAACCCCTCGATGGTATTGGTATGAATGTCGCCATCCACGTACCAGTCGTCATGCTTGATGACGCTGTGCGGCAGTAGCTTGGACATGTCGAGGTATGCCTTGTATTCGTCCGTGATCAGGCTGGCTTTCGATGTATCGACGCGATCCCGCACGAAAGCCCGCATGTGCTTGGCCTTCATCTTTTCCTTCCGAACCGCCTTTGCCGTGACGTTGCCGCCCCGCTCGACCGCGCCGATTACGGGAGCCTTCTTGGTTCCACGGCCCGGCTTGTGTTGTCCGTCCGGCCCGTCTCCCTTGGTGCCCTTGCGCGGCTTGCCGCCCACGTAAGTCTCATCCATCTCGACGATGCCGGTCAGCATTTGGCGCTGTTCGTATTGCGTCATGGCCTTGCGGATTTGCATGTTGATCCGCCAAGCCGTGTTCTTGTTGACGTGAATGTCGCGGGAGAGTTGGAGCGCGGACAGTCCCTTCTTGGCGTTCAGCATCAGCATGACCGCGAGAAACCACTTTTGCAGCGGCATATGGGTATGATGGAAAATCGTACCCACCGTTACGCTGAACGATGTCTTGCAATCGTAGCAATAATGACGGTGCTGATTGCGGATGGTGTTGTCGCTGTCACAGTACGCGCATTTCGGCGTACCGCCCCAACGGGCTTGCTCAAGGCGGGCGATGCAGGATTCTTGGGTGGGAAAGCGCTCGAAAATTCGTACTATGTTCATGGCGCTAGGCTCCTGGGCTGTTGGTTTAACCTCTTGACAAGATTGAACCTACCACGCCCAGGGCCTATCGTCAATACCTTAAACTAGGAAATTCCGACCTCGGTTAAAGCCGCCGCGCCCGCGAGGAAATGTTAAACTTTCCTCCGGATCGGTCCTGGTATCATCACGACCGCGCCTTTGCCCGCGAGTGGGTCGGAAATGAGCGGACAATCCTGAACCTATGACCTTAAAAACCAAGACCCCGCTCAGTGACGTTGCTGGCGTCGCCGACGCGGTGGCGCGAGTGCGCGCCTACCATCAGCGCACAAAGCACATGCCGGGGCGTTACGCCCCGGGGCCGGGATACATGGACTGGGCTAACCAGCCCGATCCGTTTAGGCGCTTCTCGGGTGCCCGATTGTTCAAATTGCCACTTGTTCCAGACGATCGTACGCCGCCCTATGACTCGGTGCTCGATTCCAAGGAGATACCGCCGCGGCCGCTTACTGTGGAGAGCCTTGGCCTGTTTCTCGAACTCTCGCTAGGGATTACCGCTTGGAAGCAACTCCAGGACACGCGCTGGGCGTTACGCAGCAAAGCGAACCGGCTTAGCCCGGATCGCGTCGATTGGCCGGAAATTACCGCTGTCGAGGCCGCCACGGTCAAGCCGTCAACGGCATCGCTCCCGTTCGCCGATTCGGGAGCAACCAGCGCTCGTGCCTTGGGACCAAGGTGTGAAACCGTACGAGCGGCGGTGATCATCCGTCAGCGACGAAGTGCCGTCCAATTGGACGGGAAAACCGGACTGTCCCTTGACGCCTTTTTCAGGATGCTTGCGCGCACACTCCCCGATCGTTCGCACCCACCATGGAGGGCGATCAATTTTTCAGCCCGGGTCCATTTGTGCCTGTTCGTGCACCGGATTGATAAGCTTTCACCAGGTCTATACGTTCTTGTGCGGGACGGGGCCCGCCTCGACGCCTTCCGTGATGCCTGTCACCCTCGGTTTGCCTGGGAACACGTCGAGTCGAGCGACATACCGCTCTACGCCTTAGCCCTCGGCGATTGCCGTGCGGCCGCCACTCACGCAAGCTGCTTCCAAGAAATCGCCGGCGACAGCGCCTTCAGCCTGGGCATGGTGGCCGACTTTGCGCGCACTCTCGATGAGGAAGGGGCATGGGCCTACCGTCGCCTCTTCTGGGAATCCGGTTTGATCGGCCAAGTGCTTTATCTTGAGGCCGAGGCCGCTGGTGTGCGCTCAACCGGCATGGGTTGTTACTTCGATGACTTCGTGCATCAGCTGTTCGACATCGATCTCTCGGACGATGCTTGGCAGAGCCTTTATCACTTTACCGTCGGCGGGGCCGTGGACGACGTGTGCTTAACCACGCTACCGGCCTACGGCCACTTACCCCTTGAGCGAACCTCGTCGGGTCGGTCAGGGATATAACCAAGTCGGAGTTCTGCCCAACGTAGGATCGGCCCCCCTCTGACAATCGATCTGTTTCACGAACTTCGGCTATGCCTTGCCTTCCGGATCGCAGCTACAACACGTTGCGCATAGCGGCACACAACGAAAGTTCTAGCCGACTTCGACCGCTGTTTCCAAGCAAGCGGACCCTGAATGATCAGGGTCAACACCGGGAGTTATGACCTGAAGCGGCCTAGGCTCCGTGTGAACCGTAACACCCTCGCCACGGAAATGACCCCCTCGACCACGCTCACGAGGGTCAGTTCGTTCATTGACGATAGGAGAACTCGACCCATGTGACCAATGAGGACCTGATTCGCGTCTGACCCTCACGTGTGTGGCGATTTATCGAGGATCAGATGGAGTCATCCGGGGAATGTTGGTTATCCGCTTATAAATAGCGGTGGAGAGGGGAGTTGGCAGTGCACAAGCTGCTATGGTTATTACTAATATCCCAAAATAATACCTGACATATTGATCGGACTGTGCTATACATGGTGCATGGAAGCGCGTGACTTTCGTGGCATTGGTCGGGCGGCGCAGGAGGAACTCCGGCGTCGGGCGATCGTGCTTGTCGAGCAGGGTGGATCGAGCCGGGCCGAGGCGGCCAGGGTTGTTGGCGTGCAGCGGCAGACGGTCAACATCTGGCTCAAGCGGTATCGCGAACGGGGCGAGGACGGCCTCCTGGATGGTCGTCGGGTTTCCGGACGCAAGGGCAAGGGGGCGCTGACCACCGAGGAGGGCCGGCAAGTCCGCCGCTGGATCGCCGACAAGACGCCCGATCAGCTCAAACTGCCGTTTGCATTGTGGACGTCCCGTGCGGTGCGCGAGTTGATCGAGCGCCGGTTGGGCAAGCGCCTTGGCCTGTCGACCGTCCAGCTCTACCTGAAGCGCTGGGGCATGACCCCGCAAAAGCCGCTGGCGCGCGCCAAACAACGCTCGCCCGCCGCCGTGGCCGCCTGGTTGGAGCGCGACTACCCGGCGATCGCCGGGCGCGCCAAGCGAGAGAGAGCCGTCGTCTACTGGGGCGACGAGACCGGCATCTCCAACCAAGACCAGATCGGCCGCAGTTATGCCCCAAGAGGCCAGACGCCGGTGGTTGGCCGGACCGCCAAGAAGATCTCCAAGAGCATGATTTCGGCCGTCTCCAACCGCGGCCTGATGCGCTTCATGCTGTATGATGGGGCGCTTAACGTCGATCGCTTCATCATCTTCCTGCGGCGGCTGATCAAGGACGCAAAGCAGAAGGTGTTCCTGATCATAGATAACCTGAAGGTGCACCACGCCAAGTGGGTCAAGGCCTGGACTCTGAGCCATCGCCACGAGATCGAGCTGTTCTACCTCCCGGCCCCCGAGTGCAACCCGGACGAATACTTGAACAACGATGTCAAGCAGAAGTTGCGCCAAAAGCCGCAGCCCGGCACCAAGGACGAACTGGACAAGAATACCCGCGCCGTCTTGTGCGCAATTCAGCGTTCATCGGATCGAGTGCGCGGTTACTTCCGCCCCCACCCCGTCAAATACGCCGCCTGATCGTCAGGTGTCATATTAGGATATTAATATTTCAGTTACGCAATGTCCCAAGTAGAGGTCAATGGTCGGAGATTCGAGGATTTTATTCTTAAGAAAACCCTTTAGTGTTACCTGGTCGATCGACACCTCTTCTGTTATAAACGCGGCGGCGACCACATCCGGGTTGACGTATTCGGGAATAGCCGTGTTTTCGAAAATAGCTTTGGGTCTTTCGCCCAGATAGTGCAGACTGTTGTCTGACAAACAATCTTGATAATAATTATCTAAATTCCGGAAGTAATACCAACCGCCCTTAACATTGACTTGTGCGAGCCCACGCTCTGGGGCCGATGGACATGATCTTCCAAGGTTGGTCGGTCAGGTTGTTCCAGGCTTGGCAAGAGGCCTCGACGATGGCTTCATAGGAGTCGAAGACACGATTGGAGAGCCAGTTCTGGCGGAGGTATTGCCCGACATTTTCGGCGGGATTGAGCTCCGGGGACTTGGGTGGCAAAGGCACGAGGGAGATGTTCTCCGGGATGCCGAGTTTGGCAGTGGTGTGCCATGCGGCTTGGTCGAGCAGCACGACGGCATGGGCGTTTGGGGCAACGGCCCGGCTGATTTCCTCGAGATGCAGGTCCATGGCTTCAGTATTGGCGCGCGGCATGACCAGCGCCGCGCCCTCACCGCGCTCGGGGCAGATGGCGCCGAAGAGATACGCCGAAGAGGTCCGTAGGTCCTTGACCTGGCGCGGGCGCGATCCCTTTGGGGCCCACTGGCGCACCAGGCTGTTCTTTTGGCCGACGCGCATTTCATCTTGAAACCAAACCTCGATGGGCGTGTCCGGTGGCTGTGCCGCTACGATTTTCGCCAAGTGTTCGGGAAAACTTTTTTTTAAATTCCTCCTGTGCCCGCGCATCCTGGCCGACGTGGCGCGGGCGCGCGGAAATATGCGAGAACCCGAGCGCGGCCAGCAGCTTGCCGACGCTCCGCTCGTGATAGTCCACGCCGAAGCGCGTTCGGATCAGTTGCTTGAGATCGATGCAGCGCCAGCGCACGACCCCATCCCGTTCGGGATCGGGACCGGCCTCGATAGCCCGCGAAAGCGCCGCCATTTGCGACGGCGTCAACCGACGCAACGCCCCGTTCGGCTTGCGGTCGATCAGACCGGCCGGACCTCCCGCGTTGAACCGGTGAACCCAGTCCCGCAACGTCTGCCGATCCATGCCGCCAATACCCGCCGCGCACGCTCGATCCATCCCATCGTAGATGGCCGCCATCGACAAAAGCCGGCGCGCCTGGTTCCCATCATCGCTCCGTGCCGCAAGAACACGGACTCTTTCAGCATCAAAGTCGTTTCGCAAAGGAATCGTTGGCATTGAACACACTCCCTTGTTGCCAACAACCTTGAATCACACAAAACCTGCGTGTAAACCTTTGCGCGAGTCAAACTCTGGGGCGGTTGGTATTATTCGGTGAAAAAACTGAAAACGATGCTTCCCCTCATGGCTGGTATGCCGCGCATCAAGCAAACAGCACGTATACCGAAGAGTCCGAAAAGTATAATAGGAGAAGGTTGGCTTGAGAAAAACACTCACGCCGAGATGTCTGGTATTAGCACAGAATGGAGAATAGAGCCGAGCGTATATCCTCTTCTTTATTTCTTGCTGATGAGTTGCCCTGAGGATGACAGGTGTGAGTGATGGGCGGGGTTGGGCACGTTGGCCATCGCGTGTCAAGTCGAGTGGGCGATTAACCTAGTGTAGCGACACACACACAGATGATTCATCAGCAGAGAGCGCAAGGCTTTGATATTGTTGCTGACTTTACGTTTGAGCATGATCATTTTGAATTGGACCTTGCACTGGAGATACGGGCCCAAGACATTAAGTGCCGATAATTTCGCGAGCCACTGTCGCTTGGTCGCAGACAACCGACGTGTCATCCTGCCATCCAGGAGGTCGAGCCGATGACAAAAGAAGGGAGAATCGGGGAGAACGAGGTACGTAGTCGTCCGTGAAGAACCCTGATTTCAAGCTGAAGCGGCGATTGGGTTTGCGGTGGGGTGCGAGATGTCGCTGAGGAGCGCGGCCAGGATTTGGACAAACAAACGCCTCAGCCATTTGAGGACAAGGCGGTAGTTGTAGCCGGCGCCGGCGAGGATGGCGTTGATCTTGTCGCCGTCGCGGCCTTTGACTGCCGCCGACGCGCCGGGCGATCTCCGGAAACAGGGTTGCGATATGTTCCCCGGTCATGCCGTCCTCCGGGTAGCCGAAAATTTCCCGGGCGGCGGCGTTCGCCGTCTCGATGCCACCGTCCTCGCGAACCGTGAGAATACCGTCGAAGGTGTTCGCGACGATGTTGCGCATCAGGGTATCCGTGCGCTTCAATTTCAATCCCTGGACGAGCAGGCTCACGGTTTGGCGGTCGATCCGGCTCACCATTTCGACGGCGAAAACCAGAGCAATTGTGAGGATCAACGGCGTCGTATCGACGAGCAACGGTGTTGCTCCCTGGACCATCGTCGAGAGGGCGATCACGCCCAGCGGAAAGCCCTAACAACAGCAATAGAATTTGCTTCCACGACCATTGGCCGAGACGGGGCCCAAGGAGGCCGACGACGATCATGGTGACGAGCAGGATCGGGATCGGGGCCGTTTTTTGCAGCGCCCGCCCCTGGACCAGGGACTGGTAGGCCAGTGCGTGAATGATCACGCCGCTGAGCGAGACGTGCACCGGAACCGGAAAATAGTCCTGTAGTTGGAGCGCGGTGGCGCCGATAATCACTTGTTTTCCCGCCACCACGGCCGGGTCGAAGCGTCCGTTGAAGACGTCCGCGAAAGACAGCCGCGGGATCGATGTCGGCGAGATGCCGAAATCGATGTAGAACGACCGGTGGGGGAGTAGTGCCTTACCGGCAAGAAATGCGGAGAGCGACGGTAGCGAGTGCTCGCGCCACGCCTCTAGAACCGACATGCGGCGAACGATCGAGTCCTTTTCCGGTTGGGCGTTGATCGACACCAGCCGAACGTGGGGCTGAAGCGCCGGCAAGGGTTCGGTCAAGATGATTTCCGGGCCGCTTTTTCCCTGGTGGAGTTGCTTGAATATCGGCAGGACAACTCTCTTGTCGGCCGCCGCGAAGGAACGAACGAGGGCCTCGTCGGCTTCCGCGCTGGATTCGGCGCTGAATTCGATGTCGAAGGCGACATGGCGGGCGCCAGCGGCGACGAGATTATCGACCAACTGGGCGTGATAGGTTCGGGGCCACGGCCAGACCGAGAGTTCGCCCAAACTCGGCGGGTCGATCATGACGATGACCAGACCGTCGGAAGCCTCCTGCTTCGTCAACTGAAAGCGGAGGTCGGTGAGTCTGTATTCAAGTGCTTCGAGACCGCCGGCGAGATAGATCACCGCGACGAGGGCGAACGAGAAGAGCGACGGAAGGAATTTTCGCAGGCCTGGTCGGGCCTTTGCCGGATCGCTCTCACGCATCTCGTCACCGCGGTGTCATCGGTTGGAAATCGACCGGGCGCTTGTTCGACGAAAGCTCCCGTGCACGAACCCATTTCTCACGCAACTATCCCCAAGGGTTTACCTTTTTATCCTTAACGCAACCTTTGCGTCGCCGCGGGAAATCGCGAGAGCGCGGAGCCGTGCTGGCCGCGCGCACCGACCTTAGGGAAATATTTCCCGGGAGAGCGTTTTGCGGGTGCCTTGCGCTCGTGACGGCCCGTACTTTCGGTGTGGGGTATTACATACAATTTGGTTTCGTTGGTTAGTTCTTGATGCTTATAATTTGTAAATTTTTGTTCCTTACACTCTCCGCAAATTTCAGGTTTGTCGGTGGGTGAAATGAGCTTTTCAACAAAAACGGCATTCAGTGGGCGGCAAGGCCGCGCCGCGGCCGACGAAGGCGCGGGCGGGCCGATCGTGCTCGACCCTGTCGCGGGGGAAACCCTGGTCCTGCCTCGCGGCATCGTCCTCTCGTCGGCGGAGTTCGTACGCCAGGGAAGCGATCTGCTGCTCAGGACGGTCGATGGCGAGACCATACTGGTCATAGGCTACTTCGCGCTTTCCAACCCGCCGTCGTTGATGACCGACGACGGGGGCGTGTACTCGCCGGAGCTCGCGGCCACGCTCGCCGGCCCCATGGCGCCGGGACAATACGCCGAGGCGTCCACCGCCCCGGCGGGAACGGTCATCGGCCGGGTCACGACCGTCGAAGGGATGGCGACCGCCACCCGCGCCGACGGCACCGTCGTCGTTCTTTCGGTCGATGCACCGGTTTTCCAGGGCGATCTCCTGGAAACGGAAGCCGGCGCCAGCGTCGGCCTCGTCTTCAACGACAATTCCACCTTCGCCGTCGATGAAAACGCGCGCTTGGTCCTCGATCACTTCGCCTACGATCAGGAAAGCGGCGAAGGGTCGTCGTTGTTCTCGATCGTGGAGGGCGTCGTCGCCTTCGTCAGCGGCGAGATCGCGGCCAACAATCCCGAGGAAATGGTTCTCCAGACGCCGATCTACATGTTGGGTGTGCGGGGCACCAATGGCGCGATCGCGGCGGGAACCGGAAACGATACGGTCACTCTCCTCCCAGACGCCGACGGCACCCTCGGATCGATGGTCGTGACCAATGGCGCCGGCCAGTTCGTCCTCGACCAGCCCAATCAGACGTTGAGCATCAGCGGCGCCTCCTCCGTGCCGGAAGAGGTTCAGCTTTCCGCTGACGATCTAGCGTCGCTCTTCGGGTCCGTGCTTAAGAGCCTTCCGACACCCAGTTCCCGCGAGCGCGGCGACTCGGACGGGGACTCGGAGGCCGAGGCCGACGGCGAAGCCGAGGCGGAAGGCGAGGCAGCGGAGTCCGGAGAAGATGCCGCGGGCGACTCCGAGGATTCCGAACAAACCGCCTCGTCCGAGGAGGCCGAGGAAGCTGCGGGCGAGGAAACGGACGACGCGTTGTCAAATGAAGCCGAAACCGAGGGCGAAGTAGCGGATTCGTCCCAGATACCCGACGACGTACCAACGTTTACCGATCAGGTGATCAGCGTCAGTGGACTGGGGTCACCGGTTTCCGAACCCGGACTGGCGACGGACGCGTTTGCGAACGTAACGGTGCCCTCCGAAATCAACTTCGACAGCGGTATCAATAGCAATAACGGCAGCGACGCCGCCGGCGACGTGGTGTCAGCTGGCGGAGATAACTGGGCCGTCAATGGTCACATTAGATCGAATTCTCCTGTCGTCAACGGATGAATTGGCTCTCGTGAGCTACGCAAGAAGGACCGCAGTGTCTGGCGATACAGGTTAGCGGCGGCACAAAAAATCCCCGCCGAAGCGGGGCTAGGTTAGGAAATAATGTACTAACGTCACCGATCCATAAGAGGGAATGGGAGGATCGGCTCCCAGACGTAAAGCGCGGGATCACGGTATGGCCGTTGATTCACGGTAACAATCGCCACGGCTAATGGCGAAGTGGCCAAATTTCGAAAAAGCTTGCTTTCTTTCTGTGCTCCCAATACATCAACGGCGTGAATACTTGCGCCGATCGGCGGATTTTGGCGGAACGCACACCATCTTCTCCCTGAAATTTCCCCAATCGCTTGAGCATCTATCAGACCACCGGAACGTTATGGACCGAGGAAAACAATCCACTATGGGAATATCAAAACTATGACGGCGATGTCCCATGCTCTGTTGAAAAAGGCGAGGCAGGCATGGTTGGGCTTCGAGGCCAGGCGGCCTCTTTGATGGTTTCAATGGCGCTTTTCGCTTTTGCCTTTTTCACGTGATCCTCGAGGGCAGCTCTGAGGATGGGGAGTTGCCGGTAGGCCTTGAGGCGACGGAGGTCTTTTGGGCTTCCAGGAGGCCGGCGGCGGTCCATCGCAAGGCCATCTCGGCGTTGCGCCAGCGCTTGACATTGTGCTGCACCATCCTGACCGTTCCCAAGGCATTCTCGATGGCGTTGGTGCAGGCCAAGGAGCGCCTGAGCTTGGGCGGCAGGCCCAAGCGGATCACGGTGAGGATCTCATCCAGGCCCTCCAGGATGGAAGCCGAAACGCCGGGGGCCTCGGTCTCCAGGCGGCGCGCCAGGTTCTTCATGAGGCGTTCGGCTTTCTCGGCATCGTCTTGGTCCCAGGCTTGCCTGAGCGCCTTCTTGACGCCGGCATGAAGGCTTTCGTCGAGGCGCTCGATGATGTTGCGGCCCTTGTGGACCTGGCAGCGCTGGAGGGCGGCCACCGGCCCGAAGGTCCGCTTGATCGCCTTGGAGAGCGCCTTGGCGCCGTCGACGATGAAGAGCCGGGGCACTTCCGGGTCGAGGCCGCGGGCGGTCAGGTTGTCGAGCAGCGCCTGCACCGTGGCGGCATTCTCCGTGGCACCTTCGGCCAGGCCTAGAACATGCTTCTCGCCCGCGCCGTCGATGCCAATAGCTGCCAGCAACACGTGATCGCCGACGTGCAGCCCGTCGATCTGGATGACCAGGAGATCGAGATCCGAAAGGTCGCTGGCCAGGAAGGCCTTCAGCTTCTTGCGCGTCATGGCCACGAAGCGCCGCGAGACCGCGGACTTCGAGGTCGCATCGCCCGCGCGTGCCGGCAAGTCGCCGCTGGCCTCGCCGGGCAGGCGCACGGCGCGCGCGTACTTGCGGGTCGAAACCGTAAGCAGCATGATGTTCATCGCCCAGGACTGCAAAAGCGCCGGGTCCGAGAGCAACTCCCAGCTCGGCAAGCTCATCTCCTTGCCCGCAAGATCGCGCACCCGCGGGCGCGTCAGCTTCACCTTGCCCCCGTGATAGGCAATCTCGCTCTGGGTTGTCCCCCAGCGATGGCCCTGCCGCTCGGCCGTGCGGGCGTGGCGCGCTCCGCAGAGCACCTCGCTATCCTCGTCCAGCATCTCGCCCAGGGTCTCCACCCCGGCCAACAGGCAAAAGCGATCCACGCTCATGCGCAGATCATCAAAAGCCTCCGGCAAGGCCGGCGGCAACAGCGGAAGCGGGATCTCCAACAGTTTCGAAAGGCGGCTGTTCCGTGTAGTCTTGGTCATGGCGTCGTTCTCCTTGATGGATTCAACACCCAGAGCCTAACGGTTCCAGGCGAATGACGCCTACCTCACTTTTTCAACATCAGCCGGGACATTGCCACTATGACCATCGGTACCGTAAAGTTCTTCAACACGAACAAGGGTTTCGGTTTCATCACTCCCGAGGATGGATCGAAAGACGTCTTCGTGCACATTTCCGCCGTCGAGGCCTCCGGCATGGGCTACCTCGCGGAAGGCCAGAAGGTCGAGTTCGAAGTCCAGTCCGACACCCGCGGCCCCAAAGCCGTCAACCTGAGCAAGGCTTGATCTTTTCGAGCGGCCTGCTCGGCTCTGCATGCGCTGAACAAAAAAATACTCGCCGGAGCGGGGCTAAGTTCAAAAGATTCGCTCGGCTGCCACGGGAGTGTGAGGACATAATCTCACCGCCTGCAGCGCCGCCAGCATAGGCCACGGCGGGGTCGGTGCCAATCATGAGCGGCAAAAATATCCGCTCCGAGGCTGGCTTGTAGCCGCCCTTGGGCAGCGAATTCTGCTTCAACTCAAGCCAAATGGTGGTCGGGTGCCGGCTCATCAGGCGAACAATTTCCGGACCAGATTTACGGGCTTCATGATGCCAGTAAATCTCAACCAGATTGTCAAACACGAACTGATCATATTGCGTTCCCATAGCAACTCCGGATCATACCGACGTTGCACTTGGTTTGTGAATTTAGGAGCTGGTCCCTCCGCGATGGAAATATGATTGCTGCACGATCCGGTATGATTGCTTCGAGCGAATTAAATGACATCCGCGTTCCTCATTACAAATTCTTAGCCACTTTCAAAAAAACCGAGTACGATATGGTTTCGTGCGTAAAAGCCATGTCTCGAAAGAATTCACGGGCCAGACGTTGTGTACGACGACGGAAAATTGGGAACAAAATGAGGGTGCGATGCGAGTGATGATACTTGCTATGTTTCATTTGTCCCTCGCCTCTGCCGTTTCCATGAGCGCGGAAATCCCAGAATCGCCATCCAAACACGACCTTTACCGAGCAGACGCCCGTGTGTTGTTGGCGGAGCAAGGTGATTCCGACGCCCAACCCGATCCGCGAGCAAATGATGATTCGAGCGAGTCACAGGAGGTCGCGGAATGGTCCCGCAAGGCCGCGGGCGGTGAATTCTACGCCCAATTCACTCTTGGACGCATGTACCAAAAAGGTGAGGGTATAGGCCAGGATAACGCCAAGGCGCACTTCTGGTTCAGCCTTTCGGCCGCACAAGGTCTCAGATTGGCTCGGAAGCACCGTGACCTCCTGGCGAAACAAATGAGCCCGGACGAAATTGCCGAAGCGGAGCGCTTGTTGCGCGAATGGAAACTTAATTCTGATGACAAGTTGAATGTAGGTGAATAGAGCCGATAACCATGTCCGCACCATGTTCGCAAACGACACGTTGCCGGAATCCATCGATGCAGAACCCCAAAATCCCCGCCTGAGCGAGGCCTGATGTTGCTAATCTCAGTTGGGAAACGTTGCTGGAGGAAAATCCGTCGAATAACCATGCTTCAGGCCCACTCATTCACAACGGGGAAAGCCTCCATGCTCGTTGATGTCGTTCACCCACTCGTCAAGGAAGCGGCGCTTGGTCTGGTTCTGCTCGCTGTCGCGACCTTTGGTCTCCAGGACCAGATAGTCGCCGGATTTCAGACGGATGATGAAGTCCGGGCGGTATTTCCGAACGACACCGCGATAGATATACAGCACCTCGAAGCCGAGGTGATCGTTCTTTACCCAGGCTTCGACCTCCAGGTTGCGGTCAAGTTCGAAGGCTTCCGACGCCTCCCAGGTGCTGTCATAGACGCAGAAATTGATATGGCTGTGCGTGGTGTAATCACAGGGCTTGCCGGTGTAGCAGGTCCCTGGCCCCCGGCCTTGAGGGCGACGAGCACGTGAATATTGCCTAATGTGACCCTACCCAGGTTGGCTCAGGCCCGGAGGCCGGTGTCCATATCGCGACGGCACGGTGTCGAGCAAAACCGTTGCGGCTTTCCTCCCGTGGCGCGAGGGACGATGGGCGTTCCGCACCAGGCGCATTGATACCACGGCGGCAAACCCCCAAAAATCAAGGTTTTGTAGTCGTCCGTGAAGAACCCTGATTTCAAGCTGAAGCGGCGATTGGGTTTGCGGTGGGGTGCGAGATGTCGCTGAGGAGCGCGGCCAGGATTTGGACAAACAAACGCCTCAGCCATTTGAGGACAAGGCGGTAGTTGTAGCCGGCGCCGGCGAGGATGGCGTTGATCTTGTCGCCGTCGCGGCCTTTGAGGAAGTTGCGCCCCAGCCTGCCATCGCTCTTGAGATGTCCGATCACGGCCTCGACGGCGGAGCGCCGCCTGAGCTCCTTCTTGATCGTCGGCGTGATGCCGTGTTTCTGGCCTGATCTAAAGACGCGGTGTTTGTTGGGGTAATCGTGGCCCTGGTATCCCTTGTCGACATAGATGCGCTCGGCCGATATCCCCGTCCAGCGTTCCATCTCTTCGATCACCTGCCTCAAGGTGTGGCCATCATAGGGATTGCCGTGGAAGGCCTTGACGTGGGCGACGAACTGGCCGCCGGGGGGGCGGGAATTGGTCGCCGCCACGGAGACCTTGCAGCCGAACTCGTACGGCTTGTGCGCCTTCCCTTTGCCGATGCATTCGACCTCGGGCGCGTGGAGCGAATAGACCTTGGGCAAGGGGTCGCGCCGCTTCTGGGTCGACACCCGCTCGGCCAGCCACAAGGGGCGGCGGAAGGTATCCCGTAGGCTCTCCTCCTGGGCCGTCTTGCGGCGGATGTCGCGGACGGTGCGCCCGAGATAGGTCTTGAGCTTGCGCAGGGCCTTGTTGGCCCGCTTGTGCTGTTTGGCATGGCGGTAGCGGCCTTGCATGATCAACGCCCTCTTGCCCAGGCGGGTATAGGACTGACGCAGGGCAATGCCGTGCTCCCGTGCCAGTCGCACCAGCCGCTCGCGGGCTCGTTGCATCAGTTTGGCGGCGGTCGGAAAGGCAATCGCCTTCTCTTGTACGGTGGTGTCCACCGTCACCCGCTCGAGGTCCTTCTCCCGCAGCGCCCCCACCCGGTGGGCCACGGCCAGGCTCTCCTGGAATACCTT
Organism: Alphaproteobacteria bacterium; assembly: GCA_965218865.1. GTDB lineage: Bacteria > Pseudomonadota > Alphaproteobacteria > JAAXGF01 > JAAXGF01 > CBDCME01. The sequence continues at coordinate 21,184 of CBDCME010000060.1, forward strand.
CTCCAAACCTTCCGGCCCGATCCGGTCCCGCCACCGGGTCATCGACGAGCGCTCCATGGGCAGCTCATGCTGAAAGTACTCTTCGCCGCAGAAGCACTGGAAGTATGGGTCGTAGACCCAGCGCTCGCAGACCTCCTCATCCGAGAGATCGAACATATGCTTGAGGATGTGCAGCCCAACCATCAACCGCGTCGGGACCCCCGGCCGACCCTCCTCCGAATACAAGGCTTCATAGGTCTCGTCGAAGAAAGTCCACGCGATCCGGCCCCCCAACACCACCAACTCGTGGCGCAGGTTGATGATGTTTTCGAACCGCGAGCGGAACAGGTCCTCTATTCCCGATGACACCTTGCGCGATGGCTTCATCACAGTTCTCCAATCCCAATCGACGGGAGCAGAGAATCACGTTCCGCAACGGAAGGGAATCCCCAAAATCAATTATTTCAAATCGCAAGCTTTTCAGGCCCAAAACCCGTTTTCTTGCAAATCCGATTACTTCGCCAAACCGAAAGAGCTACCAACATCAGCCGCTTACACGTTCTTCACGGGTGACGACGTAGGCACCCCATGATGTGGCCCGGATCTCATCCGCCCCGCTTCGGCGGGGATTGTTTGGGTTCGTGAATTGGCTCCGCCGCTCGAAAACCTCACTCACATGGGAAGGCTTCCTCGAAGGCTCCTATCACTAGAATTACCGCCTTATTGTGTGTCTCCTCAGGGTGCTTTTTCAGGTACTTCACGACGACACGTTTTATCTGTGCCGCCGATATTGACGTAATGTCTGGAAAGCACACATCGGGACGCCAGACCCTTTTCGATTCGGCCATCTGGGCCATCTCGTGAACCATGTCGGCGATTCCAATGACGTATCCATAACACATAATTTCATTGAAATCTGATTCACTCAGACACTCGTCAACGAGTAAATTCCCTTTTTTCCAGACGGCCTCTGCCGGCGATACCTGTATCGCAACAGTTAACGCCACCAACAGCATCAACTTTTTCATGTCTTCCCGCTTCCGCTTCCGTATGAACGCCATCAATTGCTCCCTTCTCGTGTTCCTCGACGCTTCGGGCGGCTGCTAATGCTTCGTGCGGTACTTGTTCGCTAATTGCCGCAGCGGTCGGATTATTGCGAGTCTGTAAAGAGAGTCAATTTCGGTTCTGCCCGCTGTAATTACATTCCGAACGTCGGAATCACTGAATATATCAATTAGCGACTCAGCCCGTTCCGATATCCCGTCCGTTGGGTTATTGCCTCCGCTAGTAAGACCCATGTTCGAGGCCAACCAATGGTCGAACTCTTGCACGTTGGCAAAGTCTGGCACCTCTTTGCTCAGCAGCCGTATCTGCTTCCGCTTCTTGGTCATCTACCCGTGAGCTTTCAGCGTTCGTCCCATTCGTAGACGAGTTTCTTATCCTTGAGGGCGATTCGGCAGTTGTAAAGGGTTTGCTTTCTGGAGATGCCGGCCTCCCGGGCTTGTTCGTTCCACTCCTCGACGCTCAGTCCTCCGGTTCCGGCCTGTTCTAGGACCGTGATCATGCTCTCCTGATTGAGGGTGAGCTTGGGACCCCGGGTGGACTTGACCGGTTCCTCGGCCAACATCCCCCTCACGGCCTCCAATATCCGTATCCACACTCGCTGTCCGTCAATGTCGCCTCTGTCGAGCATTTCATCGGCCCGCTGGCTTAATCATCTCCCTTTACCCCAGCAGGGCGTGCACCCCCGGGTCCGCCAGTATCAAACCGACGACCGCGGCCCCCGCGACGACCGTCAATCCCCAGGCGAGCCAAGTCGCTACCGCGTCAAGCATCCCGGTTCTCCCGGTCCACCCCGTCCGTTCGTTTCCTGCTTGAGAGCTGTTCGTGCCAATCCACCCTCGCCAATTTATCTTTCATGGACAGCCATGATTGGACCGCCGCCCTTACCATACGCCAAGTTCAACCGATAGGGCGGCCCGTGTCTTTTTAAAGAATATCTTCAGTCAGGCAGGCGACGAATCCCTCCTCGAGGGACAGGGTATTCAAATAGCGGCCTATGAAAATGAGCTCGTTGCGGCGGGTTTCGTCGGCCGCCCAAGGTTGGCCGGGCCGGCCGTCGATCATCATGTGGACCCCTTGAAAGACGAACCGCCGGTCCTCGTCGCCGATGTTGAGGATTCCCTTCATCCGGAAGATGTGTTGGCCGTGTTCCTGAGCCAGATCGAAGAGCCAACGGTTGAACTTTTTGGGATCTACGCAGCCATCCCGGGTGATACAGACTGATTGAATCGACTCGTCGTGTTGATGATCGTCCTCGCTCAACAGATCGGGGGCAACGCTGAGGGCATTCTTCAGATCAAAACTCCCGACTCCGAGAACGTGCTGGAGTTCGAGAGCGCATTGCACCGTTCGGAATATTTTCGCGGTCGGGTTCAGCCGACGAACCTTCGTTTCCAAGATCTCCAGATCGCGCGGTTTCACGAGGTCGGTTTTATTGACCAGGATGACGTCGGCGAAGGCGATCTGCTCCTCGGCCTCGTGGCTATCCAGGTGGTCATGGATATGCTTGGAATCGACGATCGTCACGATGGCGTCGAGCGTGGTCCGCGAGGCCACGCGGTCATCGGCCAGAAAGGACTGGATCACCGGTCCGGGATCAGCCAACCCGGTCGTTTCGATGACGATATGATCCAATTCCCGATAGCGGGCAAATATGTCGTCGATAATCCGAATGAGATCGCCACGTACGGTGCAACAGATGCAGCCATTGTTCATCTCGATGATTTCTTCATCCGAGCTCACGATCAGTTGATGGTCGATCCCGATTTCGCCGAACTCGTTTACGATCACCGCGATCTTTTTTCCGTGCTCGGAAGAAAGAA
>CBDCME010000061.1:0-21754 GCA_965218865.1 Alphaproteobacteria bacterium
TTCACGGGCGACTTCGTAACCTCGGGAATCACGCGCGGCGTCTTTCCCTATTGGGGTGCCTATGCCACGAGCAAGTCGGCCCTCGAATCGATGGCCTTGACCTACGCCGCCGAACTTCGCAAAACGCGGGTTACGGTCAACTTGCTTGATCCGGGAGTGGTTCGTACCAGAATGCGCGCCGAGGCAATGCCGGGGGAGGATCCCTCTCGCTTGCCGCCACCGGAGAGCATTACCGATCGCTTCATCGATCTCGCCGAAACAGCCTGCGCAATCAGCGGCCAGATTGTTGCGGCGGCGGACGTGCCAGTCCAAAGGGCCACCCCGACGAAGTCATGAGGAACGGTTTGGTCAGGAAGCCGTCAGCGACGGCGGACCGCCACCACCCGAACTCGCTTCCTGGGAGGGATACTCCGCGCGCTGCTTCTTGAGACGCTTCGCCTCGCGCCGGCTGATACGGGCCTCTCGGCGGGACGTGCGGCGCGAAATCCAGGCGAGAGCCATGCCGAAAAAGACCCCCGCCACAAAGGCGGCGAGCACGACGGTCGCCACGCGGGCCTCGATTCCGAATGGAAGAGGATCGAAATAGACCTTCACCGTGTGCCGGTTGGCCACCGCGAGGGCGATACAGACGACGCCAACCGGTAGGGTAACGATCCAACCCAAAATCTTCACGGCGAACCAACAAATCAGCGCTGATTCAATAAATCGCGGAGTTCCTTGCCGGTCTTGAAATAGGGGAGAAACTTCGCCGCAACCGCGACCGCCGAGCCGGTGCGCGGATTGCGCCCGATACGTGCCGTGCGTTGCTTGAGGGAAAACGAACCGAAGCCCCTGAGCTCGACGCGATTACCGCGCGCCAGGGCCGTCGAAATTTCCTCGAAAATCGTGGTGACGATTCGCTCGACGTCCCGGTGGTACAAGTGCGGATTGAGTTCCGCGAGCCGCGATACCAGTTGCGATCGTGTCATGCCGGTGGCTCCCAACCAGTGATTCTTATCAGACCGATGGCTCCCGACCCGGTACGAATCACACTCCCATCAATCTTATGGATCAACATCTCCCAACACCCGTGAACCAAGTGTCGGGGTCGATCCATTTCTTGCAAAGCAACCCGCCAGGTAGCGGGAATGCCGATCCGGTCGAAATCCCGAATACCGTTATTCAATAGAGACTAGGGTGCCAAACGGAAATGAGACCGTCCAGCATATGCCGCTTCGGAAACACGGTCTTCATCGCCCATGAAAAACCGTCGGAAACCAAATCCTCGCCCGGGCCCTTGGTGGGTACGTCGTGCACCGGCAGGTCGAGGGAAATTCCGCGTTCCGCTTCAAGCCAATCACGCACTTCCAGTTCTCCTCCGATGGCGTCGATCAATCCCATCCCAACCGCGCTCCGTCCCGTGTATACCCTTCCGTCCGCAAGTTTTCGCGCCGTGGTCTCGTCGAGGTCCCGGCGCTCCGCCACCATGGACACGAACAGATCGTGCAATTCCGTGATAAGGCCCTGTGTCACTTCGCGCGCCTCGTCGCCCAAGGGTTCGAATGGCGAAGGTACCGCCTTTAAGGGGCCACTCTTCAACGCCTCGGTTGTAATGCCGAGTTTCCCCAACATTTCCGTGACGTTGGCCGTCTGCATGATCACCCCGATCGACCCGGTCAGGGTCCCCTCGTAGGCGACGATTCTGTCACCGGCGATCGCGGCCATGTAGCCGGCGGACGTGGCCAAGGTTTCCATGACGACGACGACCGGCTTGTGCTCGGCCACACGACGCAATGACTTGAAGAGCAATTCACCGCCGACAAATGTCCCTCCCGGACTATTGATGCGAACGATCAGGGCCTTCGCCCGCGAGTTCTCCGCGATTTCGGCAAGGACATCACCGACGTTGGTGTCCGCAATGATGATACCGTCGACGGAATACCGCGCCACGTGGTCGGTCAACGGAAAACGATCCAAACGTCCTCCAGTACTCACGACAGCAACTATCAAAACCATCGTGGCGACGATCGCGACGATACGCCAAGCCACGAGGCGCCGCTTCAGTCGTCGGCGATCGATGAGAATATCGGTATCGATGGTCATCAATGCGCGACCGCAATGCGCCGTGACCGGCAGGGTCCGTCATTCTCACCGCGAATGATTTCGCCGACCCTACCCGTCATCCTTTTTGCCTTTCGCTTTTTCCTTTGATTTCGCAGCTTTTTCCTTTGGTTTAGCTGCTTTATCTTTCGCTTCGGCCACGGTTTCCGGAGCCACCTCGGCCACGGTTTCCGGAGCCGCCTCGGCCACGGGTGCCGCATCCGTTGGCTCCGCCTCGGCTTCGGCGGTTTCCTCTTCGCCGCCCTCGGCTTCGCCGCCGCCCTCTTCCTTGGTTTCGCCCTTGTCCTTGGTCGCCTTATTGATTGCCGCGCCGAGGATTTCGCCGAGGCTGGCACCACTGTCGGACGAGCCGTATTCGGCCATCGCGCGCCGCTCTTCCTCGACCTCGAGGGCCTTTATGGAAAGGAGGACTCGGCGTTCCGAGCGGTCGACGGACGTCACCTTGGCATCGACCTTTTCGTCGACCGCGAAGCGATCGCTGCGCTGGTCGGCCCGATCTCGGGAGATCTCGCCCTTGCGAATGAATCCGGTTACACCGTTGACCGAAACCTCGATTCCGTTGTCCTGGATAGCCGTCACCTTGCAGGTGACCTGTTCGCCGCGTTTGAGGCCCCCGGTGACTTCGCTGAAGGGGTCCTTGCGTAGCTGCTTGATCCCGAGACTGATGCGTTCCTTCTCGACGTCGACCTCGAGAATCTTCACCCGCACCCGGTCACCCTTCTTGTAATCCTGAACGGCGGCCTCGCCTGTCTTCTCCCACGAGACATCCGACATATGGACCATGCCGTCGATTTCTCCGGTGACGCCGACAAAGAGACCGAATTCAGTGATGTTCTTGACTTGCCCCTCGATCTCGCTTTCGGCGGGATGGGTGTCGAGAAACGCTTGCCAGGGATTGTCGCGACATTGTTTGAGGCCGAGGCTGATTCGCCGTTTCTGGGGATCGACGTCGAGCACCATGACGTCGACCTGCTGGCTCGTCGAGACGATCTTTCCGGGATGGACGTTTTTCTTGGTCCAACTCATCTCGGTGATATGAACCAGACCCTCGACCCCGGGCTCGAGTTCGACGAAGGCGCCGTAATCGGTGATGTTGGTGACGCGCCCGGTGAAACGGGCATCGACCGGATATTTTGCATCCACCCCTTCCCACGGATCCGCCTCGAGCTGTTTCATGCCCAGGCTTATGCGGTGGGTTTCGGGATTGAAGCGAATGACCAGCACCTTGACGTTCTGTCCAATCGACAGCGCCTCGCTGGGGTGATTGATGCGGCGCCAGGCGATATCGGTGACGTGCAACAGTCCGTCGACACCGCCGAGGTCGACGAAGGCGCCGTAATCGGTGATGTTCTTCACCACGCCGTCGAGCATTTGGCCTTCCTTGAGGTTGGATATCAGCTCCGCGCGCGCCTCGGCCCGGGCTTCCTCCAGAACCGCCCGGCGCGAAACGACGATGTTGCCGCGATGCCGATCCATTTTCAGAATGTAGAACTCGTGCTGGGACGACATCAGCGGGCCGATGTCCCGGACGGGTCGGACGTCGACCTGACTTCCCGGCAGGAATGCCGTGACGCCCGACAAATTGACGGTGAAACCGCCTTTGACCCGATTGTAGATCACCCCGCCGACCCGGGCGTTTTCCTTAAACGCCTTTTCGAGCAGGGTCCAACCTTCCTCGTGGCGCGCCTTCTCGCGGCTCAAAACCGCTTCACCGTTGATGTTCTCGAGCCGCTCGACGAAGACCTCGACACTGTCTCCGATCTTGAGGTCGGCCGGTTGACCGGGAACCGCGAATTCCTTCAGCATCACCCGACCCTCGGACTTCAGGCCCACGTCGATCAGGGCCATGTCGTTCTCGATCCCGATGACCTTGCCCTTTACGACCGCACCCTCGACGATATCCATTTTATTGAGGGATTCGGCGAAAAGGGCGGCGAAATCTTCCTTGCTCGGCTCGCTACCCTCGCCGATTTCGGTGGCTCGTTTGCTCATGCTTTCTCCACGTGATGACCAAAACAAATAGACCCGGAACGGCAACGGTCCGCGACATCTTGCGTCCACCCGCCGCCACGGCCCGCGAAAACATTCAAGAGTGCCGCTGGTACGAAAGCGGCATCTATACAGGCGAAGCGGCTTCCCCGCAACCAATTACCCAATATTCTCCATGGAAATCACCGTTCCGACCTACTCCAATCACAGCATCTCCCCCTTACCAATACTTCAAGGTGCGCGGCAGGGATCCAGTCTCAGCCCAGGCGCCGGGGGAGCAACGTTATCCCCTGTCGACGTCGACAGCCAACCCCGGAAAAGAGCCGATCGATCGGCGATATCCCTTTCGGGCGCTTAACTTGACTGACCGATCGCCGCCAGGGCGGCCGCGAGGGCGGCGTCCCGATCGAGGTCCGTCGTGTCGATGGTGATCGCGTCCGGCGCCACGAGCAACGGCGCCGTTTCCCGGCCTTTGTCATGGGCGTCCCGCGCCGCGATGTCGCGCAGAACCGCTTCCTGGGTCGGACCGACTCCAAGCTCCCGCAGCTCTCGCCAGCGGCGCTCGGCGCGGCATTCGAGGGAAGCGGTAACGAAGAGCTTGTGTGTGGCGTCGGGAAACACGACGGTGCCAATGTCACGGCCATCGATGACCGTACCTGGGGGCCGCCTTCCGAGGGCGCGTTGGCGCTCCAGCAGCACCGCGCGAACGGCGGGGAACTTGGCCACGAGCGCGGCCGCCTGCCCGACCGCCTCGTCGAGCAGTTCCGGCGCCAGATGATCCTCCTCGCCGAGGGCTGCCGCGGCGGCGACCGCCTGTTCCGGATCGGCGGGATCGCCCCCGCCTCGCAACAGACGCCAGGTCGTGGCCCGGTAGAGCTTGCCGGAATCGAAATGGCGGAGACCGAGGTGATCGGCGAGGCGACGGGCCAGCGTCCCCTTTCCCGACGCGGCGGGACCATCGACCGCGATAATGGTGGTCTGAGAGCGCTCAGACAATGCTGGCACCCAGGCGATTCAATTGCTCGACGAATCCGGGAAAACTGGTGCCGATGGGGCCGGCATCGTCGATCGCGACGGGGCGTCGCGACGCCATTCCGAGAACCAGAAAAGCCATCGCGATTCGATGATCGAGGCGGGTCTCGATGCGCCCGCCTCCGGGTGGTGGCCCGTCGCAACCACCGACGACAAGGCTGTCTTCGTCGATCCCGACGGCGACGCCGCATGCCTTCAGTCCGCTGGCGATCGCGTCTAGGCGGTCGCTCTCCTTGAAACGCAATTCGCCGACGCCATTCAACACGGTTTCGCCGCGGGCGAAGGACGCCGCGACCGCAACGATCGGATACTCGTCGATCATCGCCGGGGCCCGTGCCGCCGGTACCGAAACCCCGGACAACGCCGACGACCGCACCCGAAGATCGGCGACCGGCTCCCCCGCGACATCGCGACAATCGCTCATTTCGATATCGGCCCCCATCTCCCTCAGGGTCGTAAAAAGACCCGTCCGGGTGTCGTTGACTCCGACGTTGGGAAGACTCAGTGACGAGCCGGGAACGACGAGGGCCGCGGCAACCAGAAAGGCGGCGGAAGAGGGATCGCCCGGGACGGCGACCGAACGGGCCCCGAGCTCCGGTTGGCCGACGAGGGTTATGGCGCCGCCACCGTCTTCGCGATCGACCCGGCGCAGCTCGGCCCCGAAATGGCGCAACAGACGTTCCGTGTGATCGCGGGTCGCGATCGGTTCGACCACGGTGGTTTCGCCCGGGGCGTTGAGGGCCGCCAACAGAACCGCCGATTTCACCTGCGCCGACGGGACCGGCGGCTCATACGATACGGGTACGGGCGACTCACATCCGATGACCGCCAGCGGCAACCGACAACCATGCCGGGCAACGATCCGCGCACCGATGAGAGCCAGCGGTTCCGCCACTCGCTCCATGGGCCGCGAGCACAAACTCGCGTCGCCGGTGAAGTGGGTCGTGAAGGGGTGAGTCGCGGCGATACCCATGAGCAAGCGGGCCGCGGTACCGGCGTTTCCGAGATCGAGTACGTGCTCGGGTTCCCGGCATCCTCCGACGCCGACTCCACTGACACGCCAGACTCCGTCTTCACCCTGCCGCACGTCAACGCCCAGAGTCGCCATCGCCCGTGCCGTGGCAAGAACGTCGGTCCCTTCGAGAAGTCCCTCGATGGCGGTTTCGCCGACCGCCAATCCCGCGAGCATGAGGGCCCGGTGCGATATCGACTTATCGCCCGGCACCGCCACCGTGCCCTTGAGCGGAGCGGCGCGGCGGGATTCAATCGGCGATGCGTTGGTCATGATTGGCGTGCAATGACAATCTGCCGGGAACGTCGCGGCCGACGAACGAATTTCCCGAAGTCGCCGGCGTGGTCGTCGATTCTGTAGCACGACTTGCCATTGAGGCGATAGGGGACGTAAGATGATTTTAGCTTTGACACGACGGCAAGAACGTGGCAATTCAGCTCGCGGTTTCGTCAATTTCAGCCAACGGCGGATTTCATTGAGCAAACCTGAGTGGGGGACGAAGCGGCTGTGCCGGAGTTGCGGCTGCCGCTTTTACGACCTTCGACGCACGCCGGTCGTATGTCCAAGGTGCGACGCGACGTTTGAAATCGACGCGGGCGCGAAACCGCGCCGGCCGGCTGCCCCACGTGGACCCGTGCACTCGCCCGTGAAAGAAAAATCCGCAACCAGCAAACGCCCCATCGACGACGAAACCCCCAAGGAAGACGCCAAGGAAGACGCCAAGGAAGACGCCAAGGAAGACGCCAAGGAGGACGTTAACGCGGGCGCTGAGGTGAGCGAGAATTCAGCCGAGTCGAAAGCGGATACCGACGGCGGAACCGTCGCCGACGCTTCTGGCGACGACAAAAAATAACCTGATTACGCATTTTCCTCCGCGGATTTGGTATGGTACAAAAAGTGAACATCCGGTGGTTTTTCAGGAGGTTTGCGATGTCGAGGAATGCGGTTCAGTTGGGGTTGAGTTTGGGGTGGTTTCGTGAACTTAGCGAGGAGAAATGTCGGGCGGTGGTATTCGGCTGGCGCTGGCCGAAGGGTTTTGTTTGTCCCCGCTGTGCCGGTGATCGCTACAGCGAGCACAAGAGTCGGCGGCTGTATCAGTGCAGCGGCTGCCATTACCAGGTGTCGTTGACGGCGGGGACGATCTTTCATGCGACCCACCTGGCGCTGATCGTATGGTTCGAGGCGCTCTACCTGATCAGCCAGTCGAAGAAAGGGATTTCCAGCCTCGAATTGGGGCGCCGGCTCGGGGTCAGCTACAATACGGCGTGGAAGATGCATCACAAACTGATGCAGGTGATGCTTGAACGCGAGGAAAACAAGCCGCTGGGCGGCGAGGGCAAGCGGATCGAGATCGACGACGCCTATCTGGGGGGCGCCCGGCGCGGCGGTAAGCGGGGCCGTGGCGCACCCGGCAAAACGCCTTTCGTGGCCGCCGTGGAAACCACCGCCGAGGGTCGGCCGCACCGGCTCAAGCTCACCCGGGTGAAGGGCTTCCGCAAGGCAGAGATCGAGAAAATGTCGCGCCGCGTCTTGACCCCGGGAAGCACCGTCGTCAGCGACGGCCTGAGCTGCTTCACCGCCGTCACCGCGGCTGGCTGCAGCCATTATCCCGCCGTTACCGGCAGCGGACCCCAGGCCGCCAAATGGGCCGCCTTCAAATGGGTCAATACGACCCTCGGTAACGTCAAGAACAGCCTACGCGGGACCCCATCCGTCCCAAGCACGCACCGCGATACCTGGCCCAGTTCGAATACCGCTTCAATCGCCGCTACCGCCTGGACGAGATGATCCCCCGCCTCGCCTGGGCCGCCCTACGCACCCCGCCCATGCCCTACAACCTCCTCAAACTCGCGGAGCAAAGTGCGTAATCAGGAAAAATAATGCGACGGGCCGGCACCGTGATGCGGGAGTTATCCGGCGCCATTTTTGCTTGCCTATCCCTGAGGGCAATCCTAACGTGAAATTCGATCCGGCCGGGGCCATAGCTCAGTTGGGAGAGCGCTTGAATGGCATTCAAGAGGTCGGGGGTTCGACTCCCCCTGGCTCCACCAATATTATCGAGTCGCCCGTGAAGAACGTGTAAGCGGCTGATGTTGGTAGCTCTTTCGGTTTGGCGAAGTAATCGGATTTGCAAGAAAACGGGTTTTGGGCCTGAAAAGCTTGTGATTTGAAATAATTGATTTTGGGGATTCCCTTCCGTTGCGGAACGTGATTCTCTGCTCCCGTCGATTGGGATTGGAGAACTGTGATGAAGCCATCGCGCAAGGTGTCATCGGGAATCGTAATTTCATAGTTTAAGGTATTGTTGGCGTGTATCACCTTGGTGTACGGGTCATGTGGTTTTCTACTTTCAAGGCAATTGATGAAAGTCGAAACACCAGCTCTTGCCGTTGATGCTTCGGGCTTCCGCCAATAGGTATATGTCGAGTTTCGCGGCATTATAGTTCCTTATCCAATCTCTCATTTCTTCGAGCACGTTCTTTCCTTGAGGGCCGATCCTCCCAACCTCCCATACCATTACGCGAACATCGGCACGAGCGACGAGGAGTTTTTGAAAGTCGTCAATAACATCCCCGCCTTTTGCCCATTCGCATTCTGCCACCAAGGGAATCGAGCGCATGAATTCATCCTTCTTGTCCGCTAGATACCATAACGCATCAAAAAGCCACTCCCCACCGTGAAAACAGGCTGGAATTCTACCGTCTGTCTTGCAAGGGTCGACGCGAGACGCATAGGTCCAAAGTTGCCGGTCCTCGCCCCAGTCTATCCGGTGCCCGGCCTCGCATAAGGCCGTTAAAATTTCTTTTGTGCCAAGGTTGCGCCACTCAACCTGCTCGGTCAGTTTGTTAAGAGCGCTTTTTGTATTGTTGATGATTTTGTCTATCATGATCGAACTTCCTCATAGCCAGCTTACAAAGCTGGACGATAAATTGCGGAAGATTCCCGCGTGAAAGCGGGCGGCCCAGCATAGGGGCATCCAGCTTCGGGTTTGGCGATAGGGGAAATCCTGGGACTGGTTTTCTACAAAGTCAATGGATTTTCGGCGGCATTAGTCGTCCAGCGGGAGTTCAAAGTTTGTATTCATCTTAGGAAAAACGCGCTGGAGTCGGCGTTTGAATTCTCTCCAAGCTCGATCGGAGGGGTTGGAGTCAATCACAGACTTCATTAGAACGATGACCCCATTTAAATGCTTCTGTAAAGCCGGGTGTCCGATGTTGCGAGTAAGGTATTGGTGGTGTTTGGCGGCCCGTGCGCCTGTTTTGATAGGTGGATTAAGATGTTCTAGTTTTTCCCTTACGCCAGGAGCCAAACGATCCCACACAATGTCATTTGTATAGTGGGCAACCACTTGGGGTCTGTTAACTTTCATTCCTTGCCATTGCCAACCACGCAAACGAAATATCTCCTGGTAAAATTCATCTGGGAATCGTTTTGCCCACTTGGCATGCTCAGCAAGAAGATATTTGTCAAGTATCTCTTGCAGAGCCTTTCGGTCGCGTATCTCTTGATAGCCAGTGGCTTCATCGATCAATGCGGCAATGCCGACATGGGCGAGGCCGCGAATCAACATCCTCGCATGGTCCGCGATATGAAGTTGGCTTTTGGTTAACGCGCCAGCATCATAGGCATCAATGAACACTTCACACACTGTGGGCAATAATTCATCGGCATAACCATATGCCACGCCACCCTTGACCCTGCGGAATTCAATCTGACTTGACGTCACGCCTAACTTATTGGGAATAAACGGTTTCAGGTTCTTTGCCGTCAAAAAAGCGGGCATGTTGACGTCGGCATCATAGTACTTTCGGCCTTTGGCTTGGCGGGCACGTCCAAGTGCTTGCATGAATCCGCTTTGGGTTATCAGGTGCCGTCCGTCCTCCAATACAGCACAAGGGATTTCAACCTTTCCGCCCGCGAGAACGATGACGCCTTCATGGGTTGCTCTTGGTAGTTTCAACTTCATCGTGCCATTCCCAAACCACGGTTGATGGTGAGGTCGAAGGCTGCAAAGGGATCGGCTTTCCGCAGGTTGTAGCGGTAGCAGAATTCATCGACGTACTTTTGCAGGTGACGGCGGCTCACGCTGTGGAACTGGCCGAACATCCCGCGCTTCAACAGCGCCCAAAACCCCTCGATGGTATTGGTATGAATGTCGCCATCCACGTACCAGTCGTCATGCTTGATGACGCTGTGCGGCAGTAGCTTGGACATGTCGAGGTATGCCTTGTATTCGTCCGTGATCAGGCTGGCTTTCGATGTATCGACGCGATCCCGCACGAAAGCCCGCATGTGCTTGGCCTTCATCTTTTCCTTCCGAACCGCCTTTGCCGTGACGTTGCCGCCCCGCTCGACCGCGCCGATTACGGGAGCCTTCTTGGTTCCACGGCCCGGCTTGTGTTGTCCGTCCGGCCCGTCTCCCTTGGTGCCCTTGCGCGGCTTGCCGCCCACGTAAGTCTCATCCATCTCGACGATGCCGGTCAGCATTTGGCGCTGTTCGTATTGCGTCATGGCCTTGCGGATTTGCATGTTGATCCGCCAAGCCGTGTTCTTGTTGACGTGAATGTCGCGGGAGAGTTGGAGCGCGGACAGTCCCTTCTTGGCGTTCAGCATCAGCATGACCGCGAGAAACCACTTTTGCAGCGGCATATGGGTATGATGGAAAATCGTACCCACCGTTACGCTGAACGATGTCTTGCAATCGTAGCAATAATGACGGTGCTGATTGCGGATGGTGTTGTCGCTGTCACAGTACGCGCATTTCGGCGTACCGCCCCAACGGGCTTGCTCAAGGCGGGCGATGCAGGATTCTTGGGTGGGAAAGCGCTCGAAAATTCGTACTATGTTCATGGCGCTAGGCTCCTGGGCTGTTGGTTTAACCTCTTGACAAGATTGAACCTACCACGCCCAGGGCCTATCGTCAATACCTTAAACTAGGAAATTCCGTCGGGAATAGAGGACCTGTTCCGCTCGCGGTTCGAAAACATCATCAACCTGCGCCACGAGTTGGTGGTGTTGGGGGGCCGGATCGCGTGGACTTTCTTCGACGAGACCTATGAAGCCTTGTATTCGGAGGAGGGTCGGCCGGGGGTCCCGACGCGGTTGATGGTTGGGCTGCACATCCTCAAGCATATGTTCGATCTCTCGGATGAGGAGGTCTGCGAGCGCTGGGTCTACGACCCATACTTCCAGTGCTTCTGCGGCGAAGAGTACTTTCAGCATGAGCTACCCATGGAGCGCTCGTCGATGACCCGGTGGCGGGACCGGATCGGGCCGGAAGGTTTGGAGAAGGTATTCCAGGAGAGCCTGGCCGTGGCCCACCGGGTGGGGGCGCTGCGGGAGAAGGACCTCGAGCGGGTGACGGTGGACACCACCGTACAAGAGAAGGCGATTGCCTTTCCGACCGCCGCCAAACTGATGCAACGAGCCCGCGAGCGGCTGGTGCGACTGGCACGGGAGCACGGCATTGCCCTGCGTCAGTCCTATACCCGCCTGGGCAAGAGGGCGTTGATCATGCAAGGCCGCTACCGCCATGCCAAACAGCACAAGCGGGCCAACAAGGCCCTGCGCAAGCTCAAGACCTATCTCGGGCGCACCGTCCGCGACATCCGCCGCAAGACGGCCCAGGAGGAGAGCCTACGGGATACCTTCCGCCGCCCCTTGTGGCTGGCCGAGCGGGTGTCGACCCAGAAGCGGCGCGACCCCTTGCCCAAGGTCTATTCGCTCCACGCGCCCGAGGTCGAATGCATCGGCAAAGGGAAGGCGCACAAGCCGTACGAGTTCGGCTGCAAGGTCTCCGTGGCGGCGACCAATTCCCGCCCCCCCGGCGGCCAGTTCGTCGCCCACGTCAAGGCCTTCCACGGCAATCCCTATGATGGCCACACCTTGAGGCAGGTGATCGAAGAGATGGAACGCTGGACGGGGATATCGGCCGAGCGCATCTATGTCGACAAGGGATACCAGGGCCACGATTACCCCAACAAACACCGCGTCTTTAGATCAGGCCAGAAACGCGGCATCACGCCGACGATCAAGAAGGAGCTCAGGCGGCGCTCCGCCGTCGAGGCCGTGATCGGACATCTCAAGAGCGATGGCAGGCTGGGGCGCAACTTCCTCAAAGGCCGCGACGGCGACAAGATCAACGCCATCCTCGCCGGCGCCGGCTACAACTACCGCCTTGTCCTCAAATGGCTGAGGCGTTTGTTTGTCCAAATCCTGGCCGCGCTCCTCAGCGACATCTCGCACCCCACCGCAAACCCAATCGCCGCTTCAGCTTGAAATCAGGGTTCTTCACGGACGACTACTTATACCAACCGCCCCAGAGTTTGACTCGCGCAAAGGTTTACACGCTAGGTTTTGTGTGATTCAAGGTTGTTGGCAACAAGGGAGTGTGTTCAATGCCAACGATTCCTTTGCGAAACGACTTTGATGCTGAAAGAGTCCGTGTTCTTGCGGCACGGAGCGATGATGGGAACCAGGCGCGACGGCTTTTGTCGATGGCGGCCATCTACGATGGGATGGATCGAGCGTGCGCGGCGGGTATTGGCGGCATGGATCGGCAGACGTTGCGGGACTGGGTTCACCGGTTCAACGCGGGAGGTCCGGCCGGTCTGATCGACCGCAAGCCGAACGGGGCGTTGCGTCGGTTGACGCCGTCGCAAATGGCGGCGCTTTCGCGGGCTATCGAGGCCGGTCCCGATCCCGAACGGGATGGGGTCGTGCGCTGGCGCTGCATCGATCTCAAGCAACTGATCCGAACGCGCTTCGGCGTGGACTATCACGAGCGGAGCGTCGGCAAGCTGCTGGCCGCGCTCGGGTTCTCGCATATTTCCGCGCGCCCGCGCCACGTCGGCCAGGATGCGCGGGCACAGGAGGAATTTAAAAAAAAGTTTTCCCGAACACTTGGCGAAAATCGTAGCGGCACAGCCACCGGACACGCCCATCGAGGTTTGGTTTCAAGATGAAATGCGCGTCGGCCAGAAGAACAGCCTGGTGCGCCAGTGGGCCCCAAAGGGATCGCGCCCGCGCCAGGTCAAGGACCTACGGACCTCTTCGGCGTATCTCTTCGGCGCCATCTGCCCCGAGCGCGGTGAGGGCGCGGCGCTGGTCATGCCGCGCGCCAATACTGAAGCCATGGACCTGCATCTCGAGGAAATCAGCCGGGCCGTTGCCCCAAACGCCCATGCCGTCGTGCTGCTCGACCAAGCCGCATGGCACACCACTGCCAAACTCGGCATCCCGGAGAACATCTCCCTCGTGCCTTTGCCACCCAAGTCCCCGGAGCTCAATCCCGCCGAAAATGTCTGGCAATACCTCCGCCAGAACTGGCTCTCCAATCGTGTCTTCGACTCCTATGAAGCCATCGTCGAGGCCTCTTGCCAAGCCTGGAACAACCTGACCGACCAACCTTGGAAGATCATGTCCATCGGCCTCAGAGCGTGGGATCGCACAAGTCAATGTTAAGGGCGGTTGGTATTAGGTGCACCATAGGTGCAATCGGGACGGATTTCGGGCCGCTGCGTGCCTATTCCCCCGCTCGGTATCAGCCGGCCCCCGCTGTCGCCCTGTCGGTAGTCCCCAAGGGTAGTTCGGCACACACCCCCCGATGGGGTTGGGGGCGGATAGCTTCGTACCCCGCACACCTCCCGCCAAAAGGGACCCTTTCCGAAATTTGGGAAACCAAAAAGCAAGAACCGTTGGGTCCCCTATCTCCAAAATTCCCGAGCCTTAAAATCGCGCCGATTGAGACTGGGCCCGACAACGAGTTAGCGGACGAATAGGTCAGTATTGCTGACATTCTGCACGAGACAATCCGCGCCGTCGTCGAGGCTTACGCGGATGGGTCAGCAAGAAAGTCCTTTGGAATTTTCCCGGAAATAAAAAGGGGCCGATCCACCCGGCGGCCTGTTCGCCAGAATCCCCAGGGACAAAAAGGCGTCACGGGTGGCGGCGCGGTAATCAGAACGGCGGCTTGCGGCAGGAAAGCAGCCGTGGTCAGACGCGGCCCTTCACGGCAGCAGCTAGCCAAAAGCTGCCATTCTAGGCTCACCAAGAACGGCGCCAGACGCGGTTGGCTTAATCATCTCCCTCTACCCCAGCAGGGCGTGCACCCCCGGGTCCGCCAGTATCATACCGACGACCGCGGCCCCCGCGACGACCGTCAATCCCCAGGCGAGCCAAGTCGCTAGGCTACCTCGTGATTGCTCTTATTCGGGAGCCTGACTTGGCCATCGAATTCCCTCCTCGGCACATACCCCAAGAAAAAACGCCTATTGATAGTCGGCTTTTCGTATGGGAATATGGTTCGACGCACATGGCGAGGGGGGAATCACGTGCTTGGACGGGCGAGATCTCATATCGGGCATTCTCGTATCGGCGAGCTTGAACAGTGCGTCTTGGAACGCCTCTGGGCAAGCGGTTCCAGCAACCCCAAGGCCATGCACCGGGCCGTCGGAATAACCCGGGGAATATCGCATAACACCATTCAGACCACCTTGGAGCGGCTCTTTCGGAAGAAATTGCTCGAGCGGGTAAAGGTCAGTCACGCGTATGTGTATTTCCCCCTGATCACCCGCGACGGACTTATCTCGCGGATGATCAGCGACGTGTTCGAAGCGCTCTCGAGCGACAAGGACGATCTCGTTTCGGCATTCGTCGATCTGGCTTCCCGCGCCGACGAGAAAACGCTCAACAAGCTGAAACGATTGATTGCCCGCTACCGCGCGGACATCGAAGAAAAATGACCCCGTTGGACACCTTGGACAAACTCATCCTGGGGAGCCTGATGGCCGCTCTCGTGCTGCTGGTCGCGGCCGCCGCGGGCGCGGTGGTCTATTGGCTGGCCTGTTGGCAGGTCCCAGGGAAGCCACGGGTCAAATCGGTGAACGTCCTCCTGGCGGGTTCGGCGATGCCACTGGGAGTGGTCCTGTTGTTGGCGGGATTAACCCTGATGCCGTCGTTCGCCAACTGGCTCGGTATCATCAGTGACCACTGCCACCAGGCCATGAACGGCAGCCGGGAATTATGTTCTCCTCACCGGCCCGTTCCGCTCCATGACGTCTTACAATGGTGGATGTATTGTCTGTTGGGAGGCGTGTTGCTCCTATTTCTGTTTGTCCTCTCCAAGGACGTCGAAAAAATCACTGATTTATTACGAACCTTCCTAACGTTTACTCGGCGTTGTATCGCGGGCGATGTGGGGGTCGTGCACTGGAATGGGCCCTTGGCGGTCACGGTCGGATTTCCAAGAGCGTGCATTTTCATCTCCTCGCATCTGATCGATCACTTGTCGGAAAAGGAGTTGGCGGTCGTGCTGGCGCACGAGCGCGCCCACGTTTGCGGCCACGACACCGTCAAAAGCCTCGTCGCGAGGACCTTTTCCATGCTTCAGTTTCCGGGCATCCGGCGCCGGCTTCTTAGAGACCTATCCTTGGCCATGGAGCACGCCTGCGACGAATCGGCCTCGACGAAAGTCGGCGGCCGGCTTCACGTCGCCGAAACGATCCTCTCGGTCGAGCACCTTTACAGCGCCTTTCCGCGCCAAGCCGAAGCCATGTCCATCGCCGGCAGCAACATTCGCTTTCGGGTCGAAACACTCCTGTCCCATCAGGGGCGGGCGGTGCTCCCGTGGCTGTTTCCGGCCCTCGGGTCGATGGCCGTCTGCCTCTCGATATTAGTGATCGCCGATCCGCTCCACCAGTTCATTGAAGCGGTCCTTGGAGGGAGATGATCCGGTCGCGGAATCCCTTCCGCTTGGCCGATGCCCCTTTCCGTCATAACCACGTTCAGCTAAGCACCGAGACCGCGTCAATGATCTATTCGATAGGCTCAGTTCGCGAACCGTATGCATGGCTTCGCCATGGCTGCGGCCAAGCATGCTCTCGGGGTCGGTCGGTCGGCGAGTTCGATGAGATGGAACCAGCGCAGGTAACTGTCGAGATACTTGGTGGCGATGCCGCGGTAGCGTCGCAGGAAGCCCTTGAGTTGGCTATGACGGCTGTTGACCGTCTGGATGTGCAGGGCGCCGCGTACCCGTTCTCCGGCGGAGAGATTGACCGTCTCGTGGCGGATGGCGAGCGCCGCCGCGGCGGGCGGGTAACAGCGGCTGGCGTCGGAGACGAGCAAGGCATCCGGGGCAATGACCGGTTCCAGCGCCTCCTTCAGGCTATCGGCATTGACGGTGGGCAGCGTCCTGCTGAGCGTTGCGCCGCCACGGTCGGCGGCGACCAGAACCGGCACTTGCTCACGAGAGAGCCCGCGCTTGCCGGCTTTTCCGCCGCGCCGGCGTGGCTTGCGGTCCAGTTTCCGGTCTCCCTTCCGGCTTTCGAGCACGAAGGTCTCGTCGGCCTCGACGATCCCGCCGAGCCGGTCCGGGGCTTGCCGGACCGCCTCAAGGAAGCGGTGGCGCCAGCGAAACGCCGTGCTCGGCGCAATGCCGCACCGCCGCGCCGAGGCGCGCACCGTTTCCCCTTGCGCCAGGGCCTTGCCGAAGGACAGCCAGCGCTCCTTGCGGTGCAGGCCCGAAAGCGGCGTACCGGTCAGCGCGCCGAATGTCTTCCCGCAAGCCTTGCACCGGTAGCGGCGCAGACCGCGCGCCTTGCCGCGCGAGACCGCCCCGCCGCTGCCGCAATGCGGGCACCGCCGCGCTTCGTCCACGCCGAGTTCGATCGCCGCCAGCGAGGCCGCGCCCTCCGGCCGTCCCGACAGGGCCGCCATCACCTCCTCGCGCTGGGCCGGCGTCAGCCCGTCCACATGCGAAAGCCAGTCTCGAAACCGCTCGTGATCCATCTCCTCGCTCCCCTAAACAAACCGCGAACATTCTACCACAATGCATACCAAATGCGAACTGAGCCATTCGATAACGTTGCAGAAAGTCAAAAAACCGATCCGCCATGAGTTTTTGTGCGGGGTTCATGGTGTTCAATAATTTGACGGGGAAACCGATGAAGAGTGAAAATTCAAGCGATCGCGCCCTCAGGGTCCTGTCGCTCGTCACCGCCGGGATTTTTTCCTTATCTCGAATGAACTCGGGCTTGGCCGCCGAGGGAGAAAGCTACCCGCGGGTGTCGGGCGAGATCGCCATCGAAATTCAGAACGACTGGACCTATGACTCCGACGATCGGGACGCCGAGCTGAATGATCTGTTCACAACGACGGAGCCGGTGCTCGTCGCCCATTTTACGCCCAACCTGTTGGTTTTCGTTCACGGCGTATTGGAGCCCGTCCTGGGTCCGGACCCCAGCGACGACCGCTTCTTCGAGGACCATGGTTTGTTCGTCGAGGACCTCTACCTGCAGTTCGAATACGAACCCTTCACCATAAGGGGAGGAAAAATCACGCCGAATTTCGGCTTGGCCTGGAACCTCGCGCCCGGCGTCTACGGTACCGATTTCGCCGAGGGCACTTACGAATTCAGCGAACGGATCGGCTTTGGCGGCGACATCACCTTCCGCGATGAAACCCTCGGCGAGCACGTTTTCTCGGCTAGCGTTTTCTTTCTCGATACCAGCATTCTGGCCAAGTCCGTCTTCAATCGGAGGGACGACGTCGAGTTCTCCGACGGCGGCGTCAGCAACACCGAGGACCCCTCCTCGTTCGCGCTCGGGCTTGACGGCGCCATTCCGGCGCTACCGAATTTCGAATATCACGTCGCCGGCATCCACCAAGAAGGGGGCCGAGGCGACAGCGCCGACGAAAACGGCTTTGTCGTCGGCGGCGTCTATGCCAAGACGGTCGGTGAGGTCGAGGTTCTCCCCTTCGTCGAGTACGTCTATTTCGACAACGCCGACGGCGTCGACGGTGCCGACCGGCACCTCCTGACGACGTCGCTCCAACTGGTATGGAAAAACTGGAATCTGGCGCTCTCACGGACCAGCAGAAACACCGACGTCGCCGGCGCTTCCGATGCCGACGACGAACTTAATCAAATCTCCATCGGTTACGAATTCGAATTCGGTTTGGCCGTGGACGTAGGCTGGCGAATCGCCGAGGAGGATGATATCGACAGCGAAATCCTGGGCATCCTCTTCGCCTATAATCTCTCCTTCTGAAGCACCCTTAAGGGTTTTCGACTCCTTCGAGAGGCAATGTCCCGGCTGATGTTGAAAAAGTGAGGTAGGCGTCATTCGCCTGGAACCGTTAGGCTCTGGGTGTTGAATCCATCAAGGAGAACGACGCCATGACCAAGACTACACGGAACAGCCGCCTTTCGAAACTGTTGGAGATCCCGCTTCCGCTGTTGCCGCCGGCCTTGCCGGAGGCTTTTGATGATCTGCGCATGAGCGTGGATCGCTTTTGCCTGTTGGCCGGGGTGGAGACCCTGGGCGAGATGCTGGACGAGGATAGCGAGGTGCTCTGCGGAGCGCGCCACGCCCGCACGGCCGAGCGGCAGGGCCATCGCTGGGGGACAACCCAGAGCGAGATTGCCTATCACGGGGGCAAGGTGAAGCTGACGCGCCCGCGGGTGCGCGATCTTGCGGGCAAGGAGATGAGCTTGCCGAGCTGGGAGTTGCTCTCGGACCCGGCGCTTTTGCAGTCCTGGGCGATGAACATCATGCTGCTTACGGTTTCGACCCGCAAGTACGCGCGCGCCGTGCGCCTGCCCGGCGAGGCCAGCGGCGACTTGCCGGCACGCGCGGGCGATGCGACCTCGAAGTCCGCGGTCTCGCGGCGCTTCGTGGCCATGACGCGCAAGAAGCTGAAGGCCTTCCTGGCCAGCGACCTTTCGGATCTCGATCTCCTGGTCATCCAGATCGACGGGCTGCACGTCGGCGATCACGTGTTGCTGGCAGCTATTGGCATCGACGGCGCGGGCGAGAAGCATGTTCTAGGCCTGGCCGAAGGTGCCACGGAGAATGCCGCCACGGTGCAGGCGCTGCTCGACAACCTGACCGCCCGCGGCCTCGACCCGGAAGTGCCCCGGCTCTTCATCGTCGACGGCGCCAAGGCGCTCTCCAAGGCGATCAAGCGGACCTTCGGGCCGGTGGCCGCCCTCCAGCGCTGCCAGGTCCACAAGGGCCGCAACATCATCGAGCGCCTCGACGAAAGCCTTCATGCCGGCGTCAAGAAGGCGCTCAGGCAAGCCTGGGACCAAGACGATGCCGAGAAAGCCGAACGCCTCATGAAGAACCTGGCGCGCCGCCTGGAGACCGAGGCCCCCGGCGTTTCGGCTTCCATCCTGGAGGGCCTGGATGAGATCCTCACCGTGATCCGCTTGGGCCTGCCGCCCAAGCTCAGGCGCTCCTTGGCCTGCACCAACGCCATCGAGAATGCCTTGGGAACGGTCAGGATGGTGCAGCACAATGTCAAGCGCTGGCGCAACGCCGAGATGGCCTTGCGATGGACCGCCGCCGGCCTCCTGGAAGCCCAAAAGACCTCCGTCGCCTCAAGGCCTACCGGCAACTCCCCATCCTCAGAGCTGCCCTCGAGGATCACGTGAAAAAGGCAAAAGCGAAAAGCGCCATTGAAACCATCAAAGAGGCCGCCTAGCCTCGAAGCCCAACCATGCCTGCCTCGCCTTTTTCAACAGAGCATGGGACATCGCCTTGCCGATCACGTCCATCACCATACGCGCGACCAAGTTCAGCTTGCCGGGAAAGGTCGGCTCCTCGGGCCCAAATGTTTTTCTGTAGGTGTCCTCTAAATGATTCCCGAGGGCCTCGCCCAATATTGTTGTGGGGTTCAGCATAATGTCGTCCCTCAATGAATGAGCGATCACCATATACGATTACGGCGAGACGATAAACTCATACCAACCGCCCTTAACATTGACTTGTGCGAGCCCACGCTCTGAGGCCGATGGACATGATCTTCCAAGGTTGGTCGGTCAGGTTGTTCCAGGCTTGGCAAGAGGCCTCGACGATGGCTTCATAGGAGTCGAAGACACGATTGGAGAGCCAGTTCTGGCGGAGGTATTGCCAGACATTTTCGGCGGGATTGAGCTCCGGGGACTTGGGTGGCAAAGGCACGAGGGAGATGTTCTCCGGGATGCCGAGTTTGGCAGTGGTGTGCCATGCGGCTTGGTCGAGCAGCACGACGGCATGGGCGTTTGGGGCAACGGCCCGGCTGATTTCCTCGAGATGCAGGTCCATGGCTTCAGTATTGGCGCGCGGCATGACCAGCGCCGCGCCCTCACCGCGCTCGGGGCAGATGGCGCCGAAGAGATACGCCGAAGAGGTCCGTAGGTCCTTGACCTGGCGCGGGCGCGATCCCTTTGGGGCCCACTGGCGCACCAGGCTGTTCTTCTGGCCGACGCGCATTTCATCTTGAAACCAAACCTCGATGGGCGTGTCCGGTGGCTGTGCCGCTACGATTTTCGCCAAGTGTTCGGGAAAACTTTTTTTAAATTCCTCCTGTGCCCGCGCATCCTGGCCGACGTGGCGCGGGCGCGCGGAAATATGCGAGAACCCGAGCGCGGCCAGCAGCTTGCCGACGCTCCGCTCGTGATAGTCCACGCCGAAGCGCGTTCGGATCAGTTGCTTGAGATCGATGCAGCGCCAGCGCACGACCCCATCCCGTTCGGGATCGGGACCGGCCTCGATAGCCCGCGAAAGCGCCGCCATTTGCGACGGCGTCAACCGACGCAACGCCCCGTTCGGCTTGCGGTCGATCAGACCGGCCGGACCTCCCGCGTTGAACCGGTGAACCCAGTCCCGCAACGTCTGCCGATCCATGCCGCCAATACCCGCCGCGCACGCTCGATCCATCCCATCGTAGATGGCCGCCATCGACAAAAGCCGTCGCGCCTGGTTCCCATCATCGCTCCGTG
This sequence comes from Alphaproteobacteria bacterium, assembly GCA_965218865.1. Lineage (GTDB taxonomy): Bacteria > Pseudomonadota > Alphaproteobacteria > JAAXGF01 > JAAXGF01 > CBDCME01. Next base: position 20,901 of record CBDCME010000061.1, read on the forward strand.
CCGCAAGAACACGGACTCTTTCAGCATCAAAGTCGTTTCGCAAAGGAATCGTTGGCATTGAACACACTCCCTTGTTGCCAACAACCTTGAATCACACAAAACCTAGCGTGTAAACCTTTGCGTGAGTCAAACTCTGGGGCGGTTGGTATAAGTTGTCGTGGCAGGTGAGAAAGCTGCCGTTCCGTCTCTAAATTCCGGTGCTGGGGGGTAAGCCGCCGCACATCACGGCCCATCAGATCGACAGCAGCTAGCCAACAGCAGTCGTCACCATCACACGCTCCTAAGTGGTACCGACCATGGCTTTACGGTCGGCGCGGGTGATCCGGCCAGTCATCAATACGATTTCGTGGGAGAGTTTTCCGAGTTGGGATTTCCGATGGAGCGCTGTCCGGCAAACCTGGCACTTAGGATTGTCCTCGGCAAATTGAACCTAGATTCTCAGGCGTACCTCAAACTCTATTGCTGGAACGGTAGGACCTGAGCGGCACACTGGTCCGCCATGCGAGGGAACGTTTGCAGCGAGAACAAATCCGCTCGCCGGACCAATTGCTTGAAAACTTGCCTTTGCACCTGAGGCACTGGCGAACCTTGCGGACATCCCGGGGCGGCTGATCGGTAGGCGCATCTGTCGCTGGGGAATTGGTCATGAACGCTCCTTCGCGCGGTCGCACAGTCGGGTGACCGGAGCAATGTGCGCAGAGTAGAATTCCTTAAAGGACATGTGGTATCCCTTTCATTATTGTGAAAATTTTTTGCCAGTTATGAATATATGGTCCTCGCATATATTTTTCACAAGAGCCCATATGGTAGATTTTCCAAGAATGTTTGTTTGAAGCAAAAACTCTACAATATAG
>CBDCME010000062.1:0-167169 GCA_965218865.1 Alphaproteobacteria bacterium
GGGCAGAAGACTGCTCCTGCTGGACGATGCCTATTTCGAGGCACTCCAGACAGCGCGCGTCCTCATAGCGGCATTACCCGCCAGCTCGTCTTCCAACCACGCATCTTCCGTATGGAACAATTCGATGAAGCAGCGCCTCACACCAAACTACAATCACGAAGACTTCGCCGATACGACCTGTGCTGGCCTCATAGACATCTTCGAGGATGCTTGGAAAGGTTACGTCTTAGACCACGTCGAAATGCTTCTGAGAAACCCGAATGGCGACATAGCTGCGATGACCTTTCTCTGCTCCTGCTCCGAGTCAATCGAAGCCTTGCACAGAGGCAAATCAAGCGATCATCAGCCCCGAGAATTCTTTGTCCGGCACATCGCCGGGCTGCACTCCGAACCGAACCGGCCGGAACACCCGCGCGAGTTTCCCACCGATTCCATCGCCGCCGACAAGCCGGGACTCTATTCTTGGTGGGCGGATGCGGAGAAGTGATCGCCCGCAAGCGCTGACGCGTGCCGCCGCCCAGCATCCGCGTGGCCGCCTACATGAGCGACACTATGCGGCCCCAGGCAGCGGCACCATCGTCATGGCGCGCGCACAATGCATGCATTCTTGCGAGCGCAATCGCGACCAGACAGGACTATCGACATTACTATTGTCCATCCCTACGCGACCGTCGGAGAGGAAGAGTTGGTTGCTCTTCCGGTGGTGGCCGATACAGACAAGCATTTCGCAGAGCCTGGTTTGGGCGAGACGCGTCCGTGCCGCTGCCGGAGCCGGTCGCCGTAGGGCTTATGCCCAATACCGCGACCATCTCGCAACTTCCAAGTATGTTATCCTTCCTAGGCTGCTATGGCTGTGTCTGCCGACCAGACCAACGGTGCATAAGTCAATACTGTCTCTCCGCTTGAAGCTCGACCAATTTCAACAGTTATCAGTCGATCACTTTTAAACGCCGGACTAAGTTCCAGGGCCAGATAATCGAACAGGGGCTTTTCGTGTACCGCCAATATGATCTGCCGACCATGTTCCTTCGACAAGGTTCGAAGCAGCGCAGCAAACTGTGAAACATGGACCTCATCCATACTTTGAACAGGGGTCATCAATAACGAGCCAAGGAAGTGTCGGTTTCACCGAAAGATGCAACGCAAGAAACAACGTTAGTGCCGCTGTGTTAAGATTGCCAGAACTCAACATAGATCTCGGATTTCCACCCTTACCGCCCGTCCGATAATGAGTTTCTAGAACTGCTTCCACTGGCCCAGCTTGGACGTCGGGAAGTGCAAAGGCAGGTACAAACGGTTCGTCCGGTGCCAAGCGCACGAACAAATCACGCCAGAGGGCATTCAGAGCATCATTAAACACTTGGCGAACGATTTGGGTTCTTGTCTTTCGCACCCGATTCCCCAAGTCTCGCACTTGTCTAATCCGCAAGTCTGCCATGTCTTTCGACCTTTTCAGCCGTTGAAGCTCTTCTTTGCTCTCCGTTATCGCGCTCGTCACGGCGGTACGTCTCTTTAAGTTTAGTTGACGTTCTTTTTGAAGCTCCAAAATTTCCTTGCGATTCGCCAAGCGTGCCGATAAGGCCGATTCCATCTTACTGACCTCAGCCAGGATACGGTCTATCGCGGCTTGCAAATTCTCGCCGTCCTCCACTGCCGCGATTTCCAGTTCATTTGCGAATTGTACCACCGTACTCCGGATGGTTGTTGCTCTCAGGTCCCGAGAGCTCAGTTGATTTAGATCGCGCGATGCCGCCGCAGCCGCCGCGATCATCTGCTCTCCGGACACCGCGTCGGGCTCACTATCCGTCAACTGTCCCTTCAACTCTTCCAACCTCGCACAGCGTCGTTCTAGTTCGACGCGCATCGGGACTGCCAGCAACCGAGCTGTCTTTTCTTCCCGACGCCGCTCCACGACTAGTAGCGTTGTTAGCGTCTGCCTGTTCCCGCATCAATGATTGCAGTTGCCCGGCGCTATGAGTCAAAGCTGCAATGCGGCTCGAGACGTGGGATTCAAGCGGCTCAGTTGACGACTCGCTGTAGTCGCGCTCGCAGACAGGACATTCATTCGAGTAAATGTGATTGAGCATCCCCGAAAGCGCTTGGGCAAGGGTACCCGCCTCCTTCGAATGCCTCTCAATTTGTTCGTTCAGCGCAGCCTCTCGCGTTCGCGCACTAACCAACTCTTGTTCCAACACTCCAAGGTTCTTGGCATCCTCCGCGTCCCTTGCTAGTCGTCCGTGAAGAACCCTGATTTCAAGCTGAAGCGGCGATTGGGTTTGCGGTGGGGTGCGAGATGTCGCTGAGGAGCGCGGCCAGGATTTGGACAAACAAACGCCTCAGCCATTTGAGGACAAGGCGGTAGTTGTAGCCGGCGCCGGCGAGGATGGCGTTGATCTTGTCGCCGTCGCGGCCTTTGAGGAAGTTGCGCCCCAGCCTGCCATCGCTCTTGAGATGTCCGATCACGGCCTCGACGGCGGAGCGCCGCCTGAGCTCCTTCTTGATCGTCGGCGTGATGCCGCGTTTCTGGCCTGATCTAAAGGACGCGGTGTTTGTTGGGGTAATCGTGGCCCTGGTATCCCTTGTCGACATAGGTGCGCTCGGCCGATATCCCCGTCCAGCGTTCCATCTCTTCGATCACCTGCCTCAAGGTGTGGCCATCATAGGGATTGCCGTGGAAGGCCTTGACGTGGGCGACAAACTGGCCGCCGGGGGGGCGGGAATTGGTCGCCGCCACGGAGACCTTGCAGCCGAACTCGTACGGCTTGTGCGCCTTCCCTTTGCCGATGCATTCGACCTCGGGCGCGTGGAGCGAATAGACCTTGGGCAAGGGGTCGCGCCGCTTCTGGGTCGACACCCGCTCGGCCAGCCACAAGGGGCGGCGGAAGGTATCCCGTAGGCTCTCCTCCTGGGCCGTCTTGCGGCGGATGTCGCGGACGGTGCGCCCGAGATAGGTCTTGAGCTTGCGCAGGGCCTTGTTGGCCCGCTTGTGCTGTTTGGCATGGCGGTAGCGGCCTTGCATGATCAACGCCCTCTTGCCCAGGCGGGTATAGGACTGACGCAGGGCAATGCCGTGCTCCCGTGCCAGTCGCACCAGCCGCTCGCGGGCTCGTTGCATCAGTTTGGCGTCGGTCGGAAAGGCAATCGCCTTCTCTTGTACGGTGGTGTCCACCGTCACCCGCTCGAGGTCCTTCTCCCGCAGCGCCCCCACCCGGTGGGCCACGGCCAGGCTCTCCTGGAATACCTTCTCCAAACCTTCCGGCCCGATCCGGTCCCGCCACCGGGTCATCGACGAGCGCTCCATGGGCAGCTCATGCTGAAAGTACTCTTCGCCGCAGAAGCGCTGGAAGTATGGGTCGTAGACCCAGCGCTCGCAGACCTCCTCATCCGAGAGATCGAACATATGCTTGAGGATGTGCAGCCCAACCATCAACCGCGTCGGGACCCCCGGCCGACCCTCCTCCGAATACAAGGCTTCATAGGTCTCGTCGAAGAAAGTCCACGCGATCCGGCCCCCCAACACCACCAACTCGTGGCGCAGGTTGATGATGTTTTCGAACCGCGAGCGGAACAGGTCCTCTATTCCCGATGACACCTTGCGCGATGGCTTCATCACAGTTCTCCAATCCCAATCGACGGGAGCAGAGAATCACGTTCCGCAACGGAAGGGAATCCCCAAAATCAATTATTTCAAATCACAAGCTTTTCAGGCCCAAAACCCGTTTTCTTGCAAATCCGATTACTTCGCCAAACCGAAAGAGCTACCAACATCAGCCGCTTACGCGTTCTTCACGGGCGACTTGCTATCATGCCCTTGCATCGATCAAGCTCCGTGTCCAGCATACCTAACACAGCGGTCCGGGCATGCTCCGGTCCTGTCGAGTCCGGCGAAGGCACGTCCGAGAACACTGACCGGAGGAGTTCAAATAGGTCTTCCAGCCTCACACCCGCCGATGCTCTCCAGTTCTTGAGTGCCGTGTCGGCAGTAGCAAACGTCCTTTCCACATTCTCGCGTTCGACTGGATCAATTAATGACTCACTGTCATCCAATTGATCTCGTATCACGGACATATCCAGTCGCAGTCGAGAAAGCCGTTGAAGCTCCAAGTCCTCTTGCTGCGTATCTAACAAGCTGTCTTCTTCCTCTGCATCTCCTTCCTGTTGCACGTCCGCTACGTTGACGCCACCGTTTATCTTGCGCAATCGCTGATTTACCGCTTCAACTTCCTTGTCGAGCGGTTCCAGTGCCAGAGTATCGGATTTGATGCGTTCTTGAATAATAGAAATGGTGTCCCGAACATCCCTATACCCCGGAGAGCCGTTTCGTAAACGACGAATATCACCCGCGTCGTGCAAACCGTCAATTAGTGCGTCGAGATTATTCAAGCCAAGCAGATCATTAACAAACATTGTCAGCGGCGAACCACCCCGACGGACGTCTTTGTTTTCGTAAATCTCCAGAAGTCTACTAAGCGTGGCTTGAGCAAGATAGCACCGCTCGCTGTAGAACCGTCCATCAGCATCAGATACTAAGTGGTGTCCTTGAATACTCTCGCCCTCGACAAAGATTTCAGTAGACGTGAGATCGCCCTCGACACCGCCAATCGTAGCACTAATGGTCGCTCTATCTGCTTCTTTGTGGACAAGATGGGAAGCATAATTCGGGTCAAAACGCTCTAAAGAAGAAACTCTTTTAGTTAGGGCGAGTTCAATTGCCGAAAGAATGCTAGTCTTGCCCGTACCGTTCTGACCGTACATAAGCACCACTGGAGCATCCAGAGGAACCGTTATCTGTCCTCTAATACTACGAAAGTTAGTAACAGTGATCGCCTTAAGTGACTGACTCATTGGCCATCCTCCGAGGCAACATCTTCTAAAGGTTCTGAAATAATCTCATGAAGACGAGTGCGCACCGCACCTGCACCCCGTCGTGCTAGTTCTACCAATCCTGTTACCTCCGCAGGAAGACCTTCCAGATCCTCACAAATTGCCTTCATTGGATCTGCTATACCTGCGTTTGGCTCCGGTAACTTCAATGGCATCAATACTGATAACCAGTTCTTCAATGTTTTGTCCGGATCTTCATCCTGATCCAGACCTACGGGCAAGACGCGGCAAACACGGCACATCGCTTCAATCGTGGACGATCGTGGTCGAGGACCAGCCAATATGACTGTGAGGGGTCGCTTAGATTGCACCACGTCCATGGCCCGAGCTATACCCTCGATCTTTCTCAGTATGCGGTTTTCTTCTTCATAGGCGATGTCCTCAACGAGAATTAGATCCGGAGAAGGGTTCGTTCCCAGAAACGCGGCAGCAAGTTCAAACCTTAGGCCAGCTATCTCCAATGGTATGGATAGTCGACGATAACCGGCCATGGTCAACACCTCCGCGATGCGGTCCACAGGTGTTGGAGCGATCATAGAGCTATCTCCATTCGAAGGGCTTCAAGCAAATCCGCACTAGTCTCAGCGCGTTCCAGCAGTTCAGCAATACTCACTTCTCTCAATCCGGGTCGCCCGCGCCGCCCCCTTTGCCTGTGGGCAGATCTCGTCTGTGGCAGTGTCTTTTCAAGACTATGTATTACGATAGCGTCTTCGCCATCTTGCAATGCTTCATTTTGATGGAGATGAAGCGCCACATGACTGTTCGTCACCAAATAGGTTTTCGTTGCGCCACCGGCTGTAGCGATACGAAACACGCCCTCCCCTTGATTTGCCTCCGATGCCTCCAATGTCCAGAGCCCAAGATTGATACCCATCCCCAGAAGGCCTGTTGCGACAGCCGCTTCTCTCAATCCCGAAGCTGGCAAACTTGTGTCAGTCTCTAATCTTTGCATCGGGAACGAAGTGAGCGAATTGTACGGCCGTTGGACATATCGCGTGTGTCCATCGCGAAATATCGTGATCGCTCGGCTGCTCCGATCAATTAAAGCCTGCAAGAAAAACAAGCGATCTGGTTCAGCCCCAGCGGCCAGAAGATTGCGGACTGCGACCACACCCAGCTGCAGCTCACAACGGTCTCTGGCGCCAAGTGCTCCGGGAGCAAGCAAAATCAGTTTTCTCAACTTCGAGCAGAGCACATGAAGCACCAACGACACAAGCGTGGCTTAGCGTATGCTCGAATGAGCGCGCCCTTCCATGATCTCCTGGCGCTTATCCGGCGTATAATCCGCAAGATAAACATTTCGTAACAAACTCTTCTGGTCAGCTCCAAGCTTGTCTTCTGAAAACACATAACTTGGTCGATCCCCAGGCCAGGGCCAAGCCAAGCGCGCTTCAGCCGCAGCAAAGATCGTTTGAATATTGGCATCCTGCGCCGACAATCCCATCATTAGGGTTGGTTTTGTCGCGATGACGTCGATCAGCCGATTGACTAACGCCGCGTTTGCCGGCCGAGTGGTCCAGCCGTTTATCTGGGACTGTCGGCCGATCAAGCATGACCGGTACTTCTCCTCATCTGCATTTGCCCTCGCCGCACAACCATGGAATTTAAAGAGGTTTGCAGATAGTTCTTGCTCTTGAAGGTCTTCGGACCGCACAACGACGGTGATAGCCGCATGGCCCACTGTCAAAGTGTCTACGGCCTTTTCGATTAAACCATCCCAATTAGCTGAAGCGATGTCCGAAGCGACCCCTTCCAAGATCAGTATCGCAATACAAAGATGTTCGACATCGGGCTCAATGTCGTCACGCGCAAATGTGGACACCACATCAAGACCATGCCAAAGTAAAAAGTCATCCGCCTCACCATCCACCGGTATATCAAGCAAGTAGGCATATCTGCTGATCAACCTTCCCGCAATCGCGTCCGCATCCGGCCAATCCCCAAATGGTCGTGTAAGGTCGACTCGTTCCTCTTCGTTCTGCGAAAGATTAGCAAGATCTAGCGCCGACTGAAAAGATTGACCAAAGCGGCAGTCAGGAGCATCAGGCGAAATCCTTGATCGTAGGAATTCCATTATGCGCATGGCAATTTCCTTTAGCCCATCTACTCGACCAAGGGAAATGCCAGACCCAAGCCATAAAGCATATCGATCCTCAGCGACGCCTTCCGCGAATTTTCGGAACGGCCCATCAAGCATCTCTAGTGATTGCCTCACCGTAATTGTTTCCGCGACAAATTCAGGCATCATAATGTTTTCCGAACATAGAAATCGGCTGGTAGTCTAGGCACTGCTACTATTGCCGATCGCAGAAGCGATGTAAGCAATTTTCCTCGTCACCATGTCCTTGCCTCATACGCGACACGGAATCGCGACCTGCAGCACCCCAGTCCTCAATCCGGCGACTGCGTTGGGTTTTCCCCGCGGCTGGCTGCCGGAGCCGCGTACCTCCGTCATCCAATAGTAACCGGCCGGTTTCCATATCCAGACGGCACCTGACGCCTTCTGTCGATACCACCGGCCAGGGACGATGTTCCAAGAGCGCCGCGCTTCCCAATTTCATCTTCCCCGTCATGTCCCCGGTCCGCTCACTCGCGCCCTCGCAGTAGTTCCTCGTTCACCAGCTCGCGGTTCGTCCTTTCCCAGACATACTCCATGATCGGGATCGTCTCCAGCGTCCGGCCGTCCAACAGGGCCTTCGCAGTCCCCGCGAAGGTGTTCCAGTCAACGTTTCCGGCGCCTTTCAGCACATGCGCGCTACGCAGCATCCGCAGCGCCCAGTCCTCGCGCCGCGACTCCAGCCGGGCAAAAAACCCGGCCCTCGCCCGGTCTGCGTCGTCGGTCTCCGCCATGGCGTCCTGCAGGATCGCCGTTCCCCCCGACCAGCCCTTCACCACGCGGTAGTCGTCCGGCCACGCCGCGCTGCCGCCGACCAGCTCCTCTCGCACCGGCGAGGGCAGTGCGGCGATCTCGTCGCCCGGATCCAGTTCCGACAACCATTCCGGCGCGGTCACCGCGCGCGGCCGCAACTCCCACATCCCACACGAGAAAAGCGACGTCGACCAGACCCGCGGCCGGCGGTTGTTCCAGAGCAAGGCCCTCGGCCAGCGCCACGGCAACCTGCTCCTCGAACGTTTCCCACGGAATTTCGATCATCGTGTCGAATACGTCCGAATCCATGAACTCCCCGATCGCTTCCATGCCCGGTATGACCACGGCCTCTGCGATCCCCCGCCCCAGTTCCGTAACGACCGTCGCGAGGGCCGGTTCGTCCCCGCCCTGCAGAACCGCGCGCAGCATCTGCGTGCCCCACTTGTACGGGATCGAGCCGTAGACTTCAGCCCGCCGGCGTTCCGGTCGCGGCAGGGGCGCGACCAGCTCGCGACGCCGCGCTTCGGCCAGGGCCTCGTCCAGCAGCGTCCGCCCGGCATCCGCCGGCATCCAGTTGCGGATCAGCGGCACCAGCGCGGCCGAGACCGGCTCGACGATTTCCCTCCGCGCCCGTTCGCGGAACCCCTCGGCCGCCGCCAGCCGCACATCCGCCGAATCGTCCAGCAGCCAGTACATCGCGATCCGGCCGCAGACCGCCTCGTCCCGGCACGCGACCTCGTAGGTAAACGCGGCCCGCAACTCTTCCGGCAGGACGCCAATCCGCTCGTCGAGCGTCCGGTGCAGGTAGTGCTCGTCGAGATCCAGCACCTCGCGCATCCGCTCGATTTCCGAATCCGGATCGAAAGGCAGCCGGCCGGATTTCGTCAGCTCGTCCATCTGCCCGATCAGGTGCTGCACCAGCTCGGGCGGCGCCTCCGCGCCGGCCCGGGCATAGGCCCGCGCCAGATCGTGGATCGTCGGAGGATCGAGCCGATCCGTAAACGCCGGCACACGCATCGCTCTCACTGCCTCGTCCAGGAACCGCGCCCCGATGCGGCCGCTGCCTTCCTCGTCCTGCAGTGCCCCGCGGATCAGGGCCTCGAACAGTTCCAAAGCGTCGTCCCGGTCGCTGTCATGCACACCCAGCGCATAGCCGATCAGCACCGCGGCGACGCCCACCGTCCCGAGCAGGGCAACCCTGTGCGTCTCCGCCACATCGCCGGCAGCGGCAAACCCGTCCGAATCGCGCATCTCGTCCAGACAGGCCTGAACCAATTCCGCTGGCCCCATCGCGGCACCTTTCCCCTCAAGATAATCGACGCCGCATACCCGCGGCACCGTGCAATTTCGCACGACGGGCCCACCGCTTGAAGGCCATGCCTCCCACTTGACGCTTTCGCCGCGGAACCGCCGCTCCCGGCCGGCGGCGGGGGCCCGCGCCGGCAAGAGGTGGCGGGCAGCGTTCCCCGGGCGGATTCCGGGGTCCGGAAAGTGTCCCCGCACCATCAACGGGGAGATCTGGCCATGCCCACCGGCGCCGCCGACATTCGCCTACCTTCGGAGTGCAGGGAAACGATCCGCGCCGGCGCCCTCGTCGCGATCTCGACCAGCGGCGGCAAGGACAGCCAGGCCATGACGATCCTGCTGTCCCGCATCGTCCCCCGCGACCGGCTGGTCGCCGTCCATGCGCCGCTCGGCGAGGTCGAATGGCCGGGCACGATCGAGCATATCCGGGCGACGCTCCCGCCAGGCGTACCGCTGATCCTCGCGCCCGTTGCCTCCGGCAAGACCCTGCTCGACCGCGTCGAGGAACGGGGCAAGTGGCCCGACCCCGCGCGGCGCTGGTGTACCTCCGACTACAAGACCGGACCCATCGAGCGCGAGCTGCGCCGCTATCTCAAGGCCAACCCGCGCTTCGGCGGCCGGATCGTCAGCACCATGGGCATGCGGGCCGAAGAAAGCCCGGCCCGGGCGCGCAAGCCGCCCTGGACGCTGAACGAGCGCAACTCCCGCGCCGGGCGCACCTGGTTCGACTGGCTGCCGATCTTCGACCTCACCGAACGCGACGTCTTCCGGGTCATCCGCGATGCCGGGCAATCGCCGCATCCGGCCTACGCCATGGGCATGTCCAGGCTGTCCTGCGTCTTCTGCATCATGGCCTCGCGCGCCGATCTGCATACGGCGGCGCAACTGCAACCGGCCCTTTATGCGCGTTATTCCGACCTCGAACGGCGCATCGGCCACACTTTGTCGCCGTCCGGCCGTCCGCTCCCCGAGCTGACAGGCATCCCCGTGCCTCGGACGGATTCTCTCGAAGAAGCACCGCCCCTCTGAGGCGCGCATTTCGCCACCTCTTCCGATCCCGGCACCGCCCGGTCGGCACAGCGTCAAGAGCCGGAGAGCAGCCGGACGGGGGCAGGCGCGGGACGGCCGGAGACCGCCGCCCGCGCCGCGCCGATGCAACCTTCCATGGAGACTGGCATGAACTTCATCGCCCCCAGGGCCGAACCGCTCATCCGGGAGATCCCGCTGAGCCGGCTCGCGCTCGCCCCCGAGAACGTCCGCAAGACGCCGCCCGATCCCCGGGCCGACGCCGAGCTCAAGGCCTCGATCGCCGCTCTCGGACTGCTGGAGAACCTGGTCGTCCGCGCCGATGAGCCGGGAGAGGATCCCGGATCGGGGGAGCCTGCCCCGGCCACCGAGCCGGGGGGACAGGCCGTTGCCGACCGCTTCGCCGTGGTCGCCGGCGGCCGACGGCTCAAGGCCCTGCAGGCCTTGGTCGAGGACGGCGTGCTCGATGCCGACCATCCCGTGCCCTGCCAGGTCCGGGACGGGGATATCGAACCCGGCGAGATCTCGCTCGCCGAGAATGTCGTCCGCATCGCCATGCATCCCGCCGACCAGGTCGTCGCCTTCACGAAGTTGGTGCAGGCCGGTCAGTCGGTCTCTTCCGTCGCCGCCCGCTTCGGCCTCTCGGAGCGGCTGGTCGAACAGCGCCTGCGCCTCGGTAATGCCGCGCCGGAGCTGCTGGACGTGTACCGGGCCGACGAGATTGATCTCGAAGTGCTGAAGGCCTTCGCCGTCACCACCGACCGCGAGCGCCAGATGGCGGTCTGGGAACAGATATCGGGCCAGGGCTACCGGGTGGCCAACGCGGCAGCCGCCTACCGGGGCGCGGTGATCGACCAGGAGATGGACGCGCTTGCGGAAGCCGTGGCGCTCGACGTGATGCAGGTGTGGATCACCGACCTGCACCGCACGGTCGAGGAGCGCGCCGGCACCCTCGACATCGCCGACGGGGAACAGTTGCAACGCTGGCGCGAGGGGCTCCGGTCGAACCGCGTCGCGCTGGCGCGGCACCGCCACCAGGGCCTCCAGCGGCTCAACACCGCGCTGGCGGTGGTCGAGAAGCTGCGCCTGATCGAGACCGAGCTCGCCGGTGCGCTCAGCGCCGATCTCCGCGCCGCACTGGCGTTCGCCCGCGGCGGCGCCGGGGCCGGGTCGCGCTGACCCGTGGCGTGACACCTTATATATGTACGAACTCTTCACCCTCGGCGGCGGGACCTACCTCGTCGATCTCCTGAACGCCGTCGCCGCGATCACTTCGGGCGGCGCCTACATCACGCTGGCCCAGCTCGCGGGCGTCGCGGGTCTCGCCTGGGTCCTGTTCCGCACCGCCTTCGGCGGCTCGTGGAAGGACAACGCGAAGTGGATCCTGCTGTTCGTCACCGTCTGGGGCGCGATGATCGTGCCCAAGGCCACCGTCAGGGTGGTCGACCGGCTCGATCCGACGCTCGCGCCGGCGGTGGTGGCCAACGTGCCGATCGGCCTCGCGCTCTTCGCCTCGCTGACCTCGCAGGTCGGCGACGGGCTGACGCGCCTCACCGAGCAGGCGTTCACGCTCCCCAATGACCTCCAGTATCAACGCCACGGGCTGATCTTCGGGGCCCGGCTCGCGGCCAAGGCGACGCGGCTGGAGATCACCGACACGGTGTTCGCGCGCAACGTGCGCAACTACGCCCGGCAATGCGTCTTCCACGCGCTGCTGCTCGGGCACATGTCGGCGGACGATTTGCGGGAGTCGACCGACATCTGGTCCCTCGTCACCGCTGCCGGCTCGCCCTCGGCCGGGGCCTCGCCGGCGCGCATGTTCGAGTTCGCGACGCGGCAGCCCGCGACCGGCACCGGGGCCACGCCGATCGACCGGCAGATCGTCACCTGCCAGGTGGGCGCGGGGCGGCTCAACGCCCAGTGGAACACCGAGATACAGCGTGCCGGCACGGTGTTCGGGCGGCGCATCTTTCCGGACGCGCGCACCGAGGCGCTCGCCCGCGCAGAGCTTCTGGCCGCCCTTCCCGCCGCCCACGACTTCCTCATCGGCGCCGCGCGCTCGGCGGGCGAGATCATGCGCCAGCAGATGGTGCTGAACGCGGTCCACGATGCCGGCGAGCAATGGGCGGCGGAAGCGGGCAACGCCGCCGCCCTGCGCGCCTATACCGAAGCCCGCGCGGAAGCCCAGACCGTCTCCGCCTACCGGGCGATCGGCAGGCAGGCGGAGACCTGGGTGCCGCTGCTCCGCATCGTCTTCGAGTGCCTCTATGTCGGCGCCTTCCCGATGGCGGTGCTGCTGATGCTGACCCCGGCGGGGCTGCCGATCTTCCGTTCCTACGTCACCGGGCTGATCTGGCTCCAGTCCTGGGGGCCGCTCTACGCGGTGCTGCACCGCATCAGCATGGGAGAGGCGGCCGAGCGGATGCAGGCAACCGCGCTCATGCCCGGCGGCGATATCGGCATCTCGCTGGTGGCCCAGGCCGGCATCCGGGCGGTGGCCTCGGACGTCGCGGTGATGTCGGGATATCTCTCGATGTCGGTGCCCTTCCTCGCCGCCGCACTGGCGTATGGATTGTCGAAGGCGACCGTGCTGGCCACCTCCGTCCTTGCCGTGGGCCAGGACGCGGCAAGCTCTGCGGCCCACGAGGGCACGACCGGCAACCTCTCGCTCGCCAACACCGGCTACGACACCCACCGCTTCGCGACGCTGGAGGGGCGCCAGATCCGCACCTCGGCCCATGTCGACACCGACCGCTACACCGGCTACGCGCCCATGGGCGCGGCCATGACGGTGACCGGCGACGGGACGGTGGTGGCGGACGCCGGCGCCGCTACCAGCCGCATCCCGGCGGCCGGCGTGCGGCTCTCGGAATCCCTCGCCACGAGCCACGAGACCCGCGCGGCGGAGGCGCGGACGCTGTCGCGCCACTGGTCGGCGGAGGCGGGCCAGGCGCGCAACGCCGCGGTGACCGACGCCACCGCCATGATCGAGCGCTACTCCCACGACGTCTCCACCGGCGCGGCGTTCGCGCGCGGCGTCACGGAGAGCGAGTCGAGCCAGGCGCAGCAGTTCGATAGCCATGTCGAGAAGCTGTCGGAGATTGCGGGGATATCGAAGAACCAGGCGGCGGTGCTGACCGGGCAGGCCAAGGTGGGCGGCGGCTGGGACTTCATCGTCACGGTGGGCGCCGACGGCTCGGTGATGTGGCGCGGCCAGACCATCGAGCAGGACGCCTGGAACCGGGTGAAGGAGTACGACCGCCAGCACGGGGTGACCGAGACCTGGTCGCAGGTGGCGGAAGCCTCGCGGCGCTACTCGACCCAGACCGGCGACAGCGAGATGGCGGGGCTCGACGAGAGCCTCAGCGCCAACCTCACCCGGATGCGCACGTTCCAGGAGCGGGCCTCGTTCGCGCGCCAGGAATCCGAGAGCTGGTCGGAGCAGGCCGCGCAGGTGCGTTCCGACGCCCAGGCGATCGAGCGCGAGCTGGGGCAGCCCTTCTTCGCCTGGCTCTCGGAGCAGAGGGGCACGGACGGCCGCGCGATCGGCGCCGCCGGCGCCATGCGCATCGCCTCGCCGCAGACGGCGGAGGACTCGGAGCAGCTCCGGGAATACGCCGCCGCCTTCATCGCCGAGAAATACCCGACGCCCGCGGGGCCGGACCCGGCATCGGTCGGCGGGGCGGCGGAATACGAGGGGGCGGCGGGCGAGCTGCGCGGCGCCTACGGGCGCGAGACCGCGGCCGCATACGGCGGCTGGTCCGAAGGGGTGCGAGACCGGGCGCGCGAAGCCGGTGCGCCGCGTGCGGGCGAGACGGACCTGCGGGCGATGGAGGAGAGGGTCGAGACCAAGACCGAGCAGATCATGATGGGATCGGCGCGCGAGGCGCGGCAGACCGTGACGCGGGACGAGGCCGCGGAAGGGCGCGCCGGGGTGGAGGCGGAGAGGAGCAAGCCCTTCGAGCGGCATGCGACGGAGAACCTGCCGGTGGTCGGCGACTGGCTCGCCGGCAATCTGTTCGGCTCGGCGAAGAACGCGGTGCCCGACGCCGCGCCCGGCGGCGCGGGAAACAGGCCGCCGGACGAGAAGGGCTGGGGAGACTCCTCGCCGTGACCGGCGGGGCGCAAACTCCGGGCTCAGTCCCCGCGCATCAGCCGCTCGTTCTCCTCCGCGACGGCCATGTCCAGCCAGCTGCCGCTTTTCGTCGACCAGTCGATGAGCTCGGTGTCCTCCGGAAGCTTGTGGCGGCCGAACGCGGACCAGTCGTGGCGCCGGAAACCCCGCCGCAGCGCGAGCGCCAGCGAGGAGACCGCGGCCCAGGCGCCGGCGGCGAGCCACGCCGCCGCGACCGGCTCGAGGCCGGCGCCGGTGCTTGCGGACCAGGCGGTGCAGAGCGCCGCGAGGACGAGGCCGAAGAGCACGATAGCGCGCTCGGCCCATGTCGTCCGGGGTCGTGTGTTGTCCCTGGTTGTGTCCGTCATGCCGAGGTCCTCCGCCTGCCCCCGACACCGATCCGGGGTCTGCTGTTCCGGGCTCTCTCCGGCCCGGACCCTTTCGCCCGGCTCCAGCCGGCCTCTGCCTCCGGGTGGCGATTCACGCAACGATGAGGAGACCGTGATGCGCGGCATCGGCGGCAGCACGCTCAGGGGCGGCCAGACCGTCTTCCACGGCCTCCGCATGTGGGGCCAGCTGTTCCGGGCGGCCATGCTGTTCGCCGCCTTCACGACCGTGGCGGTGCCCGCCTGGACGCTCTGGCACCGCACCACGGGCGCGGAGTGGTACGCCGCCGGCATGGCGACGCTCGCCGAGATGAAGCTGGTACTCGGCTACGACCCCGATTCCGGCCAGGAGGTCGAGTTCGCCGACGGCACGCGCCATGTGCTCAGGATCCGCGACATCGCCGCCTCGGTCCCGGCGCTGGAGGCGCGGGAGAAGATCAGGGACGAGGTGTTCGCCAGCGCCGGGCTCGGCGCGCTGGCGGGCGGCGGGCTGATCGGGCTGTTCCTGGTGGCGTTCTGGTGGCGCGGCGCGCAGCTCGGCCGCCAGAAGCGCATCCGGGGCGCCGAGATGGTGACCGCCGCCGAGCTGCGCCGGCGCGTGCAGTCGCGCCATCTGCGCACGCTGGTGCGCCTGCCCGGCGGCAAGCGGCTCAGGCCCTATTCCATCGCCGGCATCCCGTATCCCGAGCGCACCGAGACCCAGCACACCATCGTCTCGGGCACCACGGGCTCGGGCAAGACGGTGTTGATCTCCGATCTCGTCTCCCAGATCCGCGCCCGCGGCGAGCGCTGCGTCCTCTACGACAAGATGGGCTCCTACACCCGGTCCTTCTTCGACAAGGACCGCGACGTGCTGATGAACCCGCTGGACGCGCGCGCACCGCGCTGGTCGCCCTTCCTGGAGGCCAGGAACCCCCGCGACTTCGACATGATGGCCGCGGCGCTGATCCCGCAGCAGAAGGACACGGTCGACCCGTTCTGGGTGACGGCGGCGCGCCAGCTTTTCTCCAACGGCGCCGGCGTGCTGCGGCAGAAGGGGGTCAAGGACAACAAGGTCCTGGTCGACCATCTGCTCAAGACCGACCTGACGGCGCTCGCCGAGGCGATGGAGGGGACGGTGGCGCAGTCGATCGTCGACCCCGACAACCCGAAGACCGCGCTCTCGGTGCGCGCCATGCTGACCGCCAACCTCTCGGCGCTGGAGTTCCTGCCGGACGAGGGCAAGCCGTTCTCGATCCGGGAGTGGATATCGGACGAGGAGCGCGGCGGGTTCCTGTTCCTCACGTCGAGGGGCGACCAGCATGCATCCCTGCGCGGGCTGATCTCGACCTGGCTGGAAATCGCGGTCAACGCCATGCTCTCGCTCGCCCAGAACGACGAACGGCGCATCTGGGTGATCCTCGACGAGCTGCCCACCCTGCACCAGGTGCCCAGCCTCCAGCCCGGCCTCGCGGAGTCGCGCCAGTTCGGCGGCTGCTTCGTGCTCGGCGTCCAGGTCGCCTCGGCTCTGCGCGACCTCTATGGGCGCAACGGCGCCGAAACCATCTCCGGGCTCTGCGGCACGCGGGTGGTGCTGGCCGCCCCGGACCGCGATACCGCGCAGTGGTCGGCCGACAGCCTCGGCCGCAGCGAGATCGAGGAAGTCTCCGAGGGCTTCTCCTACGGCGCCAACACCATCCGCGACGGGGTGAGCCTGACCCCGCGCCGCGAGCTCAGGGCGCTGGCGCTGCCCTCGGAGATCATGCGGCTCGCCAACCTGGAGGGCTATCTGAAGTTCCCCGGCCCCTTCCCGGTCGCCTCCATCCGCCTGAAATACGTCGGCCGGCCGAAGGCGGCGGAGCGGTTCGTGCCGCGCAAGGACGATGCGGCGGAGGCCGATGGCGATGCGGACCGGGCAGTATCGGCGGCAGGGGCCGCCTCCGCCGACGCCGCCGAAATCGCGATCCCGGAGCCGCCGGGTTCGGACGAGCCCCGTCCCGCCGACGATCCCGGCGCGCCCGGCATGGCACCCGAGCCCGCGGCCTGGCAGGGCGAGCTGGCGCTGCTTCCCCTGCCGGGAGAGGCCGGCGATCCGCAGCCGGATGCGGCGGCGGCCGAAACGGCGGACGGGAAGGCGCCGGAGAGCGGGGACGGGACGCCGGACGCCGGTTCCGCACCGGCAGGCCCACCGGACTCCTCCGCCGGGGGCGGCCGCGGGTCGGACTGGGGCTGACATGCTGTCGATCGGCGCGCTCTCCTCGGCGGCCCAGGGCGCGTCCTATTACGAGCGCGACGGCTACTACGCGAAGGACGATCCCGAACACCGCGAGGCCAGCGCCTGGGCCGGCAGGGGGGCGGACGAGCTCGGGCTGAGGGGCCCGGTCGACGCCGATACGTTCCGGCAGGTCCTCGAAGGCCGCGTGCCGGACGGCTCCGACACGCGGCTCGGGCGGCGCGGCAAGGACGGAGAAATCACGCACCGTCCGGGCCGCGACCTCACCTTCTCGGCGCCCAAGTCGGTCTCCATCGCAGCACTGGTGGGCGGGGACAGGCGCATCGTCGAGGCCCACGACCGCGCCGTGGCGTCGACGCTCGGCTGGGTCGAGAAGAACGCCGCCGAGACCAGGATGAAGGATCCCGAGACCGGCCGCATTGCGCGCGTGGGCAACCAGAAGATCGTCGCCGCCGCCTTCCGGCACGACACCTCGCGCAACCTCGATCCCCAGCTTCACACCCACTCTGTAATCGCCAACATGGTTCAGGGGGAGGACGGCAAGTGGCGCTCGATGGCCAACGAGAGCCTTTATGCGAACCAGAAGCTGATCGGCATGCTCTACCGCAACGAGCTCGCGGCCGGCCTCGGCAGGCTCGGTTACGGCATCGAGAAGACCCATGCCGACGGGCGCTTCGAGATCGCGGGGGTTCCCAGGGAAGCTATAGAGGCGTTCTCCAGCCGGCGGGCCGAGATCGAGGCGGCGATGGCGGAGCGCGGGCTCGGCGCTTCCGCGGACAATCCGGGCATCGCCGAACGCGCCGCGCTGATGACGCGGGCGAAGAAGCGCGACATCGACCGCGACGAGCTCCGGGGCGTGTGGCAGCGCCAGGCGGCCGATCGGGGGCTGGATGCGGGCGGGCTGGTGGCGGGGGCAGTGGAAAGATCGGGTCCGCCGGAGCGGGAAGCGGTGCCCGACCCGGCCTCCGGGGCGGGCAGGACGCCGGAGCCGGAGGCGCCCGGGGCGCCGGACATTGGCGACGCCGGCCGGACAGGCACAGCGGTCATGGCCGCGCCGTCGCGGGAACCGGCGCCCGCGGGAGACAGAGGACGCGTACCGGAACGCGAAACCGCCCCCGACGCAACGCCGCCCGCGCCCGCGGCAGAGGCCGTGGCGTGGGCGATGGCGCATCTCTCCGAGCGCGAGGCGGTGTTCTCCCGCTCCGATCTCCTTGCAGGCGCGCTCGCCCATGCGCCCGGCGCGGTCGCGATCGGGGACGTGGAGCGGGAAGTCGCGGCGCTGGAAAAGGTCGGCGCTCTGCACGCCGTCGACCTGCCGGGCGCGGAGGCCTCGCTCACGACCGACCGCACCGTTGGCGAGGAGCGCGAGACGGTGGCGCTGATGCAGGGCGGCCAGGCGCGCGGGCGGGCGCCGATGCGCGGCTGGCAGGTGCAGTCGCACCTCAACAAGGGGCCTCTCACGGCCGGCCAGAAGGACGCGGTGAAGCTGATCCTCTCGGCGAAGGACCGGACGGTCGGCGTTCAGGGCTACGCCGGGACCGGCAAGACCACGATGCTGAACCGGGCGCGGGCGCTCGCGGAGAAGAAGGGCTGGCGCATGGCGGGCCTCGCGCCCTCGGCCTCGGCGGCGCAAACCCTGGCCACGGAGGCCGGCATTCCCACCGAAACCCTCCAGATGTTCCTCGCCCGCAATGCCGGCGTGGCGGAAGGCAGGCTCACGAGGAAGGGCGCCAGGGAGATGCGCGCCGCGTTCGCGAAGACGATCCTGGTGGTCGACGAGGGCTCGCTCGCCTCGACGGTGCAGGCCCGCGACCTGCTGCGCATCGCCGCCGAGCTGCGCATCCCGCGCGTGGTGCTGGTGGGCGACGCCAAACAGCTCGACGCGGTGGACGCCGGCAAGCCCTTCGCCCAGCTCCAGGCGGCGGGCATGAAGACCGCCACGATGGACGAGATCATGCGCCAGCGCGATCCCGTCCTGAAGGAAGCGGTCGAGGCGAGCCTGAAAGGCGACATTGGACGCGCGTTCGAGAAACTCGGGAGCAACGTCGCAGAGGTGAAGCCAGACAATATCGCGGGCGCCGTCGCCGCCCGCTGGCTCCGGCTCGACGCGGAAGCTCGGGAGAACACGGGCGTGATGGCGCCCTCCCACCAGTTGCGCCAGGCGATCAACGGTCACATTCGCGAGCGTCTGGCCCGCGAGGGCCGCATCCACGGGCCGGTGATGGAAAGCGAACGGCTGGTCTCGATGGGCTACACCAACGCCGAGAAGGCGCTCGCCGGCAACTACGGGGTGGGCGACGTGGTGGCGTTCCACCGCCCCTACAGGCGGATCGGCGTCGAGAAGGGTGACGAGCGCCGCGTCGCAGGCGTCGATCACGAGGCCCGCGCGGTGCTGCTGGAGGACGGTAAGGGCGGCAAGGCGGCCTGGAAGCCGGAGGAGATCGGCGCACGCCGGGGCGGCAGCGAGGTCTACCGGGCCGAGGAGATTGAGCTCAGGGCCGGCGACCGCATCCGCTGGACCCGCAACGACGCCGGCCTCGGCCTGGTCAACAGCCGCACCGCGGAGGTTCTCAGGGTCGCGAACGGCCAGGTGACGTTCCGCCTGGAGGACGGGAAGACGCTCGAACTGGGTTGGGGCGACCCGCAGCTGCGCCACCTCGACCACGCCTGGGCCTCGACCGTGCACGCCTTCCAGGGCCGCACGGTAGACAACGTGATCGCGGCGATGGAGGCGCGGCACCCCCATCTCACGACGCAGAAGAGCTTCTATGTCGAGATCAGCCGGGCGCGCGACCGAGCCGAGCTGGTCACCGACGACGCGGCCGAACTCCGCGTCCAGCTCCAGGCCGCCACCGGCGAGCGCATCGCGGCCCTCGAAGGCATCGGCGAGATGAAGCGCGAGGCGCCGGACAAGGCAGGCGAGGCCGCGCGGACGCGCGATACCGGGCAGGAACGCGGGCCTGGCGAGGGCGCCGGAAAGGCGCCCGAAGGCAGCAAGATGCCGGCAAAGACGCCGGAACCGCCGGTGCGCGACCGCGGCAAGGGAGGCATGGACCTTGGATTGTGACGGAACCGCCACGCCGGAGCGGGCCGGACGGGCGCGTCTCGCCGTGCTCATCGACGGAGAGAACGCGAGTCCGCGCCATGCGCGGGCGGTGTTCGAGGCCGCCGAAACGCTCGGCGAGGCGACGGTGCGGCGCATCTATGGCGACTTCTCGAACCGCCGGCTGGCGTCATGGAACGCCGCGATCCGCAAGTTCGCCATTGTGCCCTGCCACCAGCCGGCACATGTGCGGGGCAAGAACGCTGCCGATATCGCGCTCGCGATCGACGCCGTGGACCTGAGTTACCGGGCGCGGCTCGACGGGTTCGTGCTGGTGAGCTCCGACAGCGACTTCACCCGGCTCGCCCAGCGGCTCCGGGAGGGCGGGTTCGCGGTCTACGGCTTCGGCGAAAGCAAGACGCCGCGGGCGTTCCGCAGCGCCTGCCAGCGTTTCGAGATCGTTGGAATGCGGATGAACGGCGCGGCTGGTGCGCCACGTAGCGCACGCCGGACGGAGGCGGAGGGATGAACGAAGACGTGCGAAAGGACGCGCCGGAAGGCGAGGCAACGGCCGAGAGGCCCGAAGATGCGCGCCGGAACAGGACCATCCGCTTCTCGGATTCCGAATGGGAAGAGGTCAGGGGCGCGGCCATGCTGCACGACTTGCCGCCAACGGAGTTCGTCCGTGAGACGATTCTGGCGCTCGCGCGGAAGCCCGAGAGCACGGCATCTGATGCGCTTGGCCCGTCGCTGGCGCCGCTGATCGAGCGGATTTTCCGCTACACCTGGTTCCTGGCGACCGAGAAACGCGACGCGATGGTCCGCGAAGGGCACGAAGACGAGGTCGACGCCCTGGTTGCCGAGGCCCGCGCCCTGCACGACAAGCTGCGCCGGGATGGGTCCGGCTGAGCCGGAGCGGCGGGTGCGGGGACCGCACCGCAGCGTAAGTTCTTCATTATCGCTGGCCAGTTATCGACCATAGCCGCAGATCACGACGTCGGATATTCCGTCTCCGAACGCGGTGGCGGCTCGGGTGGCGTCGAGCGTCTGCCAGCATTTTGCGGGCCCCGGATTAGCGGAGCGTCCACTCGGGGACGTCGAGGGCGGCGGCGAGCTTGCGCTTGGCGTCCTCCGTCACTGCGTCTTGGCCGCCGCCCAGCGGATGAAGGCGGGCGAGCGCTGGAGCGCGGGCTCGCGGCGCACGCAGGCGCCGACGAGGGATTCGCCGACCTCGCGCCGGAGCCGCGTCGCATACGTTACGATCGCGTCGAGCGTGACGTCGGAGGCCATCCGGTAGAGCGAACCGCAGAGCGCCATCAGGGTGCTGGCGTTCTCCGGGATGTCGGCGTTCCCGGGGTCGTTGATGACCGCCCTCGGGTGAGGCAGCTCGCGCCAGACCTTGAGGAACGCGGTGAACTGCACCGCCGCGGCCTCGCCGACGGTGCCCCGAAACAGCGCCCGCTCGACCTCCGGATCGAGCCCGTTGCGGCGCTTGACGATGTTGCTGGCAAACTCCCAGCTGCGGGGGCTCGGGAAGGCGTGCTCTTTCGACTGCGGCTGGAATTGGTGAAGCAGGTCCGGTTCGAGCTCGATGAAGAACAGCACCTCGGGGGCGATCCCGTTGGCCGCGCCCCAGACGCACCAGTCCCTGGCGTCGACGCGGATCTCAAGATGAACGAGACGGTTGCTGAGCGGCGTCGGCATGCGGTGGACGACGGCGCGGTCGGCATCCCGGTTGCCGCAGGCGATCAGCGAGGCGCCCTCGGGCAGCGCGTATTCCCCGCACTTGCGCTCCAGGAAGAGCTGGTAGAGCGCGGCCTATATGTGGAATCTTCAGTTATGTTGAATGTGCTCGACTCCTACTGCATGACGGGCGCGGAGGCGGGATTGTGGTCACATAATATTTCCATAGGCGCTCGAACTGACATGATGGTCCGTCCAATCACACCGGAGGAACCATCATGTTCGAAACTCTGTTTGCCGATCCCCGTTTGATCGAAAGACATCGGGCAGCACCACTCCTTGAAGAGCGGCTGCGTTATCTTGCTCATTGGGAGACTTCGGGTGCGACGCGCCGGACTCTGCGCGACATTGCCCACTACCTTGTATGCCTCTGTCATTTGGTCAATCTACGTGGAGATACGCCGGTAGGCTTGAATACTGTCGTAAGTGCTGTCGATAACTGGTCACTACTTGGAGGGCGTTGCAAGCCGCAGTTGGCGGTGGGTACCGATCGCAAGCGCTTCATCGGGCATGCCCGCCGTTGGCTGCGCTCCATAGGGAGATTGGACGAACCGAGAGTAGCGCGACATTCCCATGACGCCGAAGTCGCGGCCTATGTGTCGTGGATGAAGAAAGAAAATGGATGGTCTGAGGAAAACATTCGTGCCCGACGCTACTTGGCAAATTCATTTTGCGACGGGCTGGATAAACGCGGGATTTCTCTCGCATCCATCAGTATAGCCGATATAGACCAGTTCATGACCCGGTACCGCCTAACGGGGAAATACAGTCGAGTCACCATACAGAGCTACGCACGACGGCTTCGTACTTTCATTCGCTATGTCGAAATGCAGGGCTTATGCGATCAGGGTTTGGCGGAAGGAATCATTCCATCTCGGACCTTTCACGGAGATACGATACCACCGCGAATAACGCGGAATGATGTCTTGCGACTTCTGGCTACTACCGAAGGTGAAGCGAGCATTGACATACGGGACCGCGCAATTCTCATGCTCCTCATCACATACGGATTGCGCGCCAGTGAAGTCGCTGGCCTGAGGCTGGACGATATCAACTGGAAGGAGGATTTGCTGAGTGTTCGGTGCCTGAAGCCCGGACGCACGCATCTCTATCCGCTATCTCATGGTGTCGGGAAAGCAATTCTGCGCTACCTGCAGGAGACCCGTCCCCCATGTAAGGAAAGGGCATTGTTCTTGACGATCAAGGCCCCCATTCGTCCGCTGAGCCTTATCTCGATGGGCTACATTGTTCGGAGTCGCCTGACCCGACTTGGCATCAATTACAGGAAAATGGGTCCCCATTCCTTGCGTCATGCCGCCGCCCAGCATCTTCTAGATGAGGGCATGTCGATGAAGGAGATCGGTGACTACCTTGGCCACCGCAGTCTCTCATCGACATCGGTCTATGCCAAGGCGAATTTGGACTCCCTCCGTGTGGTTGCAAATGTCAATCTGGAGGGTTTGGCATGACCATTTCACTTCGAGAAGGCGTTGAGAAGTACATCGAGTGGCAGCGGGACCATGGCGCCAAGTTCCATTCCGATGCACAAAGACTGCGGCACTTCAGCACGACCATGGGAGATGGAATCGATTGTGGTGCTGTGTGTAAGGAAGCGATCGTCACCTATCTTGCTGGCAACGGCACCCTGACCAGAACGAGGTCGGGCCGGTACGGCGCGGTAGCAGGCTTCTATCGCTATGCAGTTAGTCGTGGTTATGCAACTCACTCACCGTTGCCCAGTCCTGACAGCGAACCGAGACGGCCGAAATCCCCGCGACCCTATATCTATTCTCACGACGAGTTGCAACGTATGTTCGGCGCCATTGACGGCACTCGCCAGCGGGCAATCCAGTTTGATGGCGATACCTTTCGTACGCTTCTTGTCGTGCTCTACGGCACCGGATTGCGAGTTGGCGAGGCGCTGAAGCTCGAAATCCGGGATGTCGATCTATTGCAGTCTGTGCTGACGATACGGGATGCGAAGTTCTACCGAAGCCGCTTGGTTCCGGTTGGACCGCAGCTGAGCCACATTCTCCGCAACTATGCAGCACAGAGAGCAGGTCGACCCATGTCGAAAGGAGAGGAATCGACGTTTTTGGCCAATCTGGATGGAAGTGCTGTGCCATACATGACTGTGATGAACGCATTCAAGAATCTGTTGCGTGCGGCTGGGATTCGGAATTCAAGTCCACAGATCCAATCCCCTCGGCTGCACGGACTGCGTCACACATTCGCCGTACACCGCGTGACGAGCTGGTACCGAGAAGGGGCGGAGGTACAAAAACTGTTGCCCGTTCTGTCGACTTACATGGGCCACGTCAAACTAGAAGGAACGCTGGTTTACTTGTCCATGACCCCGGAGCTGCTTCAGGAGGCCTCACAACGCTTCGAACGCTACGTGTTTGGAGAGCATGTTGAAAGCGGCATCGACGGAGGTCATCATGAGTGAAATTAGAACCCTTGGCCCTTGGGTGAGACGGTTTCTTTCGGAGCACATCGTTAGCGAACGCAATCTGTCGCGGAACACACAGAAAAGCTATCGCGACACCTTCAAGTTGTTGCTTCCATTCGTCAGCGGCAAGGTGCGCAAGCCATCAGACCGCTTGACGGTGGAAGACTTGGCGGTAAAGCGCATACTGCAGTTCCTGTCGGACCTGGAGGACAAACGGGGATGCAGTGCACAGACACGCAATCAGCGCCTGTCTGCTATCCGTGCCTTTGCTCGGTTCGTCGCAAGTCGTGACCCTGGCCACCTCGACTGGTATGCCCAGGTCAATGCCATCACCACAAAGAAGGCCGCCCCGCGGCCGGTCACTTGGTTGACCAAGGACGAGATGGACGCTGTGCAGGCGGTACCGGACAGAAAGACACCTCGGGGCCGGATGGAATGTGCGCTGCTCATGTTCCTTTACAACACCGGTGCGCGGGTCTCGGAAGCGATACACTTGCGCGTAGGCGATCTGCATCTCAGTGATCGCATCCGCAGCCGGCACGGATTCGTCACTATCCATGGCAAGGGCGGGAAAATCCGGCAGTGCCCTCTTTGGCCGCAGACCCAACATGTGCTGGAGCAACTGGCACGTGGTCGGGAAGACAGTGACCCGGTGTTCCTAAGCCAACACCGTAAACCCTATACCCGGTTCGGGGTCTATCGTCTTGTCAAAAGGTGTTCGGGCCGTGTGCCTGCGCTGTCCGGTAGAACGATCACTCCGCACGTGATACGCCACACCAGCGCTTGCCATCTACTTCAGGCCGGCGTTGACATCAATACTATCCGTGCCTGGCTCGGCCATGTGAACCTGAACACCACCAATATCTATGTCGAAATCGACCTTCAGATGAAGGCTAAAGCCATGGAGCTGTGTGATGCTGAAGAACCAGGGCCGGAGCGGCCATGGCACCGGGACAACGGGATAATGGCCTTTCTGGAGCGACTCTGATCGAGCGCCTATGGAAATATTATGTGACCACAATCCCGCCTCCGCGCCCGTCATGCAGTAGGAGTCGAGCACATTCAACATAACTGAAGATTCCACATATAGGCGGGTATGTGAATTTTCACATACCCGCCTGCACCATCGGCACCGCGGACGGCAGCTCTTCGAGGTTGATGAGCCACAGGCCGGGATCGTCCGACGGCGGCAGGAACACCGGCGGCGCCCAGCGGGTGCGGTCGGCGCTGTCGCGCCACGGGATGCCGCGCAGGTCGACGGGGTCGAGCAAGAGCGCACGGACGTCGACATAGCTGCGGCTGGCGGCGGCCGCGACCTGTCGGGCGATCATCGATTTAGCCGCGCCGGGCGGTCCCCAGACCATGGTCGGCTGTCGGGCCTCGACCAGGAGACCGAGCACTTCGGCAAGCTCGCTCGGGCGCAGCGTGTAGTCGGCGGAGATGGTCTCGGGAAGGGTCATGGGCATGCTCCGGCTTGGCGGGGAGGCGGCCCGGACACCCTCCGGACCTCGTTCGAACGCGTCTCGCCGCCGGCCAACTCCCCTCTCCCCGGCGTCTGGGCAGGCGGGCGAAGCGCGTTGCGAATGGGTGCGGGGCCTCCGGTCCGAACGGCGGGCAAATCGGCAATCTCTTCGGTCATGGCGGCGGTCTCCCCGGCGGTGGCGCGGGAGACCGCCCCGCGGCCCCCGACGAATCGCCCGGAGGAAGCCGGCCTCAACCGCCTGAAGCCGCGCGGCGGGTGCATGCCGTACAAAACGCTGGAGGCGGCGCTCGGGCAGGCAGGGGGCGGAATTGCCGCTGCCGGGATCGAAACGGCCGGGGTTTCGTGCTAACCGTGGACGCTGGCCTCGGCTATGGTCCGTCGGGAGAACCGGGCGTTCGGAGTACGCGGCAACGCAGGGAGAGAACGGGTGAACAAGTCGGAGATTGCGGGCCATGTGGCCGACCGGACCGGAATCGCAAGGTCGGCGGCCGGGGACGCGGTGGATGCCGTGTTCGAGGCGATCGGAGAGGCCCTGGCCAGGGGCGAGGATGCGCGGGTCGTCGGCTTCGGGACCTTCGGCACCAGGAGCCGCCCCGCCCGCACGGGGCGCAATCCGAGGACCGGCGAGAACCTGAACATCGCCGCCTCGACCACGCCGACGTTCAAGGCCGGCAAGCCGTTTAGGGAAGCCGTCAACGCGGGCGGGTCGTGATCGGCGTGACAGGCGATCGAGGACAAGCGGGGACAGGAGGGGCCGCATGTTGAATTCGGCCGCTTGCCGTTCGAAGACAGCGCGCGCTCCAGCGGGAGCGCCGCGTTGCGGGAAATCAAGCAGGGATAAGGGCTTGATGCAGGGCCGCAGTCTCCGCTGCCGCCGAGCTTACGAAATAAGCAGAAAAACGATTTCAGGATTCAGTTAGGGCCACACTAAGATTTCTAGTGCTCTAGGGATTGAGGCAAACAAAATACCAGAGGATGAGTGGCCTCAACCCGACATCAAAGCTTGTCAAACGACCGATGTACGGTGACAGACGGAGCTTTGGGTAGGGGGCCGACAACAGCAGGTACGGAGATAAATCTTGCCGGATTTTCGTGTTCCTCCGATTTCCATCGTCAACCAGATTCGCAACAATTTACATGACCGTTACGAAACCGGTTTTCCTATTCTAAAGGAGCTTCTTCAGAATGCAGATGATGCCGGGGCCAGACGCTTCTGCATCGAGACGCTTCCGGGCTGGAAGAAAGCAGAAAACCCCTTGTTGCGGTGGCCAGGACTGCTCGCGGTAAACGATGGAATTTTCCGAGACGAGGACGAGGTCGGAATTGTCTCATTCGGAGACAGTGGCAAGGCAACCGACGATGCAGCGATCGGCAAGTTCGGACTAGGTCAGAAAGCTGTCTTTCACATCTGTGACGCGTTCGTGGTCTTCGCGTACGACACGAGCAGGACGTTTAGCTGCGTCGTCAATCCTTTCCTCAATGTGCAAGTGACGGGCAACATCAGCCACAGTTGGGAGCCGCCTGACGGTGCAGGTCTGGCGGACACCGATCTGGAGCTCCTGCGAAGCGTTGTCGCGCCCGAGTTTGCGGATCGTGGTCTGCTTCTCTGGTTTCCTTTTCGAAGGTCAGAGTTGCATCCGGCACCTGACGTGGGGTTCTCGACGAACGTTCCTGATCCGTCAAATACGATAGATGAGTTGAGCAGAACCGAAGACTTGGCACTGATCCTTACAGCCCTCCGTCATCTGGAGCATGTCGAAGTCAGGAGTGATGGCACAACGCGCTGTGCTCTTCACTTGGAGCAAGATTCCCAGCGACTTTTGGGGCCGGCGGATTGGCAGGATGGGTTGCGGACATTCAGGGGCGCAATTTCGGTCCAATCTAGCCAGACCGAGAGAAAGTACGTAGGCCGAGAGGCGACGCTGTCCGACGGTCGTGCCGCCCGGTTGCAGGGCTCTTCCTTCTGGCCAAAGACTGTGAGCGTGCTTCACCACTTTCCAAGGCCGGAAAAGGGGCAGCCTCATGGAGCAGTCAGCCTGCTCCGCACAACCGCGGGGGCACGCGCGACGTTGCGCCTATCTTGGGCGGTCTTTCTGCCCATTTCAGATACGTACGACATCGAGATCCCTCTCGATAGCGAATTCCCCTGTCAGGTCCGCCTCTTGCTGCATGGATATTTCTTCCTCGATAGCGGCCGTCGCCGCATTGAGGCGCTGGATGCAGAACGGGTAGATGACGATCCCGGCGATGCTGCCGAACTGCGTCGCTCCTGGAATGCCGAACTTCGCGACACGGCCGTTTTACCGCTTGTACCGGCGGTCCTTCGAGATGCCTTCGATTCCAGGATCCTCACATCTGAGGAGCTCGAGGAATTGGTGCGGTGTATCGCGAGGGACCGAGTATTTGACGAATACCAGGGAGCGATCTGCGGGACGCATGCACTTGTCCGGGCGCTGGAAGCAACCGGTGAGATTACATGGTACACGCCGTCTTCAGAGGAACCGTTGCGTCCGTTGCCATCGGAAGTGGCGAGAGCGCCGAGGAGAGTAGTCGAGCTCTTTCCTGGCATTCACGCCTGGGCCAGGGCCAATGCCGCGGTTCTGTGCGTCGACAGGGATGCTTGCCTGGCAGGCGAACCGTTAAACTGGGTCTCCGACGATCTAGAAGCTCTGTTCATCGACCTTCCCTCCCGTGCCTTTCAGGCAGGAGCACTCGCACCTCTTCTCGCGGAATTCCTTGAGCTGGTTGAGCCGAATGACGATTTCCGGCAAGCGATCGGGCCGAGCTTGGTAGCTGCATTGCGCCGCGCAATGCAGCAGTCGGCTGCGATGGCGCCGTCAAATCACCTAGGCAGAATCCTGTCATTCGTTTCGGGGCGGCTACTCTTTCCGTTGCCATCCGCTGTCGAGCATCGGAACGTACTCAGGAGTCTTGCGGCAGCGCAGACATCGATTCTCACGGTGCGCGCCGGTTGGCTTGGCGATACCGCATATTCGCCGGCACGTCTTTCTTCGGTGGATCTCAAGTTGTTGCTGGAGGCGCTTGAGCCGCATTTGGAAGGCACTCAGGCTGATCAGGCGGCTATAGCGGCTCTCGCATGTTTAACGTGGGCTGAACACGGGCTGTCCGAACTAGCCGCATCCTCGGATCTAGCGTCGATAAAGGTGCTTAGAGTGCGGGATGTCCGGGCGGGAAGGTGGATATCCATTTCTCTCAAATTGCTGGTCAAGCGCTCAAGGGAAGGCCTCTTGTTCGCGTCCTCGCCGGACGCCAACAGACTCCTACCGCTCGTCGTTGCGGCGTTGCCGGATGCTTGCCCGTTGATCGTCGAGCAAAAGACCGGCGAGTTCCTTCGATGCGGCGATCGATCAGCAATTCCACTCCGCAACGCCGATAAGCCTGCCATCTTTCATCTCGTAAACGGGGCCTCAAAGTTCGGATCGAAACAAGCGCGTGCAACGCTAGTCGCGGCGCTCCAACCAAGCATCGACGATGATCGCGCTGCCCTACGGCGATTGTGCGCTGGTGTCGCAGAAGCCGAGGCCACCAGCGTCGGGCTGAGGGTTATGGGTAGAGAGTCGAGCGGCATTGAACGGATTGTCACGGGAATCTTCACGCGTAGCAGGCGGGCATTCCTGGTTCCGTCAAGCGTAACGAGTGAACTAACGTCGAGGCTGCGTGACTTTCTCGAAATAAGGGAGCTCGATACGGCTGCTATCGAGGCTCTACTGGAAGAGCATGTGGATTTGGTCGGATCACTTGATCCGACAGCGACAGAATGTGAGGCGTTTCTCAGGTCTGACTTCTCGGACGATTTGTTGCGACGTTTGCCTATACACGCGCGCTCCGATGGAACCATTGGTGGAGCGGAGAACGCTTTCGTAGAGAGGGACTTTGCCGTGCCTCAGTCGCTACGGGACGGTGTTCTCACGATTTCGCTTCACGCGGCCCGCGATCTGCGCCGCCGCCAAGAGAAAATCCTCAAGCCGTGGACACCGGCAGTCCAGATCGAAGCCGTAGTTTCCTTGCAGGAGCCGCATCACTTCAGAAAGGAAGTCCTCGATGCGCTAGCCCGACTGTCCGCAGACGGAAACGATATAGAGCCGGATACTTCCGGAGCCCTGCGCACTAAGCGCTGGCTGGTTGCGAACGGCCGACCGATCGCACCTGAGGACGTTCTCGCCCTGCCGAGCGCCGTGGACGAGGCGGCGAGGACGCTACTGGGGAAGCAGGGGGAAGCACCCCCGTTTGAACCGGTTGGCGGTCTGGCAGTCGACATTCGACAACATTCCGCATTCGAGTATCTGTGCAAATGGATCTTGCCAGACCGGCGTTCCTCTTTTGAGGCCCTTGGGTGGCTGGTCGAAGATGCAAGGATTGTCGGGCGATCGGGATCGGTGGACCCCGAACTGGTTGGTGATATGGCGCTTCTGGCGGTTGAGGGTCGTGATCCAGGCTTGCCCGGGTGGGAACTCACCAAGGCTGGTCTTGCCGCCCTAAAGGACGATCCCAAGCAATCTCTCGCGTTCGTCACAGCTTTCGCCACCTTCGACACCGAAGAGGCGAACCTCGCGGCTAAGATGCTCGATACTCTGGCGGAACTTGGAAAAGACAAGGGACGCGTTGGAGAGGCATCCCGGCGCTTGTATGTGCGCGGCTTTCGCATTGTTGCTCAGTGGCCGAAGGAAACACGCAATCGCGTCTTCGCTGATGCACGTGTTCCCACCAAGGGGGGTGGATGGCGGATCGGCCGCGAGGTCATTGAAGATGGCAACGGTATTCATTCCACGTATCTTCTTGCTGCTGAGCATGCATCGATTCTACGGCAGTATGATTCGGACCCTCGGTCAGCGGTTGACGGAGTCGA
The DNA here is from genome assembly GCA_965218865.1 of Alphaproteobacteria bacterium. Taxonomy (GTDB): domain Bacteria; phylum Pseudomonadota; class Alphaproteobacteria; order JAAXGF01; family JAAXGF01; genus CBDCME01. The sequence goes on from CBDCME010000062.1 coordinate 30,385, forward strand.
TAGTGGCCCGATTCACAGCGTAGAGAAATCGGACAGAGGAGACGTCCGTACTGTTGACTTGCCACATCTCGAAGGCCGCGCAGCAGCGAAGCTCCGGTCCTTCCTGCAGCCGTGGCGTAATCGGGTGCCACCGGACCTGATCGTCGTGTTCTTGGGCCTTCTCGGCCGAAATCATTCCTTTCGAACCCTGGCAGAAGAATGGTCGGCGGAAACAACAGCCGACATCGAGACTCTGTGGGCCGACCTTGACAAGCGATTCCCGCTGGAAGTGCTCTACCCGAATTCGTTACCAGATGAGGTCGACCAGCGTCGGTACGCCATAGAGATTGTGCTTGGAGACACTGTCAAGGCTGAGGCGCTGTCCGGCAGGGCTAGTTTTTTGTCCGCCCAGTGATCAGGGTGAGGTGATCGCGGCGCTGACCATTTCATTCTCGGTGTGGCAGTGTGCCGGTCATGGCGACGCTGCCGGTCTCGGATTCGTCCATTGATTTGCGCGCGGTCACGGTGCGTCCGACCTGGCGCGCGCAGGAGCACCGGCGCTGGGACCGGTTGGTGGAGCAGCACCACTACCTGGCGTTCCACGGCGTCATCGGCAAGGGCCTGCGCCATGTCGCGGTGCATGGCGAGACCTGGCTCGCACTGATCGGCTGGCAGCCCGGCGCGTTCAAGCTGGGCGCGCGTGATCGCTGGATCGGGTGGTCGGCCGAGCAGCAGTTCCGGCGTCTGCATCTGATCGCCAACAACTCGCGCTTCGTCATTCTGACGCCTGGCCGAGTGCCGAACCTGGCCTCCCGTGTGCTGGGGCTGAGCCTGCGGCGGCTGTCTGAGGACATCCAGGCGGTGCACGGATATCCGGCTCTTCTGGCGGAGACGTTCGTGGACGTCTCGCGATTTGCCGGCACCTGCTACCGCGCGTCGAACTGGCGCTCTCTGGGGCTGACGCGGGGCTTTGCCCGTGAGCCCGGAGGGGCAGCGCGCTGGCGCCACCACGGTCAGCCCAAGGAGGTCTTCGTGTTCGGACTGACAGACGGCGCCCCCGAGGCGCTGAGCCGTACCGGGATGCCGGCACACTGGAACGCCGAGCAGCACACCGAGCCGATGGCCGCGCCCCGGCTGCGCAGCCTGTTCGAGTGTCTGGGTGAGGTGCCCGAGTACCGCCATGCCCGGGGCAAGCGCTATGCGCTCAACACCATTCTGGTGATCGCCGTCGCCGCCCGGCTTGCCGGATACCGGGGGGTGAACGCGTTCGCCCAGTTCGCCGCCCTGCTCTCCCAGGAGCAGCTCGAGGCGGTGGGTGCGTTCTGGAGCCCTTCCAAACAGCGCTACACCCCGCCCGCGATCACCACCTTCCACAAGACCCTCACCGCCCTGCCGCCAGAGACCCTGGACAACGCGATTAGCCAGTGGACCGGCCAGCATGGCAGCGCGCACGCGCCGGTCGCCATGGACGGAAAGGATCTGCGCGGCGCCTCGAAGCAGACCGAAGACGGGCGCAGGATGATGGTGGCGGCGGTCGAGCACGACACCGGCGTGGTCCTCGGGCAGGTCGAGGTCGACCGCAAGAGCAACGAAATCCCGGCCGTGCGCGAACTCTCCAGCGGCCTCGACCTCACAGGCCGGATCGTCACCATGGACGCGATGCACGCTCAGCACGAGACCGCGCGCTGCCTGCTCGGGCGTCGCGCCGACTACGTGATGAGCGCGGTCAAGGACAACCAGGAGATGATCTTCGAAGACCTCAAGGCGATCGACTTCAGCGATGCGCTCTGGCACGAAACCGTCGACAAGGGCCATGGCCGCATCGAGCGCCGACGCTGCGCCGTCGTCGACCTCTCCGCTGCCGAGTGGGACGGCTACGCCAACCTCCACGGGCGACGCCAGGCCATGCGCATCGAGCGCGAACGCGAGATCCTCAAGACCGGCAAGCGCAGCATCAAGGTGACCTGGAGCCTCACCTCGCTCGGCGCAGAGCGCGCCGGACCCGAGGAGTTGCTCGAACTGGTGCGCAACCACTGGCATATCGAGAACCGCCTGCACTACGTGCGCGACTTCACCTACGACGAAGACCGATGCCGGGCCTACGTGCGTCACCTGCCCAGAAATCTCGCCTGCTTGACCAACGCGGCCATCGCCATCGTGCGCTGCGACGGACGCTTCCGTTATCTGCCCGAGGCCAACCGGCACTATGCCGCCCGGGCGCAGGAGGCCCTCGACGCGATCATGACCGCGCCCATCGCCTGAGACAGCACGCCTCTCCCCCGGACCGGGACGTGCCGCCGAGCGGCGCGGGCGGACCGGTGTGCCTGTCGAATCCGAAAACGCCGTCCGGTGGCTTCGAGCAGTCCCCATGACGTCGTCGAGGCAAGCTCGGGGCTCCCCGAACCCCGTGCACCGAGCACGATCCCACTCATCCCGAACCCTCAACCGCGACTAAAAATTGTTCCTGCTCCAGAGCGCCTTGACTCGGCCGGGCGCCCGCGCCTACCGTAGGTGGCGCCATGAGGGAGGTTGCAATGCAAGTGGATCTCGCTCATGCGGATGAAAAGTTTTCTCGGTCTTTCTCTCGAAGGGTTTCACCGCGTCGCCTACACCGAGTGGGGCGACCCGGCGAGTGAGCGGGTGGCTATCTGCGTCCATGGCCTGACCCGACAGGGACGCGATTTCGACGTTCTCGCGGCGGCGCTGACCAAGCGCGGTTACCGCGTCGTTTGTCCGGACATCGTCGGGCGTGGCAAGAGTGATTGGCTGTCCAATCCAGAGGGTTACGCGTTTCCCCAATATCTCGCGGACGTGAACGCGCTCGTCACCCGTCTGGAGGTCCGGGAAGTGGATTGGATCGGGACCTCCCTGGGCGGGCTGATGGGGATCATCATGGCCGGACATCCGAACAGCCCCGTCCGCCGTTTGATCGTCAACGACATCGGTCCGTTTCTGACTTGGTTGGCGCTGAAGCGCATCGGCGACTACATACACGACGAACCCGACTTTGCCGATCCGGCTTCGGCGGAGCTTTACTTCCGCGACGTCCTGGCGCCCTTCGGTAATCTCACCAAAACTCAGTGGCGGCACCTGACCAAGCACAGCGTGCGTTTTTGCGAGGAAACCGGTTTTTACAAGCTGCATCAGGACGTACGGATAGGACAAGCGTTTCGGACAGGACTGATTTACAACCTCAACCTTTGGGGGTTTTGGGATAAAATTCGCTGCCCCGTATTGGTCTTGCGGGGGGCCGAATCCGACATGCTTCCGGCCGACATGGCTGACGAAATGAGCCGCCGAGGCCCCAAGGCCAAGGTGGTCGAGATCGCCGATTGCGGTCACGCGCCGGCCTTGATGGCCGACGATCAGGTCGACGTGGTCATCGATTGGCTGATGGCGAAAATCCGGCGCCGGCCCCGGCCCCGGGAAAAGCCGGTGGTGGGCGGCCGGTTCCGTCGCCGATCGGCGTCGTCGGGACGGAACAGACTCTAACAGTCTGTTCGAAAACTCGCGGCACCGGCCCCCGCCCCCTCCCGGCCACCCATATCAGCATACTCTCGTGGGTGGCCGGGAGGGGGAGAGGGCCGGAACAGACGCAAAAAATGCGCGGACGCGCATTTTCAAATGGACTCTAAGGCGGGCCGGCGGCGGCAAGCAAGGAACGGGTAATAGCGGCGGGGCACCAAGGAAACCGAAATCGTTGCGACGGACAGAGAAAAAGTTTAGGACTGGAAACGCGCGTGTTTTACAGTCTGTTCGAAAACTCGCGGCACCGGCCCCCGCCCCCTCCCGGCCACCCATATCAGCATACTCTCGTGGGTGGCCGGGAGGGGGAGAGGGCCGGAACAGACGCAAAAAATGCGCGGACGCGCATTTTCGAACAAAAACGTAGTGGCGGCGTCTTGTCGCGGTTCAAGAATTGGCGCTGGAATACCGGCGGCGGGTTCCGCAAGAACATGATTTTCCGAGAGGAGGGCGGGATATGGAAGGTTTTAACACGTTCCGTGAGACCGTGATCAGCCGCATGCATGAAATGGCCGCGGTCGCCGAGGCCATGGGCAAGAAGGCGGAGGGGCTTCAGGCCGAGGCCCGCGACGAGATGCACAAGGCGGTCAAGGAAATACACGCCCAGCAGATGGTGTTTCAGGACTTCGCCGAAAGGGTCCGGCACTACGAGTCCGGGACCTGGGAAAAAGGCGTCGAGGAAGTTGAAAAAGCCTGGGCCGATTTCGAGAAGCTGGCGGCGTACGCGGCGGGCAAGTTCGACGGCGAGCGCGAGGCCATCGCCGCGCGCTCAGGGGCCCAGTTCAAGCACTGGTTGGAGGTCGTCGACCAGTATTCCCACAAGGTCGCCAAGCTGGCGGACGATGAGCGGGAAAGATTCGACCACCTGATCGACGATTTACGGGACAAGCAAAAGGATGCGGAGGACTGGGTCCGCGAGATCAACGCCGCGAACGCCAACACTTGGCAGGCCATGTCCAAGGGATTCGAAGGCGCGTGGGAAGCCTTCGAAGGCGCCGTGACGACGGCCAAGGATGAGTTCGAAAAGACCTTCGGAAGCGGACAAGGCGATTCCAAAGACAAAGACTCCTAACGCCGTCGACGCAACGGCCGGCCGTTCCGCCTACGCGCGGAGCGCCACGCGTGCCCGCGTTGAAGAATTCGCCCCTTTCCACTCGCGCGAAACCGTGGCGTTACTGTTTGTTTACCAATTTATGGTCGTGATGTTAGGACGACCTGGACTCAATCTGGCGGACAAATATATGGCAAACGATACCGGGACCCCTTCGCAGAGTTCCAATACACCGCGAAAAGAACCCCCCCCCGGAACGATTATCTTCAGGGAAGGCGAGATGGGGCACCAAGCCTACTACGTTCATTCCGGTGCGGTCGAAGTATCGCGCAGACGGAACGGCCAGAAGGTTTCCCTCGCCATCATCGGTCCGGGTGGCATCTTCGGCGAAATGGCGCTGATCGATCGTCAAACCCGCGACGCCTCCGCCACGGCCCAAGACGAAACCGTTTGCCTGGTGATATCGGAACAGAAACTGCATGAACGCATTCACCAGGCGGACCCGGTCATCCGCTCGCTTTTGGGGACGTTTATCCAAACCATACGTTCGCTCAACGACCGGACCACCAAGGCGGAAGTCGGGGGTGGCTGAAACCAACGCGCGAACGAATCCGCGATCGCTCCGGTTCAGTTAAAGTCTGATCGAAAACCCGCGGCACCGGCCCTCTCCCCCTCCCGGCCACCCATTTCAGCATACGCCTAAGGGGAGGCGGAAGGGGGAGAGGGCTCGAACAGACACTGATAAAATCTTCGACAAAACGCCTCGTAATCGACGCCCGTGAGGGTTCCAGCACCTCGTTGGGGAATCCTCCATTGCGAGAGTTGCCATGACCTGAACGCGTTAGGGGCAACCCGTAACCTGGTTTCCGAGGAATTAGGGGCTTGGCCATTGGGCGGCTACGAAATTTGTTCACAGGGATAAGAAAGCCACGGATTCGGGGCGTTCACGCGCGAATTTTCCCTACCGAAAACGTGCCTGATGGGGACTATCGAAAAACACCTCACTATTTCAATGAGTTACGAAAAATCAAATTTCTGGGTGGGGCGATGAAAGGCGCGAAAATGTTGATTCTTGCAAATCGCTCGCGGCGAATTGTCAACAACCTTTTCCACAAGAAAGGCGCGTTTCGGCCACGATCCGATCAGACCGGTGGGAACGGTAGCAGGCCCGGCCGCGGTCACCGATAAGTGACCGCGTGGCACTTGACAATCGGCGGGCACGAATTTAGGTCAAGTGCTAATACCAACCGCCCTTAACATTGACTTGTGCGAGCCCACGCTCTGAGGCCGATAGACATGATCTTCCAAGGTCGGTCGATCAGGTTGTTCCAGGCTTGGCAAGAGGCCTCGACGATGGCTTCATAGGAGTCGAAGACACGATTGGAGAGCCAGTTCTGGCGGAGGTATTGCCAGACATTTTCGGCGGGATTGAGCTCCGGGGACTTGGGTGGCAAAGGCACGAGGGAGATGTTCTCCGGGATGCCGAGTTTGGCAGTGGTGTGCCATGCGGCTTGGTCGAGCAGCACGACGGCATGGGCGTTTGGGGCAACGGCCCGGCTGATTTCCTCGAGATGCAGGTCCATGGCTTCAGTATTGGCGCGCGGCATGACCAGCGCCGCGCCCTCACCGCGCTCGGGGCAGATGGCGCCGAAGAGATACGCCGAAGAGGTCCGTAGGTCCTTGACCTGGCGCGGGCGCGATCCCTTTGGGGCCCACTGGCGCACCAGGCTGTTCTTCTGGCCGACGCGCATTTCATCTTGAAACCAAACCTCGATGGGCGTGTCCGGTGGCTGTGCCGCTACGATTTTCGCCAAGTGTTCGGGAAAACTTTTTTTTAAATTCCTCCTGTGCCCGCGCATCCTGGCCGACGTGGCGCGGGCGCGCGGAAATATGCGAGAACCCGAGCGCGGCCAGCAGCTTGCCGACGCTCCGCTCGTGATAGTCCACGCCGAAGCGCGTTCGGATCAGTTGCTTGAGATCGATGCAGCGCCAGCGCACGACCCCATCCCGTTCGGGATCGGGACCGGCCTCGATAGCCCGCGAAAGCGCCGCCATTTGCGACGGCGTCAACCGACGCAACGCCCCGTTCGGCTTGCGGTCGATCAGACCGGCCGGACCTCCCGCGTTGAACCGGTGAACCCAGTCCCGCAACGTCTGCCGATCCATGCCGCCAATACCCGCCGCGCACGCTCGATCCATCCCATCGTAGATGGCCGCCATCGACAAAAGCCGTCGCGCCTGGTTCCCATCATCGCTCCGTGCCGCAAGAACACGGACTCTTTCAGCATCAAAGTCGTTTCGCAAAGGAATCGTTGGCATTGAACACACTCCCTTGTTGCCAACAACCTTGAATCACACAAAACCTGGCGTGTAAACCTTTGCGTGAGTCAAACTCTGGGGCGGTTGGTATAAGCTGATGCTTGGACCTGTGGGCGGGTAGGAAATTCTACTCCAGCGAAGGGCCGCCGTAACGGCGCGCCCATGGCGAATCTTAATCGTCTGGGGCCCCCGCGCCGAGGCGGGCGAGCGGCAATGTCCCGGCTGATGTTGAAAAAGTGAGGTAGGCGTCATTCGCCTGGAACCGTTAGGCTCTGGGTGTTGAATCCATCAAGGAGAACGACGCCATGACCAAGACTACACGGAACAGCCGCCTTTCGAAACTGTTGGAGATCCCGCTTCCGCTGTTGCCGCCGGCCTTGCCGGAGGCTTTTGATGATCTGCGCATGAGCGTGGATCGCTTTTGCCTGTTGGCCGGGGTGGAGACCCTGGGCGAGATGCTGGACGAGGATAGCGAGGTGCTCTGCGGAGCGCGCCACGCCCGCACGGCCGAGCGGCAGGGCCATCGCTGGGGGACAACCCAGAGCGAGATTGCCTATCACGGGGGCAAGGTGAAGCTGACGCGCCCGCGGGTGCGCGATCTTGCGGGCAAGGAGATGAGCTTGCCGAGCTGGGAGTTGCTCTCGGACCCGGCGCTTTTGCAGTCCTGGGCGATGAACATCATGCTGCTTACGGTTTCGACCCGCAAGTACGCGCGCGCCGTGCGCCTGCCCGGCGAGGCCAGCGGCGACTTGCCGGCACGCGCGGGCGATGCGACCTCGAAGTCCGCGGTCTCGCGGCGCTTCGTGGCCATGACGCGCAAGAAGCTGAAGGCCTTCCTGGCCAGCGACCTTTCGGATCTCGATCTCCTGGTCATCCAGATCGACGGGCTGCACGTCGGCGATCACGTGTTGCTGGCAGCTATTGGCATCGACGGCGCGGGCGAGAAGCATGTTCTAGGCCTGGCCGAAGGTGCCACGGAGAATGCCGCCACGGTGCAGGCGCTGCTCGACAACCTGACCGCCCGCGGCCTCGACCCGGAAGTGCCCCGGCTCTTCATCGTCGACGGCGCCAAGGCGCTCTCCAAGGCGATCAAGCGGACCTTCGGGCCGGTGGCCGCCCTCCAGCGCTGCCAGGTCCACAAGGGCCGCAACATCATCGAGCGCCTCGACGAAAGCCTTCATGCCGGCGTCAAGAAGGCGCTCAGGCAAGCCTGGGACCAAGACGATGCCGAGAAAGCCGAACGCCTCATGAAGAACCTGGCGCGCCGCCTGGAGACCGAGGCCCCCGGCGTTTCGGCTTCCATCCTGGAGGGCCTGGATGAGATCCTCACCGTGATCCGCTTGGGCCTGCCGCCCAAGCTCAGGCGCTCCTTGGCCTGCACCAACGCCATCGAGAATGCCTTGGGAACGGTCAGGATGGTGCAGCACAATGTCAAGCGCTGGCGCAACGCCGAGATGGCCTTGCGATGGACCGCCGCCGGCCTCCTGGAAGCCCAAAAGACCTCCGTCGCCTCAAGGCCTACCGGCAACTCCCCATCCTCAGAGCTGCCCTCGAGGATCACGTGAAAAAGGCAAAAGCGAAAAGCGCCATTGAAACCATCAAAGAGGCCGCCTAGCCTCGAAGCCCAACCATGCCTGCCTCGCCTTTTTCAACAGAGCATGGGACATCGCCGGGCGACCGGTTACACGTGGTTTGCGGTGGCCGGGGTTTTGGCGAGGAGACAACGCACGTACGAGAGGAGGACACCATGGTACTGCGCTTGGGCGATACGGCGCCGGACTTCAACCAGAATTCGACCGAAGGCACGATCCAATTTCACGAATGGATCGGCAACGAATGGGTGGTGCTTTTTTCGCACCCGAAGGATTTCACTCCGGTGTGCACGACCGAGCTCGGCGAAGTCGCCCGGATCAAGGGAGAATTCGCCAAGAGAAATTGCAAGATTCTCGCCGTCAGCGTCGACAGCGTCGAGGATCACCGGGAGTGGTCGAAAGACATCAAGGAGACCCAGGGCAACGGTCCCAACTATCCGATCCTGGGGGACCCGGACCGCAAGGTCGCCGATCTTTACGGCATGATTCATCCCAACGCACTCGACACCTTGACGGTCCGTACCGTCTTCATCATCGACAACAATAAGAAGATTCGCACGATGATTACCTATCCGGCCAGCACCGGGCGGAATTTCGACGAAATTCTCCGGGTGATCATTTCGCTCCAGTTGACGGACCAATACAAGGTCGCGACCCCGGTGAATTGGCGCGATGGAGACGACTGCATCATCGTCCCGAGCATGACCGATCCGAACGAACTCAAGGAAAATTTTCCGGGCGGATTCAAGACCATCAAGCCGTATTTGCGGATCGTTCCGCAGCCGAATAAGTAAATCTCATGCCCGGCACGGGCCGGGCGGAACCGCCCCAGGCTGTTGATCGAAGGGGCGCCCGACCCAAGCGGGCGTCCCGGTGACGGGTTCTAGGATTCGGTTCCGCCGACGGTGAGGCCATCGACCAGGATGGTGGGAAGGCCGACGCCGACGGGGACCAATTGGCCGTTCTTGCCGCAGGTCCCGACTCCCGGGTCGAGGCGGAGATCGTCGCCGATCGCCTTGACCCGGGTCAACACGTCGGGGCCGTTGCCGATCAGCGTCGCGCCCTTGACCGGGTGGCCAATTTTGCCGTCCTCGACGAGATAGGCCTCGGAGGCCGAGAACACGAACTTGCCCGAGGTGATGTCGACCTGGCCACCGCCGAAGTTGACGGCGTAAAGACCCTTTTTCACCGACGCCAGAATTTCTTCCGGGTCCCGGTCGCCGCTGGACATGACCGTGTTCGTCATGCGCGGCATCGGCTGATGGGCAAAGCTCTGCCGCCTGCCGTTTCCGGTCGGCGCGGTGTTCATGAGACGCGCGTTGAGACGGTCTTGTAGGTAGCCGACCAGGACGCCGTCCTCGATCAGGACAGTGTGTTGACTCGGGGTTCCTTCGTCATCGATGGTCAGGGAACCGCGGCGGTCGATCATGGTGCCGTCGTCGATCACGGTGACCCCGGGGGCGGCGATCCTCTGCCCCATCAAGCCGGAAAAGGCGGAGGTCTTCTTGCGGTTGAAGTCTCCCTCGAGGCCATGGCCGATGGCTTCGTGCAACAGGATTCCGGGCCAACCCGGCGCCAGCACGACCGGCATCTCGCCGGCCGGCGCCGGAGCCGAATCGAGGTTGACCAGCGCCTGGCGCAAGGCTTCATCGACTTGCGCCCGCCAGCGTTCGGGCTCGATATAGTGGTGGTAGGAATCGCGCCCGCCGACGCCGTGTGAGCCGCTCTCCATGCGATCTCCCTCGCCGACGACGACGCCGACATTGAGACGCACCAGCGGTCTGACGTCGGATACACGGTGCCCCTGCGGGCGGATGATTTCGACGACCTGCCAACTTCCGGTGAGCGAAGCCATGACTTGGCGGACCCGGGGATCGCGGCCGCGAGCGTAGGCATCGATGTCCTCGAGCAATTTGACCTTGGCCGAAAAGTCGACTTCGCCGAGAGGGTTGTCGTCCCGGTAGAGGGCGCAGTTGGTGCGCGCCGGCCCGGCGTCCACTTGCCCCTCGTGACCGCCGCGCACGGCCTGGACCGCGTTGGCGCAACGCTTGAGCGCCGCGGTGCTCAATTCGCTGGCGTGGGCATAGCCCGTGGCCTCGCCGCATACGGCGCGCAGACCGAAGCCCTGACTGGTGTCGAAGCTAGCGCTCTTTAGTTTGCCGTCGTCGAAGGAGACGCTCTCCGATTGGCAGTATTCCAAAAAGAGCTCGCCGTCGTCGCAGCCGGCAAGGGCGTCGTTGACGATGCTCTCGCTGCTCTGGCGATCGAGATCCGTTCGGGAAAAGAAGATGTCGTCGCTGCTCGGTGGTTGCGTCATTCTACGCCTCCTCGGAAAAATACCGCTCGGTTGCGCCAGGATTATACGTGAGCGGGGATCACCGATCCATCCGTTCCGATCCGATACTGGATTCAGAATGATAGCGACGCGGTTACTCCGTCGCCTGCACGGGACTAAAGGTCCGCGATTCTTCGGTGGACGGACCGCGATCACGTCCGAAACTCGGTATTGTCTGTTCGAAAATGCGCGTCCACGCATTTTTTGCGTCTAATCCGGCCCTCTCCCCCTCCCGGCCACCCACGAGAGTATGTGGGTGGCCGGGAGGGGACTCCCCACCATTGAGCAAGGGGGAAATGAGAGGTGGTCACGCTGCCGGAGTGAGGCGGCGTTGGGCTTTTTTTGAGCATGGGATGGATCGAAGAGGGTTTGATTTCTGAGCATGGCGCAGGCGACGGCAAGCAGTCTATCGGCGACGGTTCTCAGCGCTCTGGCGTGGCCGTGTCCCCGGGCCCTAACCCGACTTCGCCAACTCGGCACATTGGGAGGTGATAACACATTGATTTTCAGTGATCAGACCCTCAAAGGTCGGCACTACACGGGGCGACCGGGAGGTCCTCAAACGTGACTTGAAGACAGAAGCTTCGGCGCGGGTTGCTTCGGCAATGTCAGATGGAGTTGACGCAGGAGTAATTCGTGGTCTCGGTTCGGCTGGGTATGGCGCGCTAGCACCAGATGGCGCCCATCGGTGGTCGGCACATGGATGTCCACCATCTGCAAAGTGGTGAACTTCTCAAGGATGGCGCATGGGGTGAGGCCTGGGGCCTGTGGCCGGGCGAGGTTCTTCAGGGTCACGAGCAGGCAATAGGCGATGAACGAGACGAAGATGTGCGCCTCGATCCGCTCCTCAAGCTGGTGGAAGATGGGTCGGATGGCAAGATTGTGTTTCAGTTCCTTGAACGCCTGCTCGATTTCAGTGAGCTGCATGTAATGGCGCCACAACGCGGCGGGGTCTTCACCGGTCATGTTGGAGCGCAACAGGTAGCGGCCTTCGCGCCGAAACACCTGGCGCAGCTTCTCGCGACGCAGGCGGTAGGTGATCCCGTAGGCGGCCAGCTCTTCGTCGGTTTGCGGGACTTGGACCTCGACCAAGAACCAAGCCCGACCGGCGTCTTTCTTCGCCGCACCAAGCTTGAGCATGAGCTGATCGCGACGGTTTGATTGCCGCCGAAGCTCGCCCAGACGCTTCCATAGCTTCTTCAGCCGCCGCCGGCGCATGCTGCGCTCCTTGAGCACCCGTCGTTCGCTACGCACCAGCACGTAGAGTTCTCCGTCGTTGGTCAGGAGCTTGACATCGACCGATTGGCGGACTGCTTGCCAAGGCAGATCGAGGAATGACCTCTCAAGCCGGGTCAGCCGGCCCTTGGGTGTACCGACTAGATAATGTACCGGCGCATCGCCTGCGCGCATCGTCTCCAGCGTCTCCTCGGTCGGAATCCCGCGGTCCATGATCCACACCCGGTCCGAACGCCCGTACTGGTCCTCAATCTTGGTGAGAAAATCCGCCAGCGTCGTGTTGTCCGAGGTGTTGCCCGGCATCACCTCATAGGCCAGCGGAAAGCCGTCCGGGGTCACGATCAAAGCGATCACCACCTGCACGCAATCGCGGCGCTGGGCGCGGCTGTGGCCGAACTGGCGCTTGTCCTCGAACGGGGGGTCGCTCTCGAAGTACGTGCTGGTCAAATCGTAGAGCAACACCTCGAAGCGGGCGTTGAACATCGTCGCCCAACGCGCGCGCAAGAACGAGAAGAAGTCCTGCTTGTGCGCCGCGAGCTTGTCCAGGCACCGATACAACGTGTTGCTGGCAATCACCCGGTCGCAACCCAGCATATCGCGCAGTGCACTGTGTTCGTACCAATGCCGATGAAGACGCCAATCGCTTCCCGGGTCGATGAGTCGGTAGCAGACCTGGATCTTCAAGATGTCCAGCCATCGGGTGCCTTCCCGGCTCGCCGGCAAGCGCGGCCCCCAGAACCGGTCCAGCTCGAGACGGTCCCAAAGCGTCAGCGCCAGCCAGCACGCCCCCCACTGGCGCGGGTCGTGCAAGGTCAGATCCTTGAGCCGGACCTGCACTACCTCGCAGTCCAGCTCCGGCGCTTCCCGATCCTCGGGAAACAGCGCCACCTGCTTCGAGCGCTGAGTCCCCTCCACCACCTCGATCGAGCGGCACCACGCCGCACGCTGGCCGTCGTTGATCTCGCCCAGATACAACACTTGGCGCTGCACCACGCGCCCGCCGCTCACGCGCACGTTCTCGACTACGCTCCAGTAGCGGTGCTCCTTGCCGTCTTTGAACCGTTTCTTGCAGCGCACGAACATGCGCTCATCGTTCGGCTAAACGAAAGGCAGATCAATAGGGTAGGTCGGCACTACAGGCGATATTGAGGTGAATTTCACGGGCAGGGCATCAACAATTCAATCACTTGGGTTGCGGAAAAAAATGAAAATCGACAGAATTCACGCCGAGTTGGCGAAGTCGGGCTAAGGGCGGCATAGCGTTGGCGGCTGATGGGATCGTGTTGGATGGCGACGCGGGCCCAGTGGTAAAGGGCGGTTCGCAGCCGAACGTGGCAGGCCTGACGCATGATGACGAGACAGCGTTTGCCGCTCCGGCGGGTAACGGGGGCGGCGCCGGACAAGGTGCGCAAGGCCTGGTAATTTCTTTCCCGCAGGGGCGTCGAGGCTTCTGCGAGCAGCGTGGCGAGGATGGTCCTCCCGATTCCGGGCATGGAAAGCAGGATGTCCACGTCGCGCTGCTCGGATTTCTGCCCCGAGGCGCTGTCCTGTTGATCGGCGATGTGTCGGCAGAGGCCGTCGATGCGGCTTCGGGCCTGCTTGACCTGGCGGTTGACCAGGCGCAAACGCTCGGCCAGGGAACCGATATGAGCGCAAGCGGCGGCGATAGTTCCCGGCGCGACGGTGAGCGGCTTTTGGCGCAAGAGGCGCAACACTTCAGGCGCGTCGATTTTGCGGATGCGGTGGGTTTTCAGCAGCTTGGCAACGGTATTGGTTCGGATGCGCCGCGCCTTCTCGGGAGTGGGCGCCTTCTTCCACAGGGCGAGAAACCACTCGCTGGCGACATCGTCGCTGACCTCCAAGGCCTGGGGATAATAGCGTCTCAACTGTTCGCGCAGGTGGTTGGCGAGGCGCACGCGCTCCTGGCCGAGGTCCTCGGCCCAGGCGCGAATATTCGCGCAGTTCGATGATGGCGGGAGCATCGGCCTTCAAGCGACGAAAGCAATGGCCGTCGGTGCGCAAGGAATCGCCGAGGACATGGGCGTCGCGGCGGTCGTCCTTGGCGCCGGCGACGGTGAAACGATCGCGAAAGCGGTCGAGCTGCTTGGGGTTGATACTGTGAATGGCGAAACCCCGCTCCAGCAAGGTATCGACGACCGCCCCATGCGGGACCTCGATGGAGACGGCAATCCTCTCCGGCACACTGCCACTCTTTTTCGTCAGCCACGCGCACAACTCGGCCAGCCCTTCCCCGCTGTGGGCGAACGACCTTTCAACGACGATGACGCCGTTACCATCAAGAAGGCAAACCTGGTGCCTCTCGGTCGCCCAGTCAATGCCAGCAAACCAATCAAAGTTCATCGCCTTTCTCCTCTCTTGCCTCGGACCGCCGCGACGCCGAACATTCCCTGTACTGGCGCTCGCAGGCGCAACTCCCCACCGGCTGTCCGCCGCGGCCGTCCCTCCGGGGCACGCGTCCCCCCCCAGGTGCTCGAAACACAGGGAGCAATGGGTCGCTCCCAGAAGGCTCGTCCGATCCGAAAAAATGACACGATCAGATCTTCAGCTGACCGCATTTTGTGGATAACGCTCCGCGTTACCCACAAAACAACAACCACATCAACTTTCTATGTTCGAGTGGTCAACTTAAATGGTACAGGGGAGCGGGCCGGCGCCGCGAGTTTTCGGGCAGACTGTCAGATCAATAAACCACTGATCCTACCCGAAAAACCCATACACGCCGATCTTCTCTCGGAAATCTTCATTAGATTTCCGTCTTAAGACCTTTTTGAAACAAATATGTCTTCAATTCGCCCTGTTTGTCGGCCATATTGCTGAGTGGAGGAAGGTCAATGCAATCAGGATCGAGAGAGGTAAAATGCCCGCCGAACGTAGTCGAGTGGACGGGGGTGATTCCATGATCGCGACGGAAAAATTCGACGAAACCGTTTTCAAGAGGTTCGGCAGGGTCGAGAGGAACTACGCCGAGGCGAAGGCGCGCGGGCAAAAGCGGACGGCTCGCCCGGACGTTGCCAAAAGGGCAATCGCTGAAAGTTGGGCCGAATGATGCCCCCTCCCTGGTTCAATGTGCGAAAGGCCGCGCAGATCGCGGCCTTCTTTGCCGGTAAGGAAGGCAAGCGAATTCAGGTGTTGAAATTGGCGAAACTGATCTATCTAGCAGATCGGGAACACATGGAAAATTATGGGTACCCGTTGCTTAATGACAGATTGGTTTCCATGCCACATGGTCCGGTAAATTCCATCACACTGAATTATATTAATGGGCTGGAGGGTGACGAGGGTGTGTGGGGTCAATTTATTTCGCCTCTACTAGCGTACTCGGTAGGCGTGGTAAGCCATGATCTTGCTGAAGAAGATTTAGATGAATTGAACGAGGTTGAAATTAAGGCTCTGCACACGGTGTGGAATAAGTTTGGCCACATGAATAAATTTCAATTACGGGACTGGACTCATGAGAATTGCCCGGAATGGGAGGACCCTGATGGAAGCGCATCCCCAATTCCCCATGAACGGGTGCTAAAATTTCTTGGTCACAAAAATGCCAGAGTGCTTTCAGAAGAAGTTAATGATGATCGGCAAATTGAGAAAATATTCTCTTCTTTTCAGTGATAGGCAGTACTTACTTACCGATTAAACAAGGCACGCTCTTAATACCGTCTGGTACTTAGTCGTCCGTGAAGAACCCTGATTTCAATCTGAAGCGGCGATTGGGTTTGCGGTGGGGTGCGAGATGTCGCTGAGGAGCGCGGCCAGGATTTGGACAAACAAACGCCTCAGCCATTTGAGGACAAGGCGGTAGTTGTAGCCGGCGCCGGCGAGGATGGCGTTGATCTTGTCGCCGTCGCGGCCTTTGAGGAAGTTGCGCCCCAGCCTGCCATCGCTCTTGAGATGTCCGATCACGGCCTCGACGGCGGAGCGCCGCCTGAGCTCCTTCTTGATCGTCGGCGTGATGCCGCGTTTCTGGCCTGATCTAAAGACGCGGTGTTTGTTGGGGTAATCGTGGCCCTGGTATCCCTTGTCGACATAGATGCGCTCGGCCGATATCCCCGTCCAGCGTTCCATCTCTTCGATCACCTGCCTCAAGGTGTGGCCATCATAGGGATTGCCGTGGAAGGCCTTGACGTGGGCGACGAACTGGCCGCCGGGGGGGCGGGAATTGGTCGCCGCCACGGAGACCTTGCAGCCGAACTCGTACGGCTTGTGCGCCTTCCCTTTGCCGATGCATTCGACCTCGGGCGCGTGGAGCGAATAGACCTTGGGCAAGGGGTCGCGCCGCTTCTGGGTCGACACCCGCTCGGCCAGCCACAAGGGGCGGCGGAAGGTATCCCGTAGGCTCTCCTCCTGGGCCGTCTTGCGGCGGATGTCGCGGACGGTGCGCCCGAGATAGGTCTTGAGCTTGCGCAGGGCCTTGTTGGCCCGCTTGTGCTGTTTGGCATGGCGGTAGCGGCCTTGCATGATCAACGCCCTCTTGCCCAGGCGGGTATAGGACTGACGCAGGGCAATGCCGTGCTCCCGTGCCAGTCGCACCAGCCGCTCGCGGGCTCGTTGCATCAGTTTGGCGGCGGTCGGAAAGGCAATCGCCTTCTCTTGTACGGTGGTGTCCACCGTCACCCGCTCGAGGTCCTTCTCCCGCAGCGCCCCCACCCGGTGGGCCACGGCCAGGCTCTCCTGGAATACCTTCTCCAAACCTTCCGGCCCGATCCGGTCCCGCCACCGGGTCATCGACGAGCGCTCCATGGGCAGCTCATGCTGAAAGTACTCTTCGCCGCAGAAGCGCTGGAAGTATGGGTCGTAGACCCAGCGCTCGCAGACCTCCTCATCCGAGAGATCGAACATATGCTTGAGGATGTGCAGCCCAACCATCAACCGCGTCGGGACCCCCGGCCGACCCTCCTCCGAATACAAGGCTTCATAGGTCTCGTCGAAGAAAGTCCACGCGATCCGGCCCCCCAACACCACCAACTCGTGGCGCAGGTTGATGATGTTTTCGAACCGCGAGCGGAACAGGTCCTCTATTCCCGATGACACCTTGCGCGATGGCTTCATCACAGTTCTCCAATCCCAATCGACGGGAGCAGAGAATCACGTTCCGCAACGGAAGGGAATCCCCAAAATCAATTATTTCAAATCACAAGCTTTTCAGGCCCAAAACCCGTTTTCTTGCAAATCCGATTACTTCGCCAAACCGAAAGAGCTACCAACATCAGCCGCTTACACGTTCTTCACGGGCGACTACTTATCGTGATCCCGATAAGAAACACCTTTTCATTAACTGTACCGACAAATGCAAGGCAGGGAAGCATCTGCTTGTAAGTCTGAGTAGGTGGCATAATGACCTTTGTGACGGCACGTGTATTCTTGAACTGGGATCGCACCCCTTTGTGAAGAGCTACATCCTGTATCGGAAAGCGCGGATTGAGGCATCGCAAACGCTTCTGAACGGTGTCGAGGCGGGTGCATTTATCCCAAGGCAATCATTGTCGGATGCTCTATTCCATCTAGTATGTAACGGAATTTTACGATCGCCTCATACTCCGCACCGGATAAAGACATACTATGGAAAACGAATTGAATAAAATGGGTTCCGCTCTTGATCTTCCATGATATTTGCACGGTTATGAACAGGCATCTTACAGCCAAGCACGCCCACGCCATTCCGCGCCAGGAAATATGACATCGCGAATTCACGGGATCCAATCTCAAACCGAGTCAATGCCCGGGGTTGTGATCGATTGTCGGCTTGGTGTATGGTTTTGTCCCCAGGGTCAGATGGGGGTATTCCCGTGCAACGGCCCTGAAGCGCACGCCGACGAGGCCAACGGGGAAGGCGGTTATCCGCCACAGGATTCTTGGGGTAGGCGCTGCCATTTCAATGCGAGACCACCCCGAAGCCCCTAGTGGTTCGTCTTTGACCGATGATACTTGACTTAGGACCGAGCCACGAGCGTTGTGTGGATCAACTTATCCCAACACTTGGGAACCAAGTATTGGGGTCGATCCAATGGCGGGACGGGACCTTGGCGTGGCGCTGGATTGGTATCTCGGGAGAACTGTAGCGGCGGAATATGATGGGTCCGGAGAAATTGGCGCAAGAGACGACTCGATATGGCTGACGGCGGCGCGGCCGTAGCCCACGCGGTGCCCGCGCCCACGGGTTGGCGGCGCTGGCTCGTGTCGACCAATCACAGGGACGTCGGCACGATGTACCTGACGTTCGCCATCGTCTTCGGCATCGTCGGAGGGGCACTGTCGGTTCTCTTCCGCAGCGAGCTCATATTCCCGGGCGACGGCATTCTTGGCGGTGAAAATCATCTCTTCAACGTCTTGGTCACCGGCCATGGCTTGATCATGGTGTTTTTCATGGTCATGCCGGCGATGATCGGTGGCTTCGGCAATTGGATCGTGCCGCTGATGATCGGGGCGCCGGAGATGGCGTTTCCGCGCTTGAACAAGCTCAGTTTCTGGCTCTTGATCCCCTCGGCGGCGCTGTTCGTGGGCGCCATGTTCGTGACCGGAAGTGCCGAGGGTGAAGGCGCCGGCGGGATCCTGAACGCGCCGCTGCACGTCGGGGGGGCGCGGGGAGCGGCGATCGACATGGTTATCGTCAGCTTGCTCCTGGCGGGAGCGTCCTTCCTGATCGGCGCGATCAATTTCATCACCACGATCCTGAACCTGCGGGCGCCGGGCATGACCCTTCACCGGATGCCGCTTTTCGTCTGGTCGATCCTGGTAACTGCTTTTCTGCTTCTGCTGTCGTTGCCGGTTCTCGCCGGCGCCGTCACCATGCTGTTGACCGATCGGAATTTCGGCACCGCGTTTCTCGACCCGGCCGGCGAGCCGATCATGTACCAGCACCTATTCTGGTTTTTTGGCCATCCCGAGGTCTACATCCTGATCCTTCCGGGTTTCGGCATAATCAGCCAGGTGATTGCAACGTTCGCGCGCCGGCCCGTGTTCGGCTATCTCGGCATGGCCTATGCGATGGTCGCGATCGGTTGCATCGGCTTTTTCGTTTGGGCCCATCATATGTACACCCACGGCCTCGACGTCGACACCCGGGCCTATTACGCCGTCGCGACCATGGTCATCGCGGTACCGACGGGGATCAAGATCTTCAGTTGGATCGCGACGATGTGGGGGGGGCCGGTCAGGTTCGATACGCCGATGCTGTGGGCGGTCGGGTTTATCCTCATGTTCACGATCGGGGGCCTCAGCGGGGTCGTGCTCGCCAGCGCCGGCCCCGAAGGATCCCTGCACGACACCTATTATGTCGTCGCCCATTCCCACTATGCGCTGTCGCTGGGCGCCGTGTTCGCGATCTTCGCCGGTTTTTACTATTGGCTGGGCAAAATGTGCGGCAGACGGTACTCGGAATTTCTCGGCAAGCTGCATTTTTGGCTCACCTTCATCGGCGTCAACTTCGTGTTCTTCCCGCAACACATCCTGGGGCTGGCGGGCATGCCGCGGCGCATCCCCGATTACCCGGCCGCCTTCGCGGGGTGGAATTTCATCTCTTCCGCCGGCACCTACATCACCGCCATTGCGACCCTGGTGTTCGTGGTCATGTTGGTCAAAACGTTCAGCGCCGGCGAGAAGTGCCCCAACAACCCGTGGGACGAGGCGGCCACGAGCCGGGAGTGGTCGTTGACTTCGCCGCCGATGTCACCCGGCAACGACGCGCCGGGGGCGGTCCGCGGAGACGAGGCCTGACATGGACAAGACGATGGACACCGGCAACGTCGCCGGCCTCGCGGTCGAGGGTGCCGATCTCGACGATTACATCGCCCTTTTAAAACCCAGGGTCATGTCGCTGGTCGTCTTTACCGGGTTCGCCGGTCTCTACCTGGCGCCCGGGAGCTTGCATCCGGTATTGGCGTTCTCCGCGATTCTGTGTATCGCCGTCGGCGCCGGCGCCTCCGGCGCCATCAACATGTGGTACGACCGTGACATCGACCGTTTGATGACGCGAACGCGCGGCCGGCCGATCCCGATGGGTCGGATCGTACCCGGCGCGGCGCTCGGCTTCGGGACCACGCTCGCGCTCGCTTCGGTGATCGTCATGGCCCTCGCGGTCAATTGGGCCGCCGCCGCTTGGTTGGCGCTGACGATCGCCTTCTACGTCTTCATTTATACCGTGTGGCTCAAACGTCGGACGCCCCAGAACATCGTCATCGGCGGCGCCGCGGGCGCCTTTCCGCCGCTGATCGGCTGGGCCGCGGTGACGGGTGAGGTCGGCCTCGAGGCGCTGGTCCTGTTCGCGATCATCTTCATGTGGACGCCGCCGCATTTCTGGGCCTTGGCGCTCTTTCGCACCGACGATTACGGCAACGCCGGGGTACCAATGCTTCCCAACGTGGCCGGCGCGGCCGCGACCAAACGGCAGATCCTTCTTTATACGCTGCTTCTGTTTCCGCTCGCTTTGCTGCCGACGGTGTTGGGATTCGCCTCCCCCTGGTACGGAATCGGCGCGGCCATGCTCGGCGCCGCCTTCGTTGTTTGCTCTCTCCGCGTCCGCGCCGACGAAACGACCCGCTCCGCGAAGCGGATGTTCGGCTTTTCGATTTTCTATCTCTTCATGATTTTCACCCTGTTGATCGTCGACAAGAGTCTCAGCGGCATTTTTTAAGAAAATGGCGAGCGGCGACCGGCACAAGCGTCAACGGGTCAAGAACCTTGCCTTGGCGGGTGTCCTGCTCGCGCTCATGGTGTTGTTCTATCTCATCACCCTGGTGAAGATGGGCGGTACGGCCTGAGGATGGGGCGCGGGTCCACGTTCCAACCTCGATTCTGGCCCAGCGGCATCACCCTGGTTTGCGCGACCGTTCTGGTCGCCCTGGGCGTTTGGCAGCTCCACCGGATGGCCTGGAAACTCGATCTCATCGCCTGGCGCGAGGCGCGCCTGGCGGAACCGGTGGTGCCGCTTCCCGACATTCTACCGGACGAGTCCGGTGAGGAATGGCGCTTTCGCCGGTTCACGGCCAGCGGGATTCTCGAACACGACAATGAACTCTATCAGGCGGGCAATCGCCATAAGCAGGTCGGTTTTCAGGTCATCACGCCCTTGCGCCGGCCCGACGGCTCGGTGATCCTCGTCGACCGCGGTTGGGTGCCGGCGGATCGGCGTGATCCGGCCCGACGCGGCGCTGGCCAGGCCACGGGCACGGTCACGATCGAAGGCAAGCTGCGCGGGACCGAGAAGCAGGGATGGTTCGTACCAGACAACGACCCGGACGAGAACGTCTGGTTCTGGCGCGACCTGTCGGCGATGGCGACGGCGGCGGGAGTCGAGGCGCCGGCGGTCATCCTGCAAGCCGGAACGGACCCGAATCCGGGCGGTTTCCCGGTCGGGGCGGAGGATCCGCTGCCGTTGCGAAACGATCACTTGCAGTACGCCATCACCTGGTTCAGTTTGTTGGCCGCCTTGCTGGTGATTTATTACCTGTCGCAAAGGCGCCGGCGGCCGGGGAGTGCTTGATGCTCGCTTTTCGTCGCACCGTCGGTGCGACCATGCTCTTCACCTTCTGTCTCATCGTCCTGGGTGCCGCGGTCCGGCTCACCGGGTCGGGTCTGTCATGCCCCGATTGGCCGCTTTGTTACGGCCTCTGGATTCCCACCCCCGCCAAGCTCGCCGCGATTCCCGGGATGAGTTACACCTTCGGGCAGGTCATGCTCGAGTGGGTGCATCGGCTCCTGGCCGGGGGGGTCGTCGGCCCGCTGGTGCTCGCTCTTCTGATCTGGTCCTTGAAACTCCGGCACGAGGCGCCGCGTCTGTACCGCTTTACCGCCCTCGCCATCTTCGTTGTCGTGGTGCAGGCCGGGATCGGTGCGATGACGGTATTGGACGCGAATAGTCCCTGGTCGGTCGCGGTCCACCTCTCGGTGGCCCTGGTCCTCGTGGCGGTCCTGATTCTCATATTTCTCGTGAGCGGGCCAAGGCCTGGCGACAAATTGAGATCCGAGTCGCGGTGGCTTTGCGGTGCCAGCGCGGGTGCCACCCTGGTCGTGATCGCCAGCGGCGCCATGATGGCGGCGAGCGGGGCCTCCCTGGCCTGCGAGAGTTGGCCCTTGTGCGGCGACGCCATGGCGGGCGGCAGGCCCCGCACGGGCGTCGTCTACAACGTCGTTCATCGGTTCCTGGCCTCTGGCGTGGTGGTGATGATCGCCGCCACGTTCGTGCGCTCCCGGGCCCGTCGAGACCAAGCACCACGATTCTTTGCCGCCGTCGCCGCGGCGTTGGTGCTGGTTTTGATCGAGGCCGGTCTGGGCGCCATCCTGGTGATGCTGTCGATGCCGTTGTGGAGCGCGCTCGTCCACCAGGCCTGCGGAATCTTGGTCTTCGCCTCGTTGATGGTGGCTTTCTGGCTGCCATACGCCGTTGGCCCCCCCGCAAGAGCCTAGCGGCGGCGACCCGCGAACGGCGGCCTACCGGGCGCTGGAGAGCCGCTTCCGGCGGCTTTCCGTGCTCCAGGACGCGGGCGCCGTCCTCGACTGGGACAGTCAGACCATGATGCCGGCTGGCGGGGCCCCTTCCCGGGCCGAGCAGAGCGCCGCGCTGGCCGTCGTTTGTCACGAAATGTTGACCTCCGGCGAGACCGCCGATCTCCTCCAGCGGGCCCGCGCCGACAGGGCGGCCCTGGAAACCTGGCGGGCGGCCAATCTGGACGAGATGCAGCGCGAATACGTTCACGCCAGTGCCGTCGAGGCGCGGCTCGTGGCGGCGCTTTCCAAGACGGCCTCGGAATCCGAGATGCTGTGGCGGAGCGCCCGCGCCGACAACGACTTCGCCGGCTTCGCGCCGACTCTGAAGACGCTGTTGGAGCTGGTTCGCGAATCGGCGGTGGCGAAGGCGGAGGCGCTCGGCCGCGACCCCTATGATGCCTTGCTCGACGTTTACGATCCCGGCGTTAGAAGCCGTGACATCGACGCCGTGTTCGAAGATCTGGCGGCGTTCCTGCCCGATTTCCTCGAACGCGTGCTTGCCCGTCAGGCGCGGCGGCCGCCGCTCTTGCCGCTGCCGGGGCCCTTTTCGACGGCGGCCCAGAGTGCCCTCGGACGCCGTTTGATGTCGATCGTCGGTTTCGATTTCGAGCACGGCCGCCTCGACGTCAGCGACCATCCGTTTTGTGGCGGCACGCCCGACGACGTTCGCATCACCACGCGTTACCGCGAGGACGACTTTATCCCTGCCCTGACGGGCGTCATGCACGAGACCGGGCACGCGATGTACGAACGGGGCTTGCCGTCGGACTGGCGCCATCAGCCGGTGGGCGTGGCGCGGGGTATGGGCGTGCACGAGAGCCAGTCACTCTTGCTGGAAATGCAGATCTGCCGGGGCCGGGAATTCCTCGGCTTCGCCGCGCCGCTGATACGCGAGGCGTTCGCCGGCGGGGGCCCCGCCTGGGAGGTGGACAATCTGGTGCGGTTGTTCACCGAGGTGCGGGCCGATTTTATCCGCGTTGACGCCGACGAGGTGACCTATCCGGCCCATATCCTGCTCCGCTACCGGCTGGAAAAGGCGTTGATCGGGGGCGATCTCGCGGTCGATGATCTTCCCGGCGCCTGGAACGACGGAATGGGGGAATTGCTCGGCATCACGCCGCCCGACGACCGGCGGGGATGCTTGCAGGACATCCACTGGGCTGCCGGGCTGTTCGGCTATTTTCCGACCTACACCCTCGGGGCGATCACCGCGGCCCAGCTTTTCGCCGCCGCCCGCGACGCCGATCCCGACATTTGTCCGGCCATCGGGAAGGGTGAGTTCGGCCCCCTTTTCCGCTGGCTGCGGGCCAACGTGCACGCCCTGGGGTCGTCGCTGCCGACGCCCGAACTCATCGCCCGCGCCAGCGGCCGTCCGCTCGACGCCGACGCCTACAAGGCGCATTTGAAAACCCGCTATTTGGGATGAACGCCGGCACCAAACGAGCGTCTGTCCCGAAACCCTCGTGGGGCGGCTAGGCATGGAATATGTGAGCACGCGCGGCCGGGCGCGCCCCCTCCCCTTCGACGACGTCGTTCTCGCCGGCCTGGCTCCCGACGGCGGCCTTTACGTCCCCGCGGCCTGGCCCCACTTCAGCCCCGATGAGATCGCCGCCTTGGCCGGCCTTCCGTACCCCGCCCTGGCGGCGCGGGTGATGGCACCCTTCCTCGGCGATTCCTGTGTCCGGGAGAGTTTTGGCGATCTGGTGGCCGACGCTTACACGGGATTCGGTCATCATTCGGTGGCGCCCTTGCACCAGATCGGCCCCGGCGAATCGATCCTGGAGCTTTTCCACGGGCCGACCCTGGCCTTCAAGGACATCGCCCTGCAGCTTCTGGGGCGTTTGTTCGACCGCATACTCGCGGCCCGGGACAGCCGCGTCACGATTGTCGGCGCGACCTCGGGAGACACCGGATCCGCGGCGATCGAGGCCTGCCGCGGGCGCCCGAACATGGATGTTTTCATCCTTCATCCGCAAGGAAGGGTGTCGGACGTCCAGCGCCGGCAGATGACGACCTTGGACGCCGACAACGTCCATAATCTCGCGATCGAAGGCACCTTCGACGATTGTCAGGCCCTGGTGAAGGCTCTTTTCGCCGACGCCGCCTTCCGGCAGGAAACCTGTTTGTCGGCGGTCAACTCGATCAACTGGGCCCGGGTGATGGCGCAAACCGTCTATTATTTCGCCGCCGCGGCCCATCTGGGGGCGCCCGGGCGCACGGTCTCGTTTTCGGTCCCGACCGGGAACTTCGGCGACGTCTACGCGGGCTATGTCGCTCGGCGCATGGGCCTGCCGATCGGACATCTGATCGTCGCCACCAACGTCAACGACATTCTGGGCCGATTTCTGACCTCGGGCGAATATCGGATCAGCGAGGTGCGATCGACGCTGAGTCCGAGCATGGACATCCAGGTCGCGAGCAATTTCGAGCGCTATTTGTTCGATCTCCTCGACCGCGACGGGAGGGCCGTCGAGGCACGGATGGCGGGCTTGCGCGACAGCGGCTGCTTTTCGGTCGACGGGGACCGGTTGGCGCGGGCGGCGGCGGAGTTCGTTCCCCACCGGGTCGACGAAGCCGGGACCCTGGCGGCCATCGCGCGGGTGTACGGCGAGAGCGGCATCCTGCTCGATCCCCACGGCGCCATCGGCGTTGCCGCCGGGCGCGCGTGTCGGGAGTTCGGCGAGGCCGTGGTTGCCCTCGCCACCGCCCATCCGGCGAAGTTTCCCGACGCGGTGGCACGCGGCTGCGGGGTGCGCCCCGAGTTGCCGGCGTTTCTCGCCGATCTTTTCGAACGCCCCGAGCATTTTCATGTAATGTCGAACGAGATCGGCGCCGTGCGGGATTTCATTCGGGCGCGACGCCGCGCTTGAATAACTCCAATCAAGGGAGAGAGGATGTTCATGGCCCCTCGGGTAACGACGTTGGACAATGGCTTGCGGGTCGTCACCGACCCGATGGACGGGCTTGAAACGACGGCAGTGGGTGCCTGGGTCGATACCGGGGCCCGCTGCGAGCCGCTCGAACTCAACGGGGTTTCCCATTTTCTCGAACACATGGCGTTCAAGGGGACCGAGCGGCGGAGTTCCCAGGACATCGCCGAGGAAATCGAGGCCGTCGGCGGCCACCTCAACGCCTATACCTCGCGCGAGCACACGGCCTACGTTGGCCGGGTGCTCAAGGAACACGTTCCGCTCGCCGTCGACATCATCGCCGACATCCTCCAACACGCCACGGTTCCCGACCACGAGCTGGAGCGGGAACGGGAAGTCATCATCCAGGAGATCGGCCAGGTGCGCGATACCCCCGACGACCTGGTATTCGACATGTTTCAGGAAGCCGCTTATCCCGACCAGCCGATGGGCCGCTCGATTCTGGGGCCCTTGGAGAA
Source organism: Alphaproteobacteria bacterium (assembly GCA_965218865.1). Classification (GTDB taxonomy): domain Bacteria; phylum Pseudomonadota; class Alphaproteobacteria; order JAAXGF01; family JAAXGF01; genus CBDCME01. Next base: position 56,310 of record CBDCME010000062.1, read on the forward strand.
AGTCGCCGGAATGTCGCGCCAGGCCATCGTCGAATACATGTCTGCGAATTACGGGGCCGATCGGATCGTGGTCGTCGCCGCGGGCCACGTCGATCACGAGGCCTTCGTGGGGCACGTATCCGAGGCCCTCGACGGCCTGCCCCGGCGCGGGCCCGTGCGCTACGATCCGGCTCGCTACGGCGGCGGCGGACACCTCGAGGAGCGCGATCTCGAGCAGGCCCACTTGGTGATCGGCCTCAACGGCGTGGCCTACGACGATCCCGACTATTACGTGGCCCAGGTCCTGGCGACCGTGTTGGGCGGCGGGATGTCGTCGCGGCTGTTTCAGGAGGTGCGGGAAAAACGCGGCCTGGCGTATTCGGTCTATGCCTTCACCAACTCCTATGTCGATGGCGGCCTGTTCGGCGTCTACGCCGGCTGCGGCGAGGACAAGGCGGAGGAAACCGCCCGGCTCGTTTGCGCCGAAATCGTTCGAATTGGCGACGACGTCGCCGAGGCCGAAACCGCCCGGGCCCGGGCCCAGCTCAAGGCCGGCCTCCTGATGTCCCTGGAAAGTCCGGCCGCGCGCTGCGAACAGACCGCGCGCCAAATGCTCATTTTTGGCCGTCCGATCCCAATCCTCGAGATCATCGCCGGGGTCGAGGCCGTCGACGCGCCCTCGCTGGCCCGGTTGGCGCGGCGCCTGAACAGGGCGGGCGCTCCCACGGTCGCCGCCCTCGGACCGGTGGGAGGAGTCGCCCCCTACGAGAGCCTGCGCGAGGGAATTGTTTGATCGGAGAGGGATGGCGTGGCGGCCGCGGCGCCGGCGGATAACGATGGTATCCCCGTCATTCGCTCCAGAACCGCGGACAGTTTACTAATTTCGTTGCTGGCTGCCTTTAATTCCACCGCGTTGAGCGAACCCGGATGCCGCCAATGATCGGCGCTTCCCGGACCCCAAAAACGGATTCGAAACGACACTTTTTGTCACCGCGATATCGCCCGTGGTCCCAAGTGAAAGTCCTGCGTTTTGGTCGGCAATCGATTTTCTTCCGGCGCGGAGGCGAATTTGAGCCAGAAATCTTGATCGCTCTTAACGTCGCGCCTGAACACGTACGCTCAAGGCGATCCCCGACACGGAAGTGATACCAAAAAGCCGAGTTATTCAAGCATTCTATGACGGAATTGACTAGAAGGGATTATACGAATTATCTAACTCAAAAAAATCGTATACTGTCCCCGTTTAGGTTATTTTAATGATTCCAGGGTTTTGGGGAGATCGCTAAAACGATCGATGGTGTGCTCCGCGCCCAGGGCGCTGTCGGCGCCGTAACCGTAACTCACCGTGATCGCGGGGATCCCGGCGGCCCTGGCGGCGGCGACGTCGTTGCGGCTGTCTCCGACCATGACGGCCGAGGACGGCGATGCGCTGAGCTCGTCCAGGGCGGCCAAGAGGGGTTCCGGATCGGGCTTGCGTCGGACCAGGCTGTCGCCTCCGATGACGGCGCCGAAATAGCTTTCCAGATCGAGATTACGAAGAATCGTCACCGTCGGACCGTGGTTCTTGTTGGTGCAGACGGCGAGCCGATAACCGGTCCGGCGCAATCGGGACAGGGTTTCCGCGACTCCGGGAAAGGGCTTGGTGAAGCGGGTCGGATTTTCTGCGTAGCGGGCGAGGAATCGATCGACCAGCCGAGACAACTCGTCGTCCCCGAGATCGGCGCCGGCGCGCGCGAAGCCCCTCTCGACCAGTTTCGCCACCCCGTCGCCGACCATCGACGCCACCGTCGCGAGGTCTTGCGACGGCCAACCCTCATGGTCGAGAATTTCATTCAGCACCGCCGCCAAGTCCGGCGCGCTGTCCACCAGCGTGCCATCGAGGTCGAAGACGACCGCGCCACAAACCATCCCCTCCCCCTTCGCGTAAGAACTCTCTTCCTCATCGACGAGGTCCCCCACGATCCGCCTGATCCAGGATCGCCGCCCGCGGTGACGTCCTTGATCGCCCGTTGTCCGCATCGCGTCCCTCAGCGTAGCGGCAATCATCCCCCCTGCCAATGTGGCCAGCGGGGAATACGGTCCGACGGAAACGCGGCGGGTGCCCGGCCCGCCTGGCGAGGTTGGTTCAGGCGGAACGTTGTCGACACTCGGGAATTGACTTCAACAATGATTTACCCCACGATCGGCACCTTCGACGGTCCCGTCGGGATGCCGATCGGAGGGATCGTGGTGGAGTTCGCGTTCGCGGCGATCCACGGGAAATCGAAAATGAATAGGTTGTTATGTCAGACGACTTTCAGCATAAACACGTTGGAACGGTAGCGGGGATAATCGGACTGGTTGTCCTCGGATTGGGATTGGTGGGTCTCTTATCCAATCTTTAGGGGGGGTGGCTTCGGCCACCCGGTTTTCCCAATATCGTTCCTTGGGATCAATTGATGGCTCCCGGCACGTCGGCGATGGGGCGTATTTCGGGCGCCGCTGAAACAAGGTGCCGACGCGCGCGTGTGGTTCGCGGGCGGCGGGCCGCGCCGGTGGGTTCCGGCGTGGGGGCGTAAACCGACCTCGGGGTTTCGAGCGGCGAGAACAGGGGCGGATTATGTATTGGACGGCAGCGTTGTTCGGTCTGATCGTGGGCGGCGGGGTTCTGTACGGCGTTTGGAGCTTGATCCGGTTGATGGAAAAGGGCGAGCCGGAATAGGGCCAGGAAAATTGAGCGCTCCGCGCTCGAACGTGATCTGAAAGTCCAGTAAGAGGGGCGACTTTCCGTCCAAGGGAGCGGTCGTCAACTGTCCCCATGGCCACGCTGTTCCGTCAACCGGCCCGTCAAATTTCCGCGAGCCGCTCAATTATTCCGGTTCGGTTCTCCGTCGCTTTTTCGGCAAAGATTCCGAGGGATCCGTTGCCGTGAGTTGTTTGGGAACACGTCCCCGGGCGAAGGCGATGAATGATTTCATGCTCGATTCCGTCCCAACCCGGTAGACTCGTGCCGTCCCGTCTAGGGAAGCAGTAACAAGACGTGTCCCGTCGGGGCTGAAATCGGCGCGCATGACATACTGGTCGTGGCACTTCAGGATAGCGACCCCGGTGCCATCCGTTGCATCCCAAACCCGAGAAGTCTTGTCCGCCGTTGCCGTTACGATACGGGATCCGTCGGAGCTGAAGGTTGCATGCGCGATTCTTGCCCGGTGTCCTTTCAGAATTGCGATTTTCGAATAATCTTGGCTGTCCCAGAGATGGACGCGCCGTCCCGACGTACCGAGGAGGCGCGATCCGTCGGGGCTGAACTCGAGGTATTCCGGGCTGCCTAAATTTTCGTTCAGAACCGCGACTTCTCTCGGCTGCTTGAAATTCCAAATATGTATGCGGCCGCTGGTATCTCGCATCGCGACCAGGGGTTTGTTCGGGTGGAAAGAACTATGCCAAAAACCGTATCTGGGTCCCTTGATCACGGCTCGTTCGATTCCGGTGTCGGCGTCCCAAACGCGTGCCGTCCCGTCGGAGGATGCCGTCACAATTTGCGCGCCGTCCGGGCTGAATGCGGCGTGATGAACCCTATCGTCGTGGAAAAGGATCGCGATTTCGGTTCCCTGGGCCGTGTCCCAGACTCGCGAAGTCTTGTCCCAGGAAGCCGTGACAACGCGTTTCGCTTTCGGATCGAAGAACGCGGACATTACATAGGATTCGTGCCCTTTCAGCACGACCAATTCGTTTCCGTTGGAAGCGTCCCAGATGCGTCCGGAATTGTCCTCCGAAACCGTGACAACGCGGCTTCCGTCGGGGCTGAAGGATGCCGTGATGACTGTACGGTCGTGGCCTCTTAGGGTGGCGACTTCTTTCCCGTCCGAGACATTCCAAACGCGAGCCGTGTGGTCCCGCGAGGCCGTGACGATACACGACCCGTCGAAATTGAACTCGGCGTATTCGATTCCGCCGTCATGCCCATCGAGCACCAATTGTCCCACCGGGTTGTCGGTGGTCCACAAGCGCGCCGTACCGTCTTCCGACAATGTCGTTACGAATTTTCCGTCGGGACTGAAATCACCGCCCCAGACGTCACCGTCGTGACCGGTGAGCCGGGCAATAAGCATTCCGTCCTTGGCGCTCCAAACCCGCCCGGTATCGTCTACCGACGAGGTCAAGATACGTTTTCCATCCGGGCTGAACTGGCATCTCCAGAGGCCGCCAGCATGACCGGTTTTAATAAGTAACGCCTCCTCGCCGGTCTTTGGGTTCCAGATCCTTGCGGTCAGATCGTCGGAACAGGACACGATCCATTGGCCATCCCGGCTAAATTCCGCGTGAACGATCTGTTCCTCGTGGCCCGTAAGGACGCGAACGAAGTCCCCGTTCTCGGCGCTCCAGAGCCTAACCGTCCGGTCCAGGGACGCGGTGAGTATCTGTTTTCCATCCGGACTGAACCGCGCGCTGACGACTTGTGAATCATGTCCCGAGAGGTCTGTAATCTTTTTTCCGTCCAGGGCGTTCCAAAGGGTTACCGTTCCGTCGACGGTGGTCGCGTTGAAACCCCCGCCCGGGGTGACCCTTCCAAGCAAGCCCCGAGCGGACACGGTTAGAATGCGGGCGCCCCCAAATTCTGCGAATTTTACGGCGGTCGGAAATTGACCCAAGACCGCCGTCTCGGAACCGCGGTTCCAAACCCACGCCGTACCATCCTCCGAAGTCGTGAGAACGTGTTTTCCATCGTCACTAAAGGTCGCGTAAATCACCTTAGATCGATGACCCTTAAGGGTCGCGATCGCGGTTCCGTCTCCGCTGTCCCGAATTCGTGCCGTACCGTCACTCGAAGTGGCGATGTCCCATGCTCTGTTGAAAAAGGCGAGGCAGGCATGGTTGGGCTTCGAGGCTAGGCGGCCTCTTTGATGGTTTCAATGGCGCTTTTCGCTTTTGCCTTTTTCACGTGATCCTCGAGGGCAGCTCTGAGGATGGGGAGTTGCCGGTAGGCCTTGAGGCGACGGAGGTCTTTTGGGCTTCCAGGAGGCCGGCGGCGGTCCATCGCAAGGCCATCTCGGCGTTGCGCCAGCGCTTGACATTGTGCTGCACCATCCTGACCGTTCCCAAGGCATTCTCGATGGCGTTGGTGCAGGCCAAGGAGCGCCTGAGCTTGGGCGGCAGGCCCAAGCGGATCACGGTGAGGATCTCATCCAGGCCCTCCAGGATGGAAGCCGAAACGCCGGGGGCCTCGGTCTCCAGGCGGCGCGCCAGGTTATTCATGAGGCGTTCGGCTTTCTCGGCATCGTCTTGGTCCCAGGCTTGCCTGAGCGCCTTCTTGACGCCGGCATGAAGGCTTTCGTCGAGGCGCTCGATGATGTTGCGGCCCTTGTGGACCTGGCAGCGCTGGAGGGCGGCCACCGGCCCGAAGGTCCGCTTGATCGCCTTGGAGAGCGCCTTGGCGCCGTCGACGATGAAGAGCCGGGGCACTTCCGGGTCGAGGCCGCGGGCGGTCAGGTTGTCGAGCAGCGCCTGCACCGTGGCGGCATTCTCCGTGGCACCTTCGGCCAGGCCTAGAACATGCTTCTCGCCCGCGCCGTCGATGCCAATAGCTGCCAGCAACACGTGATCGCCGACGTGCAGCCCGTCGATCTGGATGACCAGGAGATCGAGATCCGAAAGGTCGCTGGCCAGGAAGGCCTTCAGCTTCTTGCGCGTCATGGCCACGAAGCGCCGCGAGACCGCGGACTTCGAGGTCGCATCGCCCGCGCGTGCCGGCAAGTCGCCGCTGGCCTCGCCGGGCAGGCGCACGGCGCGCGCGTACTTGCGGGTCGAAACCGTAAGCAGCATGATGTTCATCGCCCAGGACTGCAAAAGCGCCGGGTCCGAGAGCAACTCCCAGCTCGGCAAGCTCATCTCCTTGCCCGCAAGATCGCGCACCCGCGGGCGCGTCAGCTTCACCTTGCCCCCGTGATAGGCAATCTCGCTCTGGGTTGTCCCCCAGCGATGGCCCTGCCGCTCGGCCGTGCGGGCGTGGCGCGCTCCGCAGAGCACCTCGCTATCCTCGTCCAGCATCTCGCCCAGGGTCTCCACCCCGGCCAACAGGCAAAAGCGATCCACGCTCATGCGCAGATCATCAAAAGCCTCCGGCAAGGCCGGCGGCAACAGCGGAAGCGGGATCTCCAACAGTTTCGAAAGGCGGCTGTTCCGTGTAGTCTTGGTCATGGCGTCGTTCTCCTTGATGGATTCAACACCCAGAGCCTAACGGTTCCAGGCGAATGACGCCTACCTCACTTTTTCAACATCAGCCGGGACATTGCCGCTCGATCTCTCGCGCGGTTTCCTCAACCCCGCCGGAATTACCGACCTGTCGCTTCTTACCGGGTTGGCCAACTTATGGGCGCTCGATCTCAGCGGCTTATACCAACCGCCCCAGAGTTTGACTCGCGCAAAGGTTTACACGCTAGGTTTTGTGTGATTCAAGGTTGTTGGCAACAAGGGAGTGTGTTCAATGCCAACGATTCCTTTGTGAAACGACTTTGATGCTGAAAGAGTCCGTGTTCTTGCGGCACGGAGCGATGATGGGAACCAGGCGCGACGGCTTTTGTCGATGGCGGCCATCTACGATGGGATGGATCGAGCGTGCGCGGCGGGTATTGGCGGCATGGATCGGCAGACGTTGCGGGACTGGGTTCACCGGTTCAACGCGGGAGGTCCGGCCGGTCTGATCGACCGCAAGCCGAACGGGGCGTTGCGTCGGTTGACGCCGTCGCAAATGGCGGCGCTTTCGCGGGCTATCGAGGCCGGTCCCGATCCCGAACGGGATGGGGTCGTGCGCTGGCGCTGCATCGATCTCAAGCAACTGATCCGAACGCGCTTCGGCGTGGACTATCACGAGCGGAGCGTCGGCAAGCTGCTGGCCGCGCTCGGGTTCTCGCATATTTCCGCGCGCCCGCGCCACGTCGGCCAGGATGCGCGGGCACAGGAGGAATTTAAAAAAAAGTTTTCCCGAACACTTGGCGAAAATTGTAGCGGCACAGCCACCGGACACGCCCATAGAGGTTTGGTTTCAAGATGAAGTGCGCGTCGGCCAGAAGAACAGCCTGGTGCGCCAGTGGGCCCCAAAGGGATCGCGCCCGCGCCAGGTCAAGGACCTACGGACCTCTTCGGCGTATCTCTTCGGCGCCATCTGCCCCGAGCGCGGTGAGGGCGCGGCGCTGGTCATGCCGCGCGCCAATACTGAAGCCATGGACCTGCATCTCGAGGAAATCAGCCGGGCCGTTGCCCCAAACGCCCATGCCGTCGTGCTGCTCGACCAAGCCGCATGGCACACCACTGCCAAACTCGGCATCCCGGAGAACATCTCCCTCGTGCCTTTGCCACCCAAGTCCCCGGAGCTCAATCCCGCCGAAAATGTCTGGCAATACCTCCGCCAGAACTGGCTCTCCAATCGTGTCTTCGACTCCTATGAAGACATCGTCGAGGCCTCTTGCCAAGCCTGGAACAACCTGACCGACCAACCTTGGAAGATCATGTCCATCGGCCTCAGAGCGTGGGCTCGCACAAGTCAATGTTAAGGGCGGTTGGTATTAGTATTTTATCCTCACTTTCCAAGAGGGCTTGTGCTTGTATTTTATCCAAAACCCAGTCGTTGAGGGCCGGAAGTGCTACTTTCATAGCCTCTTTAGTTGCAGCGTACGCCACTTGTTGCAGACCGATGGTGAGAAATCCCATGATGCATGCTCCTCCTTGGCGAAAAATTTATCTTCATAGATCAACCGGGAGTAACATGAGAAGTCATTTCTATCGAGAAGCCCGTCGTCGAATGATTTGGGCCAGTTGAGGTTTGGTTTTTCCGGAGGCTGTGGCTCACCACTGGTTGATGTTAAGCGCCAGGGCCGCACCAGCATCAGATCGAACCGCACGTCCATCTCCGCCAAGCCCGGGGAGCGGGCGAGAAAGGCTTCCGCGGCCCGCGCGATCCGCTGGCGCTGACGCGCCGTCACCGGCGACTCGAGAAGGTTCCGGTCGGCCCGGGCCTTGACCTCGTCCACGGCGACCACCCGGCCGCGCCGGGCCACGATGTCGATCTCGCCGACGCCAACGGCGAAGCGGCGCGCCAGCACCCGGTAGCCGCGCAGGCGCAGCCACCAGACCGACAAGGCCTCGGCCGCGCGCCCGAAACGCTGGGCGCGGCGCCGCCGTTCGGTCGTTACGGGCGCCCCTTCAGGGCCAGGGCACGGGCGTAGACGCGGCTTCGCGCCAGCCCCGTGTCCGTGGCTACCCGGGTCACCGCCCGGCTCAGGCTCGTCGCCCTCATCGCGGCTTCCAGACGAGCATCCAGCCGGGCCTCGCCGTCGTTCTCGGGCGGGCCGACGACGACCACCACCTCCCCCTTGGGCGGGCCGCCCTCGTCGTAGGCGGCGGCCAATTCGTCGAGGCGGGCGCGGCGAACCTCCTCGAAGACCTTGGTCAATTCACGCGCCACCGCCGCCAGCCTCGGACCCAGAACCTCGGCCATGTCGGCAAGGGCGGCGGGCAGGCGGCGAGCCGATTCTAGGATGATCAGGGTCGCTTCGATCGGAACCAGGGCGGCCAGGCGGCGCAAACGCGCCGGCCGTCTGTTGGGGAGAAAGCCGGCGAAGAAAAAGCTGTCCGGCGGCAGACCCGAAACCGTCAGGGCCGTCAACGGCGCCGAGGCGCCGGGCACGGCGGTCACCGGAATCCCCGCCGCGACCGCCTCGCGGACCATTTTGTAGCCGGGATCGGATATCAACGGAGTGCCGGCGTCGCTGGCGAGGGCGATGGCGGCACCCCCGGCCAGGCGGGTCAGCAATCGTCGGCGGACGCGAGCGGCGTTGTGATCATTGTAGACGGCCAGGCGAATATCGAGGCCGTGAATCGCCAGCAGCTTTCCGGTCACCCGGGTGTCCTCGCAGACCACGGCGTCGGCGCGGCGCAAGACATCGAGGGCGCGCAAGCTGATGTCGGCGGCGTTGCCGATGGGCGTCGAGACAAGGTAAAGCCCGGGGGAAAGTTTACTTGCGGTCGGGGCTTCGCTAAGGTTATTCGTTTTCCCCGACGCCTGGCCGGAGATTCGACGTGCGCGCCTTCTCGTTTGCCGACCGCGCCCCCCTGTCGTGGCGCACTCCGTTCTCGCGCCTGTCATGGATTCTCGTCTGTATTCTGATCGTCGAGGCCTGTGGCGGGCCCACGATACCGCGTCGGCCGGCACCAGTGCAACCCGGGACGGTGGCCCCCCCGCCCGTGGTGGATACGGCCAAGACACCGGCACCGCCGACGATGATCACACCCGAGGAGCGTGATCCCGAGCCGCCGCCGCCGGTGGAATCGGCGCCGCCACCGTTGCCGCCGGGACCCGTCAGCGTCGCCATTCTTTTGCCCTTGAGCGGGGAATCGGCCGAGATCGGAACCGCCCTGCTCGATGCGGCGCAGCTAGCCCTGTTCGAAATCGGCAATCCCGAACTGGTATTGCTGCCGCGCGACACCGGCGGAACCTCGGAGGGTGCCGTGAGCGCCGCGAAGGCCGCGCTCGACGACGGCGCGGAACTGATATTGGGGCCCTGGTTCGGCTCCTCGGCCGCCGCCATCGCGCCCCTGTCCCGGGCAAGGGGAATCAACGTCGTCACTTTCTCCTCGGACCGGACCGTCGCCGGCGCCGGGGTTTTCGTCATGGGCTTTTTGCCGACCCAGCAGGTGGCCCGGGTGGTCACCTTCGCGACCGAGGGCGGGTTCACACGGTTCGCGGCGATCGCCCCCGACAGCCGTTACGGGAACCTCATGATCACGGCGTTCCGCGACGTCTGCGGGGCGATCGCGACCCCAGTGTCACGGGTCTCCCTCTATCCCGAAATCGCCGTCGCCTCCTCCGACGCCAGCGACGTGATCCGCGAATTCGCGGACTATGAGGAACGCCAGAAAACACTCGAGGAACAACGGCAAATCCTGGCCGAACGCGACGACGAAATCTCGCGCGAGGCGCTGCGCCGCCTGGCGGGACGTGATACCTTGGGAGACGTCGACTACGACGCCGTCCTGATCGCCGACAGCGGCCCGCGGCTGCGGGCCGTGGCCCCCCTGCTGCCGTATTTCGACGTCGATCCGGCCAAGGTCAAAATGCTCGGTCCAGCCCAGTGGGAAACCACGCCGCTCGGCGACGAACCCGCCCTCGTCGGCGGTTGGTTCGCGGCCCCGCCACGTGAAGGACGGGAGCGGTTCGTGACCCGTTTCGAGGACCTCTTCGGTTACCCACCGCCACGCCTGGCGACACTCGCCTACGATTCGGTGGCCTTGGCCGGGGCCCTGGCACTGCGCCCCGAGGGTCCCGACTTCAGCGCCGAAGCCCTGACCACCGCGACCGGATTCAACGGCATCGACGGCCTTTTCCGTTTCAAACCAGATGGCGGCAACGAGCGCGGATTGGGCGTTTACGAAGTCACGCCCGACGGCCCCAAGCTGGTCAGCCCGGCCCCGAAATCCTTCGCGATCTATTGATCGGGCGCGTTCGCCGGCACCATCTCAGCGCCGAGCCGCCCAGGCGGTGAGGAGTTCGTCGCGGCTGCGGAGGCCGGCCTCGGGGAGGGCGTGGTTGACGACCGCGGCGGCGCCGCCGCCGGTGAACTCGGGCAGACGATTGTCCCACATCGCCTGGTGCACTTCCGGAAGATCCTTCCAGGCCGCGAGATAGGGGGCCTCGACCGTCAGGACGCCGCTTTCGAGGACCCGGTTCAGGGCCGCGATCTCGGCCGCGTTGCTCAGGTGGGTGCCGAGTATTTCCGCGCTCGGCATCAGGATACGCCGCTGCCGCATCCACACCTGCGGGGCATAGAAACTGTAGCGGCGTGCGCCCATGTCGCCGGCGTAGACGACCCTGCCGGTATGGGCCTTGACCATCAATGTCGCCACGCACAGGGAGTCGCGGTGGGCCCGCTCGACGACGATGTCGGGCATGCCGCGGGGATTGTCGGCCGAACGCAAGAGACGTCCGACGGCGCCGCCGATGGGCTTGAAACAGTTTTCGTTGAACTCGTGGATGGCGTCCTTGAAGGCCGCCGTTTCGCGTTGGGAATCGGGAAGCTCGGGCAAGCGTTCGGGCCAGCTGAAGTGAACGACCCGGCGCTCGACTTCGGCCAGCGACAAGGACCCGACGACGGCGTCGCCGAAACCCAGCGACGAGACGAAGTCGCGCTCGGCGTCGGTGTCGGTGACGACGACAATGCGTCCTCCCGCCGCCCGCGCCGCCTCGATCGAGGCCAGGGCGGGGCGGTCGCGCTCGTCCCGTCCCGAGCCGTAGAAAACGACCACCGCCTCGCCCGGGCGCAATCCCGCCCGGTGCAGCATTTCCGCCGGATCGGCGCTGCCCGGCTTGCCCAGAAACGTCATATGGTAGCCGGACGAGGCCCCGAAGAAGGTCAGCGCCCCGCCCGGCGCGAGGGCTTGGAAGCTGCGCGCGAACGCGGTCTCGCCGGCGTGCGAAACGACGTAATCGACAAGCTCGCCGTCGTTCGCCCGCCGCACCGCTTCGAGGAAGGCGGCGCCGTCATCCGCCCATGATTTCCAATCGGCGGAGTCCGGGGGCACGCGGGTGAAACAGTCCGCGATCGCCGGATCCGCGCGGTCGATGGCGCCGGCTCCGGCGGCCTCGACCGCGGCCACTCGGGACCCGGAAGAAACCAGCCCGGTGACCCGCATACGGCTGGCGACGGCGAGGCTGACCGTCCAGGCGCCGGTACCGGTGGCGGCGCCCTCGACCAGAAGCCGGCGCCGGGGGCGCACTTGCAAGCTCGTGAACAGGGCTCGGTAAACGGTCCCCGCGGCGAGAATGTAGCTGCCGGCGGTCTCGAGACTTAAATCCGGCGGCGGCTTGAAGCATTGCGGTCCCTGGGCCAGCATGAACTGCTGGTGGGAGCCGTCGGGGGACTGATACCCCTGGATATGAAAGCGCGTGTACATAGGGTCCTGGCCCGCCTCGGGGTCGAGCAATTCGGAAACCCCCGAATAGACCACCACCAGCTCGCCGACGCCGAGCCGCCCCTCTTCCTGCAGAGCCTCCCCCAACCCCGCCACCAGGGCGATTCCGCCGGAGCCGGTGACGTGGACGTCCTCGTCGTGCTCGTCGAAAAGCGATACCGGTATCCCCGTGATTGCCCAGATGTCGTTGAAATTGATCTCGGAGACGAGCATGTAGAGCAGCGCCTGATTCGGTCCGGGGCGGGGCACCGGCACCACGACCTCGATCTCGGCCCGGCGGGGCTCGCCGTGGGCGGCGGCGCCTCTTTCCCGGTCACGGACCACAGCCTGGGCATACTGCCAGTCGGGCAAGGGGGTAACCCCGGGGACGAACGGGGCGCCGACGGAAAGCAGGCGTCCCGCCTCCTTGAGGACGTCGATCTCCCCGGGATCGAATAGGGGGCGCGGCCGCGCCGGCAGTGGCGGCGAGCGTTTGTCGAGGAACAGCGCGATGCCCTTCTTGCCGCCGTGCTCGGAATCGAGGAGGAAATCGGCGAAGGCCTCGACCTCGGCGGCAAGCCCGGTCTCGATGCCCGTCTCGAACCCGCGGCGGACGAGATCGACGATGCGGTCCGCGACCTTACCCCGGCCCACCTCGCGTGCCTGCGCCAGGCAACGGTCGACGTAGGACCTCTCGGCGAGAACGCCGGCGGGAAAGGTCCCGGCGTCTTGCCAGCCCTTCCGTTGCGCGTGACGCCGGCGCATCGCCATCGAGGCGGCGCCGTCGACTCCGAGGGCCGCCTCCCGGGCCAACGTCTGGGCCAGGGACAGAACGTCTTGTTCGCCCTCGGCGAGAACGTCGAGCAAGCCGAGTCGCCGGGCCTCGGCGCCGATCACCTGGCGGCCGGATAACAGGATCGCCAAGGCCGCCGCGAGGCCGGCCTCGAGATCGTCGTGGGCCGCCACGAGCACCCGCGGCAACCGTTGGGTGCCGCCGAAACCGGGCGGAAGAAAGAGGTTGATTTCCGGTTGCCCGAGGCGGGTTCGGGCATCGCCGACCCGGCAATGGCAGGCCAGGGCCAGCTCGCATCCGCCCCCGAGGGCGGCGCCCCTGACCGCGGCGACGACGGGCTTGGCCATCCGTTCGAGCCGGTCGAAGGCGGCGTGGGCCTTGGCCGGGAGTGCCCGGGCCTGGTCGCGGTCGCTGACTTGTTCGAGCATCTGGCGCACGTCGGCCCCGGCAATGAAGGTACGGCTCCCGGCCCCGGTGACGACCACGGCGCCGACGTCATCCCGTCGTTCCACGTGGGCCAGGGCGGTCCCAAGTTCGTCCAGGACCCGTTCCGAGAGCGCGTTCACGGGCGGATTGGAAATCGTGATCGTCGCCACCCGGGTCGCCGAAGCCTCGCCGCCGACGCGATCGAACTGGAGACGAAGGAAGCGCATGTCCTCGAACAGGGTCTGTTCCTCGGCCCGCGTCCGGTCCTGACGCCAGACCGCGATCCGGTCGGATACCTCGTCCAGACATTCGGGGTTGCGCAGCGTGGTGGTATCGCCGAGATCCTCGTTGAGCATGATGGCCTTCAGAAAGCGCCGCATATACTTGCCGCTCCGGGTCTCGGGAAAGGCGGAAAGGGTGATGAAGTCCGAGGGCACGGCGACGGCGCCCTTCTCGGCCCGCACCAGGTCGCGCAGGCGGCGCTGGTCGTCGCCGCTCAGGTGCCGTCCCGGCGCCGTCACGACGAAGGCGACGGGGGTCAGGCCCTTCTCGCGATGAGGGGCCCCGACGACGATGCAGTTGCCGACCGGAGAATCGGGGTTGAGTTGCTTGTCCTTGAGGATGGCGCCCTCGATCTCCTCGGTCCCCATGCGGTGGCCGGAGACGTTGATGACGTCGTCCGAACGGCCGTGAAGGGAGAAACTGCCGTCGGCGTAGCGGCGGGCGAAATCGCCCTGCAGATAGGCCCAGGCGGGACCGCCGTACGGGGTCCGGAAGCGACCGAAATAGACCCGGATGAATCGGGCGATGTCGCCCTTCCAGCCCGGCTTGCCGACGTTCGCGGCATTGCCCCAGATGGTCCGGGCGAGATAGGGATAGGGTGCGGCGACGACGATCTCCCCTTTTTCCTCGACCTCGGCCCGGCGGTAGCCGAGGCGGCCCTCGCCGTCGGCCGTTCCCTCGGGAATCCAGACGTCGCCCATGACCCAGGGAAGGGGATAGGTGCGGGCGTCGGCGCGCAGGGGCTGGTCGGGGTTGCCGTAGGGGTGGGTCCAGACGATGCCGCCGTGTTCGGTGGCCCAATAGGAATTGATGTACTGCGGCGTCATCAGATTCATGCCGAATTCCTGGACCGTCGGCGAGGTCGGTTCGGCGCAGAAGGTCGCGACCTTCAAGGACGACATGTCGTAAATCTCGACGTCGGCGTGGTTCTGGGGGTTCGTCATTACTCCTTTCAAGAAAGTTACGCCGGCCTTGAAGATGGTCACGCCGTGGCGCTCGATGATGGAGGCAAAGCGTCCGGCGTTGGGGAACACCGGGGCGCCCTCGGTGACGATGCCGGGGATGCGGGCCGCGAGCGCCGCCGTGATCAGATACGACTGGCCGGTGATCCAGCCCGGGTCGGCGACGACGAAGATGACGTCATGACCGGGGCGGGCGTCGAAGCTGACCTTCATCGTATGGCCGAGGCCGGCGACGTAACCGCCGTGAACGTGGACGACCCCCTTGGGCTTGCCGGTCGAACCCGAGGTATAGATGATGAAAAGCGGATACTCCGCGTCCAGCGGTCGGCAGGGCAAGGCCCGCCAAAGCGCCAGCGCCAGGTCGGTGTCGTCGAGGCGGCGGAGGGCGTCGATGTCGGCCACCCCCGCGGCCGCGCAGACCTTGGCCTCGGCCTCCGCGAGAACATCGTCGGCCCAAACGTCACGCCCCTCGGTCCAGGGGACGTCGGCGAGGCTGGCGTGGCGGACGACAACGACCCGTTCTACCCGCGACGGCGCCTTGGCCAGGGCCTCGGCGATGTCGGCGCGCAGTTCCGCCGCCGCGGCGGCGTCGGGTCCCGAGGGATCGTCGTCGAGGACCTTGCTGACGGTACGCATGACGTCCGCCGGCAAAACGGTGATCTCCCCCGCCAGGTCGGCGGCGATCCCTTTCCCCAGAGCCGCGGCGAACCGCTCGCCAACGCTTTCGCGGGCAACCCGCTCGGCCAGCGCCGCGGCCGTGGGGATGGCGATAAAGCGGTCGAGAGCGGGGTCGCTGTAGGCTTCCTTGAAGGGAACCACCTCGGCGTTGCGGGAGGCTCCGTCGGCGGTAATGACGACACGGGCCCCCGAATCCTCGATCCGATCGGACAAAGTCTTGTCCGAGAAGCCGCCGAAGACCGGGGTGTAAATGACACCAAGACGCTTCGCCGCTTCGGTCCAGATGATTTGTTCCAGGATATTGGGCATGTTGAGCGCCAGGCGGTCGCCCTGGCCGAGACCCAGGTCGGAGAGGGCGCGCGCCGCCACGACCGAGCGCAGGAAAAGTTCGCTCCGGCTCAGCACGGTGTGCCGGACCGGGCCGCCGCGGCCGCCGTTCGCCGCCGCGTCCCAACGGTCGCCCTCGAAGAAATACGCCACCTCCGAGCCATGGCCGGCGGCGACGTGACGATCGACCTCGTTGAAGGCGGCGTTGGTCAGGCCACCCTGGAACCAGCGGTAGAAGGGCGCCTCGCGGTCGTCGAAGGCGCGTTCCCAGGGAGTCCACGAGTCGAGGGTGACGGGCGCCGCGTCGGCCACTCGCCAGCCCCGCCAGGATCCGTCCTCGCCCTGGCTCAGCCAGGCATCCTGACCGGAGTGATACCAATGCAGCGCGCGCGCCGCCATGGCGCCGTGGAAGGCACCGGGATCGGCGCGGCAGGCGTCGCGCATCGCCTGCCAGTCGGCGTGGCTTCGTATCGGGTTGACGTGAACGTCGGCGGGAACCGGGGGCGTGAACACCGCGCCCTCCGAATGTTCCGCCGAACCGGAGCCGGCATCCGAGCGCGGCACGGTCCCCGCCCCCGTATCTTCGATCTCTGACGACATTCCGACCCCGCCCTTCTTCGGCAGTCAAACCGGTGATATCAAGCCGGAGGGCCGCTGTCCACGCGTTACCGGTCCCTGGGCGAACCGGGCGAAGGGTGGTTCAAGACGGATTTGATCGGGGCGGGCCTAATATTTACTCCCGAACTCGGGGCAATCGTAGTATGCTATCATTGATGTCCGTTTGGACAAGGGCGACGCCCGAACGCCCTTCGAGGGACGTTTCCATCGAGCGCCGTCGTCATCGCCATTTCCTGGATGTGGAGGGACGTGGTCATGAAGAATTCGGGTACTTGTCGGCCAGTTGGATGCCGATTTTGCATTCTTTCAACATTGGTTTTCGTCTTCTCCGCGGCGTTGTCTCCGGCCGGCGCGTTGAGTGGGATCCACCACGCGGAATGGTGCAATTTCGATCCCTACAAACCTTTCGTGGAAGCGGCGCGCGAAGTGGCGACTCCGGACGGAAAACGGGGCCAAAGGACCGGGCACCAGCTCATGCGCGCCGCGCGTGCCGCGGCGCGTTCCGGCCGGGACGACGACGCCATCGCCTTCGTTCTGGTCTGCCAGTGGCACAACGAGTCGGCCCGGAAAGACGTCAAGCGCGACCGAGACGCCGTCCTGAAATACCTGAAAGAACTCGAGATGATGTAAAATTCGGGGACAGTTTACGTATTTATGAGTTAGCTTATAAAAGTTAAACAATATAGCTGCAAGATTGTTGGTAGTCCTCTTACAGTCGGTTCGAAAACTCGCGGCGCCGGCCCTCTCCCCCTCCCGGCCACCCACGAGAGTATGTGGGTGGCCGGGAGGGGGAGAGGGACAGACGCAAAAAATGCGCGGACGCGCATTTTCGAAAAGACATTTAGGGCTGACGCCGTCCCCCGTTCAAACGACTATCTTTACAGCTGGGACATTTTGATCGTGCAGCCTTTGCCTTCCGAGACCCGCGCGGCGCCCGAGGTGAAAAGCATTTGTCGCCAACCGCGAGGTCTAATGCATTGCCGTCGCAAATATGACTGACGGCGCAAAAAGGATCACTTCCGCACCTGACCGTAGCGGCTCAAGGGTCTCCCTGGTGAGAATGTGGTGCCAAGAATCAGAATCTCGAATGTGTATTCAATTCCGCGAAGGGAGCTCCTGGAACTCATAATGCTTAACGCAAAAACAACTGTCCCCGGTTTAGCCGGTTTAGGGAAAATTTGGGGGGCGGGATGATCCCGCCCCCAGGTTTGTGCTCGTTACGTTAGGCGCGAACGCGCTGTGGGTTGTTTGCCCTCAGTTGGTCTCCGCCGGGATCGTCGTGAAGATCTCGGGGTCGTCCTCGCCGTCGGCGATGATCAGACCCGCAGCACCCCTTTCCAATCGCGACAAAGCGTGGTCCACGATCACGTAGGTGCCCGGCACGTCGATCTTGAAGTCGACGAAAGTCGTACCCCCGGGTGGCACCGGGACGGTCTGGATGTTCGGGTCCACCGAGGTGGTGCCGCCGAAGGAGTAGACCTTGTCGAACATCTCTCCGATGACGTGGAACGCCGAGGTCATGTTCGGACCCGCGACGCCGAAGAATATCCTCACCGTCTCGCCCGCCGTCGCGTGCATCGGCTTCTTCGCCGTCAGCGAACCGACGGTGCCGTTGAAGGTCACGTACTCGGGCTGCTCGTCGAGCAACTTCTCGAGGTCGACCTCCTGCATCCCGCCGTCGCCCTTCTCGCCAGCCGTGTAGACTTCGCCCTGCACAATGTAGAATTCGCGGTCAACCTCGGGCAGACCCCCCTCCGGCTCAATCAGGATCAAACCATAGAGGCCACTCGAAATGTGATGCGCCACCATCGGCGTGCCGCAGTGGTAAATGTACAGACCCGGCGACAACGCCTTGAACTTGAACGAGCGCGCCTGGCCCGGATCGACGTCCGTCGCCCGAGCCCCGCCAAACGGTCCGTTCACCGCGTGCAGGTCGATCGAGTGCGCCGCCCAGCTGTCTTCCGAGTTCTCCAGGCGAACCTCGACCGTGTCGCCCACGCGGGCCCGGATCAGCGGACCCGGTATCTGACCGTTGTAGGTCCAGAAACGATATGTCGTGCCGTCGTCAAGCTGGCCCGCCAGTTCCTGAACCTCCAGGTTCACCTTGACATAACCCGGTCCCCGGGAACCAATCGGCGGCGGCACGTCCGCCGGGTCGCGGACCACGTCCGCCACTTCCATTTCATCCGCCGCCACCGGAACCGCCGTGGACGCCAGCAAGCCTGCGCCCACCAATAAACTCACCGCCAATGACGACAACACGCCCAAAAGCGGATCTCTCTCTCTTGTCTGCATCTTCCTGCCCATCCCTAACTTAAGTTGCTCCAATGATCACGAAGAAGACCCTCCCGCCGGTGAACAAAATGCCCCCTACGCAATCAATTTTGTCCGCCAATTCGCTCGGAGACCCGCTTCGGAGGCGCGATGAAAACACAAATTTCGGATTGATGCCAGAGATTTTAGGATCGGGTCCGAGATCCCCGCCGGGACGCGCGTCGACCTACTCCCCGGCGCCGCCGCCGTTGGCATGAATTCCGTGGAGATGGGCCAAGAGATTGATTTCGCGGCGCTCCTTCATGGACACGTAAATGAACACCATCTCGGTGCGCTCGCGGACCATGGCCGCCGGATAGGGGTGATAAACGAGCTCGGAAGAGGCGAACCCGGGGGACGCCGTGCCCACCTGATAGGCATTGTTGACGGCGACGTCGACGAGCTTGAGCGATGAGCCGTTCTCCGCGTCGATCTCGAAGGGAATGTTGGCCAGGCGGAGAAAACTGACCTTGTCCGCGGCAGCGACGAAACCATCGATGAACGTCTCCGCCAGAATCCGCTTCTCGTCCTCGATTCGTGCCTGACCCGAGATATTCGGATGGGAGTGCAGATAGTCCCGAGGATCGCGGGAGTTGTGAGCGTGGGGATGGGCCCCGCCCTGGGCGCTGGTTTCCGCCATGGTCACGGTCCCGCCGGTATGGTCTTGGGTTTGTCGATGATGCCCTTGTGGGCCCCGAGCTTGCCGTGGGCGACAAGGGCGCCGAGAACGTCGACGACGATTCGGACGCCGAAAAGAGAGGTAATGTCGGAAGTGTCGTAGGGCGGTGAAACCTCGACGATTTCCATGGCGCAAAGCCCCTCGGCCGCGACCTTGCCGACCAGGGCAAGCGCCTCGCGAGGGAGGAAGCCGCCCGGTTCGGGCCAACCCGTGCCGGGAACGAAACCGCAATCGACGCTGTCAATGTCGTAGCTCATGTAAACCGCGTCGGCGTCGTGCCAGGCGATCTCCAGGGCGATTTCGGCGACCTTGTCGATGCCGAGTTCCTCGACGTCGCGCATCGTCAGGATCGTGGTGTCGCGTTCCCGGGCCACGGCCACGGCCTCGCGCGGGACCTGCCAACCGCCGATGCCGATTTGAACCAGATTGGTCGCCGGCACGTTCGGCATGTTGGTGGCGTGGAACCAGGGGGTCGTGTGCATCCTCTCGTCCAGGTCCTTCTCCTGGATGTCGGCGTGGCGGTCGAAATGGACGATGCCGATTTTCTTGGACGTGCACTCGGCAACCCCGCGCACGGTGGGAAACCCGATCGAATGGTCGCCGCCCAGGATGAGGGGCATGGCGCCGCTTGAGAATACGTGCGACACGGCGCGGGAAATCTGATCGAAGGTCTTTTCGAGATTGGCCGGGATGGTGAAGACGTCGCCGACGTCGCAGAGCGTCATCTGCTCGCGGAGATCGACCCCCAATTCGTAATTGTACGGCGTATAGAGGGCTGAAATTCGGCGCATCCCCTGGGGGCCGAAGCGGGTTCCGGGACGGTAGGTCGTGCCCCCGTCGAAGGGAACGCCGAGGATCGCGGCGTCGTATTCGCCCACCCGCTTGACGTCTTCGATATACGGCGCCTTGAGGAACGTATTGATTCCCGCGTAATGGGGCAGCTCCCCACGGGCGAAGGTCGGGATACTCTTGTCCTCGATGCTGTCGGCCCCGGTCAGTCCGACGCGCAGGGCCCACTCGCGTTCCTTGTTCCAGCTGTCACCCGAAATCTTCGCTTCCTTTCGCGTGGCTTTCCAGCCTTGCAACCGCATCCTGTCGAAATCCGGATGGTGTTGGCGGCGGTCGCCGAGCAGCCGAGGGAAAATTCCGCGCGGTTGCACGCGTCTATTTTGGTTCTTCATGAACATCACGATTTTCTCCTCCCGCGGTACGGGGTTTCGTGTTCGAAAGGCGGTCCCGAATCTTCGCCTTGACCTCTTCCGATTCGGGCGATCGATCCAGGAGTACGTTGTGCACGATGGTCGCCCCATGGGCGTTCGGAAAATCGGGGTCCCAATGGGTTTTGTCGAAGACCACCAGCCGAGTTCCGAGCTTGAAACCTTCTTCGAGGTCGTGGGTCACCATGAACACCGTCATCTGGATATTGTTCCATAGCGACAACAGAATTTCGTGCATGTTGGCCCGGGTTCCCGGATCCAGGGCCCCGAAGGGCTCGTCGAGCAACAGGATCTTGGGCTTGCGCAAGAGTGCCTGGGCGATCGCCAGGCGCTGTTGCATGCCGCCAGAGAGTTCCATCGGATAACTGTCGCGAGCGTGCCCGAGGCCCACGGCCTCGAGCATGTACTGGACCTCGTCCATCGCCTGGGCGCGGGCGCGGCCGAAAAGTCGGCCGAAGAACCGCGAGCGGTCGAACTCCGCGGCCAGGATGAGATTTTCGATCACCGACAAATGGGAGAATACGGAATAGCGCTGGAAAACCACGCCCCGGTCGGGATCAGGTTCGGAGGCGATCGGGACCCCGTCGATCAAGACCTGGCCGGCGGTGGGTTGTTCCTGGCTGAGCAGAATGCGCAGAAAGGTGCTCTTGCCGCAGCCGCTGGCGCCGAACATGGCGCAGAATTCCTTGTCCTTGACGTCGAGGTTGACGTTCTCGAGGACCTTGTTCTTGCCATAGGCCTGGGCGATATCGCGGGCCTGGACCTCGGTCACAGCGTCGTCGCCTCCTCGCCCATCCACTTGAAGCTGCGCCGCGCGATGAGGCGCAACAGAAGGTCGACCATGAAGGCCAGGAAGGTGATCCAGACCACGTAGGGAATGATCACGTCCATCGCCAGGTAGCGGCGCACGAGGAAAATTCGGTAGCCCAAGCCGGCCGTCGCGGCGATGGCCTCGCTCGAGATGAGATACAGCCAGGCGGGCCCCAGCGAAAGACGGACGGCGCCGATCAGCCGGGGCAGGACCTGCGGCACCGCTAGGCGGAGGACGATCTGCCAGGACGAGGCCCCCAAGGTTTGCGCCTTGACGATCTGTTCGACCGGGATCTCCATCACCCGTTGCGAAAGATCGCGAATCATGAAGGGGGTGATGCCGATGATGATCAAGACGACCTTGGCGACTTCGCCAAGGCCGAAAATGATGAACAGAATCGGCAGAATGGCGAGCGGCGGTATGAGAGATATCACCGCGATCAGGGGCGCGATGGACCTGCGAACGTAAGGAATCAATCCAATGGCGGTACCAAAAATGAGGCCGAACGAGGTGGCAATCACCAAGCCCAGGCCGAGACGCGCCAGACTCGCGCCGGTATCCACCCAAAGCTTATACTGCCCGGTTCGAGGGTCGGCTTCAAAAGCGTACTTGGTGATCGACGAGCCGAATCTATCCAGCGACGGCAGCAACTTGTCATTCGGATTCTCGGACAGGCGAATGTTCGAGGCGGTGAAATAGGCGACGACCAGGAGAACGAAGGGGATCGCGGTCAAGATCGCGCCCACCCGCCAACCTGGCCGTCGATTGATTAATCTCGGCATGGCGACACCGAAAATCCGTGGTTACGCCGTACTGACGTCTACAATTTGCCGTCGGCCGCCATCTGCATGTAGGACTCGTCGAATCGGAGCTTCAGATTTCCCTCATCACCCATGGTCTTACCGCCGGGGAAGCTCATGCCGACGTAATCGGGACTCGGCGCGCCTTCCCCGAGAATGCCGTGGTCGAAAAGGAAATTGCGCACGTAATCCATCGTCTGAATCAACTGTTCGCTGCGGTTGAACTCGACCGCCGCGGCGGGTTCATAAAACATGAAGGTCGTATTGAGCTGGTGGTCGTATCCCGCCAGATCGGTTCCCGAGGCTCTCCCCATGTTGGTTCGGGCCATGGTTCCGGTCTCGTCGTCCTTCGACATGATCGCCATGGTCTCGTACCAGGCGCCGACGAGCGCCTTGCCGAACTTGGGATTATCGTTCAGGACATCGGTGTTGACCACCATCATGTCGATGATCTCACCCGGAATGCCCTCTGAATCGTAAAGGCTCACGGCACTGGGGACATTTCGAATTTCGGTCAGGAGCGGGTTCCAGGTCACCACGACCTCGACGTCGTCGGAGTTGAAGGCGGCGACCATGTCGGCGTCCGAGGTATTGACGACGGTGATGTCCTTCTCGGCGATGTTCACCGAATCGAGCGCCCGCGCCAAGAGATAATGGGAAACCGACAATTCGACCAGATTGATGGTCTTCCCGGTCAGACCGGCGAGGGTGATGTCGCCCTTGCCGACGATACCGTCGTTGCCGTTCGAGAAATCGCCGATGATGAGCGCCGTAGAATCGACGCCGCCGCCGGAGGGAATGCTCAAGGCATCCATGTTCGTCATCGAGCAGCCGTCGTACTCGCCCGCCGTGAACTGGTTGATCGACTGGATGTAATCGTTGATCTGAACGATTTTGATGTTGATGCCGTATTTGTCCGCCCATTTATCGAGGATCCCGTTATCCCCGGTCCAACCCCACGGCATCCAGCCGACATAGATAGACCAGGCGATCTTGAAATCGGTTTGTTCCTCGGCTTGCGCCGCGGAAATCGGGACGGCCAACAGCGCGGCGCACAGCACCGCCAACAACGTTTTTTGAATCTTACTCAACATCACAAACCTCCTGTTAAATCTTTCTCTGCCGCGGAGGTCTGTCATGGGGCCAGGATGGAACTATCGGCGGCGACAAACCTGCGCAGTAGTTCTCCCGGGATTTTGGCCCGCCGTGTCTCCAGGTCTCCCTGGAGTGCATCTCTCGGACCAGTCACTGGCGTGACGCCGCCAGCCGGAACCCTAGATGCACTGCAAACTTAATTCGCGTTTTTTTGGTCTGACTATTCCACCCCCTCCCTGAACGGGGCAGCCTGAAAGTGAACCAAGTCTAACCGACAGTCGGCGCCTCGGCAACAACATTAGTCGATGACCTTGGGCGGCGCCTTATCAAACCTCATTATCCCCCTAGGTGTCATGGCGAGCGTTCGCATGGCACCGATTCGCTGTCAAGCCGACCCCGTCGATGGCCGAGAACTCGGCTCGGCGCCCGCGGTAAACCCCACAACTTGCGGCAGCATACCTCAGCACGTATTGTTACACAAAACAATTGAACGCCGCGCGTCCTTAGCGCACAGCGAAGAAAGGGAGGGAATATGCCGCGCGGTAGGCCGCGAAAGAGCGCGGAACAATCCCGGAAGCAAAACGATGGCGCCAACCTCGGATTCGAGGCCAAGCTGTGGGCGGCGGCCGACAAGCTGCGTGGCAACATGGATGCCGCCGAATACAAGCACGTCGTCCTCGGTCTGATTTTTCTGAAATACATTTCGGATGCCTTCGAGGCCAAGCGGGCCGTATTGCTTAGCGAGGAACACGCGGACCTGGAAGACCCCGAGGAGTACCTCGCCGAAAATGTGTTTTGGGTCCCGAGGGATGCGCGCTGGTCGCGGCTTCAAGCCAACGCCAAGCAACCGACGATCGGCAAGCATGTCGACGACGCGATGCTGGCCATCGAGAGCGACAACGCTTCGCTCAAGGGCGTGTTGCCCAAGGACTACGCCCGTCCGGCGCTCAACAAGGTCATGCTCGGGGAGCTGATCGACCTCGTCAGCGGCATCGGCATGGGCGCCGACGCCGACCGCTCGAAGGACATCCTGGGCCGGGTTTATGAATACTTCCTCGGCCATTTCGCGAGCGCCGAAGGCAAGGGTGGCGGTGAGTTCTATACGCCACGTTCGGTGATCCGGGTTCTGGTCGAGATGCTGGAACCTTACAAGGGCCGTGTTTACGACCCCTGCTGCGGCTCCGGCGGAATGTTTGTGCAGTCGGAAAAGTTCGTTCTCGCCCACGGCGGGCGTATCGGCGACATCGCCGTCTACGGGCAAGAAAGCAACTATACGACGTGGCGGCTCGCCAAGATGAACCTGGCGGTGCGCGGCATCGACTCCGACATCCGCTGGAACAACGAGGGCAGCTTCCACAAGGACGAGCTCCAGGACCTCAAGGCCGACCACATCCTCGCCAATCCGCCGTTCAACATCTCCGACTGGGGCGGCGAGCGCCTGCGCGAGGACGTGCGCTGGAAGTTCGGCGTGCCGCCCACCGGCAACGCCAACTATGCATGGCTGCAACACATCATCCACCACCTGGCCCCGAACGGCACCGCCGGCGTGGTCCTAGCCAATGGCTCCATGTCCTCCACCCAATCCGGCGAGGGCGACATCCGCTGCGCCATGGTCGAGGCCGACGTCGTGGACTGCATGATCGCCCTCCCGGGGCAGCTTTTCTACTCAACGCAGATTCCGGCCTGCCTGTGGTTTTTGGCGCGGAACAAGAACAACGGAAAATTCCGCGACCGCAGCGGGGAGGTCCTGTTTATTGACGCCCGCAAGATCGGCGACATGGTGGACCGTACCCGTAAGGAGTTTGGGCAGGAAGACGTCGCCAAGATCGCTGATACATACCATGCCTGGCGCCATGAACCCGGCGCAGGTGCCTACGAAGATGTTCCGGGTTTCTGTAAAGCGGTGACGCTGGACGAAATCAAGACCCACAGCCACGTCCTTACGCCGGGACGGTATGTCGACTCGGCAGCAGCAAAGCCGGACGACGTGCCATTCGAGGAGCGGTTCACGGAATTGAGGAAAACCTTAGCGCAGCAATTCGCCGAAGCCGAGGAGCTGAGCGCCCTCATTCATAGGAAGCTGGACGAGCTTGGCGTACATGGGTGAATTGCCTCAAGGCACGACTCACCCGCG
This sequence comes from Alphaproteobacteria bacterium, assembly GCA_965218865.1. Lineage (GTDB taxonomy): Bacteria > Pseudomonadota > Alphaproteobacteria > JAAXGF01 > JAAXGF01 > CBDCME01. Next base: position 81,346 of record CBDCME010000062.1, read on the forward strand.
AGGGTTTCCATCGCCAGACCAGATTGCCTGGCGGTTGGTGCCTGCGAGGGATTTGTTTCAATTGAGATACGGGAAAGCATTAGTGGCAACGCGCCGCCGCCCTGGCAATATCGTCGTATATGGTACAAATGGCCCTTGTGGCAGACATGATGAGGCTCTGTTTAAGGGACCGGGCGTAGTCTTGGGACGAAAAGGACAAGGGCCGCTCGGGGTCGAGTGGTCGGAAGAAGATTTTTGGGTAATTGATACGGCGTATTCACTATTCACTAATATTGGTCTCATTGATTTGAGATATGCGTACTAATCTGATCTTCTTTATTGGACTCAATCATCTCAAAGGGCAATGTCCCGGCTGATGTTGAAAAAGTGAGGTAGGCGTCATTCGCCTGGAACCGTTAGGCTCTGGGTGTTGAATCCATCAAGGAGAACGACGCCATGACCAAGACTACACGGAACAGCCGCCTTTCGAAACTGTTGGAGATCCCGCTTCCGCTGTTGCCGCCGGCCTTGCCGGAGGCTTTTGATGATCTGCGCATGAGCGTGGATCGCTTTTGCCTGTTGGCCGGGGTGGAGACCCTGGGCGAGATGCTGGACGAGGATAGCGAGGTGCTCTGCGGAGCGCGCCACGCCCGCACGGCCGAGCGGCAGGGCCATCGCTGGGGGACAACCCAGAGCGAGATTGCCTATCACGGGGGCAAGGTGAAGCTGACGCGCCCGCGGGTGCGCGATCTTGCGGGCAAGGAGATGAGCTTGCCGAGCTGGGAGTTGCTCTCGGACCCGGCGCTTTTGCAGTCCTGGGCGATGAACATCATGCTGCTTACGGTTTCGACCCGCAAGTACGCGCGCGCCGTGCGCCTGCCCGGCGAGGCCAGCGGCGACTTGCCGGCACGCGCGGGCGATGCGACCTCGAAGTCCGCGGTCTCGCGGCGCTTCGTGACCATGACGCGCAAGAAGCTGAAGGCCTTCCTGGCCAGCGACCTTTCGGATCTCGATCTCCTGGTCATCCAGATCGACGGGCTGCACGTCGGCGATCACGTGTTGCTGGCAGCTATTGGCATCGACGGCGCGGGCGAGAAGCATGTTCTAGGCCTGGCCGAAGGTGCCACGGAGAATGCCGCCACGGTGCAGGCGCTGCTCGACAACCTGACCGCCCGCGGCCTCGACCCGGAAGTGCCCCGGCTCTTCATCGTCGACGGCGCCAAGGCGCTCTCCAAGGCGATCAAGCGGACCTTCGGGCCGGTGGCCGCCCTCCAGCGCTGCCAGGTCCACAAGGGCCGCAACATCATCGAGCGCCTCGACGAAAGCCTTCATGCCGGCGTCAAGAAGGCGCTCAGGCAAGCCTGGGACCAAGACGATGCCGAGAAAGCCGAACGCCTCATGAATAACCTGGCGCGCCGCCTGGAGACCGAGGCCCCCGGCGTTTCGGCTTCCATCCTGGAGGGCCTGGATGAGATCCTCACCGTGATCCGCTTGGGCCTGCCGCCCAAGCTCAGGCGCTCCTTGGCCTGCACCAACGCCATCGAGAATGCCTTGGGAACGGTCAGGATGGTGCAGCACAATGTCAAGCGCTGGCGCAACGCCGAGATGGCCTTGCGATGGACCGCCGCCGGCCTCCTGGAAGCCCAAAAGACCTCCGTCGCCTCAAGGCCTACCGGCAACTCCCCATCCTCAGAGCTGCCCTCGAGGATCACGTGAAAAAGGCAAAAGCGAAAAGCGCCATTGAAACCATCAAAGAGGCCGCCTGGCCTCGAAGCCCAACCATGCCTGCCTCGCCTTTTTCAACAGAGCATGGGACATCGCCTTGCCGATCACGTCCATCACCATACGCGCGACCAAGTTCAGCTTGCCGGGAAAGGTCGGCTCCTCGGGCCCAAATGTTTTTCTGTAGGTGTCCTCTAAATGATTCCCGAGGGCCTCGCCCAATATTGTTGTGGGGTTCAACATAATGTCGTCCCTCAATGAATGAGCGATCACCATATACGATTACGGCGAGACGATAAACTCATACCAACCGCCCTTAACATTGACTTGTGCGAGCCCACGCTCTGAGGCCGATGGACATGATCTTCCAAGGTTGGTCGGTCAGGTTGTTCCAGGCTTGGCAAGAGGCCTCGACGATGGCTTCATAGGAGTCGAAGACACGATTGGAGAGCCAGTTCTGGCGGAGGTATTGCCAGACATTTTCGGCGGGATTGAGCTCCGGGGACTTGGGTGGCAAAGGCACGAGGGAGATGTTCTCCGGGATGCCGAGTTTGGCAGTGGTGTGCCATGCGGCTTGGTCGAGCAGCACGACGGCATGGGCGTTTGGGGCAACGGCCCGGCTGATTTCCTCGAGATGCAGGTCCATGGCTTCAGTATTGGCGCGCGGCATGACCAGCGCCGCGCCCTCACCGCGCTCGGGGCAGATGGCGCCGAAGAGATACGCCGAAGAGGTCCGTAGGTCCTTGACCTGGCGCGGGCGCGATCCCTTTGGGGCCCACTGGCGCACCAGGCTGTTCTTCTGGCCGACGCGCATTTCATCTTGAAACCAAACCTCGATGGGCGTGTCCGGTGGCTGTGCCGCTACGATTTTAGCCAAGTGTTCGGGAAAATTTTTTTTTAAATTCCTCCTGTGCCCGCGCATCCTGGCCGACGTGGCGCGGGCGCGCGGAAATATGCGAGAACCCGAGCGCGGCCAGCAGCTTGCCGACGCTCCGCTCGTGATAGTCCACGCCGAAGCGCGTTCGGATCAGTTGCTTGAGATCGATGCAGCGCCAACGCACGACCCCATCCCGTTCGGGATCGGGACCGGCCTCGATAGCCCGCGAAAGCGCCGCCATTTGCGACGGCGTCAACCGACGCAACGCCCCGTTCGGCTTGCGGTCGATCAGACCGGCCGGACCTCCCGCGTTGAACCGGTGAACCCAGTCCCGCAACGTCTGCCGATCCATGCCGCCAATACCCGCCGCGCACGCTCGATCCATCCCATCGTAGATGGCCGCCATCGACAAAAGCCGTCGCGCCTGGTTCCCATCATCGCTCCGTGCCGCAAGAACACGGACTCTTTCAGCATCAAAGTCGTTTCGCAAAGGAATCGTTGGCATTGAACACACTCCCTTGTTGCCAACAACCTTGAATCACACAAAACCTAGCGTGTAAACCTTTGCGCGAGTCAAACTCTGGGGCGGTTGGTATAAGATTGTACTGAATCGAGTATGCGATGTCGCTCGGTCCGAAGATTCCCGCGAAGCCTCCATCGGCCGCGAAGAAAAGATGGTTGTCGAAGGGGACGCCAAATTTTGCATCGTCTTCCAGCTCGCATTCCCCATCATCGAAGTCTTCATCGCAAAAGCCGAAGAAATCGAAGGGGGTGATCGCAGACACAGTGGCGGTCGTCGGAAGACTCCGTTCCCTTGACGGTGGTACGGGGGTATGTTTTCCGCAAACCTGGAGGTCATCTGGGAAATGTCGGTTGAGTTTATTCCCGGCAACGACGAGCGATCAGGTTCGCCCCGCGTATGCGTCTGGGACAAGATCGATCACCTGCCGCCCAGCCATGTAGAGCTGCTCCAAAATGCTGAACGCAGGGATTTTTTTCAAGGGCTAGGTTGGTTCAAGTCGTTTATGGCGACCGCGCTGGAAGATAACGCGCGTCCAGCAATACTGAGCGTTGAGAACGATGAAGGCCTGCTGCTCCTTGTTTGTCTGCGTTCGCCTGAGGGACAGAACGGGTCGATTTTTGCCCGAAATTGCATGCCGCTGAAATCGCTGGCGAGCATGACGAATTTCCAATCGATTTATTTCGCGCCAGTGCATTCGAATAACCACTCTACGGACGCGGTAATACAAATGGGCAGAGAACTAAAACGGCTTCGCTGCCCCCTTATAAATTTCGACCATCTGGACCCCAGGACCGATGCGGTGGACGCATTGAGCGGTGGCTTCTCGGCCTCAGGTTTCCGTGTACGAGCGTATGACTACGACCAAAATCTTTTTGAAAGAACGGACGGGATTTCCTACGCAGATTATCTCAAGAACCGTTCCTCCCAATTGCGCAATAACATCCGCCGCATGCGGAAGAAACTCGCAAAATTGGGAGAGGTTAGATTCGAATGCACTTCTCGCGGCGATTTGGGAAACGCGATCCGCGACTACAAGGATGTCCTTGCCAATAGTTGGAAGGAACCAGAGCCGTTTCCCGATCACACCGCCAGTATGATCAACGAAGCGGCAAATGCCGGATCATTGCGACTGGGTTTGCACAGCCGGTCGATCACCGGGATCAACGTCGTCACGTCGGCGGTATCGCCGGGCCACAACTCCGAACAAACCGGCCGGCCGTCCTGGTCGATGACCACGCCGACGATCATCTGGTTGAGATCCGGCCGGTGATCCTTCGAATAGCCGCGCCGCCCCAGGCTCTGCCCACCCTCGAAGTAGATCGACGTGGTGTCCATGAAGACCACGGAAAGCTCGCTGAACAGGTCACGCCGGGGGGCGAACAGAGCCTCTTCGACCAAGTCCTTGACACAGCGCGGCGAAAACGGCGTGCGGCCGTCCTGCCCGTCCGTCGGCAACTCTTCGCCCAGCCACGCCATCGCCCGGTAGAGGTGGTGCAACTCGAGCTCGGCGGCGCCATCGATATCGGCGCGCCAAACCTCACAAGACCGACCGGAAACCATCAGACGGTGGAGCACAGTGAGAAACACCGCCCGTTCGACGGCGAATTCGAACTTGCGCCCGGCTGCCAACGTCTCGACCACGGACCGGCAACCGCTCTTGCGCCACAGCCGCTCGAACAAAGAGCTACTAATATCCCAAAATAATACCTGACATATTGATCGGACTGTGCTATACATGGTGCATGGAAGCGCGTGACTTTCGTGGCATTGGTCGGGCGGCGCAGGAGGAACTCCGGCGTCGGGCGATCGTGCTTGTCGAGCAGGGTGGATCGAGCCGGGCCGAGGCGGCCAGGGTTGTTGGCGTGCAGCGGCAGACGGTCAACATCTGGCTCAAGCGGTATCGCGAACGGGGCGAGGACGGCCTCCTGGATGGTCGTCGGGTTTCCGGACGCAAGGGCAAGGGGGCGCTGACCACCGAGGAGGGCCGGCAAGTCCGCCGCTGGATCGCCGACAAGACGCCCGATCAGCTCAAACTGCCGTTTGCATTGTGGACGTCCCGTGCGGTGCGCGAGTTGATCGAGCGCCGGTTGGGCAAGCGCCTTGGCCTGTCGACCGTCCAGCTCTACCTGAAGCGCTGGGGCATGACCCCGCAAAAGCCGCTGGCGCGCGCCAAACAACGCTCGCCCGCCGCCGTGGCCGCCTGGTTGGAGCGCGACTACCCGGCGATCGCCGGGCGCGCCAAGCGAGAGAGAGCCGTCGTCTACTGGGGCGACGAGACCGGCATCTCCAACCAAGACCAGATCGGCCGCAGTTATGCCCCAAGAGGCCAGACGCCGGTGGTTGGCCGGACCGCCAAGAAGATCTCCAAGAGCATGATTTCGGCCGTCTCCAACCGCGGCCTGATGCGCTTCATGCTGTATGATGGGGCGCTTAACGTCGATCGCTTCATCATCTTCCTGCGGCGGCTGATCAAGGACGCAAAGCAGAAGGTGTTCCTGATCATAGATAACCTGAAGGTGCACCACGCCAAGTGGGTCAAGGCCTGGACTCTGAGCCATCGCCACGAGATCGAGCTGTTCTACCTCCCGGCCCCCGAGTGCAACCCGGACGAATACTTGAACAACGATGTCAAGCAGAAGTTGCGCCAAAAGCCGCAGCCCGGCACCAAGGACGAACTGGACAAGAATACCCGCGCCGTCTTGCGCGCAATTCAGCGTTCATCGGATCAAGTGCGCGGTTACTTCCGGCCCCACCCCGTCAAATACGCCGCCTGATCGTCAGGTGTCATATTAGGATATTAATAATGTCAAAAGTTGGTGACGGGGGTTTTAGGCGGCGCGGTCGGTTAGCTTTTCTCCATCCTTGAATGTGACACCCTGGATGATCTCGGCGAGCCGCTGGGAGCCGTCGAGGCGGCGCCATTTTTTGCTCGCCGATTGGCAGAGTTTGAAGACCATCATGAGGGCCGTTTTACGGCTGAGGCAGCCTTTGGTCCTGGCGGTTCGAAGGCGCACCGTGGCGAAGGTGCTTTCGATCGGATTGGTGGTTCGCAAGTGCTTCCAGTGCTCGGCCGGGAAGTCGTAGAAGGTGAGCAACTCCACCCGGTTCTTGGCCAGGCAGGCGACGGCCTTGTCGTACTTGGGACCGAAGATTTCCACGAAGAAGTCGAAGGCTTTCTCGGCCTCGTCCTTGGTTTCGGCCATCCAGATGTCCTGCAAGCGCTTCTTGACCTTGGGCTGGACGGACTTCGGCAGCTTGTTCAGCACATTGGCCGTTTTATGGACCCAGCAACGCTGCTCGCGCACGCTTCCGTAGACCTCGCGCAGGGCCTTCCAGAACCCAAGGGCGCCGTCGCCAGTGGCCAGTTCGGGCGGAATCACGAGGCCCCGCTTCTTGAGGTCGAGAAGCAGTTCGCGCCAGGATTGGGCACTTTCGCGATAACCGTCGTCGATGGCCAATACTTCCTTGCGGCCCCTATCGTCGGCGCCGATGATGACCAGAATGCATTGGCGATCTTTGTCCAGGCGCGGCTGGAAATAGATGCCGTCAGCCCAGAAATAGACGTAGCGCTTGGCGGACAAGTCCCGCCCTTGCCAGCGCTCCAGCTCCTCTTGCCAGACCTTCTTGAGACGCACGATGGTGTTGGCCGAAAGGCCCGGCGCGTCCGCACCCACGAGCGCTGCCAGGGCGTCGGAAAAATCACCCGTGGAGATGCCTTTGAGATAAAGCCAGGGCAACAGTTCCTCGACAGATTTGCTGCGCCGCAAATAGGGCGGCAGGATCGCCGATGTAAAACGGATTTTCGTTCCCAGCCCGCCACGGTCGCGCGGACAACGTACGCTCACCGCACCAATCCCGGTTTGAATCTCACGCTCCGGCAAATACCCGTGACGGACAATCCGCCGCCGCCCCGTCGCATCCCTCAAATCGGCGTGCGTCTCCACGAAACTCGCAACCTCCATCTCCACCGCCTGGGCAAGAAGCTGACGCGCGCCGGTACGCAAAACCTCCGTCAACGGGTCCTCAAACGACGCTGGATGGCGAAACTGAACAACGGTATCTTCCTTCATGGCGTATCCTTCTTTTCTGGATATCGGCAGATTCATCATCCGCCAGGATACGCCGCCTTCATCTCACTCCGTCACCAACTTTCAGCTATAGCTCTCGAACAAAAGCGGCGCCCCGATTGACACGCAGGACAGTACCGTGCCGTCATCGAGCAGTGACAGGATCATCGAGCGTCGCGCCAAGCGCGCCGCCGAGCGGGCCAGGCGGTCGAGATCACCAGCCGCCTCCACCGCCTCTTTGCGGCCCAGGTTCTTGATGATCCGCTGCTTGGTCTTGCCCCCTTCGCGGACATTCTCGACCAGATACACATTAAGTGTAGGCGCCGATACGCTTCTCTCGAACAAACATGCCTTAGCATTGAACGAAACCGGAAAACGTCGAGAAAAATAACGCGCGATTAAAAAAGCTTTAGCACCACAGCTTTTTCCGAGCCAACCCCAGCAAATCCGCGGCTTCAAGGGTAATTTTACCCCAAAATTCGACGCCAGCTGTTCAAGTTAGGCTTAACCCTGCCGCCAACCTGTCCAACCATGTGGGACCAGCTCTGACGTCGCGTTTCATCCCGGCATCTACCCGGAACCCCCACCGGATGTGACCGGGCGTGACGTCCTGATCGTCGGTTTCTCTTACAGTCTGTTCGAAAACTCGCGGCACCGGACCTACTCCTTGCGCTCCCGGGAAGGCGAAATCGACGTTTCCGAGATTGCCAGAGCGTTCGGGGGTGGCGGCCACCAACACGCCGCCGGATTTCGTCTCGCGCGGGGAGAATCGCAAGCGAGGCGTTTGACGGATCCCCGGGAAAACGGGATCAATCGTCCAAGGGATTGATCAGCGAGGTTTCCGGCGCCCGTGGGTCGGAGATTCGGACCCGTCCCTTCTGGACCCAGACCCGGTCTTCGGCGATGAGCCGCAGGGCCAAGGGGTAACAGCGGTGCTCCATCGCCAGGACCCGTTCGGCGAGGGTTTCCTCGGTGTCGTTCGCATGTACGGGAACCGCCGCCTGGACCAGGGTCGGACCGTCGTCCACTTCGCTGCGCACGAAGTGCACGGTACAGCCCGTGAACCGGACCCCCGCCTCGAGAACCCGGGCGTGGATGTTAAGGCCCCGGAACGACGGTAGGAGCGAGGGATGAATGTTGACCAGCCGGTCCCGCCAAGTCTCGACGAACTCGGGGCCCAGAACGCGCATGAAACCGGCCAGACAGGCGAAGGTGGCGCCGTGCTCGATAAGTGCGCGGTCGAGCGCGGCATCGAACTCGGCTCGGCCGGCGAATGACTTGTGATCGACCACCTCGGTCGGAATTCTCGCCTTGGCTGCCCGGGTGAGGCCCATGGCGTCCGCCCGATTGGAAATGACGCAGACAATCTCGGCGGGATAATCCGGCTCAGCGCAGGCATCGATCAAAGCCTGCAAATTCGAGCCGCGACCCGAAATCAGGATCCCCACCTTCAGGCGTTCCATGCCGCCTCCGGGCCCCGCGCGATGACCGCCGGCGTCCCCTCGCCGGTGCCGGCGCGCCACTCCGCGGCGATCCAGAAGAATACGGCCGGCAAGGGCCAAGCCTCGAGTTCGGCGCCGAGCTGATCGGGGCGCGGCACATTCTCGACCACTCCGCCACAAGCATTTACATCGACGCCGGCATCCTTATAGCTGGTGCTTTGAATGCGACCCTCGCTCTTGCTAGAATTGTCCGATATATTGGCGTGCCCGAGGGCAAGATACTGGAACCCCGGTGGTTTACAATGGTCCTGGCGCACAACCTGGCTGCAATATCCTTGATCGGCGTGGCCGCAATGACGGCAATGCCCGGGACGCCGATGAGCACCGAGGTGTTCGCGGTGGCCGGGGTCGCGGTCGAAAAAACCGCGGCCGACGCCAGGGCCGCGCGCGCGGCGGCGTTGGCCGAGGGTCAAAGAAAGGCGTTCGCGCGCTTGGTCCGCCGCTTGGTTCCCAAAATCGATCAGTCCCGCGTGCCCCAATTGGAAGACGAAGACATCACGCCACTCGTGCAGTCGTTCGAGATTTCCGACGAGCGTGTGGGACCCAATCGTTACGTCGCCTCGGTCACCTTTCGATTCAACCCGGCCGCGGTCGGCAATCTGTTGCGCGCCTATGACGTTTCTTACGCCGAATCGGTGGCCCCCCCGATCCTCGTGTTGCCTGTTTACAAAGTCGAGGGCCGGACCTTGCTTTGGGGAGACGACAACCTGTGGCATGGCGCGTGGGCGGCCCTTGCGGCCGGTGATGGATTGCGGGAAATCGTCGTTCCGTTGGGCGATCTGAGCGACATAATGACGTTCGGCGCGGTGGATTTGGCCAGACCCGAATCGGCGGCGGGAATCGCGGATCTCGCTGGCCGTTACGATTCCGGCGAGGTTGTGGTCGTGGAGGCGGCCTTGGAGGTCGGTCCGCCGCCCCAGGTTCCCGTTGTAAGCGTGGTCATGCGTTCTCCGGCGGCGAACGGCACGCGCTCGCGCAGGGTCTCGTATCGGGGCTACGCCGAGCAGTCGATCGGGGTATTGTTGGCGCTGGCGGCCGAGGCGACGCAGGTTCGCATCGAGGAGGAATGGAAAGTCGCGAACCTGTTGCGGTTCGACAATGTCGAGACCATCGAGATCGACATTCCTTTCGGCGATCTCGCGGATTGGCTCGACATTCGTCGGCGCGTTACCGGTCTGGCGCTGGTACGCGAATTCGAGATCGATCAGTTGTCACCGCGTTTCGCGCGCGGTGTATTGCGCTATCTCGGCGATCGGGCACAACTCGACGCGGCGCTGGCGAATAACGGCCTGTCGTTGGAACGCGAAGCCAATTTCTGGTTGCTACGCCGATTTAACGGCTCGGGCCTGAAAGCAGGAACCACGAGCGCGAGCCCCCGCAAACTGGTGGCCGAGTGAGCCTGCCCAATCTGATCAGCATCGGCCGCCTATGTTCGGCCCCCTTGATCATTTGGCTGATCGTGAGCGCTGAGTTCCCGGCCGCGTTCTGGGTGTTTCTCGCCGCGAGTCTGTCCGATGCGGTCGACGGTTATGTCGCCAAACGCTTCGACCGCTCGACGGAATTGGGAAGTTATCTCGATCCGATCGCCGACAAGGCGCTTCTTGTCAGCGTCTACATCAGCTTGGGGCACACCGAGCAATTGCCCCTGTGGCTCGTCATCCTGGTCGTCTTTCGCGACCTCTTGATCATCGGCGGTGCCTTGCTATATCGACTCCTCATCGACGCCTTGACCATGCGGCCCTTGCTCATCAGTAAGATCAACACGGTGACACAGATCGTGCTCGCGGCGGTCGTACTGGGGCGGCTGGGCGCTCCCGTCGCCCACCTGGCTTCCGTCGCCCACCTGGCTTCCATCTTGATTTACGTTGTTGCGGCGACGACCGCGATGTCGGGCGCTAGTTACGTCGTCATGTGGACGCGCCGCGCGGCCGGTTCCGAGAGATCCTAGGATGTCGCCTCAGCAACACGTCCGAATCTGGTTCGTCGCGATCGTCATCTTCATGTTCGCACTATTCCTCTTGCGGACCATGCTGCTGCCATTCGTTGCTGGCATGGCGGTCGCTTATTTGTTCGACCCCCTGGCCGACCGCCTCGAGGCCAAGGGCGTTTCGCGTACCTTGGCGACTTCGTTAATTATTGGTTTTTTCATGGTTGTTTCGGTCGGCACCCTTCTCTTGCTGCTGCCGACCCTGTTCCATCAACTGGCGGATTTCATCGCTCGGGTCCCCGAATACGCGAACAAGATTCGCCTCCTGATCGAACCCCTGTCGCAAGAGGTCATGGAACGACTGGGATCGGACGGTATCGACAAGGTGCGCGATGCCCTTGCCGGCTTCGCCGAGAATTTGGCCCAGTGGGGCTTGGTGTTGATCGGCGGCATTTGGGAATCCGGACTGGCCCTGGTCAACCTATTTTCCCTGATCCTTATCACTCCGATCGTCGCGTTCTACCTTCTTCGCGATTGGGATCGGATCATCGCCCAAGTCGACGAATGGCTTCCCCGGGCGTACGCGGCGGACATCCGCGAACAGGCCAATCGCATCGACGATACCCTCGCCGGCTTCGTTCGCGGCCAGGGCATGGTTTGTCTTATCCTCGCCGCCTACTACAGCGTCACCCTATCGGTGGTCGGACTCGAGTTCGGTCTGATCGTCGGTATCGGCGCGGGATTGATTTCCTTCGTGCCTTTCGTCGGGGCTATTAGCGGCTTTGTCGCCGGGATCGGGCTGGCCGTGTTTCAATTCGATTCCTGGCACTGGATCGCGGCTGTCGCCGCCATATTCGCGTTGGGGCAGGTCCTGGAGGGCAACGTGCTCACGCCCAAGCTCGTCGGAGAACGTGTCGGCCTGCACCCGGTATGGGTCATTTTCGGGGCCCTCGCGGGGGCCGCGCTCTTCGGCTTCGTCGGCATCCTGCTGGCGGTGCCGGTCACCGCCGTGATCGGCGTACTCGCCCGTTACGGCCTCGGCCGCTATCTGGCCAGCCGCCTCTACGAAGGCCCGGGCAAGACATCTTCGCGATGACCCAACTGGCGCTCGATTTCGGTTGTCGGCCGGCCCTGGACGCGGAGGACTTTCTGATCGCCACGGCCAATCGCGAGGCGGTGATGTGGCTCGACCGATGGCCGGACTGGCCAGCGCCCGGATTGGCGATTCATGGTCCGCGGGGGTGCGGAAAGACACATCTGACCCAGGTCTGGCTTCGCCGCAGCCGGGCCAGGCTGTTGACTCCCGAGACCCTCGCCGAGGACGACCCGGTGGCTCTCATCGGCGAGGGGAATTGCGCCGCGATCGAAGGCGCCGAGGCCGGCGTCGACGAGCGGGCGCTCTTGCACCTGTACAACTGGATTGCCCAACACGGCGGCCACCTGCTCCTGACCGGTCTTCGGCCGCCGGCGCGTTGGCGGATCGAACTGCCCGATCTGCGCTCGCGCCTCAGCGCCCTGCCGGCGGCTAAAGTGGGTCCCCCGGACGACGCCCTGTTCGTGGCCGTTCTGATCAAACATTTGTCGGATCGGCAGCTGAGGGTCGATGAATCGGTCGTTCACTATCTGACCAGACGCTGCGAACGTTCCTTCGACGCGGCCCGGCGCGTGGTGGCGGCGCTCGACGCCGCCGCCCTGGCCGAAAAACGCAACATCACGGTTCCCTTCGCGCGCCTGGTCCTGGAGGAGATGTCGACGGCAGCCGGTTCCAACGAGTGAGGGTCCGCGAGCCCTCTCAGCGCGGCTCGGAATCAGCCTCATGAGAGACGATCCGAACCGACTTGCCGGTGGCGGCCAGGGCGATCCTTCCCGCCTTGAGCGCCAGGGCGGCGTCACCGAATATTTCCCAGCGCCAGCCCCGCATCGCCGCGACGTCGGCATTGTCCTCGGCAACGATTCGGTCGAGATCCTGGGCACTCGCGACAAGCTTCTGAGCGACCTCGTGTTCGGTGCATTTGAGTTTGAGCAGGACTTTCAGCAGATCGACGACAGGTGATCCGCTCCTCGGGTTGCCGCGCTCCGTCGGCGTCGGCGGGCAGGCGTTTTCGGGTACCGCCTTGCCGCGCGCGACGGCGGCGAGAAATCCTCGCCCAAGCTGGCCGTCGGCGAGGCCGCGGCTGAGGCCGCGGGTGCGCGCCAGTTCGCCCGCCGTCGCCGGTTCGTGGGCGCTGATTTCGATCAGGGCCTCGTCCCGCACGATTCGGTTTCGGGGGACGTCCTTTTCCTGGGCCATTCTGTCGCGACACGCGGCGACCTCCCGCAGGACGGCAAGGAACCGGGGCTGCGGATTGCGGGTCTTGATCCGCAGCCAAGCGTCCTCCGGCCGCATTTCGTAAATCCGGCTCTCGCACAGCGCCGACATCTCCTCGCCGACCCAGTCGGCCCGGCCCGACGCCTCGAGGCGGCGACGGAGGCGATCGTAGATCACCCTGAGGTGGCGGACGTCGTTGAGCGCGTACTTCAACTGTTTGCCGGTCAGCGGACGGCGGGACCAGTCGGTGAAACGCGACGACTTGTCGATCCGCGCGTTGGCGACCCGCGCCGCCAACGATTCGTAAGAAACCGAATCGCCGAACCCGCACACCATGGCCGCTATTTGGGTGTCGAACAGCGGCTGGGGCACGGCGCCGGAGAGATGGTGGAAGATCTCGATATCCTGGCGGGCGGCGTGGAAAACCTTGGTGACCCGCTTGTCGTTCATCAGGGCGAACAAGGGCGAAAGGTCGAGGCCGGGCGCCAGGGCGTCGATCGCCGCGGCACCGTTGGGACCCGCGACCTGGACCAGGCAAAGTATGGGCCAAAAAGTGCGCTCGCGCATAAATTCGGTATCCACGGCGACAAATTCGGCTCGGCTCAGCTCCGTGCACAGCGCGGCCAGCGCCGCGCGGTCGGTGAGCGGGTGTTCGCTCGTCATCCGGCCAACGGAATGCCGTGAGTCTTGACAACGAAAGCCGTTCCGTGCGCTGTTCCGAGCGCGCGGCGCGACTCCCGTGGCCGTGACCTCAGGTTCGCATGGGGGGCGCTGCCATGCATCGTTATCGGACCCACACCTGCGGCGAGTTGGCCAGCGGCAACGTCGGAGAGCGGGCCCGCCTTTCCGGCTGGGTGCACCGCAAGCGTGACCACGGCAATCTGCTGTTCGTCGATTTGCGGGATCAATTCGGCATTACCCAATGCGTCGTCGATGTCGACGGTCGGATGTTCATGGAGGTCGAGCGCCTGGGGTCGGAAACGGTCGTGACGATCACTGGTAAGGTGGTCGCACGCAGCGAAGACACGGTCAACCCCAAACTCAAAACCGGAACCGTGGAAGTGGCGATCGAGGAGCTAAAGGTTCTCTCCCCCGCGATCCCCTTGCCGCTCGAAGTCCACGGCGATCACGAATACGGCGAGGAAACCCGATTGCGCTACCGTTATCTCGATCTTCGACGGGCAAAAATGCAGCGCAACATCATGCTTCGGGAGGCCGTTATCGCCTCGCTGCGCCGGCGCATGCGCGAGCAAGGCTTTTCCGAGTTCCAAACCCCGATCCTCACGGCCTCGTCGCCCGAGGGGGCCCGCGACTTCCTGGTCCCGAGCCGCTTGCATCCCGGCAGCTTCTACGCCTTGCCCCAGGCCCCGCAGCAATTCAAGCAACTGGTCATGGTTTCGGGTTTCGACCGCTATTTCCAGATCGCGCCGTGCTTTCGCGACGAGGACGCGCGCGCCGACCGTTCCCCGGGTGAGTTCTATCAACTCGATATCGAGATGTCCTTCGTCGAGGAAGCGGACGTATTCGATCTCGTCGAGCCGGTGCTCCACGGTCTCTTCAGCGAGTTCTCCAATGCCGCCGTGACGCCGCCGCCGTTCCCACGCATTCCTTTCGCCGAGGCCATGGTGAAATACGGCAGCGACAAACCGGATCTCCGCAATTCCATAGAAATTTCCAAGGTGACGGACGCCTTTCGCGGCGGCGACTTCGCCATCTTCCGCAAGGGCATCGAGCGCGGATCGGTTGTCCGCGCCATTCCCGCGCCGGGTGCCGGCGCGTGCCCCCGCGCCTTTTTCGACAAGATGATCGCTTTCGCCCAGGAAATGGGCGCGCCGGGCCTCGCCTACATCATCTTTGGCGACGGCGGCGGCAAGGGTCCGATCGCCAAGTTCCTGGACGCGGAACGGATCCAGGCTGTCAAGGACGCCGCCGGCGTCGGTGACGGCGACGCCGTGTTCTTCGCTTGCGACGAAGCGGACGCCGCGGCCCGGCTCGCCGGCCAGGTTCGCGATCGCCTCGGCGACGAACTCGGCCTCGGCGAGAAGGATGCCTTCCGATTCTGCTGGATCGTCGACTACCCGATGTACGAACGCGACTCCGCCAGTGGTCAGATCGGCTTCAGCCACAACCCGTTCTCGATGCCCCAGGGCGGGATGGAAGCGCTCGAAACCCAGGACCCGTTGACGATTCTCGCCCACCAGTACGACATCGTCTGCAACGGAGTCGAACTTTCCAGCGGTGCCATCCGCAACCATCTGCCCGAGGTGATGATCAAGGCCTTCGCCATCGCCGGCTACCCGGCTGAGGAAGTCGAATCGCGCTTCCCCGCGTTGTTCCAGGCCTTCCGATACGGGGCCCCGCCCCACGGCGGCCTCGCCCCCGGAATCGACCGCATCGTGATGCTCCTCGCCGACGAGTCGAACATCCGCGAGGTCATCGCCTTCCCCATGAATCAGCAAGCCGAGGACCTGATGATGGGCGCCCCTTCCGAAGTGTCCGAGACCCAATTGCGCGAACTCCAAATCCGCCTCGCGCCACTCCCTCAACGCAAATCCGAGGGCTGAGGGGGCCGCGCGCCTATGCGGCGCGGAAATTGATTGAGGCAGGCGACATGCCGAGCTCTAATTCCGGCGGATTTCCGCGGGCGTTGGCCTCCCGAGTATTGCGCCCCGACCGTCAGCTTAGGAAGGGAAAGCGGTCGTGGTTGGCCCTGGGACCCCACGGCCGAGGGTAGCCATAACCGGTCGTGCGCAGTTCGCCAACGGAAAACACTCTTTGGCACATCGCGATGCCGGTGGCAGGAGCCGTCCACCGCATCAAGAGCTGCCGTCAGCCGTTTTCCCCTGAGCCAGCTATTCCGCATTTGGACGTATTGCGTCGCACAACGTAATCTCCCGGCTACCGGATATTCCCTCGATGATATGGCACGACCCTTCCACTCTGGAGAGACCGAAAATGGCCAGGTCCGTGTCTGTATTCGCCGGTTCAGGACCAGAAAACTCGTCGCTTTTGGCGTCGAACAGCACGTGAATAGAGCCGCCATGTGCAGCGATGACCCTTCGCGCCCGTTTCCGCATCCCGTCGTAACCCGATTGATCGCGCCTTTCGGAGAGGTTTACTGTGGCCTGTAGCCGAACGAACCGGGCTGAGGGCGGAAAGTATGGGACAACAAAGCTCAGTCCCTCAAATCCTGTCATGACAATCAAACTGTGAGCATAGGAACTGAAGCCCGTTTCTTGGAAAAAGAAGAAATCGCCCGTTAGAGCGGGACGGTAACCCTTATATTCGACAAACGGAATGCAGGCGAAAAACAACAAAACTGATGCTGCTGCTGCGCCTTTGAGTGGAACCTTGAATAGACCCAAGGCCGCAACTAGCAGCAGAGGGACAAGGGCCTCCAGCCCGGATATGTAGCGGAAGACGGGTTTCATCGTGAGCCACAAGACATAGGCGGCGACAGATGAGATGACAATCAAGCGCATTGTGAATGCGGAACGGGAGTATGGTCGGACACCCAACACAGATTCGGCAATCGCATTGATCGGTTGCCGCTGCCCCATGACTGTCGCTGCCAACGACAGGCCAAGTACAACCATTATCATGAAGCCGAGCGCCAAACGGATATCACGCCAAAAGAAATGACCCACCTTCATTGGCTCGGACGTCATAATAATCGGCGCAAACAACAATTCCGTTAGCGACCGAAAGCCGCGTGTCGGTTCCTCCCCAGACAAATTGATCAAGTCACTCGGAAAAATTGAGCCAAACAACGGAAAAACTGGATTTCCGTATTCGGACGTCATAACAATCAACCAATAGCCGCCGGTCACCGAAATCCCGATCAGAACGCCGAGGCCATAGCTTGCGCCGCTTCTCAGCCTATGCCGGAAATCACATTGAACGGTGACCCCCGCGATAAAAAGGGCGATCGCATAGATCACACCGGTATACTTCGCCCCCGTTCCCATCCCGGCCAAGATCCCGGCCAGTATCAGCCATCTCAGACGAAACGGACATTCGGGCGTCACGGTGAAGGCCTATGACGACGGGACCGAGGCCCGAGCCGGGAGTGGCTCAGTTTCTACAATGACCGGCGGCTCCACCAAGCCCTTGGGTACCGGACACCGGGCGAAATTTTCGGCGGCAGGGCCGTGGATTCGATGGATAACACTTCCGTGTTACCCACAACCCCACAGCCGCAACAACAGCTGCAACCTTTTTCGATGCGTGGGATTGGAATGACGGCATCGACGGCCATACCACACTCCCCACGCGCAGAGCACGGAGCACACATCAGCGGGAGTCTAACTTAAAAAGGCCGCGACCCTGTCCAAAGGATGGGGTCCACCTCAGTAATACACAGATGAGCGACTCAACGCCAAAAGCCGGCATTGACGGGTGAGCGAAACCTCGCCCCGGCAACGATCAACCAGCGCCATTCTCTCGGCCCGGCTCATCGGCCGGACCCGCGCGCCAAAAAATCCCGCTCTACCGTGAGCTCGCCAACCTTCGCGTGGAGTTCCTTCACAACCGCGTCGTTACCCTTCTCCCGGTCCGACCGGCCGGGCTGAAAAACCGACGCCGCGTTGTCGAGGAGCGCCTTGCGCCATTTGTGAATCTGGTTGGGGTGAACCCCAAAACGCTGCCCCAGCTCGGACACCGTCTGGTCGCTTTTCAACGCTGCCAGCGCCACCTTCGCCTTGAATTCTGCACTCAGTCGTCTGCGTATCTGCTTCATATCCCGCTCCTCCATCTAGCAAGTTATAGGAGCAGGAGTCTAACTTATACCAACCGCCCTTAACATTGACTTGTGCGATCCCACGCTCTGAGGCCGATTGACATGATCTTCCAAGGTTGGTCGGTCAGGTTGTTCCAGGCTTGGCAAGAGGCCTCGACGATGGCTTCATAGGAGTCGAAGACACGATTGGAGAGCCAGTTCTGGCGGAGGTATTGCCAGACATTTTCGGCGGGATTGAGCTCCGGGGACTTGGGTGGCAAAGGCACGAGGGAGATGTTCTCCGGGATGCCGAGTTTGGCAGTGGTGTGCCATGCGGCTTGGTCGAGCAGCACGACGGCATGGGCGTTTGGGGCAACGGCCCGGCTGATTTCCTCGAGATGCAGGTCCATGGCTTCAGTATTGGCGCGCGGCATGACCAGCGCCGCGCCCTCACCGCGCTCGGGGCAGATGGCGCCGAAGAGATACGCCGAAGAGGTCCGTAGGTCCTTGACCTGGCGCGGGCGCGATCCCTTTGGGTCCCACTGGCGCACCAGGCTGTTCTTCTGGCCGACGCGCATTTCATCTTGAAACCAAACCTCGATGGGCGTGTCCGGTGGCTGTGCCGCTACGATTTTCGCCAAGTGTTCGGGAAAACTTTTTTTTAAATTCCTCCTGTGCCCGCGCATCCTGGCCGACGTGGCGCGGGCGCGCGGAAATATGCGAGAACCCGAGCGCGGCCAGCAGCTTGCCGACGCTCCGCTCGTGATAGTCCACGCCGAAGCGCGTTCGGATCAGTTGCTTGAGATCGATGCAGCGCCAGCGCACGACCCCATCCCGTTCGGGATCGGGACCGGCCTCGATAGCCCGCGAAAGCGCCGCCATTTGCGACGGCGTCAACCGACGCAACGCCCCGTTCGGCTTGCGGTCGATCAGACCGGCCGGACCTCCCGCGTTGAACCGGTGAACCCAGTCCCGCAACGTCTGCCGATCCATGCCGCCAATACCCGCCGCGCACGCTCGATCCATCCCATCGTAGATGGCCGCCATCGACAAAAGCCGTCGCGCCTGGTTCCCATCATCGCTCCGTGCCGCAAGAACACGGACTCTTTCAGCATCAAAGTCGTTTCGCAAAGGAATCGTTGGCATTGAACACACTCCCTTGTTGCCAACAACCTTGAATCACACAAAACCTAGCGTGTAAACCTTTGCGTGAGTCAAACTCGCGGGCGGTTGGTATTAGCCAATTGTCCAGTTTTCGGGGTCCACCTCAATTGTACACAAATTTGGCGAGGGCCAGGAGTTGATCGACCCGATCCGGCCGGCCAAGTCAGATCGAAAACCCCCGAAAGGTAAGAGGCGGAAGTAAATCGGCTTGGTATAGGCAGGCCACGGCATCACATACCTGCAGCACACGTCCGTGGCTAGAGGCTAAGCTGTCGTCGCCGACCAGAAAGCTGCCATTCCATCTCTGATTTCCGGTGCTGAATGTACTGCCGCCGTCGTTCGCTGGGACCCTAATCGGCAGGTTGTAGCCAGACTCGGTAGAAATTTGGCCTGGATTGCCACGACGGCAGTTGAGAGTTAAGCGGCCACCGCGCACCCCGTTCGTTGCCCCTCAACGTCCGTCACGACGTCCTTGAACACCTCATTCCCGCGCCCGATCCACATGTCCAACAGCCGCAGCTTCAGGCCGCCAATATTGCTCCAATCCTCGGAGGCGCGCATCTTGCCGATGTCGGCGCGGAACTCACGCTCGCGGCCAAGACGAGCGGCGTAGCCCTGTAGATCGGCCAGCGCGCGGGTCTGTTGTACGATGCGAATTTCGTTGCCGAACGCGCGCACAATCTTATTGGCCCGCGACAGTTGGGAGAACTTCAGATTGGCCGGTGAATTCGCCAACTCGTCGCCAATGTCGAGACGAAAGGCGCGATCCATTTGACGCATGGTGCGGCGTGTCTCGGTGGCCTCCCGCAGCATATCGTGGAACTGGGATCGGAACTTCGTAGAGCGCTCCGGCTGTTGGCGGAAGAACGGCTTTAGGCCGGGGTATTGGTCGCCCCGCAGGTCCGGCGTGGCGTCGAAGAACACCGCGTCCGACAACATCAAACCGTAGCTGGCCCAGGCATTGAAATACCCCCGCAGTAAGGCCTCAATCTGCACCGGCGACACCACTTTGTGCCGTACGCGGCAACCGCCTCAATCCCTCTTCGCCAACGAACGTGCGGCTGGTGCCCGCGCCAATGCGCGCGAACGGCACCAGGTTTTTCATGCCGGGGGTTTCAATCGGACGATCCAGAAACGACAGTTCGTTGGTGTCGGCCAGCGGCGCCGTTCACCGCCAATCAGACGCGTGCTATCATCACTGTGTTATGACCCATCAAGGGAGAGGGAGACGAAATGAAGACGTACCTTGTTTTCAGTATGCTTGCCGGATTTCTCGCCGCCATGCCAGCGCGCGCGGAAAACCCCTTTCCCGATACTCTCGGCGGTCCCGGAACCACCTACGGCATGGCGAATGAGTTCAACCAACTGGTCGCTTTGCTCAGCGACGGGGCGCTCAGGGATATCATGTGCCGCCTGTCTGGTGCCCGCTTTACTCCGGGGAGCCTTAGTTCCGCGCTTGGCATGCCCGAAGGGCAGTTTCTCCGCCGGATCAATACTCTTCGCGGCTGGGGTTTGGTGCGCATGGTGCGGCACGATTCGGCCACCACCATCGTCGAGCCGATCCCCGGCGACGGCTCCCAAACGCTGCGGCGGTGGGCGAACAGATATTGTTCGCAGGGCGATTCCTGCGGGAAAATTGTCGCTAACAGCCAAGGAAAACCGGTCGCCAACCGCCAAGGGGATGGGCAAACGGACGTAGCTGTCGGTGGCGGCGGGTTCGCGCCGGCGATAAGCGGAGATTCACCTCGGGAAGAAAAGAAAAAGGCTTTTAGAGGAACGGTTATTTGGTTCAGTTTGGACAAGGGTTATGGGTTCATCGAGCCTGAAGATGGCTCGAAAGATGTGGTCGTGCATCGCGACGACGTCCTACGCTCCGGCCTTACCGATCTCAGGAAAGGCCAGAAGGTCACCTTCGATTTGGTTTCCGACAGGAGTGGAAAGATGGCGGCGGAGAATTTGGCCATCGCTGACGGTTCAGGAACATCCATGGCCAAGAAAGTCGTCAAGAGCGAGACCGAATGGCGGGCCATGCTTTCGTCCGAGCAGTTTCGCGTCGCGCGCCTCGGTGACACCGAGGCCGCTTTTTCCGGCGCCTATTGGGACACCAAGGCACCCGGCACCTATGACTGCATTTGTTGCGGACAACCCCTGTTCGGGTCGGGCGAGAAATTCGATTCAGGCACCGGCTGGCCGAGCTTCTCGACGCCCTTGGACGACAAGCGCTTGAGCCAGGAAACCGACACCTCCTACGGCATGGTGCGTACCGAGGTCCGCTGCCGCCGTTGCCAAGCCCACCTCGGTCATGTGTTCCCCGATGGCCCGGCACCGACAGGGCAGCGCTTTTGCATCAACTCCGCGTCGCTGAGGTTCGAGAAAGACGAGTAGCGGGCAGGAAAATACCAGTACGGATCGACGACGGGCGGCGAACCGCCGTGATCACGCCAATTTCAGTTTTAGGCGAACTTGTTTGCTAGGAATGCCGAGCTTCCGCGAATATCCAGGAGGGGACGTTCGCGATAGGGCGACGCGTAATTTTTTTTGGGTTGATAGCCATTTCTTTATAGGAATTCTCTTCTGGCAAAAGTTTTCCTGATTACGCACTTTGCTCCGCGAGTTTGAGGAGGTTGTAGGGCATGGGCGGGGTGCGTAGGGCGGCCCAGGCGAGGCGGGGGATCATCTCGTCCAGGCGGTAGCGGCGATTGAAGCGGTATTCGAACTGGGCCAGGTATCGCGGTGCGTGCTTGGGACGGATGGGGTCCCGCGGAGGCTGTTCTTGACGTTACCGAGGGTCGTATTGACCCATTTGAAGGCGGCCCATTTGGCGGCCTGGGGTCCGCTGCCGGTAACGGCGGGATAATGGCTGCAGCCAGCCGCGGTGACGGCGGTGAAGCAGCTCAGGCCGTCGCTGACGACGGTGCTTCCCGGGGTCAAGACGCGGCGCGACATTTTCTCGATCTCTGCCTTGCGGAAGCCCTTCACCCGGGTGAGCTTGAGCCGGTGCGGCCGACCCTCGGCGGTGGTTTCCACGGCGGCCACGAAAGGCGTTTTGCCGGGTGCGCCACGGCCCCGCTTACCGCCGCGCCGGGCGCCCCCCAGATAGGCGTCGTCGATCTAGATCCGCTTGCCCTCGCCGCCCAGCGGCTTGTTTTCCTCGCGTTCAAGCATCACCTGCATCAGTTTGTGATGCATCTTCCACGCCGTATTGTAGCTGACCCCGAGCCGGCGCCCCAATTCGAGGCTGGAAATCCCTTTCTTCGACTGGCTGATCAGGTAGAGGGCCTCGAACCATACGATCAGCGCCAGGTGGGTCGCATGAAAGATCGTCCCCGCCGTCAACGACACCTGGTAATGGCAGCCGCTGCACTGATACAGCCGCCGACTCTTGTGCTCGCTGTAGCGATCACCGGCACAGCGGGGACAAACAAAACCCTTCGGCCAGCGCCAGCCGAATACCACCGCCCGACATTTCTCCTCGCTAAGTTCACGAAACCGCCCCAAACTCAACCCCAACTGAACCGCATTCCTCGACATCGCAAACCTCCTGAAAAACCACCGAATGTTCACTTTTTGTACCATACCAAATCCGCGGAGGAAAATGCGTAATCAGGAAATTTTTTTGCCCCAAGCAAATAGGCCGTGAGTTCGAATCTCACAGCGGTTACCATTTCCACGACTTGCTTATGGTTGTAATGTGCTATTCAATATTGCTTTTGCGATCAAACATGAAAATATTGTTTTGTTAATCCTGAGGGCGACTTTGAGAATAATAAATGAGCCACACACCAGTTGAAGCCATGCTGCAAACCTTAAAGTTACTTTTACCAGCACTGATCCCTTCGTGGCGTTTCTTTGATACAATTGTTCCGTCACCCCGCATTGAATTTACCTTGCTTAAAACCGCGCAGGATGCATCCGGTAGTTGGCAAGAATTTCGTCCCAGACCGGCACGGCTACCAATGAGCAGCATGCTGAAACGCATGTTCTGGAACCCGCGTTGGAATGAATCACTCTTTCTTATGAGCTGTGCTGAACGGCTCATGGAAAACCCTACATAGTCGTCCGTGAAGAACCCTGATTTCAAGCTGAAGCGGCGATTGGGTTTGCGGTGGGGTGCGAGATGTCGCTGAGGAGCGCGGCCAGGATTTGGACAAACAAACGCCTCAGCCATTTGAGGACAAGGCGGTAGTTGTAGCCGGCGCCGGCGAGGATGGCGTTGATCTTGTCGCCGTCGCGGCCTTTGAGGAAGTTGCGCCCCAGCCTGCCATCGCTCTTGAGATGTCCGATCACGGCCTCGACGGCGGAGCGCCGCCTGAGCTCCTTCTTGATCGTCGGCGTGATGCCGCGTTTCTGGCCTGATCTAAAGACGCGGTGTTTGTTGGGGTAATCGTGGCCCTGGTATCCCTTGTCGACATAGATGCGCTCGGCCGATATCCCCGTCCAGCGTTCCATCTCTTCGATCACCTGCCTCAAGGTGTGGCCATCATAGGGATTGCCGTGGAAGGCCTTGACGTGGGCGACGAACTGGCCGCCGGGGGGGCGGGAATTGGTCGCCGCCACGGAGACCTTGCAGCCGAACTCGTACGGCTTGTGCGCCTTCCCTTTGCCGATGCATTCGACCTCGGGCGCGTGGAGCGAATAGACCTTGGGCAAGGGGTCGCGCCGCTTCTGGGTCGACACCCGCTCGGCCAGCCACAAGGGGCGGCGGAAGGTATCCCGTAGGCTCTCCTCCTGGGCCGTCTTGCGGCGGATGTCGCGGACGGTGCGCCCGAGATAGGTCTTGAGCTTGCGCAGGGCCTTGTTGGCCCGCTTGTGCTGTTTGGCATGGCGGTAGCGGCCTTGCATGATCAACGCCCTCTTGCCCAGGCGGGTATAGGACTGACGCAGGGCAATGCCGTGCTCCCGTGCCAGTCGCACCAGCCGCTCGCGGGCTCGTTGCATCAGTTTGGCGGCGGTCGGAAAGGCAATCGCCTTCTCTTGTACGGTGGTGTCCACCGTCACCCGCTCGAGGTCCTTCTCCCGCAGCGCCCCCACCCGGTGGGCCACGGCCAGGCTCTCCTGGAATACCTTCTCCAAACCTTCCGGCCCGATCCGGTCCCGCCACCGGGTCATCGACGAGCGCTCCATGGGCAGCTCATGCTGAAAGTACTCTTCGCCGCAGAAGCACTGGAAGTATGGGTCGTAGACCCAGCGCTCGCAGACCTCCTCATCCGAGAGATCGAACATATGCTTGAGGATGTGCAGCCCAACCATCAACCGCGTCGGGACCCCCGGCCGACCCTCCTCCGAATACAAGGCTTCATAGGTCTCGTCGAAGAAAGTCCACGCGATCCGGCCCCCCAACACCACCAACTCGTGGCGCAGGTTGATGATGTTTTCGAACCGCGAGCGGAACAGGTCCTCTATTCCCGATGACACCTTGCGCGATGGCTTCATCACAGTTCTCCAATCCCAATCGACGGGAGCAGAGAATCACGTTCCGCAACGGAAGGGAATCCCCAAAATCAATTATTTCAAATCACAAGCTTTTCAGGCCCAAAACCCGTTTTCTTGCAAATCCGATTACTTCGCCAAACCGAAAGAGCTACCAACATCAGCCGCTTACGCGTTCTTCACGGGCGACTATGTATGCCATGCGTAGTACGGGGAGGGATGGATGCTATGCGATCGACATTTTTCATACATATGGGTCGTCGTTCTGATCGGTTCCGCGTCACTTTCACTAGCTGACGAGGGACCCTACGTCAAGGGACAAGCGGGGGGCGATGCCCTCTCCGATTCGGATCTCGACAGCGGCGACACCGAGGCTGAATTCGCACCCGGCTACAATTTGTCCGGGGCGCTGGGATATCGTTGGGGCAAGTTCCGCCTCGAGGGTGAACTCGGCTACGTGGAATACGAAATCGACGAGGTCGATTTCGTGGGTCTTTGAGGCGGCGCCGACGGCGCCGTCAGTTCGCTGGCCATCATGCTCAACGCCGTCAGGGATTTCTCGCTCGTATCACCTTGGCACTTCCAACTCGGCGGCGGCGTCGGCGGGGCCTTGATCGCCATCAACGACGCTCAGGTCCTAGGCATCGACGTCGCCGATGACGAGGACGTCGCCTTCGCCTACCAAAACGGCGCCGGCCTCAAATATCGCCTCTCGGGGTCCGCGTCCCTGTCCCTGGACTACCGCTATTTCGCCGCTCTCGATCCAAGGTTGCGGGACTCCACCGGCACCAACTTCGCCGCCGATTACGACCGCCACGATATCCGCCTCGGCGCGAGATTCGAATTCTGACCACCGCCCGCGAGCCCTCGCATTACCGTGGCGGCGACGTTTTCGAGATCGCCGCCCTACCACCAGCCAGGCAAGACCCAAAATCTTTCTGGAAGCGGAGTTTCGGCCACCGAACCTCCAGCGCGCCGAGTTTTGGAAAACTCTTGTTTGACCGAAAATCAGTTATCGAAAGCCTTAATGGACGATTCCACCGAATAGCCCGATTTCCCCTCCGACTGGTCGGAAATGCCGACCTGATCTGGCAAGTGCGTCTGGTAATAATATTCGATCATCCAAGCTTATCCCGGAAAGCCGTCTCGACTCTGTCGATAAGTCCTTTCATCGCATCTGATCTGATGGTGTCGCCTTTTTTCTCGTAATCCGCATAGCGATTGGTCATCGACCTATAGATTCGGTTGACATAATGGGCCGAGTTAGGCTTCGGAACAAAGCTCGCGCCCGCAGCGATACTCACCGCCAGGAACGTTCCTGCCACAATTCCGAATTCACTCCAACCAAATCCAAAGAGGGCGTAAAGGAAAAGGGCGATAATCGATGCCCAAGTCAGCAAAGTCACATTTGTGCCTGATGGTGGGGTAATTGCGTCCTGATATCCCGTCTCTGTCGCG
The DNA here is from genome assembly GCA_965218865.1 of Alphaproteobacteria bacterium. Lineage (GTDB taxonomy): Bacteria > Pseudomonadota > Alphaproteobacteria > JAAXGF01 > JAAXGF01 > CBDCME01. Next base: position 107,020 of record CBDCME010000062.1, read on the forward strand.
CCAGAGCTAATTCTCAGGCCCATAGTCTTGCTTGCGTTCGCCAATCCGAGTTGCTACCGAAAAAGAATGCCAAGCACTCCGGCAACGATGTATAAAAGGTATTCTATTATTCCCCTACCAGATTCATCAATATTCTTCGCCCAAGATGCGCGTAATATGAACGTTTGTTCTGATCATAAAGCGAATCGAGAGTGGTGACAAACAGGTTCTTTAACTTGCCCCCATTTCTGCTCCTCGGATCGGCCACTGCACTTATACCAACCGCCCTTAACATTGCCTTGTGCGAGCCCACGCTCTGAGGCCGATGGACATGATCTTCCAAGGTTGGTCGGTCAGGTTGTTCCAGGCTTGGCAAGAGGCCTCGACGATGGCTTCATAGGAGTCGAAGACACGATTGGAGAGCCAGTTCTGGCGGAGGTATTGCCAGACATTTTCGGCGGGATTGAGCTCCGGGGACTTGGGTGGCAAAGGCACGAGGGAGATGTTCTCCGGGATGCCGAGTTTGGCAGTGGTGTGCCATGCGGCTTGGTCGAGCAGCACGACGGCATGGGCGTTTGGGGCAACGGCCCGGCTGATTTCCTCGAGATGCAGGTCCATGGCTTCAGTATTGGCGCGCGGCATGACCAGCGCCGCGCCCTCACCGCGCTCGGGGCAGATGGCGCCGAAGAGATACGCCGAAGAGGTCCGTAGGTCCTTGACCTGGCGCGGGCGCGATCCCTTTGGGGCCCACTGGCGCACCAGGCTGTTCTTCTGGCCGACGCGCATTTCATCTTGAAACCAAACCTCGATGGGCGTGTCCGGTGGCTGTGCCGCTACGATTTTCGCCAAGTGTTCGGGAAAACTTTTTTTTAAATTCCTCCTGTGCCCGCGCATCCTGGCCGACGTGGCGCGGGCGCGCGGAAATATGCGAGAACCCGAGCGCGGCCAGCAGCTTGCCGACGCTCCGCTCGTGATAGTCCACGCCGAAGCGCGTTCGGATCAGTTGCTTGAGATCGATGCAGCGCCAGCGCACGACCCCATCCCGTTCGGGATCGGGACCGGCCTCGATAGCCCGCGAAAGCGCCGCCATTTGCGACGGCGTCAACCGACGCAACGCCCCGTTCGGCTTGCGGTCGATCAGACCGGCCGGACCTCCCGCGTTGAACCGGTGAACCCAGTCCCGCAACGTCTGCCGATCCATGCCGCCAATACCCGCCGCGCACGCTCGATCCATCCCATCGTAGATGGCCGCCATCGACAAAAGCCGTCGCGCCTGGTTCCCATCATCGCTCCGTGCCGCAAGAACACGGACTCTTTCAGCATCAAAGTCGTTTCGCAAAGGAATCGTTGGCATTGAACACACTCCCTTGTTGCCAACAACCTTGAATCACACAAAACCTGGCGTGTAAACCTTTGCGCGAGTCAAACTCGCGGGCGGTTGGTATTAGGTGCGAATTAGTCGTCCGTGAAGAACCCTGATTTCAAGCTGAAGCGGCGATTGGGTTTGCGGTGGGGTGCGAGATGTCGCTGAGGAGCGCGGCCAGGATTTGGACAAACAAACGCCTCAGCCATTTGAGGACAAGGCGGTAGTTGTAGCCGGCGCCGGCGAGGATGGCGTTGATCTTGTCGCCGTCGCGGCCTTTGAGGAAGTTGCGCCCCAGCCTGCCATCGCTCTTGAGATGTCCGATCACGGCCTCGACGGCGGAGCGCCGCCTGAGCTCCTTCTTGATCGTCGGCGTGATGCCGCGTTTCTGGCCTGATCTAAAGACGCGGTGTTTGTTGGGGTAATCGTGGCCCTGGTATCCCTTGTCGACATAGATGCGCTCGGCCGATATCCCCGTCCAGCGTTCCATCTCTTCGATCACCTGCCTCAAGGTGTGGCCATCATAGGGATTGCCGTGGAAGGCCTTGACGTGGGCGACGAACTGGCCGCCGGGGGGGCGGGAATTGGTCGCCGCCACGGAGACCTTGCAGCCGAACTCGTACGGCTTGTGCGCCTTCCCTTTGCCGATGCATTCGACCTCGGGCGCGTGGAGCGAATAGACCTTGGGCAAGGGGTCGCGCCGCTTCTGGGTCGACACCCGCTCGGCCAGCCACAAGGGGCGGCGGAAGGTATCCCGTAGGCTCTCCTCCTGGGCCGTCTTGCGGCGGATGTCGCGGACGGTGCGCCCGAGATAGGTCTTGAGCTTGCGCAGGGCCTTGTTGGCCCGCTTGTGCTGTTTGGCATGGCGGTAGCGGCCTTGCATGATCAACGCCCTCTTGCCCAGGCGGGTATGCGGTCCGATACGAAGTCTGCGCCGATCCGTTGGATTCAAAGATATGTCATTGCGGAGTCTGCCAAAAGCTGCACGGTGCTCCCATGCAGTGGGCAGCGATATTCCACAAACACGACGTCAGAATCCTGGCAGGGATGAATCACCTCTTTTTCTACAACCGCGAGCTCGATAAGCCTGAGAGAATTCTTCCTTGCAAGGTGAGTTGTGCCCTGTGCGGCACTCCCATCGCGGATGAAGGACGCCGTATGTGGCTCGCGTTTCCATCGCTCTTCAATTTTGGAATCCCGCCTAAGGTTCCTGAAACCTTCAAGCCGACCTGTCACATCTTCTATCGCATGCGGAGGCAATGTCCCGGCTGATGTTGAAAAAGTGAGGTAGGCGTCATTCGCCTGGAACCGTTAGGCTCTGGGTGTTGAATCCATCAAGGAGAACGACGCCATGACCAAGACTACACGGAACAGCCGCCTTTCGAAACTGTTGGAGATCCCGCTTCCGCTGTTGCCGCCGGCCTTGCCGGAGGCTTTTGATGATCTGCGCATGAGCGTGGATCGCTTTTGCCTGTTGGCCGGGGTGGAGACCCTGGGCGAGATGCTGGACGAGGATAGCGAGGTGCTCTGCGGAGCGCGCCACGCCCGCACGGCCGAGCGGCAGGGCCATCGCTGGGGGACAACCCAGAGCGAGATTGCCTATCACGGGGGCAAGGTGAAGCTGACGCGCCCGCGGGTGCGCGATCTTGGGGGCAAGGAGATGAGCTTGCCGAGCTGGGAGTTGCTCTCGGACCCGGCGCTTTTGCAGTCCTGGGCGATGAACATCATGCTGCTTACGGTTTCGACCCGCAAGTACGCGCGCGCCGTGCGCCTGCCCGGCGAGGCCAGCGGCGACTTGCCGGCACGCGCGGGCGATGCGACCTCGAAGTCCGCGGTCTCGCGGCGCTTCGTGGCCATGACGCGCAAGAAGCTGAAGGCCTTCCTGGCCAGCGACCTTTCGGATCTCGATCTCCTGGTCATCCAGATCGACGGGCTGCACGTCGGCGATCACGTGTTGCTGGCAGCTATTGGCATCGACGGCGCGGGCGAGAAGCATGTTCTAGGCCTGGCCGAAGGTGCCACGGAGAATGCCGCCACGGTGCAGGCGCTGCTCGACAACCTGACCGCCCGCGGCCTCGACCCGGAAGTGCCCCGGCTCTTCATCGTCGACGGCGCCAAGGCGCTCTCCAAGGCGATCAAGCGGACCTTCGGGCCGGTGGCCGCCCTCCAGCGCTGCCAGGTCCACAAGGGCCGCAACATCATCGAGCGCCTCGACGAAAGCCTTCATGCCGGCGTCAAGAAGGCGCTCAGGCAAGCCTGGGACCAAGACGATGCCGAGAAAGCCGAACGCCTCATGAAGAACCTGGCGCGCCGCCTGGAGACCGAGGCCCCCGGCGTTTCGGCTTCCATCCTGGAGGGCCTGGATGAGATCCTCACCGTGATCCGCTTGGGCCTGCCGCCCAAGCTCAGGCGCTCCTTGGCCTGCACCAACGCCATCGAGAATGCCTTGGGAACGGTCAGGATGGTGCAGCACAATGTCAAGCGCTGGCGCAACGCCGAGATGGCCTTGCAATGGACCGCCGCCGGCCTCCTGGAAGCCCAAAAGACCTTCCGTCGCCTCAAGGCCTACCGGCAACTCCCCATCCTCAGAGCTGCCCTCGAGGATCACGTGAAAAAGGCAAAAGCGAAAAGCGCCATTGAAACCATCAAAGAGGCCGCCTAGCCTCGAAGCCCAACCATGCCTGCCTCGCCTTTTTCAACAGAGCATGGGACATCGCCCATGTGGATGATCGATTTGAACGATGATCTGCCCAAGTGGTTGGGCCATAAGAAACTGTCGGTCCTGTTGTAATCGGGCGTTCTTTTCGTCTGACAGTCTATTAGAAAACTCGCGGCACCGGCCCTCTCCCCCTCCCGGCCACCCATATCAGCAACCTCTCGTGGGTGGCCGGGAGAGGGAGAGGGACAGACGCAAAAAATGCGCGGGCGCGCATTTTCGAACGGACACTGATTCGCCTCGTCCCGAGTTGGGAAGGGCACCGCCCGCCGGACACGAGGGCCGCGGTGACACGGCCTCTCCGCCAACGCCCGGGCGTTAGTGTGGAACGGGGGTGCGACCAACCTGGCTGAAGATTTCCTCGGCCGAGAGTTCGGGAACCGGGTAATTCAAGCTGCTCACACTGACCTGCGGACGAATCTCGTCATCGGCGACGACGACAGTCATGTTATCGAGGTGTTTCAAGATTTTTTGGGACACGACCTCGCATTTATTCCAAAACGTGTTTTGCAGCATCATGCAGAATTCGTTCGACGCGACCTTGGCGAGGAGGTCGCTCTTGCGGGTCGACTTGCGTAAAATTTTGGCGATCTCGTTCATCATATGGCGGGCGGGGGCGTATCCGAAGTTTTGATAGACGTCGTCGAAATTCAGGATCGTGATGAACATCAGGGTCCCCGGACTCTCGGTCCGCCGGCACTCCTCGATCGTGACCCGGAAAAATTGCTGAAAACTCGCTTTGTTGACGAGGCCGGTGTCGTGATCCGTGCCGGGACCCTCGCGCAATTGGTCCTCGAGGTTGAGGAGGCGTTTGCCGCTTTTGAGCCGGAGCCGAAGCTCGGTCGCATTGAAGGGACGCGTGATGTAGTCGTCGGCCCCGGCCTCGAGGGCCTCGGTCATGGTTTGCTTTTCCGTCAAGTTGGTATAGACGATGACGTAGATATAGCGGTTGCGCTCCAATGCCCTGACGCATTTGCAGAGTTCCGGGCCTGGCAAGCCCGGCAAATCCCAACCCATGATGACGACGCGGAACATTTCCTTCTTGATGCGTTTGTAGGCGGCCAAGCCGGTTCGGGCGATGACCACCGTATGGCCCCATTTCTCAAGTCTGCTTCGCAGCATGCGGCGAAACAGCTCGTCGTCGGATACAACAATGATTTTCATCGACTCCCCCAAAGGCGCGACCGACGGAGTCTCCGAACCCCGTCTTCAGGTGATTTTGGCCGAGAAAGTTCCCTCAACGAGCGCGAAATCCACGGGCCGACGCGACGAACGCCCAGCGCGCTCGAGCGGGCCGATGATAACGCCCGCTTCAGTGGTGTCAATTTCTTGCGCTCGTTAACGTGCTCGAGGCTGGTTCGCGGTCTCGATTCGATCCTATTGGCGCCAAAAACTTGGCGCGAACAGGACCAGCACCGTGAACAGCTCGAGTCGGCCGACCAACATCGCGAACGACAGCAGCCACTTCGCCGGGTCCGGAAGGGGCGCGAAGGATCCGGTCGGGCCGATGACATCGCCCAGGCCGGGTCCAACGTTCGCGAGCGCGGTCGCGGCACCCGACATGCTGGTCAGGAAGTCGAGGCCGAGGGCGGCGAGGCCGAGGGCGACGGTGACGAAACAAACGACGAACAGAAAGAAAAAGCCCAGGACCGCTTCCAAAACCTGTTCAGGAATGGGTTTCCGGTTGAAATGGGGAATGAAAATGCCATGGGGTTGGAGAGAGCGGCGAATCTGCACCCCGGTCTCCGCGGCGAGGACCTGGACGCGGAATATCTTGATGCCGCCGGTCGTCGATCCGGTGCAGCCCCCGATCAGCATGAGAAAGAACAAAAGGCTCGTCGCGAATCCGCCCCAAAGGCCATAATCGACCGATGAAAAACCGGTTCCGGTGATGATCGAGACAACGTTGAAGGCCGTGTGGCGGAGGGCTGGTTCGAACGCTTCGGTGCCACTGACCATAACATCCAGGTGATGGTCGCGACCGAGGCCACGATGATCGCCAAAAACCAGCGTACCTGCGATTCCCGCCAGACGAACTGGGTTTGACCGCGAACCAAGCGAAAATAAAGTATGAACGGAATTCCGCCCAAAATCATGAAACCCGTCGCAACCCATTCGATCGCCGGGTTGCCGAAATGCCCGATCGAGGCATCGGAGGTCGAGAAACCGGCGGTGGATATGGTCGTCATGGCGTGGCATACGGCCTCGAAGCCGGTCATGCCGGCTTGCCAGTACGCCACCGTGGCAATCACGGTAAACACCAGATAGATCACTCCGATCACCGACGATATCTGGGCTGGGCGTGGCAAGACCTTGTCGGAACGGTCCGATGACTCGGTCCGGAAAAGCTGCATCCCCCCGACCCGCAACATCGGGAGAACGGCGATCGCCATGACGACGATACCGATGCCGCCCTGCCATTGCAGCAACGCCCGCCACAACAGGATTCCGCGCGGTGCCCGGTCGAGACCGGTCATGACGGTCGAGCCGGTCGTCGTGATCCCCGACATGGCCTCGAAAAAAGCGTCTGTGTAGCTCATTCCGAGATCGGCCAGGGAGAAGGGGAGGGCGGCGAACGCGGTCAGGGTGGTCCAACTCAAGGTGGTCAGCAGGAAGGTCTGCTTGACGGTGAACCGTGTCGGCCCGACACGGTTCACGAGGACCAGGCCGACGCCCGTGAAGACGGTGAGAAAGGAAGCCGCGAGAAACGCCGTCCAGTTCGCGTGACCGTTGCTCGCGTCGGCCAGCGCCGGAATGAGCATGAACGCGCCGAGCGTGGCGAGCAGGGCGCCGATGACAAAGAGAACTGGTCGAAGTTCGGTCATGCCCAGCCGGCAACGAACCTCCTATTCGCGCCCGGCGGCCATTCACCGACTCCCCGGCCACGGAGCCCTTATCGGTGTCCGCTCACCACCGGGTCGCCGATCATGGTCAAGAACTCGCGTCGGGTCGCGGAATTGGTTCGAAACGCCCCCAACATGCGGCTGGTCACCATGATCGTGCCCGGCAAATGTACGCCGCGCGTGGTCATGCAGTGGTGAGTGGCCTGAATGACGACGGCGACACCGCTTGGTTCGAGGACGTCGTTGATCGTGTCCGCGATCTGGGTGGTGAGCTTTTCCTGGATCTGGAGGCGGCGCGCGAACACCTGGACCAGGCGCGCCAGCTTGCTGATTCCGACCACTCGGCTGTCCGGCAGGTAGGCCACGTGCGCGGTGCCGATGATCGGCGCCAGATGGTGTTCGCAATGGGATTCGAAGACGATATCCCGGAGCACCACCATCTCGTCGTAGCCCTCGGATTCCTCGAACGTGCGTTCGAGAATGGCGACCGGATCCTGGCCATAACCGTTGCAGTACTCCTCGTACGCCCGCGCGACGCGGTCCGGCGTTCCCTGCAGTCCCTCGCGGTTCGGATCGTCGCCGGCCCAGCGGATTAGGGTGCGCACGGCGTCCTCGGTTTCCTCCCGACTGGGCCGCGCCACACCCCGCTCGCTTTCCGCGCCATCCGATTCGGTCGGGTCGTTGTCACGGGGGGCGGTTGAATTCAGCTTTGTCACACGCTCTTCCTTTCGATCATGGTCGTCTTGCGCGCTCATCCGGCGCCGGGTCCATCATTCGATCGCGTCCCCGGGAGGGCCGAGCCCTCGAACTCCTGCGGTGGGGCCGCATTCGTCGGCGCGGATCGCCTTGCCTAATTCAGTTGCACTTGTTGGTGGGGACTATCGAGCGAAAAGGCGGGGATCTCGACGTCGAAGCGTTCACCCTCCTCGGTCAGCATCTGATACCGGCCCACCATAATTCCCGACGGCGTCGACAAGGGCGTGCCGCTCGTGTACTCGAACACCCCTCCGGGCTTGAGCACGGGCTGTTCGCCGACGACACCGGCTCCGCGCACCTCGTTGACAAGTCCGTGGGCGTCCGTGATCGACCAAAACCGCGTCAGCAGTTTCACTGTTTCGCGCCCGAGATTTTCGATCCACACATGGTAGGCCCAAACGAAATGTTCGTCATCGGGATCCGATTGGCCATCGAGAAACATGGGCTTCACGGTAATTTGAATGGAACGGGTGGTTCTCTTGTACGCCACGGACATCCACCGATTGTCGTCAGCCCAAAATCGAGGGTTCGATTTATGCCAACGAGGCGGCTTTCCAAATATCGCGCCCGTATGAAATTGTCCAGCGCCGGACAAATCAAACCTCTTGGGATTGGCTACAGGATCCGCCGCCCAGGACGCAAAATTGGGCGCAATAGGGATGGTTAAGATGGACCGCGCCTCGCGACGCCTCGGCCAGCGTGCGCCCCAGTTCGAATCGCGGATCATGGGGCAGCAAAGTGCACGAAACGACAGACGGGGAGGCGGCTCCATTGCGTTTGACGATCATCCGTGAAGTCGCGCACATGACCGAATCCGGATCGACTCCGAGGATACCCCAACAACTTTCGCTGATCTCCGGGACGTCTTTTTCGGACACCATTTCCGGAAACAGAACGAGGGCAACAGGATCGAACGCATCCACCGGGATTTCCAGCTGGGCGAACAGACCGGCGTAACCTTCCCGAAGTTCGGCTTCCAGTTGATTCCAATACGTTCGCCCGGCAACGTGTATCGAAAAACCGTTGGCGCCTAGCCAACGAAGACCGGCGATCAGCGGTTCCCAGCTCCGCGGTCCACGCTCGGCCTCATGGTGTTCACGCGTGTAATGGTCGATCGAAACGCGGACGATGAGGTGGTCTCCGTAGAGCGCGTTCAGTCGCTTCAGCGAGGTCGAGCATTTCATCATCGGCTTCATGGCGTTGGTCAGGATTAGAACCCGGAAATGGCGTTGCAAGGCATCCTCGACCATGTCGATGAAATCCGAATTCATGAAGGGTTCGCCGCCGGTGAAGCCGATTTCACTTGTCGGGAAACCCTGCGTTTCGATTTCGTCGAGATAGGCCGCCACCTCGGCGGCGGTCAAATAAACCAATCGATCGTTGGTGGGGCTCGATTCGATGTAACAGGTTTTACACGTGAGATTACAGAGCGTCCCGGTGTTGAACCACAAAGTCTTCAAGGACTTCAATTTTACGGACGCGCGCCTTTCGCCCGTGGCCGTGACCTCGGTGTTGGTGAACCGCTGCGGTTCGATTGATGGCATGGACGGTGCGTGCGTCATCGCGGAAATCGGCGCTGGGCCCGGGGTTCCCCTTCGCCCTTAGGCAGTGAATTTCGCCATCAGATGTGGACGAGCGCAACCTCTTCGTTCTTATTGCGCAAAATCTCTGGGCGACGGAGTCGAGTCCTTTGGACTATACCGAGATCCGGGCGACATTGACAAGTTCACATCCCCGAAAGGTCGCGGATTGGCTCGCTCGGCGACCCGGGTCCCCCCCTTACAGTCTGTTCGAAAACTCGCGGCGCCGGCCCTCTCCCCCTCCCGGCCACCCATATCAGCATACTCTCGTGGGTGGCCGGGAGGGGGAGAGGGCCGGAACAGACGCAAAAAATGCGCGGACGCGCATTTTCGAAAAGACACTTAGGTTTTGGATGAATCAGTTCGGCGACGGGGTATCCGTCCTCGACGCTTCGGCGGCCGCCGTGCGATTAGGGTTTTCCAACCGCTCGGAGGGCGAAGGGGCGAAGGGGTGGATTCCTCGGACGCGCGGACGAGATTCTTGCGCCCGTAGGCGATGAAATATGCGAGGACAACGAAATACCATAGGGCGCAACCCGCCAATCCGCTTTGAAAGATCGGTTCGAAAGCGAGAAAAACGAAGGTTGCCAAGGCCAGGATAAAGGCGATCGAGGCGCCCGGGACTCCGAGGGGACTGCGGAAGGGGCGCGTCATTTCGGGTCGCATCCAGCGCAGCAAAAGGAAAGCCGCAGCCTGCATCAAATAGCTGATCAATATTACGAATACGGCCATGTTGACGCAAACGCCAGCCACACCGGCACCGTTCGAATAATGGATCAGGGCCGCCGCCGCGCAGCCGACGGCGGCGGCGGCGACGAGCGCGACAATGGGTGTCTTGCGTTTGCGGGTCGTTACCGATAACGGCTGCGGTAAGTATCCCGATCGCGACAGGGCATGGATGTTTCGGCTACAGGCGTAGAGAATGGCGTGGAAGCTGGCCATCAATCCGACGAGGGGAACCAGGGTCGGGATCGTGCTATCCGCGATGCTCGGGAAAAGCGTGCCCAAGGCCAATACAAGCGGTTCTTCGGATTGTCCGACGCCGGCGGCGCCGGGTTCGATGGCGGTGGTCAAAAAAAGTATCGTAAACGCCATGACCGCGAGTGTGGCGAAGGTCAGGATCAACGCCTTGGGCACGTCGGAACGAGGGGCATCGGCCTCTTCCGCCGCCAGGGGCACAGTCTCGATTCCGAGGAAAAACCAGATCGCGAAGGGGAGCGACCAACAGATTCCCAGGGCGCCCATGGGGAAAAAATCGTTGGCGCCGCTGACCGGTGTGACGTTGAACAGCATTTCCCAGTCGAAATGGGGCACGGCCGCGAGGCAAACGAAAATCAGGAGCGCGAACGCGATCAGGGCCAGAGCCACCATCACCCTGAAAACAACTTCGATTCCCCACACGTGGAGGCCGATGGCGGCGGCGTAGACGACCAACCACCAAACGGGTGCCGCCGCGGCGGGCGCGCCGAACAGCTCTCCCAAGTATTCACCGACGCCGACGATAATCGCCGCCGGAGCCATGACATAGGCGAGATTCTGTCCAATCCCGGCGGCGAACCCACCCCACGGTCCGAAGGCCGCGCGGCAATAAACGTAGGCGCCGCCGGCGTTGGGAAAAGCGGCGGAAAGCTCGGCGAGCGAGAAGCATAGACCGGCGAATAAAACAGTCATCAGCACGGTTGCCGTCAGCAAACCACCGAAACCACCGACCCCGAGACCCAGGTTCCACAGGAAAAAATCGCCCGAAACGACGGCCCCGACACCGAGCGCCCACAAGGAGACGGCGCCAGCGTAACGGCGTAGTCCGCGCTGGTCGAAATATCGCGGCGTGACAAACGCGTATCGGACGCCTCGGGCGGCCCATTCCTCGTTCATGGGGGATCGACTCCGGGTTTTTCCGCGGGGGGAAAATCGTATCGTTCACCGCCAAGATAACACGGCGATGACGACGGGGAACGCGCGCCTCGCGGGGAATGGGTTTCTCGGCGCCGATAATTTGCCGCAAGTATCGTCCACGGCTCGCGTGAGCAGGAACAATTTTTAGTCGCGGTTGAGGGTTCGGGATGAGTGGGATCGTGCTCGGTGCACGGGGTTCGGGGAGCCCCGAGCTTGCCTCGACGACGTCATGGGGACTGCTCGAAGCCACCGGACGGCGTTTTCGGATTCGACAGGCACACCGGTCCGCCCGCGCCGCTCGGCGGCACGTCTATGGACGCCTCCCTGGATGCAAGCATTTCTTTGAACGGCTCCGTGCATGTGGTCAGGTGCAGTCGTCTATCCGGCCTGTTGATGCGGCAGGACACACGCCGCTGGCCTGTATGGAATACGCGGACCGGGTCCAAAATCGTCCCGACGGGCTTGAAAGCGCCACGTCCCGCCACTGGTTTTCCCGATCCCGTCTCACTGACCGTTTGCCCTTACACGTCTTCCGACCTGCTCACATCCCCGACGACTTCCCGCCGACATCTGCCTCCTCAGGCAGCGGCCAACGCGGAAGCGCAGTAGCTCTCTCTTTTCGCCATAAGCGCCCAGGCGATGCGCGCCATCCTGTTGGCGAGCGCCACGGCGACCAGCTTCTTGGGCTTGCGCGCCAGCATCCGGGCCAGCCACGAGCCTTCCGGCGCACCGCGCCGAACCGCCTGTTGGATGACCGCCATTGCGCCGACGACCAGCAGCCGTCTGAGGTCGCGCTGGCCCATCTTCGACATCTTGCCGAGCCTCGGCTTGCCGCCGGTCGTATGCTGGCGCGGCACGAGGCCGATCCAGGCGGAGAAGTCGCGGCCGCGGCGGAAGCTCTCCATTGGCGGAGCGAAGGCTTGTATCGCCGACGCACAGATCGGGCCGATGCCCGGAATCATCATCAGCCGTCTTGCCTCCTCATCCTGGCGCGCGTTCGCGCGGATCTCCTTCTCCAGGCCCTTGATCTGCGCATCAAGGCCGGCGATCCGTTCGAGCAGAAGCCGGCCCATCTCGCGGACCGACTCTGGCAACCCGGGCCCCGGAGCTTCGATCGCCAAGGCCAATCGGCGAACGTGAGCCGGCCCCTGCGGAGCGATGACGCCGAACTCAGCCAAGTGACCCCGTAGCGCGTTGATCGTCTGCGTGCGCTGACGCACCAGAAGGTCGCGCGTGCGGAAGACCATACCTCGAGCCTGCTGCGCCTCCGTCTTCACGGCCACGAAACGCATGGTGGGGCGCGAGGCCGCCTCGCAGATCGCCTCCGCGTCGGCGGCGTCGTTCTTGTGGCGCTTGACGAACGGCTTCACGTAGATCGGCGGGATCAGCTTCACCTGGTGGCCGAACTCCTCGATCTCCCGGCCCCAATAGTGCGCGCTCGCGCAGGCCTCCATCGCCACCACGCAGCGCGGTTGCGATGTCAGAAACGCCAGGACCTTGGGCCTTGTCAGTTTCCTGCGGAACGCTACCGATCCATCCGATCGCGCTCCATGCACCTGAAAACTGTTCTTCGCCAGATCGATCCCGATGATGCTAACTCGTTCCATGGATGCCTCCTCCTTCAGGGGGTTGAACACGACACCACCTTGGCACATCGCGATGCCGTCGGGGGGAGGCGTCCATCCCATCGTCCCGGTCCGGGGGAGAGGCGTGCTGTCTCAGGCGATGGGCGCGGTCATGATCGCGTCGAGGGCCTCCTGCGCCCGGGCGGCATAGTGCCGGTTGGCCTCGGGCAGATAACGGAAGCGTCCGTCGCAGCGCACGATGGCGATGGCCGCGTTGGTCAAGCAGGCGAGATTTCTGGGCAGGTGACGCACGTAGGCCCGGCATCGGTCTTCGTCGTAGGTGAAGTCGCGCACGTAGTGCAGGCGGTTCTCGATATGCCAGTGGTTGCGCACCAGTTCGAGCAACTCCTCGGGTCCGGCGCGCTCTGCGCCGAGCGAGGTGAGGCTCCAGGTCACCTCGATGCTGCGCTTGCCGGTCTTGAGGATCTCGCGTTCGCGCTCGATGCGCATGGCCTGGCGTCGCCCGTGGAGGTTGGCGTAGCCGTCCCACTCGGCAGCGGAGAGGTCGACGACGGCGCAGCGTCGGCGCTTGATGCGGCCATGGCCCTTGTCGACGGTTTCGTGCCAGAGCGCATCGCTGAAGTCGATCGCCTTGAGGTCTTCGAAGATCATCTCCTGGTTGTCCTTGACCGCGCTCATCACGTAGTCGGCGCGACGCCCGAGCAGGCAGCGCGCGGTCTCGTGCTGAGCGTGCATCGCGTCCATGGTGACGATCCGGCCTGTGAGGTCGAGGCCGCTGGAGAGTTCGCGCACGGCCGGGATTTCGTTGCTCTTGCGGTCGACCTCGACCTGCCCGAGGACCACGCCGGTGTCGTGCTCGACCGCCGCCACCATCATCCTGCGCCCGTCTTCGGTCTGCTTCGAGGCGCCGCGCAGATCCTTTCCGTCCATGGCGACCGGCGCGTGCGCGCTGCCATGCTGGCCGGTCCACTGGCTAATCGCGTTGTCCAGGGTCTCTGGCGGCAGGGCGGTGAGGGTCTTGTGGAAGGTGGTGATCGCGGGCGGGGTGTAGCGCTGTTTGGAAGGGCTCCAGAACGCACCCACCGCCTCGAGCTGCTCCTGGGAGAGCAGGGCGGCGAACTGGGCGAACGCGTTCACCCCCCGGTATCCGGCAAGCCGGGCGGCGACGGCGATCACCAGAATGGTGTTGAGCGCATAGCGCTTGCCCCGGGCATGGCGGTACTCGGGCACCTCACCCAGACACTCGAACAGGCTGCGCAGCCGGGGCGCGGCCATCGGCTCGGTGTGCTGCTCGGCGTTCCAGTGTGCCGGCATCCCGGTACGGCTCAGCGCCTCGGGGGCGCCGTCTGTCAGTCCGAACACGAAGACCTCCTTGGGCTGACCGTGGTGGCGCCAGCGCGCTGCCCCTCCGGGCTCACGGGCAAAGCCCCGCGTCAGCCCCAGAGAGCGCCAGTTCGACGCGCGGTAGCAGGTGCCGGCAAATCGCGAGACGTCCACGAACGTCTCCGCCAGAAGAGCCGGATATCCGTGCACCGCCTGGATGTCCTCAGACAGCCGCCGCAGGCTCAGCCCCAGCACACGGGAGGCCAGGTTCGGCACTCGGCCAGGCGTCAGAATGACGAAGCGCGAGTTGTTGGCGATCAGATGCAGACGCCGGAACTGCTGCTCGGCCGACCACCCGATCCAGCGATCACGCGCGCCCAGCTTGAACGCGCCGGGCTGCCAGCCGATCAGTGCGAGCCAGGTCTCGCCATGCACCGCGACATGGCGCAGGCCCTTGCCGATGACGCCGTGGAACGCCAGGTAGTGGTGCTGCTCCACCAACCGGTCCCAGCGCCGGTGCTCCTGCGCGCCCCAGGTCGGACGCACCGTGACCGCGCGCAAATCAATGGACGAATCCGAGACCGGCAGCGTCGCCATGACCGGCACACTGCCACACCGAGAATGAAATGGCCAGCGCCGCGATCACCTCACCCTGATCACTGGGCGGACAAAAAACTAGCCCTGCTCGCGTGAGCCGCAGGCTTGCGTTATCCTGAAAAAGGACGTATTTCGGTGATGCTTCCGGGCGCGGGTGCGGCCGTTCGAACGGCTTCAGCGTTGGCGTCGAACTCGATTGGGGGGTAGAAGTGAAAAATTCATTCGCGCGAGTATCAAGTTGGCTGGGATTCTTGATCGTTTTCCTGCCGGGCGTGGCTATCGCCGATGTGGCCGGCATGGCGACGGTCTTGGACGGGAACAGTCTGCAGTTCGAAACCGAACGGGTTCGTCTGATGGGCGTTGACGCGCCAGACCCGGGGCAGACTTGCATCGCGGACGGCCAGATATGGAATTGCGGGGCCGACGCGGCCAAAGCCTTGGCCGATCGGATAGGAGAGTCCGTCGTTATGTGCCGGGGTGCCGAGCGCGATGCGAATGGGAATCTCCTCGCCATTTGCTTTGCCGGCCGGGACGACATCAACCAATGGCTCGTGTCTGAAGGCTTGGCGGTAGCCAACCGTCAACAGAGCGGTGATTACACCGACGAGGAATCGATCGCCCGACTTTCGCGGCGGGGAATTTGGCGGGGTGAATTCACCCTTCCGTCCCTATGGCGGGAAGGACAGCGGATATCGGGCCAGGCGATTTCGTCCGCGACCGGGGAATGCATCGTCAAGGGCGATATCACCGATCGGGGCATTCGCGTCTATCACGAACCCGGGGGCAAGCTCTACGAAGGTGTGGAAATCGACACCGCGGCGGGCGAGCGCTGGTTCTGCAGCGCCGAGGAAGCACAGCGCCACGGATTCCGTCCCGCAAAGGAATAATCGTCGACTCCCTCGCCCACGGCACCGCCACGCGTGTATTTAAGGGTGATTGAGCGGCAGGGTTACATGTTGCCGTAATTCGGACCACCGCCGCCCTCGGGGGGGACCCAGCGGATGTTCTGGGTCGGGTCCTTGATGTCGCAAGTCTTGCAGTGGATACAGTTCTGGGCGTTGATCACAAGGCGAGGATTTTGGTCCTCGCGAAGAAATTCGTACACGCCGGCGGGGCAATAGCGCTGTTCGAGACCGTCGTAGAGGGCCAGATTGACGTTGACCGCCCGGCTTGGATCATCGAGCCGCAAGTGCTGAGCCTGATCCTCCTCGTGCATGGTATTTGATAGCTGGACCGACGAGGCTTTGTCGAAGGTGAGGACGTCGTCTGGCTTGGGGTAGGTGATGGGGCGGCATTCGGTTGCCTTTTTCAGACGCTCGTGGTCGGTGCCATGGTGCCAAGTCCAAGGCGCGCGCCCGCGCAGCGCATAGGCGTCGAAGGCCGCGTGGGCGAGACCTCCCCAGAGTCCGAAGCGAAACCCGGGACGAATGTTGCGCGCCAGATGGAGCTCGCGGTAGACCCACGATCGCCGCAACGTTTCTTCGTAGTCGGCGAGAACCGGGAGGGGGCCGTCGTCCAGGACCGCGAAAGTCGCCTCGGCGGCCAGCATACCCGATTTCATTGCCGTATGGGTTCCCTTGATTTTGGGCACGTTGAGGAAACCCGCGGCATCGCCGAGAAGGGCGCCGCCCGGAAATACGAGGCGCGGGAGTGATTGAAGCCCGCCTTCGTTCAGGGCCCGGGCCCCGTAGCCGATGCGCCTGCCGCCGCGAAACGTGGACCTGATTGCCGGGTGCGTCTTGAACCTCTGCAGTTCGTCGAAGGGACTCAAGGTGGGGTTGGCGTAATCGAGGCCAACGACGAAACCGACCGCCACTTGCCGCTCCGCCGCATGGTAAAGAAACGAGCCCCCATAGGTTTTTCCGTCGAGAGGCCAACCCACGGTGTGCAGAACGGTGCCCTCCCGGTGTTGTTCCGGACTCACTTCCCAAAGTTCCTTGACCCCGATTGCATAGGTTTGGGGATCGGCCTCCTGGCGCAGATCGAAGCGCCGACACAATTCTCCGGCCAGCGAGCCGCGGCAACCCTCGGCGACGAGGGTGGTGCGCGCTTCCAGGTCGATGCCGGGTTGATAATTCGTTTTGTGGCCTCCGTCCCGGGCCACGCCCATGTCGCCGGTGGCGACGCCGCGGACGCCGCCGTCTGCGTCCAGGAGCGGCGCCACGGCGGCGAAGCCGGGGAAAATCTCGACCCCGAGCGCCTCCGCCTCGGCCGCGAGCCAACGGCAGAGGTTTCCGAGGCTGACGATGTAATTGCCTCGGTTTCCCATCGCCGAGGGCGTCGGCAGCGGAATCATCGCCGTGCGCGTGAGCCAGGCGAAACGGTCGTGGGTGACCGCCGTTTCAAGGGGAGCGCCGCGGCCCCGCCAGTCCGGAATCAGCTCGTCCAGGGCCCGGGTTTCGATGACCGCGCCGGAAAGGATATGGGCGCCCACCTCGGCGCCCTTCTCGATGACGCAGACGCTAAGCTCGCGGCCCCGTTCCCGGCTCAATTGCCGCAGCCGAATCGCCGCCGCCAGACCGGAAGGACCGGCCCCGACGACGACCACGTCGACCGCCATCGTTTCGCGTTTCATCACCGCACCCGTGCCGGCCCCCGCCACGCTCCCGCCCTCCGGTTATGCCCCCTGACATCCCCTCGGTCAATCAATCCCCCGCTCGGCGCGTGGCGGTGGGTTGGGGGGCGTGATAGGGTGGCTGGATGGGACGAACGTCGGTTCAATTGCTTGAGTGGTACATTGCGGCGGGGGCCGACGAGGCGATCGGCGAGGTTCCGCGCGACTGCTTCGCGGCGCCACCGCGCCAAACGAATCCGGGCCCGAAGGCGAGGTCCCGAAGGCCGCCCGGCGCCGTGGTTTCCCTGGGCGCGGCGGCGGCACTGAGCGCGGCGGAAATCGCCGCCGCCTGCACGAGCATCGAGGAGCTGGTGGTGGCGATCAAGGCTTTCGAGGGCTGCGCGCTGAAGGAAACGGCGACCAACACCTGCGTTTACGACGGCAATCCCAGCGCCGACCTCGTTTTCATCGGCGAGGCCCCGGGGGCCGAGGAAGACCGCCGGGGTCTTCCCTTCGTCGGTCGCGCGGGAAGGCTGCTCGACCGCATGTTGGCGGCGATCGGCCGCGGCCGCGACTCGGCCTATATCTCAAACGTCCTATTTTGGCGTCCGCCAGGAAATCGATCGCCGACCCCCGACGAGATCGAAGCCTGCTTGCCCTTCGTCGACAGGCAGATCTCCCTCATCGCCCCGAAAGTCCTGGTGCTCGTCGGCGGCATCTCGGCCAAGGCGGTGCTCGGGCGAAGCGAAGGCATCACCCGGCAACGCGGTGTCTGGAGGGAATACAGCCCGCGCGATTCGTCGCTCACGGTTCCGACCACGGCGATCTTCCATCCCGCCTATCTGTTGCGCACGCCGTTGAAGAAACGCGAGGCCTGGCGCGATCTGCTCGCCATCAAGAAGCGTCTCGGCGCCGACTAGTGCACCGGCGCATTCACTTCGTTCACGCCCTCGTGCACCAGGCCATTGTCGATGCATCAACTTTCCAAACTTCGGCTGTCGCCTCCGTTTGGGTCGATGCACTAGCGCCGCCATTTTCAGCGGCCACTTCTCAGGGAGGCGGCGAACCCCTCGGGATGTTGTGATCGTCAGGGCCAACAGGAGGCCGCCGAGAATTGCCGCCACCAGGCCGATGCGGGTGAACCGCCGCAGCGTGCGGTCATCGCGGAACCGGCCCTCTCCCCCTCCCGGCCACCCATATCAGCAACCTCTCGTGGGTGGCCGGGAGGGGGAGAGGGCCGGAACAAACACAAAAAATGCGCGGAGGCGCATTTTCGAACAGGGTCAGAAGAATTCGTTTGTCGTTCATTGCGCTGTAATCGCTTACTTTCGCCGGAAACGTTCCGCCGAATGTTCACACCGATCCTGGGTGACGATCCGGCAGTGAAACCCGCCGCCGGCATTGTATCAGTTTTTCAGAGATGAAATTCGTCGCGGTGACTTCTCCGGGAAGCCCGGCGAACTTTTGTGCAAATCTTTCTTTGACCTGGAGCCCATGGTGTTTATAAGGGTATCTGGTGGTCCTGGGCTTGGCCACAACAGCGCCGCGCGGGCCGCCGTGCCTGGCCGCGAAGCAAGGGGGTATCGCAATACCCAAAATCGTCGCCGTGGCGAATTTAAAGGGCGGATGTGGAAAGACGACCCTCGCCGTCAATCTCGCGTGCGAACTCTTGAGCCAGCGAACCTCGGTCGCCGTGGTCGACGCGGACGGCCAAGGCTCGGCCACCTATTGGGCCGAGGAAGGGGAACTTCCGGTTACCGTGGTGTCCCTTCCCTTGGGGAATCGCCGTGGCGCGGAGAGTTGGATCGCCCATGTTCTCAGTCTCACCGACGACATCGCGGTCATCGATTGCCCGCCCCAAATCGGTGCCGCCACCGAGGCGGCGGTCGGTATCGCCGATCTGGTGCTGGTTCCGGTCACGCCCTCGGTTGCCGACCTCGCGGCAACCGCGGCGGCGCTGGAGTTGGTCAACGGCGCGACTGAGGCGCGCCAGGACGGCGGGCCCGGCTGTTTGCTCATACCGTCGAAGGTGGATGCGCGCACGAACGCCGGGCGCGGAATCGAAGAAGTCCTAAGAGGATTGGAGGAAGCGGTCGCCCCCGCGGTGGGCCAGAGAACGGCCTTTGTCGATTCGTTCGGAGCTGGCCATTGGATCGGCCATTATTCCCCGCGGAGCAAGGCCTACGCCGACATCAAGGCATTGGCCAAGGTGGTCCGCAGATTCATGCGCTAGACCGGTACCGTGGTTCTATGAACTCTCGCTCGGATGAGCCGGCGGACCGACCGCGGCCGTGGGGACGATTCTGTCGAGAACACCGTACCAGTGATTGTTGCGGCAGACGGCAACCGCGTTCGCGAGACCGAGGTCGGCGACCAGGTTTGCGGCCAGGTCGCCGATTTTATCGGATTTTCTTTCAGGCGCCGATTGCAGTGAACGGTTCATTTCCTTTGTACCTTTCGCGGGGAGACCGATGGGGTTGGTTCCCGAGAATTCCGGACCCTGCTTTTCGGCCGGTCGGGGCTGACTTGACGAGAGGCAGGCTAGCTCGGAATTGGGGCCAAAATACGTAACCTCGGTCACAGTTTGGACGGATTGCGAGAATTCCGACCGTCGTTCAACGATCCGGTCGATGTTCACGGCGTCGTCGCCCGGTTCAGTGCTGGTTATTTCGTGATCCGAGGTAAGCGAGCATCGTATCGGCGTCGGATACTTCAAAAGGATCGCCGGGGCTGTTGTCGGCATAACCGGGTTCGACGAACATCTTTTCGATATCGCCATCGACGACGTACATCGAGTACCGCCAACTCCGCATGCCGAAGCCGAGGTTCGATTTGTCGACCAGCATGCCCATCTTGCGGCTGAACTCACCATTGCCGTCGGGCAGCAGGAAGACGTTGCGCGCGCCCTGGCTCTTTCCCCAGCGAAACATCACGAAGGCGTCGTTCACCGAAAGGCAGACGATGTCGTCCACGCCGAGCTTCCTGAATTCTTCGTAAGCTTCCTCGTACGCGGGCAAATGGCTCGTATCGCAGGTGGGCGTAAAGGCGCCGGGTAGGGCGAAGAGGACGACGCGTTTACCCTTGAACACTTCGGCGGAGGTCAGGGACTTCCATCCGAAAGGATTGGGATCGCTCAGTGATTCGTTGCGAACGCGGGTCTTGAAGGTTACCGAGGGTACGTGGATCATGGCTGTGTTCCTTTGCTCATCGAGAGGATTCGGGGGACGGAGAGCCGAGGTCGGCGCTATTTGTCGGAGCCAATATCCCACGCAGACTCTAATAAATTCCAATTCTATTTTTTATCGATTTCTAATAGATAATTCTTATCACCATCCAGTTCGGGGGAGCTTCGCCCGTGCCAATCGGCCCGCTCCCCGTGCCACGTGGCATCCAAGAAGGCGCTCGCGACATCGCGAAAACCGACGCCCACGCCGCTAATGTACGAGAAGGTCGAGATGCTGTTCGCCAGGGCTAGTTTTTTGTCCGCCCAGTGATCAGGGTGAGGTGATCGCGGCGCTGGCCATTTCATTCTCGGTGTGGCAGTGTGCCGGTCATGGCGACGCTGCCGGTCTCGGATTCGTCCATTGATTTGCGCGCGGTCACGGTGCGTCCGACCTGGGGCGCGCAGGAGCACCGGCGCTGGGACCGGTTGGTGGAGCAGCACCACTACCTGGCGTTCCACGGCGTCATCGGCAAGGGCCTGCGCCATGTCGCGGTGCATGGCGAGACCTGGCTCGCACTGATCGGCTGGCAGCCCGGCGCGTTCAAGCTGGGCGCGCGTGATCGCTGGATCGGGTGGTCGGCCGAGCAGCAGTTCCGGCGTCTGCATCTGATCGCCAACAACTCGCGCTTCGTCATTCTGACGCCTGGCCGAGTGCCGAACCTGGCCTCCCGTGTGCTGGGGCTGAGCCTGCGGCGGCTGTCTGAGGACATCCAGGCGGTGCACGGATATCCGGCTCTTCTGGCGGAGACGTTCGTGGACGTCTCGCGATTTGCCGGCACCTGCTACCGCGCGTCGAACTGGCGCTCTCTGGGGCTGACGCGGGGCTTTGCCCGTGAGCCCGGAGGGGCAGCGCGCTGGCGCCACCACGGTCAGCCCAAGGAGGTCTTCGTGTTCGGACTGACAGACGGCGCCCCCGAGGCGCTGAGCCGTACCGGGATGCCGGCACACTGGAACGCCGAGCAGCACACCGAGCCGATGGCCGCGCCCCGGCTGCGCAGCCTGTTCGAGTGTCTGGGTGAGGTGCCCGAGTACCGCCATGCCCGGGGCAAGCGCTATGCGCTCAACACCATTCTGGTGATCGCCGTCGCCGCCCGGCTTGCCGGATACCGGGGGGTGAACGCGTTCGCCCAGTTCGCCGCCCTGCTCTCCCAGGAGCAGCTCGAGGCGGTGGGTGCGTTCTGGAGCCCTTCCAAACAGCGCTACACCCCGCCCGCGATCACCACCTTCCACAAGACCCTCACCGCCCTGCCGCCAGAGACCCTGGACAACGCGATTAGCCAGTGGACCGGCCAGCATGGCAGCGCGCACGCGCCGGTCGCCATGGACGGAAAGGATCTGCGCGGCGCCTCGAAGCAGACCGAAGACGGGCGCAGGATGATGGTGGCGGCGGTCGAGCACGACACCGGCGTGGTCCTCGGGCAGGTCGAGGTCGACCGCAAGAGCAACGAAATCCCGGCCGTGCGCGAACTCTCCAGCGGCCTCGACCTCACAGGCCGGATCGTCACCATGGACGCGATGCACGCTCAGCACGAGACCGCGCGCTGCCTGCTCGGGCGTCGCGCCGACTACGTGATGAGCGCGGTCAAGGACAACCAGGAGATGATCTTCGAAGACCTCAAGGCGATCGACTTCAGCGATGCGCTCTGGCACGAAACCGTCGACAAGGGCCATGGCCGCATCGAGCGCCGACGCTGCGCCGTCGTCGACCTCTCCGCTGCCGAGTGGGACGGCTACGCCAACCTCCACGGGCGACGCCAGGCCATGCGCATCGAGCGCGAACGCGAGATCCTCAAGACCGGCAAGCGCAGCATCGAGGTGACCTGGAGCCTCACCTCGCTCGGCGCAGAGCGCGCCGGACCCGAGGAGTTGCTCGAACTGGTGCGCAACCACTGGCATATCGAGAACCGCCTGCACTACGTGCGCGACTTCACCTACGACGAAGACCGATGCCGGGCCTACGTGCGTCACCTGCCCAGAAATCTCGCCTGCTTGACCAACGCGGCCATCGCCATCGTGCGCTGCGACGGACGCTTCCGTTATCTGCCCGAGGCCAACCGGCACTATGCCGCCCGGGCGCAGGAGGCCCTCGACGCGATCATGACCGCGCCCATCGCCTGAGACAGCACGCCTCTCCCCCGGACCGGGACGTGCCGCCGAGCGGTGCGGGCGGACCGGTGTGCCTGTCGAATCCGAAAACGCCGTCCGGTGGCTTCGAGCAGTCCCCATGACGTCGTCGAGGCAAGCTCGGGGCTCCCCGAACCCCGTGCACCGAGCACGATCCCACTCATCCCGAACCCTCAACCGCGACTAAAAATTGTTCCTGTGCTGTTCGCCTCCCAACGATACATGCGATATGATCTTCGCTCATCGAACGGAGTGGGAATCCAGATTTGACCGTGCCTCGTGGCACTCAAGTCGATCTGTGTTCATTGACCCCGCGGAACCGCGCTCATTCGCGGCTGGATTGGGCACGAGCCAGACGAAATCGAGATCGGATGCAAAAACGATTGGGAGTGTTGGCCGCGATCATGTTGTCCGTCACCTTCACGGCGCCAGTCCAGGCGGACTTCGAGCGCGGCTTCAAGGCGTACAGGGAACGGGACCGGGAAACCGCCTTGCGCGAGTTCAAGGCGCTCGCCGAGCAAGGCGATCCCGCGGGCCAATTCTACCTCGGGGTCATGTACGCCAACGGCGAGGGCGTGACGACGGACAAAGCGGAGGCCGCGAGGTGGTACCTTCTATCCGCCGAGCAGGGTTATCTCGATGCCCAACAGAAGCTCGCGCTGTCGTACCGATTCGGTGATGGCGTCCCCCAGGATTACGTCAGTGCCCACATGTGGTACAGCCTGGCGGCGGGTCAAGGCTCGATATTCGCGCGCATACAACGCGATCTGTTGGTCAAGAGCATGACGCCCGAGCAACTGGCCGAGGCGCAGCGTTTGGCCGGCGAGTGGACGCCGAAATGACCCCCGTTCACGTCATGGCGAAGGATCGGTCCGGGGACATCGGGCGCCCGCATCGGATTGCCGTGAATCCCAACGCTCGGACTCAGTCTTGGTCTATATCTGTCTTATCCGAGGGGCGGGCGTCGTCATCGGCAGCGGCTTGACTTTCGTCGTTTTGGGCGCTTTTTCGATCAGCCCGCGCTTGCAACCGCGCCGCCTTCTTTTCGGCCTTCGCGCGTTCGCGCTCGTAACGTTCAAACTTGTAGTTGGGCTTGCGTCTCAAGTTGCTTTCTCGTCGGAGTTCGAATGAAGTATGGGGCGGAGTCTCGCCGCCCCAAAAACCAGATTAACCGGCAATCGTCAAGTTTTCCGCGGCCATCTTTCCACCCCGGCCGGGAACCAATTCGAAGGTGACCTTCTGGCCTTCCACGAGACCGGTAAGACCGGAGCGTTCGACGGCGCTGATATGCACATAAGCATCTTTCGAGCCATCTTCCGGCTCGATGAAGCCGTAACCCCTGGTCGGGTTGAACCATTTGACAGTACCTGTAGCCATGATTTTTCCTTTCACGACAAATTCTGCGGAACGCCACCCTATGTAGTGTTCCAAAATTAACGTTCACAATGTCGGGGAAGTCATCTGGCTAACCGCCGAAACGGGTAATCACGAAAACAACAACGACTTCGTAACGTGGCACGACCATACATACCAAACAATGATATACAAGAAATTTTTTCGGCGCGTAATACGCTCCTTCATTTCCATGATCGCGAATATGTCCGAAACGGATCGCGGGCAGAAGAAACACGGTGCTGGCATTCACGACGGCTTTCATAGGGCTGAGACGTCATCACTCCGTGAGCTGACGTTCGGGGCATCGCGGCTTAATTTTTCGAGACTGAGAAACCGCGGCCCGGCCCGCGCACTGAATTAAAATCGCCGCGTGGAGGTGCGCCTCGTCCAAGGGAAAGGAGGCAAAGCGCCTGGGGTTCAAAGATAGCCGCGCCAGCCCTCGCGAAAGTTGATCCGCCGAGTGTAACTTTGGTGCGCCTCTGCCAGTCGGGGAGGCAATAGAAACAGGGGAAAATTCCGGGAATCTCAGATTCCGATTTGCTACGAGTCATTGCGGGAAGAAATTGGCGGATGCTGAATCTGACGGTTGACGAGTTGATAGCAAGGCAGAGGCGCCACGAATCGTCGAAGGCTCCGTCAAATTAACGAAATAACGAGCGACAAGGCACTGCGAAGTTCATTGGTGGCCATGCCACCTTCGGCGATTAACGCCTCTATGTCGGCGAGGCTCGCCCACACCACACCGGCCGTGTCGGGAACAACAGTTTCCTCACTGATTTGGAGCAGGCTGTAGTCGACAACACTTTCGGCAAACCGTCCACCCTCGTCCGACTGCCGAACCCGCCATCGGCGGACGACAGATTGCGGCAGACCAAAATTTTCCTGCTCGCCGCTCTGTTTAAGGTACTGACCGCTCTGTTTAACGTACTGAAAGGTGGGTCCAAACTCGGCCCGATTCCGAAATCCGATTTCGGCCGCGACGCGCAGCGCAAACAGCATGACGCCATCCCGAACCTGCGCGACCAGCGCGATATGCTGCTTGGCGGTCGAGGCCATGAGCGGCTGATCCCAGTTCGACACCTCCCGTACGCTTGTCCTTACGCGGGTCATCTTAAGGCTTACCGGGGCATCCGGCGGTCCGTCGAAGCTCGTTTCGCCAAAGCGCCAGCCAGGCATTCGTTCGAGCTCGACTTCATGGCAACGGTCCGCCAACTTCGCGTTCGATAGAATGGTCTTGTAGCGCGAAAGCGTCGTTGGTCGCGCGCAAAACAACGATCGTTCGAGTGGCCACCTGAGTTCGGGCGTATTGGCGGCGAACGGTGGGCGCTTGCCGCACCAAAAACGCCAGGGCGCGGAAACCATTACCGAGCGTACATCAGTATTCACCGCGAAGTCCCGGCGCAATGAATTCAAGAACGACTCAGCCGGGAACCAACGCCACCAGGGCGACGGCGGTTCCGCTTGGTCGACCAATATGACGAGATTGCGATTGAACTTGTTCAGAAACCGCGTGCCCTGCTCGGATTGTTGAATATCGGCAACAACCGATTCTGGATTCAGACCACTCAGCAACTCGATGAATGGCGTTGCCAACCCAAGGTGCAAACGCCGATAGTTGCTTTCCGTCTCCTGGGTTGTAGGCGCCATTTGCACAATCCGGACGTTGCCGGGCTCGGGCTTGGCTTGGACCAGCACCTCCAGGCCGGCGGGCCCGCGGCGAACCAAGAAGGCGAGAACACCCACCTCGGGCTGAAGGATCATGGGCTGAAACGTCGGCGAGTTGCTGGTCACGCAGTTGCCGACCACCGAAAAAAACCGCCGGTATCGTGCGCTAGGCGACCTTGCTCGTACGACCAGTTGCGCGCGTCTGGCCATGCCACGGCCAAACAAAGCGTCGCACGCGGCGCGTCGATCGCTCAACCAGTCCGTGACATCGTCCATCAAGCGGTCACTGATAAACACCTTTGGCTCGAATCGCCGCAAGGACTTCATCCACCGATGGGGGCGTCGGCAATTCCGAGCCAGTTTTTATACGCTTAAACCTTTTGACTGGGCCGCCTGGTTCAATACCGATTTCGATCGCGGCCTCGTCGTAGCAATCGGCGCCCGTCTCCTTATACCTCCGGGCCGCCGCCGCGCGTTGCTTCGGTGTCGTACCGGCGAGCTCGTTGAAGCGCCGCCACAATTCTAGTGTCATCGAATCGGGGGGCGGAATCCAGGTCGGAATTTTCGCCGGCTTGACGCCGCCGTAGGATGCCACATCAGTGGCGACCCTTCGCCGAACTTCAGCGCTCGAATGGGCCGCGAGCCAAGCGTCTAGAGCCTCATGCTCGGGGCTATCAAACTGATAGGCGGGTGTTCCCTCGCCGTGGCCATAATGGGTCGTCACTTTGAGTACGCTCAGCTTTTCCCCGAATCGGAGTTTGACATCGGCACGCCAGGCGCGAATGACCCAGTCCTGCAGCGATGAGCGATAAAGCTCAAGGGATGGCCGCCAGTGGCCGACTTTGTCGGCGAACGATCTTCGAATTACCCATGCGGAGGCAGGTTCGAACATGTCATGCTGGCCCAAGAAACACTGCTCGATCGAGCGATCGTTGCCGTGCGTCCTCCAAAATCGAGGCATGATCGTGCCGTCACTAATTGCCTCCGCATGACCCGCGAACGCGGCCCGGCCCCTATACATATCAGAACGTGTGCGAATCAGGTCTTCCAGCGCGACAGCAAGATGATCTTCAAGGTACACGTCGTCGTGGTTTAGGAAGGCGATGAATGGTGTCGTGGCGAGCGCAACCCCGACCGAGTTCGGCCCGGCTTGCTCGCCAAAACGCGCGGGCAGTGGGATGTAATAAACGCGATTATCTTGCAGCGAGCGGACCACGTCGCGGGTTCTGTCATCACAATCGTCAGCCATAACAAAAACCCACCAACGATCGTGGCTCTGACGCCGAACCGATCTTAATGCCACGCGCAGCGCGTCGGGCCGGTTGTGCGTCGCGACAATTACGGTAACCGAACTCTCGGAAATTGCGCTGATATCCTAATTAGTCGCCCGTGAAGAACGTGTAAGCGGCTGATGTTGGTAGCTCTTTCGGTTTGGCGAAGTAATCGGATTTGCAAGAAAACGGGTTTTGGGCCTGAAAAGCTTGCGATTTGAAATAATTGATTTTGGGGATTCCCTTCCGTTGCGGAACGTGATTCTCTGCTCCCGTCGATTGGGATTGGAGAACTGTGATGAAGCCATCGCGCAAGGTGTCATCGGGAATAGAGGACCTGTTCCGCTCGCGGTTCGAAAACATCATCAACCTGCGCCACGAGTTGGTGGTGTTGGGGGGCCGGATCGCGTGGACTTTCTTCGACGAGACCTATGAAGCCTTGTATTCGGAGGAGGGTCGGCCGGGGGTCCCGACGCGGTTGATGGTTGGGCTGCACATCCTCAAGCATATGTTCGATCTCTCGGATGAGGAGGTCTGCGAGCGCTGGGTCTACGACCCATACTTCCAGTGCTTCTGCGGCGAAGAGTACTTTCAGCATGAGCTGCCCATGGAGCGCTCGTCGATGACCCGGTGGCGGGACCGGATCGGGCCGGAAGGTTTGGAGAAGGTATTCCAGGAGAGCCTGGCCGTGGCCCACCGGGTGGGGGCGCTGCGGGAGAAGGACCTCGAGCGGGTGACGGTGGACACCACCGTACAAGAGAAGGCGATTGCCTTTCCGACCGCCGCCAAACTGATGCAACGAGCCCGCGAGCGGCTGGTGCGACTGGCACGGGAGCACGGCATTGCCCTGCGTCAGTCCTATACCCGCCTGGGCAAGAGGGCGTTGATCATGCAAGGCCGCTACCGCCATGCCAAACAGCACAAGCGGGCCAACAAGGCCCTGCGCAAGCTCAAGACCTATCTCGGGCGCACCGTCCGCGACATCCGCCGCAAGACGGCCCAGGAGGAGAGCCTACGGGATCCCTTCCGCCGCCCCTTGTGGCTGGCCGAGCGGGTGTCGACCCAGAAGCGGCGCGACCCCTTGCCCAAGGTCTATTCGCTCCACGCGCCCGAGGTCGAATGCATCGGCAAAGGGAAGGCGCACAAGCCGTACGAGTTCGGCTGCAAGGTCTCCGTGGCGGCGACCAATTCCCGCCCCCCCGGCGGCCAGTTCGTCGCCCACGTCAAGGCCTTCCACGGCAATCCCTATGATGGCCACACCTTGAGGCAGGTGATCGAAGAGATGGAACGCTGGACGGGGATATCGGCCGAGCGCATCTATGTCGACAAGGGATACCAGGGCCACGATTACCCCAACAAACACCGCGTCTTTAGATCAGGCCAGAAACGCGGCATCACGCCGACGATCAAGAAGGAGCTCAGGCGGCGCTCCGCCGTCGAGGCCGTGATCGGACATCTCAAGAGCGATGGCAGGCTGGGGCGCAACTTCCTCAAAGGCCGCGACGGCGACAAGATCAACGCCATCCTCGCCGGCGCCGGCTACAACTACCGCCTTGTCCTCAAATGGCTGAGGCGTTTGTTTGTCCAAATCCTGGCCGCGCTCCTCAGCGACATCTCGCACCCCACCGCAAACCCAATCGCCGCTTCAGCTTGAAATCAGGGTTCTTCACGGACCACTAATTAAACATAGATAAATGGAGTATTTTGTTTTAGAGCCTGTTCGAAAATGCGCGTCCGCGCATTTTTTGCGTCTGTCCCCCGCCCCCTCGCGGCCACCCACGAGAGGTTGTGGGTGGCCGCGAGGGGGCGGGGGCCGGTGCCGCGAGTTTTCGAACAGACTGTTAGAAATCGGATGGATCGCGTACCCCAACTTCCATTACTATGAGATCCGAAAATTCATTTCGCAATCCAAAATTTCCGCCGATGAAGGGATACGCTCCGCCAAGGTTTGGGGGGGTCTTGGCGAGCGCTAGTGCATCGACCCAAACGGAGGCGACAGCCGAAGTTTGGAAAGTTGATGCATCGACAAAGGCCTGGTGCACGGGGGCGTGAACGAAGTGAATGCGCCGGTGAACTAGGTTGAGACATAACCGCGCTTCCGGCCGGCTTGTGAGGTGTCCCGGGCGGGTGCTATAAATATTTGAATGCTTTTGCACATTCTCCCCGCGCTCGGGCTGGTGGCGTTCGGGGCCGCGTGGCTGGGTACGCGTTTGGTGCTCCGGATGTTGCGGCAGCGAGCGATCCTCGATCATCCCAACCCGCGATCGAGTCACCAGGCGCCGACGCCGCGCGGCGGTGGCCTTGCGGTGGTTCCCGTGATCCTGACCTTGTGGCTGGGAATCGGGATCTACGTCCAAACGATCGCGTCGTTTTGGACCGTCCTCGTGGCGGCCGCGATCCTGGCCGAGATTTCTTGGCGCGACGACCTTTCGGCGCTTGCCGTGGGGCCTCGAATCGCGACCCAGTTCCTCGCCGCCGTGGTTTGTTGGTTCAGCCTTTCGGGGCCGGTGTTTCAGGGTCTCTTGCCGCCCATTCTCGACGCCGCCGCGACGATTGTGCTTTGGGTTTGGTTCACCAACCTGTTCAACTTCATGGACGGCATCGACGGAATCAGCGGTCAACAGGCGGCCTGGATCGGCCTCGGCCTGTGCCTGTTGGCTCTCTCGGGTCCCGCGAGCGGCGCCACGATGCCCCTCCTTGCGATCACCCTTACCGCCACGGCCCTTGGCTTTCTGCCCTGGAACTGGCATCCGGCCCGGATCTTCCTGGGCGACGTCGGTAGCATTCCTCTCGGCTTTTTGTTGGGGTGGCTCTTGATCACGACAGCCGCCAACGGTTATTGGGCCGCGGCGCTGTTGTTGCCCCTCTATTATCTTGCCGACGCGTCGCTGACCTTGGGCCGGCGCGCCTTGAGGGGCGCGCGATTTTGGAATGCCCATAAGGAACACTATTATCAATTGGCCGTTCAAGGGGGAGTCGGTCAGGTGACGGTCGCGCGAACGATCATTGCCGCCAACTGGCTGCTCCTTGCCTGCGCGATGCTGAGTTTGGCGGGCGAAACGGCCACCTGGACGGCGCTTGCCATCGGCGCCGTCGGCGTCGGCGTGGTTCTGGCGACCTTTCACGGTGCCGCTGGCGGGAAGTTGAAGGGCTAGAACCGGACCGCCGACCTAGTGCATCGACCCAAACGGAGGCGACAGCCGAAGTTTGGAAAGTTGATGCATCGACAATGGCCTGGTGCACGGGGGTGTGAACGAAGTGAATGCGCCGGTGCACTAGTTGTGATGAAAGGCGAAAAAATCGCCCGATAGGGCAATGTTCTAGAATTGAATGATGATCGACAGATTCAAGCGCCCCGTTTTCGTTGCGATTCACGATGTCATCATGGCCGTGGGATCGTTCGTGCTGTCGCTTTATTTGCGCCTCGGAAGCGACATGCTGACGCTTGCGTCGAATTATCTGATCGTCGGCTCGGTGTTGTTCGCCGTCATCGGTGGCACCGTGTTTTGGAGCATGAGGTTTTACCGCGGTTTGTGGCGCTACGCCTCGCTCGCCGACCTTCTGACCCTGGTCGAGGGCGCGACTCTCGTCATCATCATCTTCGTTCCGGCTCTCTTCCTGATCACCCGCCTCGAACTCTTCCCCCGTTCCGCCCTGTTCATCAATTGGTTCGTGCTCATCATCTTGTTGGGAGCACCGCGCTGCATTTACCGGATCCTCAAGGACGGCACCCTGCGCCTAAAACCGCCGGTCGGCGCCGAGGGGCGAATTCCCGTTGTGCTCGTTGGCGCCGGAGACGCGGCCGATCTCTTCATGCGCGAACTGAAACGCAGCGGCGATAAGGCAAATTACCACGTCGTTGGTTTGATCGACGACCACGCCAAGCTCGCCGGAGCCGAGATTCACGGGGTCTCGGTGTTGGGGGGACTCGACCAGATCGAGCCAGCCGTCGAACGCTTGACGCGCCGCGGCCTGCGGCCGCAACGGTTGATCATCACCGATCAGCGGTTTCGCGGTGAAAACGTTCGCAAGCTCGTCGATACCGCCGATTCCCTGGGCCTTACCTTGGCCCGTCTTCCTAAGCTCACCGATTTCAAGAGCGGTGACGATACGCCGATCGAAACCAAGCCCATCGCCCTCTCGGACTTGCTTGGACGGCCCCAGACCGTGCTCGACCGGGAGGGCATGGAGGCCCTGATTCGGGGCCGCCGGGTCATGATTACCGGCGCTGGAGGCACCATCGGCGGGGAACTCGTGCGCCTTCTCGCGGCGTATGCCCCAGCCCATCTGACACTATTGGACAACGCCGAGTTCAATCTCTATTCGATCGACGCCGAGCTTGCCGAACGCTGGCCCGAGGTCGACCGCCTCCCGGTTCTCGGCGACGTGCGCGAACGCAATCGGATCGACGTCGTGCTCCGACGCGGGCGGCCGGACCTCGTGTTTCACGCCGCCGCCTTCAAGCACGTGCCGATGGTCGAGGCAAATCCGAACGAAGGCGTGCTGACCAACGTCGTCGGCACGCGCAACGTCGCCGACGCCTGCCGCGCGGCTGGTATCGAGGCGATGGTTCTGATCTCCACCGACAAGGCGGTCAATCCCACCAGCGTCATGGGCGCGACCAAGCGTATCGCCGAGTTGTATTGTCATGCCTTGGGACGTGCGGTTTCCCACGACGGCGATGGCCGATTCCTGACCGTACGTTTCGGGAACGTGCTGGGATCCACCGGTTCGGTGGTGCCCTTGTTCCAGCGCCAACTCGCCTCCGGCGGTCCCATCACCATCACCGACCCCGAAATGACGCGTTATTTCATGACCGTGCGGGAGGCGGTGGAACTGGTTCTCCAGGCTTCCGTTCTGGGCCTCGAAGCGGACTGCGAAGGCGGCGAGATTTTTGTCCTCGACATGGGGTCCCCCATTCGCATTCGGGATCTCGCCCGGCAGATTGTTCGCCTCGCCGGTCTCCGCCCCGAGAGCGACATCGAATTCGTTTATACGGGTATCCGTCCCGGCGAAAAGCTACACGAGGAACT
Source organism: Alphaproteobacteria bacterium (assembly GCA_965218865.1). GTDB lineage: Bacteria > Pseudomonadota > Alphaproteobacteria > JAAXGF01 > JAAXGF01 > CBDCME01. The sequence goes on from CBDCME010000062.1 coordinate 138,924, forward strand.
CTTCCACGCCACGGAGGTACAGCAACCGACAGCCCGCGACGGCCTCCGTCTGGCCGGCTCGCCTCCGGCCGACCTCTCGAGTTTGCTGCCCTTGCTCGACGCCCTGGCGTCGGCGGCAAGCGCCCGCCGGACCCCGGATACCTTGGCGCTGATCCGACGCATCGTCCCCGAATATCTGGCCCCGGCCGACGCCGAGCGGAGGCGAGCCGGGGCTTAGGCGCTCGTTTTGCGCGGCTTCAAGACCCGACCACGGTTTCGGGTGTCTCAATCACCGAACATATTGTCGATGGCATCGCCCAAGCCTTCGGTGCTCTGGTCGACGAGATCCTCGACCTCGCCGGCGCTTTCCTCGATCGCGTCCATGGCCTCGGATGTGGTCTCTTTCACGCTGTCCACCGCTTCGCCGATTCCGAGGTCGACATCCGCGACCGCGGAGCCGACGCTGTCGCTGATGGCGTCGATCACCTTTTCGGCGAACTCGCCCGGGGTGACGCCGCCATCATCCTTGCCGATGTCGGTGAGGTGAATGTCCGGCATCGGCGTATCCAACGTCTTGCCCTCCAACATCGTCACGCTGACCCTGACCTCGCCGTCGCGGATGATGAGGTTTTCGACCACCAGTTTCGGACCTTCGCCGCCACTTGCCTCGGCTTCGCCACCGCCGCCGAGGGAAGCCACGAAGGCATCGACGTTCTGCTTGATGGCGTCGATGTTGCTGCCGTCCGAACCCAGTTCGTAGGTGACTCGCGGACCGGTGATCGCGATTTTCTTGATCACGATCGGGTCTTCGGTCAAGGAAGCCATATCAATTCTGATCCTGATTTGTTCCAGGCTGAACGCGTTGTCGGTCTCGAATCCCGGGGGATTACCGACCGTTAGACCGTTCAGGGCGCCCTTGCCGGAGGTGGTTTCAATTTCGACCTCATCCAGGCTGCCGTCGACGCGGGTGATTTCGGAGCCGTAGGTTTCGACCGCGCTCTGGATGGCGGAGTCGAGCGAAGATAGTACGACAACTACGACAATGACGACGATGCCGACGATGGCGGCGGCACCAATGATGATCCAGCGCATTACTCGTTTCTACTTTGATGCTTTGGGGGTCCTTCCTTCCGCGCGGCCATGCCAACGGTTTGCGGAAAGTCCCTGACGATGTATTCCTCGTTTTCGGCCGGCGCGGTGACCGTTACCGCGTCGCGTCCTGGTCCGGGAGTGGCGAGAAAACTGGGCTTACATCGCGGTTGCCTCCGGTGGCCCGAGTGGATACCACCCACCATTAAACCACCGATCGAGGCCGGACGTATCGGAACCACGATCGGCCGCGAATTGCAATAGTCAACACGCTCGCCCCGCCAAACTGGCGGGCGACGGCGCCCCGGGGACGCCTCGTTCAATGCCCTCACCGCGGGAGTGCCCGGCGCTGGGCCGGTCACCCGATCATCGATGGGTCGATTTGCCGGACGCCGCCAACGCGCTGGCAAATCATCCGCGGTTCGGTTAAGCATGCTATGTTCATGCCAGACAAAAACGAGTTCAACCCGAGGGGTTCCAATGCGGCTGCTACTTTCTTTCCTTCTTCTCGTGATAGCCTCCTTACCGGCGCTTTCGAGCGAGGCGCGCATCGGAAGCGTCAAGAAAATCAAGGGTGACGCGTCGATCGTGCGGGAGGGGACAAAGAACCCCGCCGCCGTCGGTGACGTGGTCCGCCAATTCGACGTTCTGGAAACCGGCGAAGGGGCGTCCATGGGCGTGACCTTCATCGACGAGACCATGGTTTCGATCGGTCCGGATTCGCAGCTTATTGTCGACGAATACGTTTTCGATCCGGGCGCCGAGGAATATTCCTTCGTTTCGCGCATGGCGCGGGGAACCATGTTCTTCGTTGCCGGCGTGATGAGCAAATTGTCGCCCGACGCCGCCTCGGTCGTCACCACGCGGGGCGTGATCGCAATTCGCGGAACCCGCTTTATGGTGCGTGTCGACGACTGATCGGGTTGGACGGAAAACGCTTCCGGGACGCGGCCATCGTTACTTCTCCGTGAAGTGGATGGTGCTTCCGCTTTCTCCCCGTTGTAGGCGTTGATGATGGAATTTGATCAGAGGATCGTCGGGAAATTTTTCCAAGGCAATCGCGAAGGCGGCGAGCGCCCCCGGGTCGTTCGCTTTCATCTTTCGGTACGCGTCCTTTTACACCACAACCGCGTCCGAGCGGCTTTCTTCCAACGTTAACGGCTCGAACGCCTCGACGGTTTCGATCTTGCCCTTCAAAACGAGCCCGCCGATTGGACGTCCGACGAATTGGGGATAATCCCCCCCACCTTCCTTTTCCGCCTCCTTCCTGGATTGCTCGTTCATATTGTCGACCGTCGTTCGGGCCACGCACATGCGGGTCTCTAGTTGCTTATTCACTGTCTCCAAACGGGACGCGGTGTTGACGGTGTCGCCGAGCGCCCGATAGTCGAAAAAATTGTTGCCCCCAAAATTGCCGATGATCACCCAGCCGGTATTGACGCCGATTCGCGTCATACCGAGGGCAATACCTTTTTTCGACAATTGTTCGGAGGCGTAATCACGGGCACATTTGTCCATGTCCAGGGCGCACTCGACGGCGCGCTTGGCGTGGTCACCTTGGCGCAGGGGGGCCGAAAACATCACGGCCACGGCGTCACCGATGATCCTGTCGATGGTCCCATCGTGATCGAAGGCGACCTTGACCATGCGATCGATGTATTCGTTCAGGAGCGTTACGACATCGATGTCCTCGCTCTTGGATCTTTCGATGAACCCGGTAAAGCCGGCCAGGTCGGTCAGGACGAAGCTGCATTCGCGATTCTCGCCGGTCAATTTGAGCTGATCCTTGTTCCTGATCAGGTGGTCGACGAGATTCGGCGAGATGTATTTGGCGAAGGCGTCGCGAATCCATTGCTGCTGCCGCTCGGTGTCCATGTGACACGGGATCGAAGTGCAAATGTAAATCGCCGCCACGGTAATTGACGGGAAAAGCGGATCGAAAAGCTACCGAAGTTCCGTGAAGGCATACCAGGACGTGCCCCAGGCCGCGGCCACGGCGGCGATGCCAAGGATCGCGGACCACAGGGCTCCAAAGCGCGGAAAAAAAATTATGAACGCCAACCACAACACGGCAACGAATATCGCTTCCGTCGCGTCGGCCCCGATCGGACGGGTGAGATACGACCTTAGCATGAGCTGTTCGATTGCCTGAGCGTGGGCCTCGACACCTGGAACTATCGTTCCCAAGGGGCTGGCGCGCAAATCCATCAGGCCAGGTGCGGACGAGCCTACGAGAACGACCGAGTTCTTGAAAATTTCGCCGGAAATTTTCTTATCGTCGGGGATTTCGTCGAACAATCTCCAAGCGGAAATGTAACGTTCCTCGACACTAGGCGTAAAATGCATCCAAACCCGACCGTGCTTGTCGGTTGGAATTCGCAGGCGCCCCAACCTTACCCGCTCGATGCCGAGATTCTCTCGCCCCTCTACTTTATGGCCGGGTGCCCCCATCGCAACGCGGAGCGCTTCCAGGGCCAAGGAGGGGTAGATCAAACCCTTGAATTCCGAACCCTGAAATTTGCGTAGCAACTCCGCGTAACGGACGACCCCATCCTTCGAATCGAAGCTGACGGAGGCGTTTCCCGCGGCGGACTTTTCCAGCACCGGCAGGGAACGGACGGTGCCTTGGTTGTCGGGTTCTACAAATAACTTCCAGTTTTTGAATCCGCTGATACTCGACTTGTTGGCGGGTCTCCCTCCGTCGTTGTGTTCTGATTCCAAGGCAAAACCGAGAACGACCCGGCCGCCGGCAATCGCATCCGCGAAGATTTGGTCGTGATCCGGCCTCTGTTCCAGCAACTGCCTCAGCTCCGCGTTGTCGTCGAAACTCCGCGCAAGCAGAGGCGGCGAGGTTCGGTCCGGCTCGGCGAGAATGATGTCGAATTCGATGGCCGCCGCGCCGAATTCGTCACGGAGTCGGTGGATCAAATCGGCCAAACGAGTCCGGGGCCAGGGCCACTGACCGAGCCGGTCGAGGCTCTCCTCGTCAATGTCGACGATGCGAACGCGTAGAGGTGTGTACTGTCTCGGGGACACTCTTTGATATTGATCGAAAAGGCGATTCCTCAAAGGTTCGATAAATTCCGGCGCCCGCAGATGAACCAACAGCGACCCGAGGAGGACGAGCAATGACAGCCAAACGTGGGCATTTCCCAGGTTGGGTATGAAGGTCCGCCAAGTGAGCCGGATCCTCACGGACTGCAAAATTTCGGCAAACCGCAGCATGCCGGCGATGGCGCCCTGATTAGGGCCGGATGTCAAGCCCCAAGGGGAGCCGCGCGGGTATTGCCGCGGGAGCGAAAGTTAAATCAAAATCTGGTGTTGTCCGCTATCCAAGCTTATGGCAGATAATAGAAACTTCGGGGCCAATGTGTTATAGGACGATGTTATCCGCCGATTCCGAGGATCAGGCAGCGCGCTAGACAACGGACAATGTCCAGCGAGGAAGGCAAGGATACACATGTTTAATCCCACCGAGCTGGTGATAAATAAATTTGTTGAGAACTTGCGAGGAAATTACCTTCGCACATACGGCATTCTTGAACCCGAATATCCCAATATTATCGCTTTTATCGGCCGATTGGCGCTAGAGAATATCGCCAACAGCGACGCGCCCTACCACGATATGAATCACACGATCATGGTGGTCCAGGTCGGCGAGGAGATTTTGAAGGGTGAACACATTTCCGAGGGCGGGGTGTCCCCAAGTGACTGGTTTCATTTCGTCATATCCCTGTTGTGTCACGACATCGGCTACGTGCGCGGCGTATGCCGCGGGGACCGACCGGGCAAGTACGTGACCAACGCGAAGGGAGAAACGGTGGAGGTAAAGCCGGGGGCGACCGACGCGGCGATGACCCCTTATCACGTCAATCGCTCCGAACTCTTCGTGAGGGAACGGTTCGGCCACGTCAAGATGATCGATTGCGACGAAATCGTCGCCAACATCGAGCATACCCGCTTTCCGGTTCCCGACAGCACAAACTATCAGGATACGGGGACCTATCCCGGCCTGATACGCGCCGCCGATTTGATCGGCCAAATGGCCGACATCAGTTATATCCGCAAGGTCGGAGCCCTGTACGCGGAATTTTGCGAAACAGGTATTGCCGAGAGCCTAGGTTATACCAGCCCGGCCGACCTGCGCGCGGCGTACCCGAAGTTTTTCTGGCAAGTGGTGACGCCGTTTATCGGCGATGGTCTGGAATATTTGATGGTGACCCAGGAAGGCAAATTGTGGGTGGCGTCCCTTTACGCCCACGTTTTCTCCGAGGAGCACAAGACGACGAGCTTAGGGCCGGAACGCGCCGCGAAAGGCTGACGTTACCACCGCTTACCGGTGCCGGTTTCCGGCCCTAACGTTCGAATTCTCTCCCGGCCGGCGCTAGAATCGCGCGCCGTGCCGCCTGCTGGCGGAACGACCCGCCCGCCGTGTATCCGTACCGAGGGAAACTGTCAGGCGGCCGCCGGGAAGCCTGTTGACGAAGGCTTTGACCCGGGTTTGGGTCGCGCTGTCGGTGACGAACTTGAGGTGCGTCATCCCGTCGGCTGTGCCGACGACGATGGCTTCCAACTGGCCCGGGAGGCCCTCGACTTCCACCATTACATGCGATAGCAGGGGTTGGTCCACGGCGATGTTGACGGCGCCACCAAGCGAAATGTTCTGAAGCACGCAGGCTTGGCGTTGCTCTCCCACCTGCAGGCAGGCGGCGAGGTTCATACTTGCCGGGACACTCACCGATGTCGCGAATGCCTCCGGCGTCCTCCAGGGTCTTCCATCGACCAATGGGGACCCTCCCTCGTAATCCGGTTTGCCGAGGGCCCGATCTGGCCGGCCTCGATGATGCGGTTGAGGGATGATTTCAACTGCGCGAAGACGCCCGCGACTGCTGACTGCGATGAAGATTTCATTCTCTATACCTTCACTCTCGGAACGGTCGGCCCATGGATTCGGACCCGTTCGGCCCAACCGAAAACGGTTCGACCGCTGGATCCGCTTTTGGTATCAGGCCAAGATTGATTTTAGGTTAATTCCGATTTCGCGCGCGGCACGGTTGAAGAGCGAGGCTCATCCGGAATAGGGGCCGGATCGCGGGGCGGACGGGCGTAGTGGGCGGGGGAGCGCCGGCGGGGATTTTTTAGCCGCCATATTGAGTTTTTCCCTCGGTGTGGGATAAGCCTGGGCCAATCGAATGTTGGTTATTGCGATGATGGAACACTTTGTCGAGAAAACCGAAGCGGGGTCCGTGCCCATAACGCCGTTGTCCCCGGAATTCCTGCCGGAATGGCGGTGCCGACAGCCTGATTCCCTGCAAGCATGGATCTACGCCACCAACTTTTCGGCCGACAAGGGGACGATCTGTCTGGTGCCCGCCGCCGATGGCAGTCTGGGATCCGTCTTGGTCGGGGTCGCGAGGGCGCCCGATTTGTGGAGCCTCGCTGGTTTGCCCCAGGCCTTGCCGCCGGGTGATTATCGGTTGGATTCGTCTTTTCCGCCTCTAGACGCCGACAAGGCGGCGCTGGGTTGGGCCTTGGGCGGTTACCGCTTCACGCGCTATGTCGCGCCGTTGAATGTTCTCGCCAGGCTGGTCTGGCCTCGATGTTGCGATCGGGATTGGGTCGAAAATGTCGCCGAATCGATCAATCTCGTGCGCGACCTGATCAACACCCCGGCCGAGGCAATGGGGCCGGCCGAACTCGCCGAGGCCGCGACCACGTTGGCAAGAGCCAACCAGGCCGAGATTCGCGTTCTCGCGGGTGACGCCCTGGTGGCGGAAAACTTTCCGGCCGTCCACGCCGTCGGTCGAGCGAGCAGCCGGGAACCCCGCTTGATCGATATGTGCTGGGGAAGCGGCGAGGCTCCGAAGGTGACCCTGGTCGGCAAGGGTGTTTGCTTCGATTCGGGCGGCCTCGATCTCAAACCCGCCCGCGGGATGATCCTCATGAAAAAGGACATGGGCGGCGGGGCGCTGGTTTTGGGTCTGGCGCGGCTCATCATGGCGGCGGGATTGAGAGTCCGTCTCAGGGTTCTCGTTCCAGCCGTCGAGAACAGCGTGGCCGGCAACGCGATGCGTCCCCTCGACGTGATCGAGAGTCGCAAGGGACTGACGATCGAAGTCGGCAATACCGACACCGAGGGGCGTTTGATCCTGGCCGACGCCTTGGCCGAGGCCGACCGCGAAAAACCCGATCTGTTGATCGATTGCGCGACGCTTACGGGCGCCGCGCGGGTGGCGCTCGGCCCCGACGTTCCGGCGATGTTTACCCCGGACGACACACTCGCCGAGGAACTGGCGGTCCACGCCGGGGCCGAGGCGGATCCCCTCTGGCGACTGCCCCTGTGGGCACCCTACCGGGAAATGCTGGCGAGCAAGGTGGCCGATCTCAACAACGTCGCCGACGGTCCCTTCGCGGGTGCCATCACCGCGGCCCTCTTTCTCAAGGAATTCGTTACCGAAACCCGCCGATGGGTCCACTTGGACATGATGGCCTGGAACGCGAAAGCGCGCCCGGGGCGCCCGGTGGGCGGGGAAGCGATGGGGTTGCGGGCGCTCTTTGCGTTGATCCGGGCCCGTTACGGCGCCTGACACAGCCGCCGGAATCGATTCGAGACCGAAACGATGCTAATATGACCGGGAGTACACGCACGGGTGTCGACGATGTCGATCGGTGCCGGCGCACGTGGTTGGAACGGTCGAATAGGAGGTGCCGATGGGGTTGGAACTCCTCCCAATATTGCTTGTTTTCCTTGTCCTCGCGATTTGGGCCAAGAACAACATCAAGAAGCGGATAAGACAGGCGGCACGTTCCGGCGCCGGCGAGAAGAGCGGCCTTTTTCGTCGGCAGGACTCGAGGGGATACCACGACGATCCCTTCGAGGAAAAATGGGAGATGTACGTGAAGTACGATCCCCGCGTTCAGGCCGCGATCGAAACGGTCAAACCGGCCGGGCCGGCCGGTCTCGCGGAACTGAAGGCTGCCTTCAAGGGGGTCTCCGACGATCGCTCCAGGATCGCTGAACTCGCGGCGAAGATCGTGCGTGACCGGCGGTCGGAGCGGGCCGCACCGAGGCCTCCCCGGGGGAGGGCCGCGACCCCGGCTCCGAAGGCCGCGAGAGCGCCCGAGGCGAAGGCTGGCCAACGCCCGCGCCCAACGACGGCAAAGAAGCAAGAAAGCGCGCCGACCCCGAAGCGGCCAAGCAAGCCATCCGCCGCCCCGCGATCGGCTTCGGCGCCACGGCCCAAGGAGCCGAAAGCGGCGGTTCGCGATCCACCAGCAAACAGCGGCTGACCAGGGGTCAACCCACCCGAAGTGCGTTCGTCCGGGCGGTTGGCCCTCGGGAAGGCGCGCGCCTTACTTCGCAACAAAGTTTCGACAACGTCAACTTCGACGAAGGGCGAGCGAGACCGCTGCCGCGATGGCGTATGCCGGTATGTTCGACTTGCGTCCCATTGTGAGTCCTCCGTCCTTGATTGATCCCCGGCCCATGGAAAGGCGCTGGCTCGAGGCGGCATGACCAATCGCATTGCCCGCGGCCACCGGGATCTCTAAATGGGAACCGCGAGGTGCACCGACAAACGGTTTCTCTCCCGATCACAACTCGGTGAGCGCCGGTTTCAGGCGACGCTGGCGACACTCGACGACAGCGGTTAAGATCGTCGCCGTCGGTTTTCCGACCCGCGGGTTTGGCCTACGGTAGGCGGGAGGACGCCATGGCGCTGGAAAAGCTTTTCGACACCGAGTTCAGGCACGATCGTCCGGAGGTGCCGCGCAAGTCGGCCGCCGAACTGGAAAATCAAAAACTTCTGGCCGCGATCGTTTGCGGCGACAAGGCGGTCGCGGTGCGAGCCGCGGCGGCGCGGCGTCTCGACGATCAACGGTTGCTCGCCGATCTCGTCCGCCGGGACTCGGCGTCGGAGGTCCGCGAGGCCGCGGTCGAACGGCTCAGGGACGGTAAAATTCTGGCCAAGATCGCGACCAGCGACAAGGCCCTCGGAGTCCGAAAGTGTGCCGCGGACCGCGTCGATGACCAGCGCACCCTGGCCGCGATTGCCCGCGACGACAAAGACGCCGAAGTCCGTGAGGCCGCCGTCTTGCGGCTTAAGGACCAGGAATTTCTGGCTTACCTGGCGATCGCGGACGAGGACGCGCGGGTGCGCCGGGCCGCCGCGATGTGCCTGAATACCCAGGACCATCTCGCAAAGCTGGCGCGAACCGCCTCCGATGCGGACGTCCGCGCCGCCGCGGTCGCCCGCCTCGACGACCAAAAGCTGCTGGCCCAGCTCGCCATCAGCGACAAGAGCGAAGCCGTCCGCGTCAAGGCCATCCACCGCCTCCGCACCTGAAATCAGTAAACTGTCGCCGCATTACATTACAACCGGGGACAGTTTACTGATTCTTTGAGGCTAGAACAGTTTGTGGAAGGGTATGGCGTAGGTGAGGACGAGGGAATTTACGCCGGGATTGTCGTCGTCGATGCTGGCGTTGGAGATGTGGCTGATGGCGACGCCGAGGCGCGAGCGGTCGTCGAAGCGGTAGGCGATTTCGAAGGCCGAGCGGAACTTGAGGACATGGCCGAGGTCCTTGCTGTTGCCTTCGGCGTAGCCCCCGATCGCGAAGGTGGGGGTGACGACGAACCGGCGGCCGAGGAAGATGTCGAGATAGATTCCGCCGAAGCCGTAGACCCCGCCGTCGGAATTGGCCATCAGGCCGACGAAGGGGCCGATATGGTAGAGTTTCTTGTCCGAGCGGTATTCATAGCGGAACTCGGCGCTCGTCTCGTCGTCGTCGAAGTCAAACACCCCGGCGCTGAGAGCGAGGAAATCGGGGTCCTCGGCCCGGACTGCCCCCGGTGCCGCGATCATGAGCGTGGCCAGCGCCGCCATCACCAGCGCCGCTATCGACGAGTTTCGTGGCAACCCGATGTTCCTCCTGGTCTCTGGTCAAGAAAGGAGCTGACAGGCTGGCTAAAGGTCCGCGGCTTCGAAGTGACGCGATTTCACCTTCCCGCTTGATCTCAGACAACCGCGTCACGGAATCCGGGATGACCAGCGGGAACGCTCGTCCATCAATTCGGCTCGGCCTTCTGTCCCCCTAATCTCCATTTCCGGCTCAGTTTACGCGATTGTGGCCCATGAACGAAAGGGTCTCCAAGAGTCTTTTCGAAAAGGCGCGTCCGTGCATTTTTTGCGTCTGTCCCCGCCCCCTCCCGGCCACCCACGAGAGGTTGCTGATATGGGTGGCCGGGAGGGGGCGGGGACCGGTGCCGCGAGTCTTCGAACAGTCTCTTAACCGAGTTTCTTAAATCCTTCCATGGCCTCGACGAGGGCGGCCCGGATGCCGGGTTCCATCGCCGAGTGGCCAGCGTCCGGTATGATCAGGTATTCCGCCTCGGGCCAGGCCCGGGCCACTTCGTCGGCGGTGACGATCGGACAGACGACGTCGTAGCGCCCCTGGACGATCACCCCCGGAATGGCGCGCAGGCGCCCGATCTCGGCGAGCAGGGAATTGGCCGGCAAGAAGATCTGATTGCGAAAATAGTGGGCCTCGATCCGGGCCAGGCCCAGGGCTGTGACGTCGCGGGAGAACTCGGCCATCGTCGCGGGCGAGGGCAATAGGGTCGAACTGGCGCCCTCGTACCTGCTCCAGGCCCTTGCGGCCGGCATGTGGACGGTGGGGTCCGGGTCGATCAACCGGCGATGGTAGGCTTCCAGTAGATCACCGCGCTCCTGTTCCGGAACCGCTTCGGTGAAGTACCGCCATTCCTCCGGAAAGATGTTTCCGATGCGGTAGAGAAACCACGTGATCTCGCTCGGCCGGCAGAGAAAAATTCCGCGCAGCACCAGGCCGAGGCAGGCTTCGGGATGGCTTTCCGCGTAGGCGATGGCGAGGGTCGAACCCCAGGATCCCCCGAACACGATCCAGCGCGCGATCCCGAGGCTGTTCCGGAGCCGTTCGAGGTCGGCGATCAGATCCGGCGTCGTGTTGTCGGTGATCTCGCCGAGCGGGAGCGAGCGGCCGGCGCCGCGCTGATCGAATATCACGATCCGGTAGTGGCCGGGATCGAAGAACCGGCGGTCGACCGGCCAGGACCCGGCTCCCGGGCCGCCGTGAAGAAAGACGACAGGTACGCCCGTCGGATGGCCGCATTGTTCCCAATAGAGCATGTGGCGCCCGTCGACGGCCAGCATTCCCGAAGCAAAGGGCTCGATTTCCGGATAAAGCTCGGGTTCGCGCACGGCCCCTCGACTCCCTCTGGCGGACCGCCATCATAAGGCCGAGGGGGCGCCTGGCAAGCCGCCAGGCCGCGTTGTCCGGGCCTCGAGCGATGTGATAGTTTGGCTGTCATGGGAGGTATCGTCCGGGGCTTGATCGTCGGCTTCGTTGCCTTTTGGCCGGCGGCTAGCGCGGCGGCCGATCTGGTCGCGGGCGGGTCGGCCCGGGTCATCGAGATCGTGGACGGCGACACCGTGGTTCTCGACAACGGCGAGGAGGTCCGCCTGGTCGGCATCCAGGCCCCCAAGCTCCCCTTGGGACGCCCCAATTTTCACTCCTGGCCGCTCGCCGACGAGGCCAAGAAGACCCTCTCCGATTTTTCGTCCGGCAGAAAAGTGTCGCTTTTCTACGGCAGCCGACAGCGGGACCGTTACGGTCGGCACCTGGCCCATCTGTACCTCGACGACGGCACCTGGCTGCAGGGAAAAATGATCCGTCTCGGGTTCGCGCGGGTGTACGGTTTCCGCGATAATCGCGCCCTGCTCGCCGAGCTGCTTGCCCTCGAAGCGCAAGCGCGGGCGGCGAGGCGCGGAATTTGGACCCACGCCTATTATCGCGTCCGCCCCGCGGAACCTCCCGATTTTACGCGTGATCGCTTTGAACTCGTGGAGGGGCGCGTGGTCGATGTCGCCATCGTTCGCGGCCGTGGCTATCTGAACTTCGGCGCCGATTGGCGTCACGATTTCACCGCCAGCGTTGCCCCCAAGAACCTCCGTCTGTTCGAGCGGGAAGGCTTCGATCTCAAGGCTTTGAAGGGGCGCACCGTCCGCGTCCAGGGATGGATAAGATCGTTCAACGGTCCGTTGATCGACGTCACCCATCCCGAACAGATCGAGGTTTTCCCCTGACCAGGGGCGAATTCTAGATTCGGTGTTTCGGGGCTTATTGGTAACAGTCTGTTCGAAAACTCGCGGCACCGGCGCTGGCCCCCTCCCGGCCACCCATATCAGCAACCTCTCGTGGGTGGCCGGGAGGGGGAGAGGGCCGGGAGGGGGAGAGGGCCGGAACAGACGCAAAAAAATGCGCGTCCGCGCATTTTCGAACGGACACTAATACCAACCGCCCTTAACATTGACTTGTGCGAGCCCACGCTCTGAGGCCGATGGACATGATCTTCCAAGGTTGGTCGGTCAGGTTGTTCCAGGCTTGGCAAGAGGCCTCGACGATGGCTTCATAGGAGTCGAAGACACGATTGGAGAGCCAGTTCTGGCGGAGGTATTGCCAGACATTTTCGGCGGGATTGAGCTCCGGGGACTTGGGTGGCAAAGGCACGAGGGAGATGTTCTCCGGGATGCCGAGTTTGGCAGTGGTGTGCCATGCGGCTTGGTCGAGCAGCACGACGGCATGGGCGTTTGGGGCAACGGCCCGGCTGATTTCCTCGAGATGCAGGTCCATGGCTTCAGTATTGGCGCGCGGCATGACCAGCGCCGCGCCCTCACCGCGCTCGGGGCAGATGGCGCCGAAGAGATACGCCGAAGAGGTCCGTAGGTCCTTGACCTGGCGCGGGCGCGATCCCTTTGGGGCCCACTGGCGCACCAGGCTGTTCTTCTGGCCGACGCGCATTTCATCTTGAAACCAAACCTCGATGGGCGTGTCCGGTGGCTGTGCCGCTACAATTTTCGCCAAGTGTTCGGGAAAACTTTTTTTTAAATTCCTCCTGTGCCCGCGCATCCTGGCCGACGTGGCGCGGGCGCGCGGAAATATGCGAGAACCCGAGCGCGGCCAGCAGCTTGCCGACGCTCCGCTCGTGATAGTCCACGCCGAAGCGCGTTCGGATCAGTTGCTTGAGATCGATGCAGCGCCAGCGCACGACCCCATCCCGTTCGGGATCGGGACCGGCCTCGATAGCCCGCGAAAGCGCCGCCATTTGCGACGGCGTCAACCGACGCAACGCCCCGTTCGGCTTGCGGTCGATCAGACCGGCCGGACCTCCCGCGTTGAACCGGTGAACCCAGTCCCGCAACGTCTGCCGATCCATGCCGCCAATACCCGCCGCGCACGCTCGATCCATCCCATCGTAGATGGCCGCCATCGACAAAAGCCGTCGCGCCTGGTTCCCATCATCGCTCCGTGCCGCAAGAACACGGACTCTTTCAGCATCAAAGTCGTTTCGCAAAGGAATCGTTGGCATTGAACACACTCCCTTGTTGCCAACAACCTTGAATCACACAAAACCTAGCGTGTAAACCTTTGCGCGAGTCAAACTCTAGGGCGGTTGGTATAAGACCTCGTCAGCCGCTGATCCGGTCGATCATGGCTCCGGACGAGTCGAAGCAGGCCGCGACCAATGGCCCGCCGAAACCGCATCCTCCGTCGAGCGTCGCGGTCAGCGGCGTGACTGCGATTCCCTTGCCGTTGGGAGAAAAACCGCGAACGATGGTCCGGACACCCTCGTACGGCTCCGAAATCTGCGAAAAGTTGCTTCCTCCCCACCACAACGAATCACTTTGAGTGGCCAGGGGTCGAGTGGTGTCGATTCCGGCGTGGACGAAGAGCAGCGTTCCGTCCTCGGTGAAGGCGGCCCGGCGCAGGGCGGCCATGAACGCGTCATGACCCGGCAGGGCCCTGACGGCGCGGCAGATTCCGCTGGTCCAGCGGGCGGTCTCCGCCGCCCCCGAGCGGGCCTTGGTCAGGCCGTCCTCGGCCCTGAACCCATAAGCGGCGAGGGTTGCGCCGGCACCGCGGGCGACCATCCATTCTAGCATGCCGACGGGGTCGAGCGCCAAATGGAGCTGCATGAGCTTTTGCCACATTTCCTCTTGGGAACCGCGTAGAAAGACGACGTCGCAAACCATCGCCCGTGGTCTCGCGAGGACCCAGCGGCGAAAAGCGAGGAGTTCGTCCAGGGTGGCGACGATCTGGTTTCCTTGACCGACGTAATTGCCCAGGTAGACGAGTCGGTCGCCCGCCTCGAAGCGGTCGCCGAGCTGGGCGTGGACACGCACCAGGCGATCGCTATCGCCGTGGACCGCGGCGACCGCCCAGACCCGCCGGGCACGCCGCAATTTGGCAAACTTCGATCGATCGACCATCGGCGTCCTCGGATCCTCCCTCGGGAGCAATAGCCAGCGCACAAATATGAACGCTAGCTAACAACCTTCCGCTTGGCAACGACCAAAAAACCTCTTGATTTCCAGTCAATTAGTCGCCCCTGAAAAAACTGTAAGTCTTTGAAATTTCGAAATTTATTTTACGTTTAAAGTATTGGATAATGCCGGGAACTGGCCTGTTTGGGAACGATTCCTGGTGATTTCCGATGCAACCTGAAAAGCGTTCGCGCGGCTCGGCCAGCGATTTGAGAGCATCATCGAGCACGCTTTGGTGCGCCTGTCGGGGTTGATCGACTGGGCCTCGTTCGACGAGGCTTTCGGCAATTTCTACAAACCCATCGGCCGACCGGCGAAGCGAACACGTCTGATGGTGGGTTTGAGCTATTTGAAACACGTTCATGACGTTTCGGATGAGGAAGTCGTCGAGGGCTGGGTGGATAACCCTTATTGGCAATACTTTTGCGGCGAAGAGTTTTTTCGCCATGACACCCCGATCGATCCGTCGTTGATGACGCGTTGGCGGGGGCGCATCGGGCCGGACGGGATGGAGCGGCTCTTGGCGGTGGCACCGGCGCTCAAGACATCAGGCAAACACGCACAATAAATCCCCTATTCCGTGACGGGTCGCGTTTCGCCTACCTCTTCGGCTTCCATTCCCGCGCCAGACGTTGCGCCTCGGCGATCTGTTCGGGCGTCATTTTCTTATTGACGATTTACCTGACGATGTAAATGGAGGGATATCGGAAGGCATTCCAACCCGCATGAAATACCTCGCAAACGCTTGCGAGAGATGTTCCCTGTACTGTGGCAAAAGCCTCAGTCGGTTTAGAAATCCCGAAGCCCGCGCGCGAACAAATGAAATTGGTAGTGAAAAAACTCTGCGGAAATCCACTATGCGAACCTCTTTTTGAAACCCATTCAAAGAACATTCTGCCAGCAAGTGGAATGGCGGCAGATTTCCTCGCCGCGCATCTTCCATACCTTTACGCGTTGCAAGATGAACCGGCTCTTTCAATTCCGACCGATTTGAAATCGTACAAAGTAGCGTTTCCTGTATTTTTTCTCTGCCTTTAACCATGTCACAGGTCTGGGAAAGGACAATTACATCCCTAGTTTCCACTCGGAAATGCACCTCTTGCGCCGTCCAATCAGAAAGCCCATCTGGCGGAATAAATACGGGACACCCCTCAAAAATATCCCCCTGCTCGATATCGTCACCGGTAACCACACCGAACCAAGGATATTTATCATCGTCCATGCGGTTTGCCGTTAGGATGCCCACGGATCATCGAAAGGGCTTGGCTTGCCGCGACCAATAAACTCTAGATTCACGGTGATTTCGTGTGCTGGACGGGAAGGCGGATCAGAAATGTAAATATCCCAATCAAGAATTTCATCGCTCTGGCCCTGAAGGATCGGTTTATTGAGGAATAATGATAAGCAATACTCTCGTATGGAATCGGCAAAGATATCTCTTTTTTCACCAAATTTGTCTCTTGTATTCACCATTATTGAAAAATCTTGCGCTATACGTTTGTAAAAAATAACCTGATTACGCATTTTCCTCCGAGGATTTGGTATGGTACAAAAAGTGAACATCCGGTGGTTTTTCAGGAGGTTTGCGATGTCGAGGAATGCGGTTCAGTTGGGGTTGAGTTTGGGGCGGTTTCGTGAACTTAGCGAGGAGAAATGCCGGGCGGTGGTATTCGGCTGGCGCTGGCCGAAGGGTTTTGTTTGTCCCCGCTGTGCCGGTGATCGCTACAGCGAGCACAAGAGTCGGCGGCTGTATCAGTGCAGCGGCTGCCATTACCAGGTGTCGTTGACGGCGGGGACGATCTTTCATGCGACCCACCTGGCGCTGATCGTATGGTTCGAGGCGCTCTACCTGATCAGCCAGTCGAAGAAAGGGATTTCCAGCCTCGAATTGGGGCGCCGGCTCGGGGTCAGCTACAATACGGCGTGGAAGATGCATCACAAACTGATGCAGGTGATGCTTGAACGCGAGGAAAACAAGCCGCTGGGCGGCGAGGGCAAGCGGATCTAGATCGACGACGCCTATCTGGGGGGCGCCCGGCGCGGCGGTAAGCGGGGCCGTGGCGCACCCGGCAAAACGCCTTTCGTGGCCGCCGTGGAAACCACCGCCGAGGGTCGGCCGCACCGGCTCAAGCTCACCCGGGTGAAGGGCTTCCGCAAGGCAGAGATCGAGAAAATGTCGCGCCGCGTCTTGACCCCGGGAAGCACCGTCGTCAGCGACGGCCTGAGCTGCTTCACCGCCGTCACCGCGGCTGGCTGCAGCCATTATCCCGCCGTTACCGGCAGCGGACCCCAGGCCGCCAAATGGGCCGCCTTCAAATGGGTCAATACGACCCTCGGTAACGTCAAGAACAGCCTCCGCGGGACCCCATCCGTCCCAAGCACGCACCGCGATACCTGGCCCAGTTCGAATACCGCTTCAATCGCCGCTACCGCCTGGACGAGATGATCCCCCGCCTCGCCTGGGCCGCCCTACGCACCCCGCCCATGCCCTACAACCTCCTCAAACTCGCGGAGCAAAGTGCGTAATCAGGTTATAAATTTTACTATATTTTTGTAGTATATCTGAAATATTTGGGCCGATGGAATTCCAATCGGGTTGTCGCTCTTCGGAAGAAGAATGAGGGTCCCGCGTCGCCGTCCCAAAGGGCGCATCATCAACAGATTGACGTAAAGTATGACCACTTATACATGGTTAACCGTTGGTGATTCCGTGTCGGTTTGAAGGCAATGTCCCGGCTGATGTTGAAAAAGTGAGGTAGGCGTCATTCGCCTGGAACCGTTAGGCTCTGGGTGTTGAATCCATCAAGGAGAACGACGCCATGACCAAGACTACACGGAACAGCCGCCGTTCGAAACTGTTGGAGATCCCGCTTCCGCTGTTGCCGCCGGCCTTGCCGGAGGCTTTTGATGATCTGCGCATGAGCGTGGATCGCTTTTGCCTGTTGGCCGGGGTGGAGACCCTGGGCGAGATGCTGGACGAGGATAGCGAGGTGCTCTGCGGAGCGCGCCACGCCCGCACGGCCGAGCGGCAGGGCCATCGCTGGGGGACAACCCAGAGCGAGATTGCCTATCACGGGGGCAAGGTGAAGCTGACGCGCCCGCGGGTGCGCGATCTTGCGGGCAAGGAGATGAGCTTGCCGAGCTGGGAGTTGCTCTCGGACCCGGCGCTTTTGCAGTCCTGGGCGATGAACATCATGCTGCTTACGGTTTCGACCCGCAAGTACGCGCGCGCCGTGCGCCTGCCCGGCGAGGCCAGCGGCGACTTGCCGGCACGCGCGGGCGATGCGACCTCGAAGTCCGCGGTCTCGCGGCGCTTCGTGGCCATGACGCGCAAGAAGCTGAAGGCCCTCCTGGCCAGCGACCTTTCGGATCTCGATCTCCTGGTCATCCAGATCGACGGGCTGCACGTCGGCGATCACGTGTTGCTGGCAGCTATTGGCATCGACGGCGCGGGCGAGAAGCATGTTCTAGGCCTGGCCGAAGGTGCCACGGAGAATGCCGCCACGGTGCAGGCGCTGCTCGACAACCTGACCGCCCGCGGCCTCGACCCGGAAGTGCCCCGGCTCTTCATCGTCGACGGCGCCAAGGCGCTCTCCAAGGCGATCAAGCGGACCTTCGGGCCGGTGGCCGCCCTCCAGCGCTGCCAGGTCCACAAGGGCCGCAACATCATCGAGCGCCTCGACGAAAGCCTTCATGCCGGCGTCAAGAAGGCGCTCAGGCAAGCCTGGGACCAAGACGATGCCGAGAAAGCCGAACGCCTCATGAAGAACCTGGCGCGCCGCCTGGAGACCGAGGCCCCCGGCGTTTCGGCTTCCATCCTGGAGGGCCTGGATGAGATCCTCACCGTGATCCGCTTGGGCCTGCCGCCCAAGCTCAGGCGCTCCTTGGCCTGCACCAACGCCATCGAGAATGCCTTGGGAACGGTCAGGATGGTGCAGCACAATGTCAAGCGCTGGCGCAACGCCGAGATGGCCTTGCGATGGACCGCCGCCGGCCTCCTGGAAGCCCAAAAGACCTCCGTCGCCTCAAGGCCTACCGGCAACTCCCCATCCTCAGAGCTGCCCTCGAGGATCACGTGAAAAAGGCAAAAGCGAAAAGCGCCATTGAAACCATCAAAGAGGCCGCCTAGCCTCGAAGCCCAACCATGCCTGCCTCGCTTTTTTCAACAGAGCATGGGACATCGCCTGGTAATTTACATGTGGCAAGGTTGTTATGTATTTTGAGGAAACACCTATTATTTCAGAGTCTTCCATATTTTCTGGGGGTAAATTGTCAACAAACGTAATTTTATTAATTTCTGCGGTAAAGACAAACCTACCCATGTATTTCACGATAGCGAACGGCGGCGTGCACACTGGTTCCTCATCCGGTTCCCAGTCAGCAGGCACGATCTTGTTAACCTTCAGGAAAGTGTGATGCAAAAGCGTCGGATTGTGCGTTTCGGCGGTAACAACGACAGACGCGTTAACGATTTCAAGATTTATTTGTTCGGACACTGCCAGCGTATCCCTGCAAGCTCAACCTTGGCTGAAACGCAAATCACGAACTCCCAAATATAAGAGTTTGCGCCGTCCTGATCATGGAGACAGATTCGCTCGAAAAAATTGGTGCTGACCGTTACGCCCCATTGTAGGCTCCCCCTCTTATACCCCCCCTATATGGGATGTAACGCTGTAACGCTTAACTTCTTCACTCGGCAAGCAGGAATAGAGGGCGGAATAACTGCTCGTGTGTTCCGATTGGTGACGGCGGCGGGGGCAAAATGCCGGAATCGTGTTCACCGTGGCTCAGGCAAACACGCGGGTTTAATATCGGCCAATCGGACCGATCCCCTTTCCCATTGAAGGTTCGCCCAGGCGCGAATCGCACTTTCGAACGATCGCGGGCACGATGGTGAGCAAAAAATTTGCCGTTTGCCAGCAGCGCGGCGGCGAAACGGCATTTCGCACCATTCGCGAATTTCAGGCTTCGCGGCCGTCATCGCCGGGCCGTTCGGTTTCTCGCTGACCGAGGTTCCGAATAACAGCCCGTGACCACGTCGTAACCAAGCTCGATTTTGCCAATCCTGCCGACACTCTTAAAACGAACTTTGCAGACGCGAATTTTTGCCGCCGGTGGGCAGCGTTGGGGATCGCGGTGGACGACGAGACCGACGTCAGCTTTGTTCGCCCAGTTCGCGGAGCCGGAAATGTCGTAAAGGTTGGGGACCGGGATTTCCCCGTCTACCCCACGTCTCAACTTCGCGGGTGCGCCACGAACCAGTCGTGGACGCCTTGAACGAGTGAACTTTGTTTCAAGATCTGACATTTCCGCAGACGGCTGCGCGCGTAAACAAGAAATAATACCAACCGCCCTTAACATTGCCTTGTGCGAGCCCACGCTCTGAGGCCGATGGACATGATCTTCCAAGGTTTGTCGGTCAGGTTGTTCCAGGCTTGGCAAGAGGCCTCGACGATGGCTTCATAGGAGTCGAAGACACGATTGGAGAGCCAGTTCTGGCGGAGGTATTGCCAGACATTTTCGGCGGGATTGAGCTCCGGGGACTTGGGTGGCAAAGGCACGAGGGAGATGTTCTCCGGGATGCCGAGTTTGGCAGTGGTGTGCCATGCGGCTTGGTCGAGCAGCACGACGGCATGGGCGTTTGGGGCAACGGCCCGGCTGATTTCCTCGAGATGCAGGTCCATGGCTTCAGTATTGGCGCGCGGCATGACCAGCGCCGCGCCCTCACCGCGCTCGGGGCAGATGGCGCCGAAGAGATACGCCGAAGAGGTCCGTAGGTCCTTGACCTGGCGCGGGCGCGCGGAAATATGCGAGAACCCGAGCGCGGCCAGCAGCTTGCCGACGCTCCGCTCGTGATAGTCCACGCCGAAGCGCGTTCGGATCAGTTGCTTGAGATCGATGCAGCGCCAGCGCACGACCCCATCCCGTTCGGGATCGGGACCGGCCTCGATAGCCCGCGAAAGCGCCGCCATTTGCGACGGCGTCAACCGACGCAACGCCCCGTTCGGCTTGCGGTCGATCAGACCGGCCGGACCTCCCGCGTTGAACCGGTGAACCCAGTCCCGCAACGTCTGCCGATCCATGCCGCCAATACCCGCCGCGCACGCTCGATCCATCCCATCGTAGATGGCCGCCATCGACAAAAGCCGTCGCGCCTGGTTCCCATCATCGCTCCGTGCCGCAAGAACACGGACTCTTTCAGCATCAAAGTCGTTTCGCAAAGGAATCGTTGGCATTGAACACACTCCCTTGTTGCCAACAACCTTGAATCACACAAAACCTAGCGTGTAAACCTTTGCGCGAGTCAAACTCGCGGGCGGTTGGTATAAGACGGGCCGCCGATTTAAATTACACGGTTCATCGCGAGCCCTCAGAAATCCTCGCCGCGGCGGAGGTTGTGGACGGCGAGGACGGGGCCGTCGCCGCGCGCCTGGACGATGATGGCGCAGCCGCCGCCGGGGATCTCCTCGCCGGCGGACATTTGGGCGGGGGAGAGGGGGATTTCGATGGGCTTTCCGGTCCATTCGCCGATTTTGCTGAGGGCGCGGACGACGTTGAAATTCGTCAGGCGGACGCCGCGGTTCTCGCCCCGGGGGATTTCGGTGGTGTGGGTGGCGTCGTAGCGGGCGAGCCAGACGACCGCCGGCTCTGGCGCGGTGCCCTCGGAGAGGGCGAGGACAACGCCGCCGTCGGGGGCCGGGGAAGCGGTGATCTCGAGGGGATCCCCAGCCGCGTCCTGGCTGTGGGCGATGGCCCGGTCGACCGCCGTCCGGTCGGAGCCGACCGCGTGGACGACGCCGTCGACGACGATCTGGGGCGTGTAGACGCGGCCCTGGGCCAGGCGCCAGCCGTAATCGCGTTGGCGCTGGGTCGTCGCGTCGGTGGCGAAGGGGTCGCGCCAGCCGATGTAATCCCAATAGTTGACGTGGAAAGACAAGGCAACGACGTCGTCGCGCTGGGCCAACTCACCGAGATAGGCGTCGGCGGGGGGACAGGACGAGCAGCCCTGGGAAGTGAACAGCTCGACCAGCGTTGCTGCGGCGACCGTCGAGACGCGCGCGGCGCCGAGCAAGGTGGCCGTAATCATCAGGAGGCGAAGGCTGGTGCGCATACGGTTACGATAATCACGGCAGCCAACCGGCACCAATCACATTTCGGTTAGCACTCCGCGAGCGCCGCCTCACCCCGCCTTGGCCATTTTGCGCAGAACGTAGTGCAGAATTCCCCCGTGGCTGTAATAGGCGACCTCGTCCTCGGTGTCGATTCGGCAGAGCAGCTTGATCGATTCGCTTTCGCCATTCTTGCGCGTGATGGTGCAGGAAACGTCCATCCTGGGATCGATCCTTGGACTGAGGCCGCTGATGTCGAAGACCTCGCTGCCGTCGAGCTTCAGCGATTTCCGACCGGCGCCGTCCTTGAACATCAGCGGCAGCACGCCCATGCCGACGAGATTGGAGCGGTGAATCCGCTCGAAGCTTTCCGTGATCACGGCCCGCACGCCGAGGAGATTTGTGCCCTTGGCGGCCCAGTCCCGGGACGACCCGGTGCCGTATTCCTTGCCGGCGACGACGACCAAGGGGACGCCCTCGTCGGCGTATTTCATCGCCGCCTCGTAGATCGACGTCTGTTCCCCGTCGGGCATGTGACGGGTCCAGCCGCCCTCGGTCCCCAGAGCCATGGCGTTGCGCAGGCGGATATTGGCGAAGGTCCCGCGCATCATCACCTCGTGATTGCCGCGGCGCGAGCCGTAGGAATTGAAATCGACCGGCTTGATCCCCTTCTCGACCAGGTATTTTCCGGCCGGGCTGGCGGCGGCGATGGCGCCCGCCGGGGAAATATGGTCGGTCGTGATGCTGTCGCCGAGAAGCGCCAACATGCGGGCCCCGGTGATATCGGTGATCGGCGCCGGCTCAGTCGACATGCCGTCGAAATAGGGCGGCTTCTTGACGTAGGTGCTGGCGTCTTCCCAGCCGTAGGTGAGGCCCTCCGCGACGTCGATGGCGCGCCAGGATTCGTCGCCCGTGAAGACGTCGGCGTACTGGTTCGAGAACATGTCGGTGCGCACGGCCTGGCCCATGGCGTCCTCGATTTCTCGGTTGGTGGGCCAGATGTCGGCGAGAAAAACGGGTGTCCCGTCGGGGTCCGCGCCGAGGGGGTCGCGGGTCAGGTCGACGGTCTTGCTCCCGGCCAGGGCGTAGGCGACGACGAGGGGCGGCGAGGCCAGATAGTTCGCCCGCACGTGGGGGCTGATGCGGCCCTCGAAATTCCGATTGCCCGAGAGCACCGAGGTGACGACGAGATCGCCTTTCTCGATCGCCTCGGCGATTGGCGCCAGCAATGGTCCGGAATTGCCGATACAGGTGGCGCAGCCGTAGCCCACCAGGTTGAACCCGAGGGCGTCGAAATCCTCTTGCAGCCCGGCGGCGGCGAGATAATCGGTGACGACCCGGGAACCCGGCGCCAGGGAGGTCTTGACCCAGGGCTTGACGTTGAGGCCGCGGGCCCGGGCCTTGCGCGCGACCAACCCGGCCGCGATCATGACGCTGGGATTCGAGGTGTTGGTACAGCTCGTGATCGAGGCGATGACGACATGGCCGTGCTTGAGAGCGTAATCGGCCCCGGCCACCGGCGCCTCGTGGGCGGCCAGATCATGGATCCGTTGGCTGCTGGCGCCGCCGCCCTCCTCGATCATGTCGGTGGCCGCTTCGGCGTCGTCGATTCCGACCATCTCGGCGAGATCGAGGGAAAACGTCTCGGCCGCCTTCGAGAGCAGGACCTTGTCCTGGGGTCGCCGCGGGCCGGCCAGGCTCGGCTCGACCGTGCCGAGGTCGAGTTCCAGGGTGGCGGTGAACCATGGATCGTTGGTTTCGTCGTCGCGCCACATTCCTTGTGCCTTGGCGTAGTCCTCGACCAGGGCGATCCGGTCGGCGTCGCGGGCGCTCAACGACAGATAATTTATGGTTTCCTTGTCGATCGGGAAGAATCCGCAGGTGGCGCCGTACTCGGGCGCCATGTTGGCGATGGTCGCCCGATCGGCGAGGCCGAGGTCCGAGAGACCGGAACCGAAGAACTCGACGAACTTCCCGACCACGCCCTTCTTGCGCAGCATCTGAACGATCGTGAGCACCAGGTCCGTCGCGGTCGCGCCTTCCTTCAATTTGCCGGTCAGGCGAAAACCGATGACCTCGGGGATGAGCATCGAGATAGGCTGTCCCAGCATCGCCGCCTCGGCCTCGATGCCGCCGACACCCCAGCCGAGCACGGCGAGACCGTTGACCATGGTTGTGTGGCTGTCGGTCCCGACGAGGGTATCGGGAAACGCCAGGGTATTGGCGCCGTTGTCCGCCGTCCACACGACCTGGGCCAGATATTCGAGGTTCACCTGGTGGCAAATCCCGGTCCCCGGAGGCACCACCCGAAAGTCGTCGAACGCCGTCTGTCCCCAACGCAGGAAGGCGTAGCGCTCGGCGTTCCGTTCCATCTCCCTGGCAACGTTGCGGGCATAGGCGTCGGCGCTGCCGAAGTGATCGATCTGGACCGAATGATCGATGACCAGATCGGCGCTCGAAAGCGGGTTGATGCGGGCCGGGTCGCCGTCGAGCGTCGCCATGGCGTTACGCATGGTGGCGAGATCGACCACCGCCGGCACGCCGGTGAAATCCTGCATCAGCACCCGGGCCGGGCGATAGGCGATTTCGCGGGCGGAACCCCCTTGGCCCCAGGCTCCGATCGCCGTGACGTCGTCAACGCTGACGCTGCGCCCGTCCTCGTAGCGCAAGAGATTTTCGAGCAGCACCTTGAGCGAGAAGGGGAGGCGGTCGAAATCTCCGGCCCCGGCCTCGGCGGCCGCCGAGATGCTGAAATAATCGTAGCTCTTGCCGCCCACCTCGAGGCTGCGGCGCGTTTTCAAGGTATCTTGACCGACGACACTCACGGTGCGGTCTCCCCTCGTGAAGTTCTCTTGGTTCCGGCGTTCCCGCATCAGAAGCACGGCGCTGCATTCTAGGCATTCCGCCCCCGGGCTCAAACGAATTGTCGGGAGCGCGCGCCCCCCGCTTCCAACAAATTCGTAAGGCCGGCCCGATCGGGGTCGATAATGCTCTCTCGGCGCGCCGCGGTCGCCCTGCGGCCGAAGCCATAATCGCCTGATTCAAATTCGAGGAAGGGCGGAAAATCTCCTTTCGCCGAGTGCGGCTCAAGGTTAACTTAGGGTCTGTTCGAAAATGCGCGTCCGCGCATTGGTTGCGTCTGTTCCGGCCCTCTCCCCCTCCCGGCCACCCACGTGAGTATGCTGATATGGGTGGCCGGGAGGGGGAGAGGGCCGGCGCCGCGAGTTTTCGAACAGACTGTTAGGGAAGATCGTGCGGGACAGTGGAATTCACCGACGCGATTTTTTGATCCGGCATCGACATTTTTTGAGTTTCAACTTCAAGTCGAAACCACGGAATCTTTTGCGCCCCGAGGGAAGGATGCGCGCATACGCATTGAAGGAGTTTGGAGATTAATCCGCCCCGGAATATCTTGGCCATGGGCGTCCTTGCCGCCGGCCTGGCCGTGGCGCCGGCGCGGGCCGGCAGCGTTATCCAGCTGACCCATGTCGCCTGTCAGTTCGTCGAGGCGGAGAACGGCGTCAACCACCATTTCAAGGCGGCCTCGCCGGAGGAATGCAGGA
Organism: Alphaproteobacteria bacterium; assembly: GCA_965218865.1. Classification (GTDB taxonomy): domain Bacteria; phylum Pseudomonadota; class Alphaproteobacteria; order JAAXGF01; family JAAXGF01; genus CBDCME01. Next base: position 164,025 of record CBDCME010000062.1, read on the forward strand.
CCATCAACGACGAGAGCGGCGAGCAACGGCTGCGTAACGCGCGGACGATGACGCTCAGCCCCGGATTATATACCTTCCGGGTCACCAACAAGAACGTGCCCTACGCGCTCGGCTTTTGGATCCGCGAGAGCGATTACGATTGGCGTTATCTGATCCACAAACTGACCAAATTCAGCCTCCACACCGAGGATGTCCTCGATCAAGGCCAGACGGAAGAGTACGAAGTCGACTTCAAGGAAGGCGAATACCTTTTCTCGGGCCCCTTCAATCCAACCCCGGAATACCGTCTCCACGTCACCCGCGACGGCAGCCCCTCGACCGGCGTCAGCTGGTAGGCGGGAATACCCGGGAAGCGCATCCGCCAGCAGAGAAAACCAAGCGCTGGCACGCTTTATCCAGATCAACGCCGGCTAGGGGAAAACCCCCGAAACCGCCGGTGTTCCGCCGGAAAAAATTTCTTCTTCGAGGGCTTAATTGTCTGTTCGAAAATGCGCATCCGCGCATTTTTTGCGTCTGTCCCTCTCCCCCTCCCGGCCACCCACGAGAGGTTGCTGATAGGGGTGGCCGGGAGGGGGCGGGGGCCGGCGCCGCGGGTTTTTGAACAGAGTTCGAAGTGGGGCGGCCTGACGGCAATTCGGCGAAGCGAAACGATCGGACGAGAGTACGGCGGACCGGAAAACGATACTCCCCACCGGGAGGTCCCCGGAAGACTGGCTTTCGCAGGAACGGCCCCCGCGGGTCGGTCCCCCCGGGGGCTGGACTTCCGAAGGCCTGTCTCCACGGATCGTGCCTCCCCGCTCTCTCCGATGAGAACCGACACTCCCGAGGCCCGCTCCCGCCGTATTTGGGCGTGCGGTTGATGTCCGTTCGTGGGAAGGACATCTCGCCGTGCCAGGGCCGTGACTTGGGTGCTGAAATCTGCTACCCACGGATGCTCAATCGCCCGGGAGGGGCGCCGTGGACGCCGACTTCTTGGATACGATCCGCTTCGACGCCGATGGCTTGATCCCGGCCCTTGCGCAGCAGTTTGATAGCGGCGAAATCCTGATGATGGCGTGGATGAACCGCGAGGCCGTGGCCGAGACGGTGGCCAAGGGGCGGGTCTGTTATTGGTCGCGATCGCGCGGCAGGTTGTGGCGCAAGGGCGAACGCTCCGGCCAACACCAGCGCCTGGTCGAGCTCCGTCTCGATTGCGACGGCGACACCTTGTTGCTGCTCGTCGATCAGACCGGCGTCGCCTGCCATACCGGGCGGCGAAGTTGCTTCTTCCGCGAGCTTCGCGACGGGAAATGGGTTTCCCTGAGCGAACCCTTGGTCGATCCGGAGACCCTCTATGGCCGCTAAGCCCGATTCCGCTGTGCTGGAGGCGCTGTTCGCGGTCGTCGAGGCGCGGCGCGGGGGCGATCCGAAAGAGTCGTACGTGGCCATGAGGCTGGCCCAGGGCACCGAGAAGATCGCCCAGAAACTCGGCGAGGAAGCGGTCGAAACCGTCATCGCCGCGCTCGGGAACGAGCGCCCGGCCCTGGTGCGCGAAAGCGCCGATCTTTTATTTCACCTTCTCCTCCTGTGGGCCAACGCCGGGATCGACCCGAGCGAAGTCTTCGCCGAGCTCGAACGCCGCCGCGGCCAATCCGGCCTGGCCGAGAAACGCGCCCGAAAGCGAAGTTGACGGCAGGCACGGACGTCGAATTGAACAGGATCGGCCGGACTCGCGTTAAAGATAGAGTTTAAGGCGCTGACGATGGCGTTCAGGGACGGTAAACCTGGCCGAGGGATCCGTCGGAGACGAGCAAGGTAGAGAAGGCTATCGGCATTGACGACCCTGGCTCGACGTCGTAGACGTGGGTCGCCGTGCGCTCCGACTGTTGGGGCTGGGCCGCAATGCCGCAACAGTGACGGAGGCGACCCAGAGGGCGACAATCCCGATCAACCAGATCGCCATCGTGGCTCCGGCGGCGGACAGGTACTGCCGAAGTGATTTATTTTTCCCCATTTCCCTTTCTCCCGATGGAAGCGGCGTCCATAATCCCCGACCGCTTCCCAGTTGGTCGTGATTCCTCTCGATGGAACCGTCCATAATCCCCGACCGCTTCCCAGTTGGTCGTGATTCCTCTCACCCGGTGTTCCTCACGCGGCTCCACAGGGAGGGCGAGAGGGCCGGAACAGACACTTATACCAACCGCCCTAGAGTTTGACTCGCGCAAAGGTTTACACGCTAGGTTTTGTGTGATTCAAGGTTGTTGGCAACAAGGGAGTGTGTTCAATGCCAACGATTCCTTTGCGAAACGACTTTGATGCTGAAAGAGTCCGTGTTCTTGCGGCACGGAGCGATGATGGGAACCAGGCGCGACGGCTTTTGTCGATGGCGGCCATCTACGATGGGATGGATCGAGCGTGCGCGGCGGGTATTGGCGGCATGGATCGGCAGACGTTGCGGGACTGGGTTCACCGGTTCAACGCGGGAGGTCCGGCCGGTCTGATCGACCGCAAGCCGAACGGGGCGTTGCGTCGGTTGACGCCGTCGCAAATGGCGGCGCTTTCGCGGGCTATCGAGGCCGGTCCCGATCCCGAACGGTATGGGGTCGTGCGCTGGCGCTGCATCGATCTCAAGCAACTGATCCGAACGCGCTTCGGCGTGGACTATCACGAGCGGAGCGTCGGCAAGCTGCTGGCCGCGCTCGGGTTCTCGCATATTTCCGCGCGCCCGCGCCACGTCGGCCAGGATGCGCGGGCACAGGAGGAATTTAAAAAAAAGTTTTCCCGAACACTTGGCGAAAATCGTAGCGGCACAGCCACCGGACACGCCCATCGAGGTTTGGTTTCAAGATGAAATGTGTTGTTCGGCGTGGAATATTGACCCCCTATTGGGGGTTATCGGCGTCCAAAATTGACCCCCCTGGTTTTGTGCTCTTGAACACACCTCGTTGTTTGGACAGACGAGGTGGGGGAGATGCTGGTTTGTGGAGACGATTGCGCGGATCCGTCGGGATCATCTGGTGAGGGGTGTTCCGATCAAGAAGATCGCCCGGGATTTGAGGGTTTCGAAGAACACGGTGCGCAAGGTGGTGCGGGGTGATGAGACCTCGTACAGCTACGCGCGCAAGATCCAGCCGATGCCGAAGCTGGGGCCGTGGGTGGGTGAGCT
>CBDCME010000063.1:0-73233 GCA_965218865.1 Alphaproteobacteria bacterium
GGATTCAACACCCAGAGCCTAACGGTTCCAGGCGAATGACGCCTACCTCACTTTTCAACATCAGCCGGGACATTGCAGGGCTAGTTTTTTGTCCGCCCAGTGATCAGGGTGAGGTGATCGCGGCGCTGGCCATTTCATTCTCGGTGTGGCAGTGTGCCGGTCATGGCGACGCTGCCGGTCTCGGATTCGTCCATTGATTTGCGCGCGGTCACGGTGCGTCCGACCTGGGGCGCGCAGGAGCACCGGCGCTGGGACCGGTTGGTGGAGCAGCACCACTACCTGGCGTTCCACGGCGTCATCGGCAAGGGCCTGCGCCATGTCGCGGTGCATGGCGAGACCTGGCTCGCACTGATCGGCTGGCAGCCCGGCGCGTTCAAGCTGGGCGCGCGTGATCGCTGGATCGGGTGGTCGGCCGAGCAGCAGTTCCGGCGTCTGCATCTGATCGCCAACAACTCGCGCTTCGTCATTCTGACGCCTGGCCGAGTGCCGAACCTGGCCTCCCGTGTGCTGGGGCTGAGCCTGCGGCGGCTGTCTGAGGACATCCAGGCGGTGCACGGATATCCGGCTCTTCTGGCGGAGACGTTCGTGGACGTCTCGCGATTTGCCGGCACCTGCTACCGCGCGTCGAACTGGCGCTCTCTGGGGCTGACGCGGGGCTTTGCCCGTGAGCCCGGAGGGGCAGCGCGCTGGCGCCACCACGGTCAGCCCAAGGAGGTCTTCGTGTTCGGACTGACAGACGGCGCCCCCGAGGCGCTGAGCCGTACCGGGATGCCGGCACACTGGAACGCCGAGCAGCACACCGAGCCGATGGCCGCGCCCCGGCTGCGCAGCCTGTTCGAGTGTCTGGGTGAGGTGCCCGAGTACCGCCATGCCCGGGGCAAGCGCTATGCGCTCAACACCATTCTGGTGATCGCCGTCGCCGCCCGGCTTGCCGGATACCGGGGGGTGAACGCGTTCGCCCAGTTCGCCGCCCTGCTCTCCCAGGAGCAGCTCGAGGCGGTGGGTGCGTTCTGGAGCCCTTCCAAACAGCGCTACACCCCGCCCGCGATCACCACCTTCCACAAGACCCTCACCGCCCTGCCGCCAGAGACCCTGGACAACGCGATTAGCCAGTGGACCGGCCAGCATGGCAGCGCGCACGCGCCGGTCGCCATGGACGGAAAGGATCTGCGCGGCGCCTCGAAGCAGACCGAAGACGGGCGCAGGATGATGGTGGCGGCGGTCGAGCACGACACCGGCGTGGTCCTCGGGCAGGTCGAGGTCGACCGCAAGAGCAACGAAATCCCGGCCGTGCGCGAACTCTCCAGCGGCCTCGACCTCACAGGCCGGATCGTCACCATGGACGCGATGCACGCTCAGCACGAGACCGCGCGCTGCCTGCTCGGGCGTCGCGCCGACTACGTGATGAGCGCGGTCAAGGACAACCAGGAGATGATCTTCGAAGACCTCAAGGCGATCGACTTCAGCGATGCGCTCTGGCACGAAACCGTCGACAAGGGCCATGGCCGCATCGAGCGCCGACGCTGCGCCGTCGTCGACCTCTCCGCTGCCGAGTGGGACGGCTACGCCAACCTCCACGGGCGACGCCAGGCCATGCGCATCGAGCGCGAACGCGAGATCCTCAAGACCGGCAAGCGCAGCATCGAGGTGACCTGGAGCCTCACCTCGCTCGGCGCAGAGCGCGCCGGACCCGAGGAGTTGCTCGAACTGGTGCGCAACCACTGGCATATCGAGAACCGCCTGCACTACGTGCGCGACTTCACCTACGACGAAGACCGATGCCGGGCCTACGTGCGTCACCTGCCCAGAAATCTCGCCTGCTTGACCAACGCGGCCATCGCCATCGTGCGCTGCGACGGACGCTTCCGTTATCTGCCCGAGGCCAACCGGCACTATGCCGCCCGGGCGCAGGAGGCCCTCGACGCGATCATGACCGCGCCCATCGCCTGAGACAGCACGCCTCTCCCCCGGACCGGGACGTGCCGCCGAGCGGCGCGGGCGGACCGGTGTGCCTGTCGAATCCGAAAACGCCGTCCGGTGGCTTCGAGCAGTCCCCATGACGTCGTCGAGGCAAGCTCGGGGCTCCCCGAACCCCGTGCACCGAGCACGATCCCACTCATCCCGAACCCTCAACCGCGACTAAAAATTGTTCCTGAGTCCTTTCCATCGATCGTGTCGATAACACGTGATATGGCCGGTCAATGTAACAAATGATCTGTCCGGCATTAGAACTCCTCCAGAAAGTGGAGGAGCTGATGCGCCGGACAGAGCAGTTACAGGGGTTGAGATTGATGAAGTTCGATGAGGTTTACGGACGCACCTACAGGGGTGAGTTGAGCCAGCTGGAGGCAGCCGAGATCCTGGGCATGTCCGAGCGCACGTTCCGACGCTGGCGCGATCGCTTTGAGGCCGAGGGCGCGGAGGGTCTTTACGACCGCCGCCTGGGTCGGGTTTCCGCGCGCCGCGCCGGGGTCGACGAGGTGGTGGCACTGTTGGGTCTGTTCGATACCAGGTACCGGCATTTCACCGCCTGGCACTTCTGGGAGAAGCTGGTTGCAAAGCACGACGTCACGCGCAGTTACAACTGGGTGCGGCTGACGCTCCAGGCGCACGGCCGGATCGCGCCGGCGCCGCGGCGCGGCGTGCACCGCCGCAAGCGGCCGCGCCGGCCGATGGTCGGCATGATGTTGCACCAGGACGGCTCCACGCACCAATGGGTGCCGGGTCAGTACTGGGACCTGATCGTGACCATGGACGATGCCACTTCGGAGATCTATTCCGCCTTCTTCGTCGCCGAGGAGGGCACCATGTCGAGCTTTGTGGCGCTGCTGGAGGTGGGGTCGGCCATGGGGCTGTTCTGCTCGCTTTATGCAGACCGGGCCTCGCACTATTGGCACACGCCGGAGGCCGGCGGCAAGGTCGACAAGGACAATCCAACCCAGGTCGGACGTGCCCTGCAGCAACTCGGTATTGAGCTGATCCCGGCCTATTCGCCGGAGGCCCGGGGCCGCTCGGAGCGCATGTTCGGCACCCTGCAGAAACGCCTGCCGCAGGAACTCGAGCTCGCCGGCATCACCGATATGGCGGCCGCCAACCGGTTCCTGAAAGAGGACTTCCTGCCGGCCCACAATGCCCGCTTCGCCCGGCCGGCCGAGGACACAGCCTCCGCCTTCGTGCCGTTCGCCGGCAACCTGGCGGACATCCTCTGTGTGCAGGAGGACCGTGTGGTCGGCAATGACAACACGGTGCGCTACAAGAACTTGAGCCTGCAGATCCCGGCAGGCCGCCATCGCCACCACTACGTCAAGGCCAAAGTGAGTGTGCACGAATATCCCGACGGCGACCTTGCCGTCTTCCATGGCCCGCGCTGCCTGGCCCGCTACAAGAAAGACGGCACGCCGATCGAAAGCAGCGAAAGGCGGGCCGCGTGATCCGCTTCGACACGACCGGCCGGCGCTCTGTGGATAAGTGGACAGCTCGGCTGCGCCGACCTGACCACTTCCCCACAGAGCCAACATCCACAACAGAAGCGGTCAAATCATATGGTACATAAACCGGTCAATTCAGTTTGTTATCGACAGTCCTTTCCATCGATCGCCGCGACCAGGGCAAGCGCATTTTCGTCGGATGGCGAGTCGATCAACGCCTGTACCTCGGGGATATCGGCAATCTTCATCAGAGCTTCCGTGGCGCCGGCGATACGGGCGTCTTGCGCCGCCTGATACTTGGCGTTATCCGATTTCCCCTTTGCCTCGGTCGCCGAAACGATCTTCGCCGCCTGACCTTGAATGAAGGCCTCGGCCAGCTCGACCGGCGACATTTCCGCATTCAACGACAAGTCGGGCGGATAAAAACGGTGACGCACCGATCCTTGACTATATTTGACGAGCTCCCAATCCGGCTTGAGAGGATGACCATTGTCCAACATGATGGCCAGATCCTCGGAACTCATACCAACCGCCCTAGAGTTTGACTCGCGCAAAGGTTTACACGCCAGGTTTTGTGTGATTCAAGGTTGTTGGCAACAAGGGAGTGTGTTCAATGCCAACGATTCCTTTGCGAAACGACTTTGATGCTGAAAGAGTCCGTGTTCTTGCGGCACGGAGCGATGATGGGAACCAGGCGCGACGGCTTTTGTCGATGGCGGCCATCTACGATGGGATGGATCGAGCGTGCGCGGCGGGTATTGGCGGCATGGATCGGCAGACGTTGCGGGACTGGGTTCACCGGTTCAACGCGGGAGGTCCGGCCGGTCTGATCGACCGCAAGCCGAACGGGGCGTTGCGTCGGTTGACGCCGTCGCAAATGGCGGCGCTTTCGCGGGCTATCGAGGCCGGTCCCGATCCCGAACGGGATGGGGTCGTGCGCTGGCGCTGCATCGATCTCAAGCAACTGATCCGAACGCGCTTCGGCGTGGACTATCACGAGCGGAGCGTCGGCAAGCTGCTGGCCGCGCTCGGGTTCTCGCATATTTCCGCGCGCCCGCGCCACGTCGGCCAGGATGCGCGGGCACAGGAGGAATTTAAAAAAAAGTTTTCCCGAACACTTGGCGAAAATCGTAGCGGCACAGCCACCGGACACGCCCATCGAGGTTTGGTTTCAAGATGAAATGCGCGTCGGCCAGAAGAACAGCCTGGTGCGCCAGTGGGCCCCAAAGGGATCGCGCCCGCGCCAGGTCAAGGACCTACGGACCTCTTCGGCGTATCTCTTCGGCGCCATCTGCCCCGAGCGCGGTGAGGGCGCGGCGCTGGTCATGCCGCGCGCCAATACTGAAGCCATGGACCTGCATCTCGAGGAAATCAGCCGGGCCGTTGCCCCAAACGCCCATGCCGTCGTGCTGCTCGACCAAGCCGCATGGCACACCACTGCCAAACTCGGCATCCCGGAGAACATCTCCCTCGTGCCTTTGCCACCCAAGTCCCCGGAGCTCAATCCCGCCGAAAATGTCTGGCAATACCTCCGCCAGAACTGGCTCTCCAATCGTGTCTTCGACTCCTATGAAGCCATCGTCGAGGCCTCTTGCCAAGCCTGGAACAACCTGACCGACCAACCTTGGAAGATCATGTCCATCGGCCTCAGAGCGTGGGCTCGCACAAGTCAATGTTAAGGGCGGTTGGTATAAGCAGTCTCCGAACAGCTAGGTTCGACGTGTTGAGATCAGTGGGACACGGGCCTTCTAAGCCCTTTATCGAAAGGGATCTGGCCCATGTGGTAATACGCGCATCCACCATGTACGGTCGATCATGAATTTTGATCTCCCCCAGACGTTGGTCCTCCCTTCCTGTCACAAGGAAATTTTCGCCAGATTTGTCACTAAAATCCCAAAAACGTGATGAGGGTGTTCCTCCAGAATAAATCTGGAAATCTTGGAACTCAAATTCGTCCTCAACGTTGTTCTCTCTAGCCAATGACTTCGTTGATTTTTCGCCAGATACTGAGTCGTCCGTGAAGAACCCTGATTTCAAGCTGAAGCGGCGATTGGGTTTGCGGTGGGGTGCGAGATGTCGCTGAGGAGCGCGGCCAGGATTTGGACAAACAAACGCCTCAGCCATTTGAGGACAAGGCGGTAGTTGTAGCCGGCGCCGGCGAGGATGGCGTTGATCTTGTCGCCGTCGCGGCCTTTGAGGAAGTTGCGCCCCAGCCTGCCATCGCTCTTGAGATGTCCGATCACGGCCTCGACGGCGGAGCGCCGCCTGAGCTCCTTCTTGATCGTCGGCGTGATGCCGCGTTTCTGGCCTGATCTAAAGACGCGGTGTTTGTTGGGGTAATCGTGGCCCTGGTATCCCTTGTCGACATAGATGCGCTCGGCCGATATCCCCGTCCAGCGTTCCATCTCTTCGATCACCTGCCTCAAGGTGTGGCCATCATAGGGATTGCCGTGGAAGGCCTTGACGTGGGCGACGAACTGGCCGCCGGGGGGGCGGGAATTGGTCGCCGCCACGGAGACCTTGCAGCCGAACTCGTACGGCTTGTGCGCCTTCCCTTTGCCGATGCATTCGACCTCGGGCGCGTGGAGCGAATAGACCTTGGGCAAGGGGTCGCGCCGCTTCTGGGTCGACACCCGCTCGGCCAGCCACAAGGGGCGGCGGAAGGTATCCCGTAGGCTCTCCTCCTGGGCCGTCTTGCGGCGGATGTCGCGGACGGTGCGCCCGAGATAGGTCTTGAGCTTGCGCAGGGCCTTGTTGGCCCGCTTGTGCTGTTTGGCATGGCGGTAGCGGCCTTGCATGATCAACGCCCTCTTGCCCAGGCGGGTATAGGACTGACGCAGGGCAATGCCGTGCTCCCGTGCCAGTCGCACCAGCCGCTCGCGGGCTCGTTGCATCAGTTTGGCGTCGGTCGGAAAGGCAATCGCCTTCTCTTGTACGGTGGTGTCCACCGTCACCCGCTCGAGGTCCTTCTCCCGCAGCGCCCCCACCCGGTGGGCCACGGCTAGGCTCTCCTGGAATACCTTCTCCAAACCTTCCGGCCCGATCCGGTCCCGCCACCGGGTCATCGACGAGCGCTCCATGGGCAGCTCATGCTGAAAGTACTCTTCGCCGCAGAAGCACTGGAAGTATGGGTCGTAGACCCAGCGCTCGCAGACCTCCTCATCCGAGAGATCGAACATATGCTTGAGGATGTGCAGCCCAACCATCAACCGCGTCGGGACCCCCGGCCGACCCTCCTCCGAATACAAGGCTTCATAGGTCTCGTCGAAGAAAGTCCACGCGATCCGGCCCCCCAACACCACCAACTCGTGGCGCAGGTTGATGATGTTTTCGAACCGCGAGCGGAACAGGTCCTCTATTCCCGATGACACCTTGCGCGATGGCTTCATCACAGTTCTCCAATCCCAATCGACGGGAGCAGAGAATCACGTTCCGCAACGGAAGGGAATCCCCAAAATCAATTATTTCAAATCACAAGCTTTTCAGGCCCAAAACCCGTTTTCTTGCAAATCCGATTACTTCGCCAAACCGAAAGAACTACCAACATCAGCCGCTTACGCGTTCTTCACGGGCGACTACTGAGCTGACTGAGGGTTTGAAGCCTAGAAATTTCGCCACTCTGGAGGCGGTTGATTCAACAGACCCTGCCTTCCGCATGGATGTTCCCAATTTTCGATTCCACTTTAGGGACACGTCTAACATGGTTTTAGGCTCGAGAGATTTGAGCGGCATATGTCCATTCTTGATGTCGATTCTTAGCCGATATTCTGTCAGCCCGACGCGCAGCGTCCCAATCGGGCACGGTACATCCTCGGGATAGAATTTAATGTCAAGCATTACCGTGTCAGTTGCATCCCCGCTTTGCCGTAGTTCCAAATCAAAACTGACACAGAACTCCTCGTTTGGCTTCTCGCTAGAATTTGACGTGTCGCGTTCGGTCATTGGAAATATTACGCTATATCCAACCAACGATGTGTATGAAACATTGTCCCCGTATTCCGGTTGTTATCGTAGTGATGGCCGGGACGACCATAAAAACGAATACCACGGTCCGCCGATTAACTCGCCGATAGCAGGCCATTGTCTTCGAACGTTTCTGCAAACCATCACGATTAACCGTTCTGACCTATCATTTCCTCCGGCGAAATTTCGCGACTGGACCCTCGGACGCGAGCGCGTCAAGTCTGTTACCTGCCGATCCATCCAAGTCTATTCCTTGTCTATAGCTGAGGAAACCGACCGGACCGCTCATGTGCTCCCCTTCGGTTTTCGTCGATCCTCCGCCTATCGAGACGACGGCGTTGTTGTTAGGCCCAGCTTATCACTAATTCGAGCGAAGGCGAAATTGGGGGCGGTTGAAACAACCGCTCACGGCGATCGGTGCCTTGATCGCCGAACACGCTTATCCGCGCGTTCGATTTTTTGGGAGATGGCACTTTCGAGCTAGCCCGGGAAGGTCCGGTTTACGGCCGCTTTCAGGTGGGTGTGGGCGTGGCCTCGGCGGAGGCTGCCGGGGGCGGCGATGAGATGGTCGAAGCTCCGTTCGAGGAGGCAGTCGGGGCGCGGCGAGGCGCCCTTGGGGGCCATGGCGCGGCGCCGGAAGGGGTCGACGAGGGTGGCGTGGGAGAGGCCGGATCGATGAAAGTCAAGATCGAAACCGTTCGCCGCGAACCTCGCCGGGGCGGCGCGCTACCCGGCGGCGCGTTACTCGGCGGGGCGGGTTCCGAGCGAGCGGCCGGAGACCGCGAGCGTATCGGCCATCCCATGGTTGACGTCCCGGTGGCCCGCCTCGTCGGCGCGGATCGCCAAGACCACGTCGCGCAGCCCCGCGTCAGCGGCCAACTTCCAGTACCGGATGGCGATCGGAGGCGCCGGCACGTTGTCGTGCCGCCCGGCGTCGATCTCTTCCAGATAGCGGGTGTAACTGACGACCGCTTCCTCCTCGAAGTATCCGACCACCCGGTGCGCGGTCCGAGGCGAGATCAGGTAGAGCACGAAGAAGGCGTTGTAGAACGCGCCTTGGGCGATAAGGATCAGGCCCCGCTCCAGCCAATTGGGCTTGGCGATGTGGACGAAGGTCATCAGGTGCATGCGCTCGTTTTCGGCCTCGTCGAGGAGGGTGCGGATCCAGCCATCGTTGTCCGTCATGGTGCGCAAGGACCGCAAGTGTTGCAACGCCCCGGCCACCATGCCGGGAATCGCGGCGATCGTTTCCAGAACGATGGCGCGGTGGCCATAACGCTTGGCGAAGAAAGTGTCGGCGAAGAACCGCGCGGTCCTCACGAAGGCGAGTGCAAAGCGGTCCGACAGGCCCCGCGGTTCATGGGTTCGTGAAAGATCGGTCTCGGCCGTCTTCTTTTTGGGCATCGGAGTTCTCCCTGTTCAATGGTCGCCGGGCTGCGGGCGCGGCGCGGTCGTCGCGCCGGCGAATTATCGGACGCGTTCGCCCGCCGCGCGGCTTCCGCGATGGCAGTGTTGTCCGGGGTTTTGGAGAGGCGCCGGTTAGTTTCGTTCGTTCTCTAGTTGAGCAAATTTTCCAGATCGGCGATGGCGGTGTCGACCAGCCGGTCGGCGCGCTTTTCGGTCAGATGGGCGGCCATGATCTTTTCGGTCGTGCGAAGGGCGAGGTCGGCGGTGGCTTGGCGGATCTCGGCGAGGGCCGTCGCCTCGATCCGGGAGATGCGCTCAAGGATCCGTTGTTCGCGCCGGCGCAAGGTCAGCGCCAGCGCCGCCTCGGCGGCCTTCGACTGGAATTTGGCCTCGTCGCGGGCCTGGTCCAGGATGGCCTTGGTTTCGGCCACCGCCTCGCTGTGCTGGCGTTTGTAGGAGGCGAGGAGCGCCTGGGCCTCGTCGCGCAGGTTCTGGGCCTCGTCGATTTCGCCGCGAATACTCGCCGCTTGCTCGTCGAGGCCGGCGCCGACTATCTGGCGCACGTTTTTCTGGGCCACGCCGACGAAGACCACGAAGGCGACGGCGACCCATAACTCGGGGCTGGACAAAAGATCCCACATCAGGCCCTCATCCGCTTGGCGCTCTTGACCGCGGCGGCGACGGTCTTGGCGTCGACCCGACCGCCGACCAACTTTTCGATCACCGCGCGGGCGAGTTTTCCGGCTTCGGTCTCGATTTCGGCCAGGGCCTTGTTCTTCGCGTCGACGACGCGTTTTTCCGCCGCCGCCAATTCCTTGGCCAGGCGAGCCGAGAGCTTCGACTCCCGCTCGATCGCGATCAGGCTGTGCTCGTTGATGGCTTTCGCCAAAATCGCTTGGGCCTCGGCCCGGGCCCGTTCGACCGCCGCCTCGTATTCCGCGAGCGCCGCCTTGGCCTCGTCGCGCAACTTTTCCGCCGCCTCGAGATCGCCGGCGATCTTGTCGTGGCGCCGTTCCAGGACACGGGTGATTCGGGGCAGGGCCAGACGCGAGATGATAACGTAGAGGACCACGAAGCAGACCGCGAGCCAATAGAGCTGCGGCAGATAGGTCGCGGTATCGAGTTGCGGCATGGCGCGGCGTTGGCTGCGGCGACCGGGCGGGCGGGTTTTCGCCCCTAGCCGAACAGGATCAAGAAGGCGATCAGGAGTTGATAGAGCGCCACCGCCTCGACCAGGGCGAAGCCGAGCATGGTGGTCGGGAAAATCGCGGCCCGCGCGGCCGGGTTGCGCGCCACCGAGGAAATGAATGAACCGAAGACGCTGCCGATCCCGATACCGACGGCGCCGACTCCGATCACGGCGAGGCCGCCGCCGATCAACCTTGCCTCTTCAATTCCCATGGCTTGAATTCCTTTGCTTGATGTGTGTCGGTCCGCCGGCGCAATCTCAGTGCAAATGCAAGGCGTCGTGCAGGTAGAGGCAGGCGAGCATGGCGAAAACATAGGCCTGCAGCAAGGCGATGATGGTTTCGAGGGCGTAGAGCATGATGATGACGGCGAGCGGGAGAACGCCCGCCAGTCCCAGCATCACGACGAAGCCGGCGAAGACCTTGAGCAGCGTATGCCCGGCCATCATGTTGGCGAACAGGCGCAACGACAACGTCACCGGCCGTACGAGATAGGAAATGATCTCTATCGGCACCATCAAGGGCGCCATCCAGAGCGAGATTCCCGGGGGCATGAAATAGGTGAAGAACTTTATCCCGTGCTTGATCAAGGCGATCACGGTGCAGCCGGCGAAGACGACGAGCGCCATCGCGAAGGTGACGATGATGTGGCTGGTGACCGTAAAGGTGTAGGGGATCAGGCCCATGCTGTTGCAAAACAGGATGAACAGGAAGAGCGTAAAAATGAACGGAAAGTACGCCCGCCCGCCCTCGCCGACGTTTTCGCGCACGGTATCGGCCATGAAGCCGTAGACCAGCTCGACCATCATTTGCCAACGCCCCGGGACCAGGGTGGCGCGGTTCATGCCGCCGACCAGAAACACGGAGATCGCCGTCACCGCGATCACCATGAACATCGCCGAGTTGGTGAAGGAAATGTCGAAACCGGCCAGTTCGATGGGGCGCAGCGTCTTGATTTCGAACTGCACTAGCGGGCCGTGCCCTTCTGCCAAAGTCTCGTTACCCCCGTGTTAGCGCCCGTGGCTTAAGTGTCGCCCCGCTCCGCCTCTTTCGCGGCCGGCGCGCGCGCTTCCTGTTCCATCCGTTTGGCGCCGCGGTAGACGTTCAAGATGCCGGCGCCGACGCCAAAAAAGAAAAACACGACCAGCAATACCTTCCCTGTATCGAACACCCGGTCGAGGTACCAACCGATGGCCGTGGAAACGGCGATCGCCGTCACCATCTCCAATGCCACCATCCAGGCCCGGCTCAACGCTTTCGCCTCGCCGCCCCGGTCCCTGCCGGTTTTGGCCTCGATCGCGCCGCGCGCCTTGTTCAAGCGGTCATCAAGCGCGCGCAGCGAGGATGGCTTGCCGCCTTTGTCCACGGAACCCCGCTCGCTGATGGCCGCGCCGCCTCGAAAACCCACCCGAGGGCGCGGGAACGATACGGTTTGGCGCCAATCCGTGTCAAGGGCCCGCCGCGCCCGAGCGGCGATTCACCAGGGCTTGATCCAAGGCCCGTGCGGCGCCGGACCGCCGGCTATTGCCCGACCGGCGCGGCTCGGCCATCCTAGGACAACCCGCACCCCCCCACCCAACCCCTTGGCTGCCTCGCCGGCTGGGAATGACGCCTCACCCAAGCCTGTCGTGACCAAAGGTTTAACGCCCGTGGACCTGCGCGATCCGAACCAGGAAAAGAAAAAGCCCGAGGGCCGAGACTCGTCGCGGGTTCCGTTCGACGACCGCCGCGCCGTCGCCCTGGCCCGCTGGGTGATAAGCCGGCGCTGGCTCGTCATCGCCACCGCGATTGTCGCCGCCGCCGGCGCCGCGAGCGGCATCCGCGATCTGGGATTCGCCAGCGAATACCGGATTTTCTTCGGCGAGCGCAATCCCCAACTCGCCGCCTTTGAAACGCTACAAAGAATCTACAGCAAGGACGACAACGTTAGTTTCGTTCTGCGCCCGGCGAGCGGCGACGTATTCAGCCCCGGCATGTTGGCGGCGATAGGCGCGCTGACCGAGGCCTCGTGGCGGATCCCCTACGCCACCCGGGTCGATAGCCTGACCAATTTCCAGCATAGCTTCGCCGCGGGTGACGATCTCACGGTCCGCGACCTGGTCTGGAACCTCGACGCCCTCGATCCGGCGGCGATCGCGGCGATCCGCGAGGTCGCCCTCTTTGAACCCTTGCTCGTCGATCGAGTGGTCTCGCCCGACGGCACCACGACGAGCGTCAACATCACCCTGACCCTGCCGCAAAAGGACGAACTCGAAATCGTCGAGGTCATGGAGCGGACGCGGCGTCTGGCCGAGGAATTTGGCGCGGAAAACCCGGGGGTGCGCGTCGCCATCACCGGAGTCGCGCCTCTCAGCCACGCTTTCAGCGAGGCCAGCCAGCGCGACATGGAGACCCTGCTGCCGCTTATGTACGCCGCCCTGCTGGTGGTGATGATCGCCCTTTTGCGCTCGTTGAGCGCCAGTTTCGTGGCCTTGGTGGTGATCGGCTTTTCGGCCGCGGCGGCGATGGGATTCGCGGGCTGGGTCGGGATTCCGTTGACCCCGCCCTCGGCCATCGCGCCGACCATCATCCTGACCATCGCCATCGCCGATTCGATTCATCTCCTGATCACGATGCTGCGGGCGATGCGGCGGGGATCGTCCAAGACCGAGGCCATCGTCGAGTCCGTGCGGATCAATTTCGCACCCGTGCTGCTCACCAGCGTGACCACGATCATCGGCTTCTCGAGCCTGAACTTCAGCGACTCGCCGCCGTTCAACCACCTCGGCAACATCACCGCCGTGGGGGTCGCCGCGGCCTGGGCCTTCTCGATCTTTTTTCTGCCGGCGCTGATCGCGGTTCTGCCGCTGCGGGTGGGAACCCGAACGCCGCCCTCGGAGACCCCGGAACGGCGAACCGCGATGGACCGGATCGCCGATTACGTCATCGCCCGTCCGATCCCGCTGCTCATCGCCATGACCGGCTTGGCGGTCGGGCTGTCGGCGATGATCCCGCGGATCGCCCTCAACGACCAGTTCGTCAAATATTTCGACCCCGAAATTCCCTTCCGCGCCGATTCGGATTTTGCCTCGAAACACCTGGCGGGGATGTATCAGATCAATTGGTCGCTTGGCGCCGGGGAGAGCGGGGGAATCAGCGATCCCGACTATCTCCGCCGCGTCCACGGCTTCGTCACCTGGCTGCGCGGCCGAGCGGGCGTCGCCCACGTGTTGTCGCTCACCGACGTGTTGGCGCGCCTGAACAAGAACCTGCACGGCGACGATTCGGCCTGGTACCGCTTGCCGGATTCGCGCGAACTGGCGGCCCAATACCTGTTGTTGTTCGAGATGTCCCTGCCCTATGGACTCGATCTGAACAATCAGATCAACGTCGACAAGTCGGCCCTGCGCGTCATCGTCACCAGCGAAAACATCAGCACCAGCGAACTGCGCCTCCTCGAGGGCGAGGCCAGCGCCTGGCTCGCGGCCCATCTACCGGAGGCGGCGGCGTCCCCGCCGACCAGCGCCTTCGTCATGTTCGCCTATATCTCCAAACGCAATATCGAGAGCATGCTGGGCGGCTCGATTTTCGCCTTCCTGCTGATTTCCCTGACCCTGGGGCTGGCCTTGCGCAATCTCAAGCTGGGGCTGGCCAGCCTGGTGCCGAACCTGATCCCGGTGGCGATGGCTTTCGGAGTCTGGTCGCTCTTCGTCGGCGAGATCGGCCTGGCCTCGTCGGTGGTCACGGCGACCAGCCTGGGCATCATCGTCGATGCCACAGTCCACTACCTGAGCAAATACCGCCGCGCCCGGCGCGAACACGGCGCCGACGCCGCCGGCGCCGTGCGCTAAGCATTTTCGACCGTCGGCACCGCCCTTTGGGTCACCACCGCGATCCTCGTCGTCGGCTTCGCCGTGCTCTCGCAGTCGAGCTTCAAGGTCAACGGCGACCTCGGCCTCCTGACCGCGATCGCCCTCCTCGCCGCGATCGCCGCCGATTTCCTCTTACTCCCCAGCCTCCTCCTCGTCGTCGACAAGGACCGGCGTCCACCAGAACCGAAAGGAAACTTGAAATGAGGCAAACGGTTTCGACGCGGAGCTATTGACCACGTCCAAGGGCTGGCCCTTGAGTGTTTCCGGGATACCCTGTATCTCAGGTGAGGGGCGGGATCCTACAACAACGGAATACAGGGAGGAATAGGTGTCGGAAACGCTTTACAAAATGGAAGCGCTAAAATTCACAACGGACGTGGTCAGCGCCCACGTTGCGAACAACGACGTTGCGCGTGATGAATTGCCGCAGGCTCATACAGAACGTTCACAATGCGCTTGCTCAGGTTGCGCCGTGAGCCAGAGAAACCGCTGAAGCCCACCCCCGCAGTATCGCTGAAAAAATCCGTTACGCGGACCGCCATAATCTGCCTTGAATGTAGCACGGAGCATAAAGTCCTCAAACGGCATCTACGGACCGCCCACGATTTGACGCCGGATACCTATCGGGTGCGATTTAACCTCGCGGGCGATTACCCGATGGTAGCACCAGCTTATTCGCAGGTGCGTTCGGAAATGGCGAAGAAAATCGGCCTGGGGAGGAAGAGGCAGGCCAGCAGGAAGGCGCGGAAAAAGCGATCATCGTAGCCACCTGAATGCCGAGACGAGCCGACGATCGAATCGAGAATGCCAACTTTTGGAAGAAAGTTGGTGTCGTAGCATTGGCTCCGGCACGGGCAAATTTTTTCCTGATTACGCACTTTGCTCCGCGAGTTTGAGGAGGTTGTAGGGCATGGGCGGGGTACGTAGGGCGGCCCAGGCGAGGCGGGGGATCATCTCGTCCAGGCGGTAGCGGCGATTGAAGCGGTATTCGAACTGGGCCAGGTATCGCGGTGCGTGCTTGGGACGGATGGGGTCCCGCGGAGGCTGTTCTTGACGTTACCGAGGGTCGTATTGACCCATTTGAAGGCGGCCCATTTGGCGGCCTGGGGTCCGCTGCCGGTAACGGCGGGATAATGGCTGCAGCCAGCCGCGGTGACGGCGGTGAAGCAGCTCAGGCCGTCGCTGACGACGGTGCTTCCCGGGGTCAAGACGCGGCGCGACATTTTCTCGATCTCTGCCTTGCGGAAGCCCTTCACCCGGGTGAGCTTGAGCCGGTGCGGCCGACCCTCGGCGGTGGTTTCCACGGCGGCCACGAAAGGCGTTTTGCCGGGTGCGCCACGGCCCCGCTTACCGCCGCGCCGGGCGCCCCCCAGATAGGCGTCGTCGATCTCGATCCGCTTGCCCTCGCCGCCCAGCGGCTTGTTTTCCTCGCGTTCAAGCATCACCTGCATCAGTTTGTGATGCATCTTCCACGCCGTATTGTAGCTGACCCCGAGCCGGCGCCCCAATTCGAGGCTGGAAATCCCTTTCTTCGACTGGCTGATCAGGTAGAGCGCCTCGAACCATACGATCAGCGCCAGGTGGGTCGCATGAAAGATCGTCCCCGCCGTCAACGACACCTGGTAATGGCAGCCGCTGCACTGATACAGCCGCCGACTCTTGTGCTCGCTGTAGCGATCACCGGCACAGCGGGGACAAACAAAACCCTTCGGCCAGCGCCAGCCGAATACCACCGCCCGACATTTCTCCTCGCTAATACCAACCGCCCGCGAGTTTGACTCGCGCAAAGGTTTACACGCTAGGTTTTGTGTGATTCAAGGTTGTTGGCAACAAGGGAGTGTGTTCAATGCCAACGATTCCTTTGCGAAACGACTTTGATGCTGAAAGAGTCCGTGTTCTTGCGGCACGGAGCGATGATGGGAACCAGGCGCGACGGCTTTTGTCGATGGCGGCCATCTACGATGGGATGGATCGAGCGTGCGCGGCGGGTATTGGCGGCATGGATCGGCAGACGTTGCGGGACTGGGTTCACCGGTTCAACGCGGGAGGTCCGGCCGGTCTGATCGACCGCAAGCCGAACGGGGCGTTGCGTCGGTTGACGCCGTCGCAAATGGCGGCGCTTTCGCGGGCTATCGAGGCCGGTCCCGATCCCGAACGGGATGGGGTCGTGCGCTGGCGCTGCATCGATCTCAAGCAACTGATCCGAACGCGCTTCGGCGTGGACTATCACGAGCGGAGCGTCGGCAAGCTGCTGGCCGCGCTCGGGTTCTCGCATATTTCCGCGCGCCCGCGCCACGTCGGCCAGGATGCGCGGGCACAGGAGGAATTTAAAAAAAAGTTTTCCCGAACACTTGGCGAAAATCGTAGCGGCACAGCCACCGGACACGCCCATCGAGGTTTGGTTTCAAGATGAAATGCGCGTCGGCCAGAAGAACAGCCTGGTGCGCCAGTGGGCCCCAAAGGGATCGCGCCCGCGCCAGGTCAAGGACCTACGGACCTCTTCGGCGTATCTCTTCGGCGCCATCTGCCCCGAGCGCGGTGAGGGCGCGGCGCTGGTCATGCCGCGCGCCAATACTGAAGCCATGGACCTGCATCTCGAGGAAATCAGCCGGGCCGTTGCCCCAAACGCCCATGCCGTCGTGCTGCTCGACCAAGCCGCATGGCACACCACTGCCAAACTCGGCATCCCGGAGAACATCTCCCTCGTGCCTTTGCCACCCAAGTCCCCGGAGCTCAATCCCGCCGAAAATGTCTGGCAATACCTCCGCCAGAACTGGCTCTCCAATCGTGTCTTCGACTCCTATGAAGACATCGTCGAGGCCTCTTGCCAAGCCTGGAACAACCTGACCGACCAACCTTGGAAGATCATGTCCATCGGCCTCAGAGCGTGGGCTCGCACAAGTCAATGTTAAGGGCGGTTGGAATAAATCCCAATCTTCTCGACCTCATCGAGGGAGATTTCATCCGACCGGCGATCGTACATGCGTGTCGTTTTCGGATCGGAATGCGCGGCCATTTGTTGCGCCAGCTCTAACCGTGCATCCGGATTGCTCAAATACGCCGTGATCCCAGTGCCCCGGAAAGTGTGATTGCACAGGCCGGGCATATCGAGACCAGCTTGCTTGCAGCGGCGCCGGATCATCGCCAGACATTCGGTGCGGTGGAGCCGGCGGAAGGTCAACTGACCGGTTCGGCCGCGCAGGGTGCGGAAGAGGGGACCGTCGCTCAAGCCGGCCGCTTCGATATATTCCCGGAGATATTTCTCAAGGTTATGGTGGCACGGAATCTGATGGAACTTGCCGCCCTTTTCTTGCAGCCGCAGCCGGTGATGTATCGGGAAGACGTCTTTAACGTCCATGCCGAGCGCGGCCGAGACGCGGGCAAAGCCATAGACCATCACCCCGATAATCGCGCGATCACGCAGACCGACCAATGTGTCAACGTCGATCGAACGGAGAAGCGCCCGCGCATCATCGGCGAACAGCACCGGGGTTTTGCCTTTGGTGTGAAGAGACTGCGGACTCTAGGAATAACTGCCTAGTGACTATCGACACTGATCATGCTAGGTTCGACAGATGATACGGAGTATTCGCCATCGCGGATTGAAGAAATTTTACGAGCGCGGCGATGCGGGGCAGGTCAACCGGAACCACCGTGCGAGAATCGAGATTCTTTTGACCGCATTGGATGCCGCGACGGTGCCAGAAGATATGGACAAACCCGGCTACCGTTTTCATCCGCTCAAGGGTGACCGCAAAAACTTCTATTCGGTCAGGGTGAGCGGAAACTGGCGTTTGATTTTTCGGTTTGAGGAAGAACCGGAAGACGTAGATTTGGTGGATTACCACTAGAAAGGAGTGATGGATATGTCGATGAAAAACCCCGTACATCCGGGGCGCGTCGTGCGCGATTGTATCAAAGCGTCCGACAATATGAGTGTTGTCGACGCGGCAAAATTGCTTGGCGTCTCGCGTGGGGCGGTGAGCAACCTCGTTAACGAAAAAGCGTCTATTTCGCCAGAAATGGCGATCCGACTGGAAAAGGTTGGATGGGGCAGCGCTGATTCATGGATGCGCATGCAGATGAACTATGATCTTGCCCAGGTCAGGGCACGGCAGGATGAAATTACCGTGCCCGCGCCGGGCGTGCCCGGTTAGCTAGGGATCAAATACTAACCTTTACGCAAAAGTTGATGTTGGGCTTCGGAATTGCGAGGCGAACCGAATGAGTCGGAAACGAGCGTTTCCGCCCCGCCAGACGGGAAGGGCGATCGTGTTTGGCGTATGTTGCTTGGTTGGGTTGGCGGCTCCGGCGGGGGCGGAGGACGCGGCGGAAAAGGGGCGCGCCATCGCCGAGGAAACGGACCGCCGCGACCGGGGCTGGGGTGACGCTTACACCGAACTCGAAATGGTTCTCGCCAACCGGGCCGGCGAAACCAGCACCCGGAAGCTCAGGATTAGCACCCTGGAGGTTCTCGAGGCCGGCCGCGGCGATCTGAGCCTGACGGTTTTCGACAACCCCCGCGACATCAAGGGGACGGCCTTTCTTTCCCACACCCGAATACTCGAGGCCGACGACCAGTGGCTCTACTTGCCGGCGCTGAAGCGGGTCAAGCGGATCTCCTCGGCGAACAAATCGGGGCCCTTCGTCGGCAGCGAATTCGCGTACGAGGATCTTCTTTCCCAGGAGGTTGACAAATATACGTACACGTGGCTGCGTGACGAACCGTGCGGCCCGCTCGCCTGTTTCGTGGTCGAAAGAATGCCGCTCTATCCCCACTCGGGTTATGCGCGCCAGGTCGCCTGGATCGACGCCGAGGCCTATCGCCCCATGCGGATCGATTTTTATGACCGCAAGGATTCGCTGCTCAAGACGCTTGCCTTTTCCGATTATCGCCAATATCTCGGGCGTTACTGGCGAGCCCATGTTCAAGTCATGGAGAACCATCAATCCGGCAAAAGCACGACCCTGGAATTTTTGCGCGTCGAATTCCGGGTCGGGGTCAACCGGAACGACTTCCAACCCCAGCGGCTCAACCGCGCCCGCTAGGCCACGCCGATCGCGGGGGCTAGGCCCGGCGCTCGCCGTCGCCGCCGCTCTTAATTCTTTCTCCGGCCGAGGCCGGCGAATGGGATTTTTCCGGTTCGATCGCGGCCGCCGTGCGGATCTTTCCCAAGTCGGTGGCGTTTCCGGGCCAAAAGGATTCAACGGTCTCTCCCGCGCTCGCGGCCGAACCCGAACTCGTCTTGGAATGGGATGACGAGCGCCTGACCCTGGCCCCCTTCGTTCGCCTCGACGCCGACGACAACCGGCGCAGCCACGCCGATCTGCGCGAGGCCAACTGGCTCCACCTGGACCAGGACTGGGAATTGCTCGTGGGCCTGAGCGAAGTCTTCTGGGGTGTCACCGAATCGCGGCATTTGGTCAACATCATCAACCAGACGGACACCGTCGAGGACATTGACGAGGAGGACAAGCTCGGTCAACCGATGATTCACTTGGTCTTACAAAGGGACTGGGGCGCCTTGGGCTTTTACGTTCTGCCGGTTTTCCGGGAGCGCACGTTTGCGGGCAACGACGCGCGTCTGCGCGGCCCGCTGCCGATCGACGACGACGATCCAAGCTACGATTCGGGGGCCGAGGAATTTCACCCCGACGCGGCCCTGCGCTGGTCCCACGCCTGGGGTGACTGGGACCTCGGCCTGGGCCATTTTCTGGGCACCAGCCGCGAGCCGCGCCTGCGCCTCGGCGCCGCGGGCGGGCGGGCCGTCCTGGTGCCGCATTACGATCAGATCGACCAGACCGGCGCCGACCTCCAGTACACGACCGGGGCCTGGCTTTTCAAGCTCGAAGCGATCACGCGGGGTGGTCACGGCGACCGCTTCCAGGCCGCCGTCGGCGGCTTCGAATACACCCGATTCGGACTTTTCGAAAGTACCGCCGACCTCGGATTTCTGGCCGAGTATCTCTATGACGGGCGCGATAACGACGATGCCCCGCCGACCTTCGCCGACGACGATCTCTTTTTCGGCGGCCGAGTTACCCTCAACGACGAACAGGACACGGCCGTGCTGGTCGGGGCCATCGTCGACCGGGTCGACAAGGGGACCCTGCTTTTCATCGAGGCCGAGCGACGTCTGGGCGAGAGCTGGAAACTGGAGATCGAAAGCCGCTGGTTCCTCAACGTCGCCGACGACGACTTCCTCACCCTCCGCCTGAGCTGGTTCTTTTGAAGCCAAATTTCTCCGTCGAATCGCTTTGGAACGGGCCTGGTGATTTGCGACGGCAAGCCGATTGTTGGGCGCGCAGGTGACGGAGCCGATACGCGCACGCGCAATTGCTAAAGATCCCAGCTGGAACAGCGTGTCGAAGAGCGTCCTGCGGAATTAAAAAAACCGAGGAAAAGCTTCGTCAGGCACAAAGACTGGAGGCTGTTGGAATTCTGGCCGGCGGCGTGGCCCACGAAATCCGGGGACAGTTTCTAATTTTTAAGAAGCTAAACGTATTCCTTTGTCGGATCTTTCAGGCCAACGCGGGGGGTCGGCGCAAAGGATTCGATTCGCGGGTTTCCAACTTGGGGAGATCACGGCGCGAGGTGTACGGGGCCGCTGGCGAGGGCCGACCTTCCTCGGGTGCGTTATTGGACTCGAAGGACGGTGAGAATGCACGATCGCCCGACGGGGGACGTTCGATCAAGCCCCTGGCGCGGAAGTGGTGGCAAAATCGGATTGTCTGTTCCTCCAAAAATCTTACAGTCTGTTCGAAAACTCGCGGCGCCGGCGCTGGCCCCCTCCCGGCCACCGACGAGAGGTTGCTGTTATGGGTGGCCGGGAGGGGGCAGCGCCGGAACAGACGCAAAAAATGCGCGTCCGCGCATTTTCGAACAGGTGCGGCTGGAAAGTATTATAGGATTCGCCTAACTCATAAATAGATAAACTGTCCCCGTATTATGTCCGCGTATTATGAGGCCTCGGGAGTGGGCTCGAGACGTGGATCCAGCGACTCACATCAAAAGATGAGGCGTTCTATTGTTTTCGAAGAACGACCGAGGTTATCTGGAATTTCCCGGCTTCAGCCAATCCGCCCGCGTCATCGGGGACATCCCAATCAAGACTCGGCGCCTACGCGACAGAACGTAGGGAGATGACGATGTTGGGGACAAAAACGTCGCTGTCACAGCTCATATTCAGTACCATTATTCCTGGATTGTTTTTGGCTGGCTGTTGTTGTGAGCCGCCCATCATTCTGCCCTCGGAACGGGTAGAAATCCAACCACCCACATATCGTTCCCTCGCGGCCTGTGAAGCCCAGGTAAATTCGGGCGCCGGTTCGTGCGTTTCCTCGAATGACCAAATCCAATACGAGACGCAAAGTCATACTGGTGCATGTGAAACCTATTGTCGGTATTGCACGGACGGTACCGAAACCAAGGAATGCATCGCCAGCGTTACGCCTTTGAATGTCAACGTCGCCGCGCGTTGCGAGCTCGATCCCGAAACCGATTTATATTCCGTGTCTTGTCCACCGGTGCGGCCGCGATGTGAGTGCACGTGCCCGCTGACGTGAGGTTTTTGGGGGGCCGTTTTCGTTAGCCAACATATTCGCCGGATTGGGTTCGGAATCCGGCGTGGGGATCTCGTTCTCCCGACCCCCGTCTCGGGGTGAGCCCTCGCGCGTGGTATTCGGGAGTTCAATTTGACGAAATTGCGCCCCCCGCGGTTTTAATGTCCGTTCGAAAATGCGCGCCCGTGCATTTTTGCGTCTGTCCTGGCCCTCTCCCCCTCCCGGCCACCCCTAGGCGTATGCTGATATGGGTGGCCGGGAGGGGGAGAGGGCCGGCGCCGCGAGTTTTCGAACAGACTGTTGGTAGGGGCAAGACAAGGCGGCACGGAGACGGAATTTGACGGGAATCCAGTCGGAATCTCGGTTTCGGACGTTGCTCCCGCGCCAGGACAGACCTCGGATTTTTTCGGGACGCTCTGGCCGGCCACATTGCGCCGAAGAGGCAATCCTTAAAAAGAAATAACGGGCTGGTGATGGTTATGTAAGGCGCCGCCGCCGTAAGTTTGCCTCGCGAAGTCGCCTCGACCGCAAGAACGAGGTTGTCGAGTTCTCGAATGAGGTGATGGCAATGGGCGTCGTGCGGCGGCCGGTGTCTCCCCAGGGCAGACGAAAGGAGCAAAGGAATGAAAAGGATCGCGCGCATTCTCACGGCGGTGGCCTTGGCCACCGGCTTGTCGGCGTGTTACGCCACCGGGCACGGGCCGAAGACGACGATCGGGACCCTCGCCGGGGCGGGAACCGGGGCTGCCCTGGGCGCCCAAATCGGCAGCGGTGACGGGAAACTCTTCGCCGTCGGTGCTGGAACGCTCATCGGCGCGATGATCGGCCACGGCATCGGACGTTCGCTCGACGAGGCCGACCAGCGGGCGATCTACAACACGACCCACCAATCCCTCGAATACAATCCCGATCACCAGACCCGGCAATGGCGAAATCCGAATACCGGCCACCACGGGCGGGTGACGCCGAGGCGGACCTACCGGAACTCGCGCGGTTTCGATTGTCGCGAGTTCGAGCAGTCGATCTTTGTCGACGGCCGGCACGAAAGCGTCATCGGAACGGCTTGCCGCAACCGCGACGGCACCTGGCGGATCGTCGGCTAGCCCAACTTCCTTGGAGAATTGGGAGATTTTCGGTAATGGGGTGGTTTTTCGGGGAGCGGGGTCGGAAAAGGCCAGCAAAATCAATGGGTGGGGCCGCGCGAGCCGTCGCTACAAGGACAAGACCTACACCAACTATGTCCTCGTCGAATCGGTCAGGACGCCTAAGGGTCCGCGCCAGAAGACCGTCTGCTCGCTCGGGGACCTCTCACCGCGGCCGCGCGCCGAGTGGCTCAAGCTTGCCCATAAGATCGAAGACGCCCTCGCGGGCCAGGGCGAGCTGCTTGAAGACACGTCCGATCCCGAAGTCGCCGAGATCGTCGCCAAGGCGAGAGCGCGCCAGCGGCGCGGCGCGGCAAAGCCGAGACGATCGCCCTCGATCCCGCGCGCGTGACCACCGAGCGTCACCGCGCGGCCGGGCCCGTGCACGTCGGCTATCAATTATGGCGCCGCTTGGGTCTCGACGACATCCTCTCCGAGCTCGGCCTCGACGAGCGGGCAACTCACCTGCGCCATGGTCCTCAACCGCCTCGTCGCGCCGGCGTCCGAGCACGCCATGCCGGGTTGGTTCCGCACCAGTGCACTTGACGACATCCTCGGCCTCGATCTCGAGCAGATCAGCGAGGATCCCCTCTACGCTAACATGGACAAACTCTACCCGCAGCGCGCCGCCATCGAGGCGGCCCTGGCCGCGCGCGAGCGCTCGCTCTTCAATCTCGACGCCGGCATCTACCTCTACGATCTGTCCTCGACCTACTTCGAGGGCCAGGCGCTCGCCAAGGCCAAGCGCGGCTATTCACGCGACAAGCGGGGCGACTGCAAACAGGTCCTCCTCGCTCTCGTGCTTGGCCGCGAGGGCTTCCCCCTCGCCCATGAAGTCTTGAGCGTCCAGGATAGATCCACCCTCGGCGCCATGCTCGACCGACTCGCCAAGCGCGTCGGCCTCAAGGAGGGCCAGACCGTGCTCGTCGACCGCGGCATGGCCCATGACGAGAACCTGGCCGAGCTGCGCGCCCGGGGACTCCACTATATCGTCGCCAGCCGCCAGCCCGAGCGTGACCAGTGGCTCGCCGCATACGCCGAGGCCGAGGGCTTCGTCGAGGTCCCGCGTCAGACCTCGCCGCGCAACCCCCATCAGAAGAAGACCCCGGTCAAGGCCGAGCGCCGGGGCAAGACAACCTACGTGCTTTGCCACAGCGAGGCCCGGAGCGCCAAGGACCGCGCCATCCGCGAAAAACAGGAGGCCCGCCTCCAAGCCGATCTCGACCGCCTGGCCCAGCGTATCGCCAAAGGCCGGCTGAAAAACCCGCTCAAGATCGGCGAGGCCATCGGCCGGCTCAAGGAGTGCTACCCGCGCGTCGCCCGCTACTACGTTATCGACCCCTGAGAGCAAGCGCCTCACCAGGCAACTCGATGCCCAAAGACGCACCAAGGCGCTCGACGGCTGCTACCTGCTCAAGACCGATCGCTCGGACCTCGATCCGGAAGAGGTCTGGCACACCTACACCTTGCTCACCCGGGTCGAAAACGCCTTTAGAAACATCAAGAGCCCGCTCGCCGTGCGACCCATCTTCCATCAGATCGAGCGCCGCGTGGACACCCACATCTTCCTTGCCGTGCTCGCCTATCACCTCCTGGTTGCGATCGAGAAAACCCTGCCAGGATGTTCACACCTCCTGGGCGAGTCTCCGCGAGAGCCTGAGCAGCCACCAAACCTGCACCGTCGTCCTGCCCACGAGCAACGGCGAGACCTTGCGCATCCGCCAAGCCTCCACCCCCGAGCCCGAGCACTGCGAGACCTACCGCCTGCTCGACATCCCCGAACGCATCATGGCCCCCAAACGAACCGGGGGGAGCCTGAAGTAGTGACGAAAAAATAGCTCAACCAAATACCACGATTCTACCCCGCAGAATAAGGAAGTTGGGCTAGTGCATCGACCCAAACGGAGGCGACAGCCGAAGTTTGGAAAGTTGATGCATCGACAAAGGCCTGGTGCACGGGGGCGTGAACGAAGTGAATGCGCCGGTGCACTAGGTGCGTTCGTTCCAGTACGCCAACATTTTTTTGCGCTGTTTGGCGTCGGGCAGACGGCCTCGACCGGCGGCCATGTTGTCCAACACGTGTTCGGTTCGAATCGTCGCCGGGGTCACGCAGGTCACCGCGGGATGGGAAAGAATGAACTTGAGGAAGAATTGGGCCCAGCTCGCGCAGTCGAATTCGGTTGCCCATTCCGGCAGCGGATCATGGCGCAGCGAGTCGAAGACCGCCCCTCCGACGAAGGGCCGGCCGACGATGACCGCGACTCCCTTGTCCGCCGCCAACGGCAGAACACGGTCGGCCGCGGCCGGAAGCGAGATCGAATAAATCAATTGCACGAAATCGAGGGTTTCGCTCTCGATCGCTTCCGCGATTCCGTCGAGACCCTCGACCGCGTGGTGGGTCACTCCGATATAACGGATTTTTCCCTCGTCCTTCCACGACCTGAGAACCGGCAAATTGGCCCGCCAGTTCAACAGGTCCTGGACCTGGACCAAATCCACCCGCTCGGCGCGCAGCTGTTGAAGCGAGCGCTCGAGTCCCCTGACCGCGCGGTCGGGGTCGTCGACCGAAATCTTGGTGCTCAGGAAGACTTCGGATTGGGCTCCCAGTTCGAGCAGAAGATCGCCCAACACCTGCTCCGCGCGCCCGTACAATGGCGACGAATCAATCACCTTGCCGCCCTGGTCGAGGGTCAGGCGCAGGACATCGCGTCGCTTCGCCCGCACTTCCAACCCCTGCCCGACATTGAAGGTGCGCCAGGTACTGAGGCCGATCACCGGCAGCGTTTCGCCGCTACTCGGTATCGGGCGCGTAATCATCCCTTCTTGCGCGCCGAGCGGCCGGCCCAAGGCAAGGGTCGCGCCCGCGACCGCGGCCAAACGCAGAAATTCCCCTCGCGTCACGTATCCGAATTGCGACTTCGCCGACATCACCTTTCCCTCCCCCAATCCCCCAATCCGCAGAAATCCTGGCGAGTATAGTCCTTGCCGACCCGTTCGCCTATCGGAAGCCCGTCGCCGCCACCGGAGCGGCCTCGGCCACCACGAATTCAGGTTTATATAAATACACCGTGGTCGACGGCATAGGCGTTGAGCCGGTCGCGCACACTGCGGTCGGGCAATTCATAGAGCGTCTCCAAATATTGTTTCAGTCGCTCGACACAAAGACTGCGCAACATCGCCTTGACCGGCCCGATCGCCGCCGGCGACATCGACAGGATGCGGACACCGGCACCGATCATCGCCATCGCGTCCAAGGATTGGCTCGCGGCGCTGCCGCAGAGGCTGAGTTCCACCTTGGCTTCCGCGCAACGCACCGCCAATTCCCGGATGAACGAGAGAAAGGCCGGGGAAAGGGCGTCGTATCGGCCGACCAGGCGGGGATTTCCGCGATCGCTCGCGAACATGAATTGAACCAGGTCGTTGCTGCCGACCGAAAGGAATTCGACCCGCGACAACAGGGCCGGCAATTGCCACGCGAGCGCCGGCACTTCGAACATGCTGCCGACGCGTATCTGTTTCGGCAGGGGGAAACCCCGGGCATGGGCATGGGAAATTTCCAGGTCGAGAATGGCCCGCGCGGCGTCGAACTCGGCCACGTCCGCGACCATGGGAAACATCACGTGGAGGACCTTGTCCGCCGTGGCGCGCAGCATCGCCCGGAGCTGCTGCCGCAGAATCACTGGGCGATCGAGAAGGATCCGGAGAGCGCGCCAGCCAATGGCCGGGTTTTCCTCGTGCAACGTCTTCAGGGGATTGATCTTCTTATCCGATCCGACGTCGAGCACGCGGAACACCACCGGGCGGTCGCCGGCCCTTTCGATCACCCGGCTGTAAAGCTCCACTTGAGCGTCGACCCCGGGGATCTTGGCGAGATTCATGAACGCCAACTCGGTGCGGTAGAGTCCGATGCCGTCCGCCCCGGTCAGGTCGAGATCCTCGAATTCCATCGCCAGTCCGGCGTTCATCAAGAGCTTGACGGCGACGCCGTCCTCGCTCACGGCCGGCGCCTCGCGCATCGCGTCGTAGACCTCGCGCCGCTGGGCCCGAAGCTTTAATTTTTCGTTATAGGCCTGAACGACGTCGTCCTCGGGTTCGATGTAAACGACGCCGCTGTCGCCATCGACGATCAGGGTTTCGGCGGGATCGACCGCCGATAGCACACCCGTCGCTTGGCCTACCACGGGAAGACCGAGGCTGGCGGCGATGATCGCGAGGTGGGAGGTCGGCGAACCTTCCTCGAGGACGATTCCGCGGACCCGCTCCCTGGGGTAGTGGAAGAGATCCGCGAGACCCAGGGTGCGGGCCACGATGACGAACGAGTCGGCCGTCTCGGGTCCCGGATCGAAGGCCGCGCACCCGGACAGATGTTTTAAAAGGCGGTTTCCGAGATCGATGACGTCGAGAAAGCGTTCGCGCAAATAGGCGTCCGTGACCTGACCCATGCGCACGCGAACCTCCTCCTGTTCGCGGTTGACCGCGGCCTCGGCCGTCAGCCCGGTGTCGATCGCCTCCTCGATGCGCGACAGCCAGCCGCGGTCGTGAGCAAACATGCGGTAGGCCTCGAGAACGTCGAGATGCTCGTCGTCGGGACCAAAGTCGGCGGCGGCGATGATCTGGTCGAGCGACTGATGCAGGCTCTGCAGCGCCTGGCGCAAACGATCCTTTTCCTGGTCGGGATTTTCGGCCACGAGTTTGCGGACGACCACCGAGGTCTCGTGCATCAAGGCGACGCCGATCGCCAAACCCGGGGCCACGGTCACCCCCTCGATATGGGGCGCGACGGTGGCGTTGCCGCCGAGGTCGTAGAGTTCGGCCCGGGGGATGAGGACCCCCGAACCGACCAGCTCGGCAACCACCATGGCTATGGTTTGTAGGGTTTCAATCTCCTCGTCGTCGTAGTGGCGTTGGGCCCGGTTCTGTACCACCAGGACGCCGATGACGTGGCCCGAGCGCAATATCGGCACGCCCATGAAGGAATGGTAGATTTCCTCTCCGGTTTCGTGCCGGTAGCTGTAATCGGGGTGGGCTTGGGCGTCCGAAAGGTTCAGCGGTCGGGCGTGGGCCGCGATGTTCCCGACGAGTCCCTCGCCCACCTGGAGCCGCGTGTTGTGAATCGCCTCCCGCCGCAATCCCTCGCTGGCGAAGAGCTCGAGGACGCGGCCGGCGCGGGTCAGATAGACCGAACAGACCTCGGCCACGAGATTGGCGGCGATGATCTTGACGATCTGATCGAGCCGATCCTGCGGCGACCCCGGGGCCGCCATGGTCGCGCGCAGACGACGCAACAGCCGCCGAGGGCCGCTGGTCCGGGGACGTTCGGTGCTCACAAGATGATCCCGTGGGATCCGTCCACGGCAAGGTTGGCGACAGCCTGTCCGACCAATTCCCGAAGGATTTCCGCCGTCGGCTGTTCCCGGCTCACCATGCCGACGCTTTGGCCCGCCATCAGCGATCCGTTTTCGACGTCGCCATCGACGACGGCGCGCCGAAGCGCCCCGGCCCAAAAATGTTCGATGATCAGCTGTGCCTCTTTTTGAGTTAGTTCGCCCTGGCGAAAGCGGGCCAGGGTGTCGGCTTGAACCTCGAGGAACCGCTTCGACGCCTGATTGGCCAGGGCCCGCACCGGTATGACCGGAAACTGGGGGTCGAGCTGAACCGAAAGCTGGGCGTCACGGGCGTTGGCGCGGACGAACGCTTGCTTGAACCGGGCGTGGGCGATCGACTCGCTGGCGCAAACGAAGCAGGTGCCGAGCTGACAGCCAGCGGCCCCCATCCGCAGGTAGGTCGCGATGGCCTCGCCGCGGCCGATTCCGCCGGCGACGAAGACGGGGACGTTGCGCAGATGTGGGAGGATTTCCTGGGCCAGGACGGCGGTCGAGACGGGACCGGTGTGCCCCCCCGCCTCCATCCCTTCGATGACGATCGCGTCGGCGCCGGAGCGGACGAGCTTGCGCGCCACCCCGAAGGTCGAGGCAAAGCACACGACCTTGGCCCCGTTCGACTTGATGCGGGCGATGGCCTCGCGCCGCGGGAGACCGCCGGCGAGGACGACATGGCCGACGTCGTGTTCGCCGCAGACGTCGATCAATTCGCCCAATCGGGGATGCATCGTGATCAAGTTGACGCCGAAGGGACGGTCGGTAAGCCGGTAGGTTTCGCCGATCTCCCGGCCCAACTCGTCCGGGCCCATCGGCCCCGAGGCAATGACGCCGAATCCGCCCCCGTTCGAGATCGCCGAAACCAGGTGGCGCTCCGACACCCAGGTCATGGCGCCGCCCATGATCGCGACCTCGCAACCGAGGAAATCACAACCCCGCCGCCACAACTCCGCAAGTCGTTCCCTGGCCGCGTCCTTTCCCGTGGAATCAGGGGGAGTCAAGGCCGTACGCCGTATGCAGGGCGCGGAGCGCCAATTCACAATACTCCTCGGCGATCAGGACGCTGATCTTGATCTCCGAGGTGGCGATCACCTTGATGTTGATGGACTTCTCGGCCAGGGCCCGGAACATGCGGGTGGCGACGCCGGCGTGGCTGCGCATGCCGACCCCGATGACCGAAACCTTGACGACCCCCGGGTCGGGCACGACCTCGCGGAAGGCGAGTTCGTCCCGCGCCGTCTCCAGGACCTCGGTGGCCCTGTCGACGTCGCTCTTGCCGACCGTGAAGGTCAGGTCGGTGCTGCGGCCGTCCTCGGAAATGTTCTGCACGATCATGTCGACGTTCACGTTGGCGTCGGCCAGGGGACCGAAAACCGCGGCCGCGATACCCGGCCGGTCGGGAACCTGAACCAGCGTGATTTGGGCCTCGTCGCGGCTGTAGGCAATCCCGCTTACGATATGCTGTTCCACCAGATCGTCCTCGTCCACCAGAAGCGTGCCCGGGGTGTCGCTGAAGCTCGACAGCACCTGCAATCGAACGTGGTGCTTCATGGCCAGTTCGACGGCGCGGGTCTGCAGGACCCTTGCCCCCAACGACGCCATTTCCAACATTTCTTCGTAAGTGATCTTATCAAGCTTGCGCGCCTTCGCAACGATTCGCGGATCGGCTGTGAAGACTCCCTCGACGTCGGTGAAAATATCGCAGCGATCGGCGTTCAAGGCGGCGGCCATGGCCACCGCGGTGGTGTCCGAACCGCCCCGCCCCAACGTCGTCAGGCGACCGTCGGAACCCAGGCCCTGGAAGCCGGCGACCACGGCCACCACGCCCTGGTCGAGGCGTTCGACGATCGCCTCGCAGCCGATCGATTCTATGCGGGCTCGGCCATGGGCGTCGTCGGTGCCCAACGGCAGTTGCCAGGCCACCCACGAACGCGCCGGAACGCCGGCGTCCTGGAGGGCCAGGGCGCATAGGCCGCTGCTGATCTGCTCGCCGCAGCCGAGGACCGAATCGTATTCGCGCAGGTCGTGCAGCGGCGCCACCTCGCGGACCCTTTGGGCGAGCGCGTCGGTGTCGCCGGCCATCGCCGAGACCACCACGACGACCTCGTGGCCAGCATCGACCTCGGTCTTGACCCGTTGCGCCACGACTCTGAGGCGGTCGACATCGGCCAGGGAGGTACCGCCGAACTTCTGTACGATTCGCGCCATCTCGGGGATCCGGAAGTTGCCGTTGGCGCCAGCATAGGGTGGCCGGTCGGGGGCGCAACCGTCGAATTCCAAAACCGCGCCCGCGCCCGCCGCCGGAACGCGGGTCCACCACCCTCGTTTTGGCACGGTTGACGTTTCGACCCCGCGGCCCGACCATGCGGGCAGGATGACCGTCACGACCCCCAAGACACCCGCCCCCCCTGGCACCGTGGACCCGGCCGAGATCGCGCGTTTCGCGGCGTTGGCCGAGGAATGGTGGCTCCCGGACGGCAAGATGCGGCCGATCCACCGGCTCAACCCGACCCGAATCGCCTTCCTCCGCGACCGAGCCTGCGCCCATTTCGGCCGCGACCCCGAGACCGAAAAACCCTTGCGGAACCTCTCCCTGATCGACGTCGGCTGCGGCGGCGGCCTGCTCAGCGAGCCGATGGCGCGACTGGGCGCGAACACGGTCGGGATCGACGCCGCGGCGGACGCCGTCGCGGTCGCCGCCCGCCACGCCGGCGATCTTGCGATCGATTACCGCCACGCCGCGGTCGAGGACGTCGCCGGCGAGCGCTTCGACATCGTATTGGCGATGGAAATCATCGAGCACGTCGGCGACCGCGAGGCCTTCCTCGCCGCCCTCGCCGAACTGCTCAAGCCGGGCGGCCTGATCGTGCTCGCGACGATCAACCGAACCCCCCAATCCTTCGCCCTGGCGATCGTCGCCGCCGAGTATATTTTCGGCTGGCTCCCCCGCGGCACCCACCAATGGGACAAATTCGTCCGCCCCGCCGAGCTCGCCCGCGGCTTGCGCCACAACGGCGTCACAGTCAGCGAAATCACCGGCGTCCGCTACGACCCCTTCGCCGACACCTGGCACTTGAGCCCCAACGTCACCGTCAACTTCATCCTCGCCGGGTCGAAGAGCTGAAGGGGATCTATCCAAACTGGCGCCCCGAACTCCGCCCTAGGGTACGGATTAGTGGCTGAGCGGCGTTGGCGCCATCAGGCGTGTTGGACGGCGAATCTGGCATTGAAACTGGGGTAGAGGTAACGTATATGTTACTGACCATAAATGATCGAGATCAAGGAATACATCGACGCCAGAGGGCGCAGCCCTTACGCCAAGTGGTTCAACCGGCTCAATGCCCGCGCGGCGGCCAAGGTGGCGACGGCCCTGGTCCGTATGGGGCAAGGCAAGCTTTCCAACACCAAGCGCGTCGGGGCCGGTGTCTCCGAGTACCGGGTAGATCCCGGCTACCGGGTCTATTTTGGCAAGGAAGGAGAGGTCCTCATCATCCTGCTCGGCGGCGGCACCAAGGAGCGCCAGCAGAAGGATATCGAGGCCGTCCAGGACCTTTGGCGGGAGAGCGCAAGCGACAGGAGGAGTCATGGCCCTGACACGAGACTTCAAGGAGACGATCAAGGCCCGGGTCGAGCGCGATCCGGCTTTCCGCGAGGAATTGCTCAGGGAGGGCCTCAAGTGCCTGATTTCCGGTGACGTGGACACCGGCAAAGCGGTCCTTCGCGATTACGTCAACGCCACAATTGGCTTTGAGGCGTTGGCTGGCCTCACCGACAAGTCGCCCAAGAGCCTCATGCGCATGTTCGGTCCCAAGGGGAACCCCCAGGCCCGCAACCTGTTTGAGGTCATCGGTTGCCTCTTGAAACGCGAAGGCCTTCACTTCGAGATCCGGGCCGTGAAGTAAACATCCTCGCCGGGAACTGATGGTGGTCCGATCAAAGTAAGGAAGAAAACCAGATTTCCGCTATGGCGCGCTTGGGCAAGCTGACGGCTCGGCGGGCAAGGATCTATTAAGTCCGGCGTGACAGCTTCGGACAAGCGGCCCCGGGATCGAATTCACAATAAATTCACAATGTAGTAATGCGAATGCCGGTACCTGAATTCATTCTGACGCTGAGATGCCCCGACCGACCCGGCATTCTTGCGAGCGTCACCGGTTATCTGGCCGCCAAGGGCGCGGATATTCGTGACGCCTCTCAATACGGTGACCCGGAAACCGAGATCTTTTTCATCCGCATGCATATCATCTCCCCCAAGGCGACCAGGGATGAACTCGAGGATGGTTTCACGCCGGTGGCGAGAGACCTCGGTTTGACCTGGGTGCTCCATGACATGTCACGGAATTGCCGGGTATTGATCGCGGTTTCGAAGCACGGCCACTGTCTCGTGGATCTGCTTCACCGGACAAGTGTTGGAGGGTTACCCATGGAAGTCGTGGGAGTCGTCTCCAACCACGCGGACATGCGGTCTCTCGTCGAGTGGTATAGCTTACCGTACTGGCATCTCCCGGTAACCGGAGAAACCAAGCTGGAGCAGGAAGGTCGGATCCGTGGGCTGATCGGAGAGTTGGGAGCGGATCTCTTGGTGCTCGCGCGTTACATGCAGATTCTGTCGGAGGATTTTTGTTCGTTCCTGGCGCAACGATGCATCAACATCCATCACTCGTTTCTTCCGAGCTTCAAGGGCGCCAGCCCCTACACCCAAGCCTACCAACGAGGCGTCAAGCTCATTGGCGCGACAGCGCACTACATTACGCCACGCTTGGACGAGGGGCCCATTATCGAGCAGGACGTCCGCCGCGTGACCCACGCGGCAAGTCCCGGCGAACTGGTTTCCCTGGGCCGCGAGGTCGAGGCAAGCGTCCTTTCCCGCGCCGTGCGTTGGCACGCAGAGCACAGGGTGTTTGTCAGCGGAAATCGCACGGTCATCCTACATTAGCGCCTTCCCGTCTGCCATGCGTCCATGAACCCGAGCGGTCCACATGAACGGTGGCTTCATTGCGGGCTTGAATTCGCTGATCATGATTGAGAAAGCCGCGGATCATCCAAGGACGAAAAACGGTCGCGACCTCCCCCATTGTGTCGTCACATACGACCGCAATGTCGGGGCACGTTATCAGTCGTGTCGCACGACCCGTGGATCCCTGAACGGTTGAGATGTACGCTTGGCCCGAGGCGCCGTTACCGCCGTCGGAACCGTTCCTTGGGGACCTGACCCCAAGGCCGAATAAGGGCGGATTTCGGAACAAATGGGGGAGGAAGCAGTGCCGTTGAAACGGAGTATATTCGCCGCCGTTTTCGTGCTTTGGCCCGGGCTTGCCGGCGCTCAGACAGAGGTGCTGATGGAGCACTACCGCCAGGTCCAGGCGCTTTTTCGAGAAGGAAAGTACGCCGAGGCTATCCCCTACGCCAAACGCGCGCTCGAGATTGGAGAGAAAGAGTTTGGGCCCGATGATCCGGCGACCGCAAAATTGCTCGACGATCTGGCCATGCTGTACGTGGCGCTGGACCGCTACGAAGAGGCCGAGCCGCTCCTGAAGCGTTGGCTAGCGTTCCAGGAGAAATTCCATGGCCCCGAGCATATCTTTGTGGCCACGAGCCTCAACAATCTGGCCAAGCTGTACAGAGTTCAAGGCCGCTATGGGGAAGCCGAACCGCTTTACGAGCGCGCGCTGGCGATTTTCGAGAATGCTCTTGGCACCGAGCATCCGTACGTCGCCCAGATATTGGAAAACTACGCCTACCTTCTGCGCCAAACCGATCGCCTCGGCGAGGCGGAAAAAATGGATTCCCGCGCAAAGGCGATCCGGTCCAAGCACGCCCAACAAAAACCGTGACGGGACGCCATTGAACCGACGCCGCGCATCACCGCAAATTGCGGGGACAAGCGTTTGTCGGTACACCTATCGACACGTCACCGGGCCGAGGATACGCGTCACTCGGGCAATTGGATGCGCGAATTCGTGAGCTGTGCGGGGGGAGCCTGGTGCGCGGTTTGTCTGGTCCTCGCCGCCCTACCCGTTGTTTCGTCCAAGATAGCCGCGGCTCAATCCGGTTTCCTAGCGGAACGAATTTACCGGATCGACGCATTCTCGTTGTGGGACCGATGCGTCCAGGCGGTCGAGTTCATGGAACGCGAGTCGGAGCTCTTTGAGAAGGAGAGGGTGTACGATCCCGGCTCTATCGCCATCTCCGTATTACTCGGTCCTGTGTCCGGTCCCGTGTCCTACATTCTCTATGGAATCTCGCAGGATTTCGGGCCAGACGATCCCGACACCGCGAAAATACTCGTTGTCCAGGCCATGATGAACGATCTACTAGGACGGTTAGAAGAGGCCGAGCCGATTTATAAGCGTGCCCTGGCGATTGAGGAGGAGGCGTTCGGACCCGGTCATCCCTACGTCGCCCGGACTCTCTGCAGACTGGCCCGTCACTACAATCAGCGGCGCCGCTGTCCGAGCTAGCTTCACGTGAGGTCGACGATATCGTCGGTGAAATGTGGGAAAACCTCGGTCGTTTGGTCGGGGAAATGGCGCACCTTGACAATTTCCACATCGCGGAACACGCCGGGGTGCCAGGCGCTATTGAAGTGGTTGGGACTGAGCACATCGAAAACGCAATACGGTCCAAATCGCCGGTGATCTTTTTCTCCGGTCATATCGGTAATTGGGAGCTTACGGCGCTCACGGCGTCATTACTGGGAGGAAACGTGCATGTCGTATAGCGCGCTATTGATGTGGCTCCACGACCTGTACAGAGGCATCAATTCAGGCAATTCCAACGAACAAAAAATACTCGATGGTCGGCAAACCGAAGAAATATCCCGAATGAGTCATGATGCCCAAGGCTACTTGGACAGAATCCAAGCACTAGCCACTACTGAAGGTTTCCAACTCACAATTGTCGCCATACCTGTAAGTATGCAAATAAACCATCCATTCAAAAACGAAATTTATCAGTCAATTCTTCAGGACTATCTTGGCTCGAAGAATGTCGAATTCATTGATCTTTTGCCGAGTTTTCAAAAGGACTATCAACAATACAACCGTGTTCCGATAATTCCGTTTGACGGTCACTATGACGCACATGGAAACGAGATTATGGCGGCCACGATTGCAAAGGATCACCTTCGTTGCACATTTTGATTCTTGATTTCCGATCCTTTTCGGTACCGTGGTGGCATTGGTGATATTCCCCTTAGGGATCGCAAAATTTTATCCAGGTGATCCATTTTCCTGAATGATAGCAAGCCTGGATCAATGGAAGTCGAATGACCCCTAGGGGTCTACTCCGGCAGTTCAGATTCCGCCTGGTTCCGGCTGCTTTCTTGGGTAGAGCGGTCGAGGATGCGGTGGGCTTTCGATGGGCCATCTTGGCACCAACCAGACCGGCCTCACGGAGGGTGGTTTTTCCACGGAATTCCCGTCATCGCGCCACCGTGCAAGCGTCGTCGTTGACGCACCAGTCGTGCGACCAGCGCCGCATTTTATCGCCGGCTTTTTTATTGGCGGGGATAACGCGCAATTGCCCGTGACTGACGTCGAAACCAACCAACCCCATGTCCCGGAGTTTCCTCACGGCGGTCCAGATTCGTTCCTCGCCGACGCCCGTCGCGGTTGATAGAGCGTGCGCGGTGAAGGCCTGGAATCCGATCTTGCAAACAATTTGCCGCAGCAGCGGATCGAGGTTGAGCTCGACTTCCGTCGTGGTCTCGTCGAACCATTTCAAGATTTCCTGGAGCGGCGCGTTGGGTCTCGGCACCTCCGGCGGCTCGGCGGTCACCGGGCCCGCCGCGATCAGGACCGCGACAACGCTCACGCTCAGCGCACGAATTATCACCATGCTTCGGCCAACATCTGTAATTCGCCGGCGAACATGAATTCGGCGGCAACGGCGCGGACAAGAGAATCCGCGCCCATGAACCTCGGCAGCTAACCTGTGGTGCTCAAATTCGCGATTTTTCTTTGGCCAGACACGATCACGTGTCCCGGCTCGTATTTTTACGCAAACCCTTCACCAACAAATATGATCCCAGCTAGGTCGATTCGCAAGGGTTTCGCCTTGAATTTGTCGCGAAATCAGAATTCAGCCCGAAAATTCTATTCCGGCGAGTCGGGAGTGGCGGCCGAAACCACCTCCGCCGGGTTTCCCCAGACACCGGAAAATACGAAGTCGCTCAAGAGTTTGCGTTGTCGAGGCGCGCGGTCGCGGTCGCCGAGAGGCGGGGGCGGGCGGGCCGGGTCGGCCGCGTAGCCGACGGCGATTCCGGTCACCGCCTCGGTACCGTCGGGAATTCGGTACAGCTCACGCGCCCGCTCGGGGAGAATTCCCGCCATCTGATGGACCAAAAGACCGCGCGCGGTCGCCTCCAGGCTCAAGCTGCCGGCGGACAGACCCAGATCGTGCAAGGCGCATCGATTAGGCTCGTTGTTGCGCCGAAAATTAAGGTTCGCGAGGCCCAGCGCCAGAACCGCCGCCGCCTTGGCCCAGGCTTGGTTCGCGTCCACGAGACAGGACAACAGGCGCTTGAATTCGACCTGGTTTTCCTTGCGCGCGACGATAAAGCTCCAGGGCTGCTCGTTGTACGACGAGGCCGCCCAGCGGGCGGCTTCGAAAAGTGAGCAGAGGTCGCTTTCGCTCACCGACCGCTCCGCGAAACCGTAAGGACTCCAGCGTTGAGCAATCAACGCGTGCACCGGGTGGTTGGGATTGGCCTGCTTGTCCATCATCTGCTTCCCACTCGTCTGAAAATTGTATTTGGCGCCAAACTGGAGGTGAGGAAAATATAAGGCGCCATTCTCGCGTGGGCATACACCAAAGCCGAATTCTTAGCGTTGCTGACAGTTTGTTCGAAAACTCGCGGCACCGGCCCTCTCCCCCTCCCGGCCACCCATATAGGCATACTCTCGTGGGTGGCCGGGAGGGGGAGAGGGACAGACGCAAATAATGTGCGGACGCGCATTTTCGAAAAGTCGAATTTCCATGGAAAGAAAACGAAAGCCGCTTCAGGTTACGTTGCGGCCTCACCGCGGCGCCGGCGCGGCGCGCGAGATCCTATGCAGGGGCCGGATTTTGGATAAACTGGGCTCATGCGCACACTCTACCATCTCTGGCTCTCGCCCCATTGTCACAAGGTTCGGTTGGCGCTGGCCGAGAAGAAGCTCGCGTTCAACCTTGAAATCGAGAAAACCTGGGAGCGCCGGGAGCAATTCCTGGCCATGAATCCGGCCGCCGAGGTTCCGGTGCTGGTCGATTCCGACGGTACGGTCCTGGCCGACAGTACGGTGATCTGCGAATACCTCGACGAGGTCTACCCCGAACCCGGCCTCATCGGCCGGACGGCCTCGGACCGGGCCGAGGCGCGGCGGTTGGCCGCTTGGTTCGACCTCAAATTCGCCCGCGAAGTCACCCAAAACCTGGTCGGCGAGAAGGTCACCAAACGTTTTCTCGGCAAGGGCCAACCCGACTCCGAGGCGATCCGTGTCGGCCGTTCGAACTTGCCTACCCACCTCTTCTACATCGTTTATTTGACCGAACGGCGCAACTGGTGCGCCGGCAACAATATCTCGCTCGCCGATCTCGCCGCCGCGGCCCAATTGTCGGCGCTGGACTACCTCGACGACGTCCCTTGGGACGATTTCCCCGGGGCCAAGGACTGGTACGCGCGTATCAAGTCCCGACCCTCGTTCAAGGAATTGCTTAAAGAGCACGTACCGGGCGTTCCGCCAGCGCCGCATTACGCCGATCTGAACTTTTAGGAACGCCGGCTGATGGAAACCGAAACCTCGGTCAAATCGGAAATCGCCGCGCAAGCGCGCGCCTTGGGATTCGACGCGGTCGGCTTCGCCAGCGCCGATCAGCCAGCTCACGTCTCGGACCATATTCGCGCCTTCGTGGCCCGGGGCTACCACGGCGACATGGACTGGCTGGCCCAGACGGTGCCACGGCGGGCGACGCCGCGGGAATTGTGGCCCGAGGTCCGCGGCATCGTCGCCCTGGGCATGAATTATGCCCCGGAAGAAAACCCGCTGGGCCAGCCCCGTCCGGGCGACCGGGGTAATGTTTCGGTCTACGCCCGGGGGAACGACTACCACAAGGTCGTGAAAACGCGCCTCAAACGCCTCGCCCGCCACATCCATGACCAATACGGGGCAGCCGTCAAGGTCTTCACCGACACCGCGCCGGTGATGGAAAAGCCCGCCGCCCAGGGCGCCGGTCTGGGCTGGCAAGGCAAACACACGAACCTGGTATCACGGCGGTTCGGGTCGTGGCTGTTTCTCGGCGAAATCTTCACCACCCTGGCCCTGCCGCCCGACCCTCCGGAGACCGACCATTGCGGGTCCTGCCGCGCCTGTCTCGAGGTCTGTCCGACGAACGCCTTTCCCGCCCCCCACCGGCTCGACGCCCGGCGCTGCATTTCGTATCTGACGATCGAGCACAAGGGCCACATTCCGGCCTCGCTGCGGGCCCCCATAGGGAACCGAATATACGGCTGCGACGACTGCCTGGCGGTTTGTCCGTGGAACAAGTTCGCCCGCCGGACCCGGCACTTCGCGTTTCTTCCCCGGGCCGAGCTCACGGCGCCGCGGCTCTCCGACCTGGCCGCGCTCGACGACAAGACGTTTCGCACTATCTTCGCCGGCTCGCCCATCAAGCGCACGGGCCGCGACCGTTTCGTTCGCAACGTCCTCATCGCCCTCGGCAACAGCGGCGAGGCGGCGGCCATCCCGGCCGTACGCGCCCGGCTCGGCGACGACTCGCCATTGGTCCGGGCGATGGCCGTGTGGGCGTTGCGGCGCTTGGCGACGCCGACCGCCTTCGCGCGGGAACGGCGACGATACGCCGCGCGGGAGCCGGACGCGGCGGTGCGGGGCGAATGGTCGCCGCCGGCGGTCACCTCCGGCGCGCCTTGAATGGCCATGATCGGGGACACTTCCTCGCCGATCCGGGGCGGATTGTTCTTGCCGGACCGCGCCGCCACCGCGCGTCTGGCGGAGCGCCTGGCGCCGCTCCTGCGCAGCGGCGACGTTGTCGCTCTCGGCGGAGACCTCGGCGCCGGCAAGACGACCTTCGCCCGTAATCTGATTCGGATCCTGGGCCACGGCGACGAGGAAGTCCCCAGCCCGACCTATACCCTGGTTCAGGTTTACGACCTCGGCCGCCTGACCCTGTGGCATTTCGATCTCTACCGGATATCGGACCCCGACGAGGTCTTCGAGCTCGGCTTCGAGGATGCCCTGGCCGAAGGCGCCTCCCTCATTGAATGGCCTGAACGCCTCGGACCCTTGTTGCCGGCGGATCGGCTCGACGTCACTCTAGCGCTAGGCGCGGGCACCGAGGCTCGCGACGCCCGTTTGCGGGCGCAAGGATCGTGGGCTCCCCGGATTTCGGAACTGCTCCGCGATGACTGATCGCGAAACCCTGATCGAAGCTTTTCTCGAACGCCACGACTGGGCCTCGGGAAGACGGGATGACTTGGCCGGAGACGCCTCCTTTCGGCGCTATTACCGCCTGACCCGGAATGGCGACAGGGCTGTGCTGATGGACGCGCCGCCCGACAAGGAGGATGTCCGCCCGTTCGTCCGCGTCGCCGAAATGCTGCGCCGGCGCGGATTCGCGGCGCCGGAAATCCTCGCCGCCGACGCGGCCTCGGGACTGCTCCTGATCGAGGATCTCGGCGACCGATCCTTCACCCGCGTCCTCGCCGACGGCGGCGATGAGGCCAGGCTCTATGCCGCCGCCGTCGACGTCCTCGTGGACCTCCACGCCCACGAGCCGGAGGCCGACGCCCTGCCGCCGTACGACGACGCCCGCCTGAACGCGGAAGCCGACCTGCTGGTCGATTGGTTTCTGCCGGCGGCGTTCGGCGCGGCGCCGTCGGAGTCCGTGCGCGCCGCCTACTCGGCTGCCTGGAACGCCGTTCTGCCCGTGGCGCGGGCCCTCCCCGAGGTCCTGGTGCTGCGCGACTTCCACGCCGACAACCTGATGTGGCTCGAGGAACGGCCCGGGGTCCGCCGCGTCGGACTCCTCGACTTTCAGGACGCTGTCGTCGGACCGCTCGCCTACGATCTCGTTTCCCTGCTCGAGGACGCCCGGCGTGACGTCGCCGAAACCACGGTGTCGGCTTCGATCGCGCGTTACCTCGCCGGGCGGCCGGAAGTCGACAGGGAGGCCTTCGCCACCGCCTATGCGGTCCTCGGGGCCCAGCGCAACTGTAAGATCATCGGCATCTTCACGCGCCTCTGGCGGCGTGACGGCAAGCCCGGCTACCTCGATTACCTCGGCCGGGTCTGGGGGCACTTGGCGGGCGATCTGGCGCATCCCGTGCTGGCCCCGGTGAAACGCTGGATCGACGACACGGTCCCCCCGGAACGGCGCGGCTGGCCATGACAAACTCGCGCCCTGTTCCCGCCCGGGCCATGGTTCTCGCCGCAGGTCGGGGTGACCGCCTTCGGCCTGTCACCGACACCCGGGCCAAGCCCCTGGTCGAAGTCGGCGGCAAGGCCCTGATCGATCACGTCCTCGATCGGCTGGCCGCCGTCGGGGTGGCGCGGGCGGTCGTCAACGTCAGCTACTTGGGGCGGCAGATCGAGGACCACCTCGCGAAACGCCGCCGGCCCGAGATCGTAATCTCGCGCGAAAGCGAGCGCCTCGAAACCGGCGGCGGCGTGGCTCGGGCGCTGCCGTCGCTGGGCCCGGACCCCTTTTACGTCGTCAACAGCGACGCGCTTTGGTTCGGGGCCCAGAGGGACGCCTTGACCCGCCTCGCCGACGCTTGGGACGAGGAAGCGATGGACGGACTGCTGCTCATGCAGCCGACGGTGCGCGCGATCGGCTACGAGGACCGGGGTGATTTTCACCTCGGGCCGCTCGGCGAGCTTCGGCGCCGCGGCGAGCGCGACGTGGCGCCCTTCGTGTTCGCCGGAGTCCAGATTCTCCATCCCCGACTCTTCGAGGGTTGCCCCGAGGGCGTCTTTTCGCTTAATCGGCTGTACGACCAGGCCCTGGGAAGACGACGTCTGTTCGCCATCGCCAACGATGGCGATTGGCTCCACGTGGGGACTCCCGAGGGACTTGCCCAAGCCAATCGATTCCTCCCCCGAGCCGCGAATTCGTGACATGGGGCCGAGCGTCTACACCGTTCCGCCCGGGGTCCCCTTTCTGGGATCCCTGGCCGCCGGTATCCTGAAACGCCACGGCGGCGGGGCGCTGGCCCTGACCCGTGTTACGGTCCTCCTGCCGACACGACGGGCGTGTCTGGCCGCGCGCGACGCGTTTCTGCGCCGCGGCGGCGGCAAGGCCCTGCTCCTGCCCCGGCTGACGCCGATCGGCGACATCGACCCGGACGCGGTCGATATCGAAGCCGACCCGACGCTCGCCGGCGACGCGGCGCTGTCGATTCCGCCCGCCGTCGGGGGGCTGAAACGGCAACTGTTGCTCACCCGACTGGTCCTGCGTTGGCACGGGGGTGAAACCGAGCGGGCCGTGGCCCTGGCCCGCGAACTCGGGCGCCTGCTCGACGAGGTCCAGAGCGAGCGGCTTTCCTTCGACGCCCTCGCCGGGCTGGTCCCCGCCGACTACGCCGAACACTGGCAGCAAACCCTGAGCTTCCTCGATATCGTCACCCGACACTGGCCCGATGTCCTGGCCGAGCGCAGCGTTATCGATCCGGCGGCCCGGCGCAACCACTTGATCGAGGCCGTCACCGAGCGCTGGCGGACGAACCCGCCGGCGGATCCCGTCGTCGCCGCGGGCTCGACCGGGAGCGTCCCCGCCACCGCCGATCTTCTTGCGGTGGTGGCCGAACTTC
Source organism: Alphaproteobacteria bacterium (assembly GCA_965218865.1). Taxonomy (GTDB): domain Bacteria; phylum Pseudomonadota; class Alphaproteobacteria; order JAAXGF01; family JAAXGF01; genus CBDCME01. Next base: position 41,727 of record CBDCME010000063.1, read on the forward strand.
CGAAGGGGCGGATCATTCTTCCCGGTCTCGACCGCGAACTCGACGAGGAGAGCTGGGATTGTCTCGACGAAACCCATCCCCAGTACGGTCTCAAGCTCTTGCTCGGATGCCTCGGCGTCGCCCGATCGGAGGTCGCCGAATGGGAGCCGGGCGAGGTCCGCTCCAGCGCGCGTGAACGGGCGGAACTGATTTCCCTGGCCTTGCGGCCGTCGCCGACGACCAGTGACTGGGCCGGCCGGCCGCCGCCCCCCGACGCCGCCTGGGAAAACTTCGAACGCGTCGATTGCCCCAGCCCCCAGGAGGAAGCGGGCGTCATCGCCCTCAAGATGCGCCAGGCCCTGACGCGAAGGGGCCGCACCGCGGCCCTGGTGACGCGCGACCGGGGTCTGGCCCGGCGGGTCTCGGCGGAACTCGGACGCTGGGGCATCACCGTCGACGATTCGGCCGGACAACCCCTGGCCAACACGGTTCCCGGAAGTTTCCTGCGCCTGACCGCGAGTCTGGTCTCGAACGCCGTGACGCCGATCGCTCTCCTCGCCGTCCTCAAGCACCCCCTGGCGGCGGCGGGTGCCTCTCCCGGGGCGTTTCGGACCCGGGCCCGCGGTCTCGAAAGGCTGGTTCTGCGCGGTCTCCGGCCGGCGCCGGGCTTCGACGGCGTGGACGCGGCCCTGGCCGACATCACTGATTTCGGCGCCGCGGACGAAAGGGATGCCGCACGTGAACTCCGCCCCTGGTTCGCACGCCTGAGCCAAGCCGGCCGAGACTTCGCCGGGCGCAGCGAATCCGGGAGCGAAGAGATTGAATCGCTCGTCCGGGCCCATCTGACTTTCAGTGAGTGGCTGGCGAGCAGCGACGTGAAAGACGGCGCCACTCGTCTCTGGACAGGCGAGGCCGGAGAATCGGCGGCCGCGTTCTTCGTCGAGTTCCTTGAGGCCGCCCCGGCCTTGCCGTCGATCGCCGGCTCGGCTTACGTCGGGCTACTCGAGGGGTTGCTCTCGGAAAGCGTCGCGCGACCGAAATACGGAAGCCACCCGCGCTTGCACATTTGGGGACCTCTGGAAGCTCGCCTGCAACACGCCGACCTGATGATCCTGGGCGGACTCAACGAAGGGAGTTGGCCGCCGGAGCCGCCCGCCGACCCCTGGCTGAGCCGGCCGATGCGAACCACCTTCGGACTTCCGTCGCCGGAGCGTCGAATCGGCCTGGCGGCGCACGATTTCGCCGCGGCCGCGGCGGCGGAAGAAGTGATGTTGACCCGCTCGGAAAAGGTCGACGGCGCCCCCACGGTCCCGGCCCGCTGGCTCACCCGGCTAGAAGCGCTGATCGACGGCTGGAGTCTGACCCCATTCATCGACACCGCGTCCGACTGGTTGGCCTGGCAACGCCGCCTCGATACACCGGCGGCCCCGGTGACGATCGATCCCCCGTCGCCCCGACCGCCGCCGGCGCTGCGCCCACGCCGGCTTTCGGTCACCGAGATCGAAACCTGGATGCGCGACCCCTACGCGATCTACGCCCGGCACGTCCTGAAACTGAGACCGCTCGACCCAATCGACGCCGAACCCGGCCCGGCCGAACGCGGCGGTTTCATCCATGACGCCGTCGACCGATTCGTCCGCGCCTTCCCCGGCGATCTGCCCGAGAACGCCCGGGAACGGCTCTTGGACATCGGCCGCGAGGTTTTCGCGCCGATGCTCGATCGTGGTCGCGTCGCAACCTTCTGGTGGCCGAGCTTCGAGCGCCTCGCCGCCTGGCTATGCGACCACGAGCGCGAGCGCCGGCGCGAAATCCGATCGCTTTTCAGCGAGGTCCGTGGCCGCACCCGGATCACGGCGCCCGGTGGTGATTTCACCCTGGTCGCGAAAGCCGACCGAATCGAACTCGGCCGCGAGGGGAACCTCGCCGTGATCGACTACAAAACCGGGTCGGTTCCGTCTCAAAGGGAGATCCGGGATGGCTTCTCCCCCCAACTGGCGCTCGAGGCGCTGATCGCCGAAAACGGCGGGTTCGACGGAATCGCCGCCGCGACGGTGACGGAGATGGCCTTTTGGCGGCTGAGCGGCGGCGAACCGGCGGGAGCCGTCACGAAGATCAAGGAGGTGAGCCGCCGGATCGAGGAAGCGCGGGAAGGCTTGGCCGAACTCGTACGCCGTTTCGACGACCCGGAAACGCCCTACCATTCCCAACCGCACCCGCACGCGATCCCCCGCTTCAGCGACTACGTTCATCTCGCCCGCGTCCAGGAATGGTCGACCGACGTCGGAAACGAGGAATGACCGCTTCGGGCGGCCGGAAACGACTGAGCCCGGATCAACGGGCCGCTGTGGATCCGGCCGCCTCGGTGTGGGTCGCGGCCTCGGCCGGGACCGGGAAAACGAAGGTCCTCACAGACCGGGTGCTGCGCCTTTTGCTCGAAGGCACGCCGCCAGCGCGGCTTCTGTGCCTGACTTTCACCCGGGCGGCGGCGGCCGAAATGGCGACCCGCGTCAACCGCACCCTCGGCGACTGGGCGACCAAGGACGAGGCCGAGCTGGCGGCCGACCTCGAGGGGATGACCGGCGGCCCGACCCCGCCGGAGCTGCTGGCCCGGGCTCGGCGCCTGTTCGCCGTCGCGCTCGACGCGCCCGGCGGTCTCAAGATCATGACCATTCACGCCTTCTGCCAGTCGTTGCTGGCCCGCTTTCCGCTCGAGGCGGAGGTGCCACCAGGATTCGAGGTCATGGACGAACGCGGCGCCAGCGAGATGCTGGAAGCCGCCCAGGAATCGCTCATGCAAGAAGCTCGTGCCGGGGGTGAATTCGGGGCCGAGCTGGACCAGGTTTCGGCCACCTGCGCTGAAACCGGTTTTGGGGACCTGATGGCGGAGGTCTGCGGCGCGCGCGCGACCCTGCAACCGCTGCTCCAGCGTCACGGCGGGGTCGAGGGTTTGATCGACCGAACCCTTGCGTTTCTGGACCTGAAGAAGGGCGACTCGGTGGCGACGGTCATCGCGGGTGCCGGCGCCGAGGGCAACTTCGACCGCGAAGGTTTGAGCGCCGCCTGTCGGGCCCTCGAACAAGGAACCAAGACGGACATTGGTCGGGGTGCGATAATCGCCCAATGGTTGGCCGCGAACGAGGCCGCGCGAGGCGCGGGCTTCGACACCTACCGAGGCCAATTCCTCACCAAGGAGAACGCGCCTCGGAAACACCTCTTGACCCAGAAGGCCAAGCAGGCCGACCCCGACGCCGAGGCGGCGTTGGCGGCGGAACGGGCGCGAATTCTTCAGCTCGCCGCGCGGCGTAATGCCGTCACCGTTGGGCGGGCGACGGCCGCGCTCCTTCGTCTCGCCGCCGCTTTGCTCGAAACCTATGAGCGGCGCAAGAACGCGGCGGCGCGGCTCGATTTCAACGATCTCGTGCTCAAGGCCCACGCGCTGCTGTCCAAGACCGCCGCCGCGCCGTGGGTCCTCTACAAATTGGACGGCGGCATCGACCATATTCTGGTCGACGAGGCCCAGGACACGAGTCCGGAGCAATGGCGGGTCATCGCCGCGCTGGCCGACGAATTCTTCGCTGGCGGAGGCGCCCGGGAGGTCTTGCGGACGGTTTTCGTGGTCGGCGACGAAAAGCAGTCGATCTTCAGTTTCCAGGGGGCCGATCTCGAAGCCCTGGGACACATGCGGGCCCATTTCGAGAAACGCGTCGGCGACTGCGGACAAGTCTGGAGCCAAATTCCGCTCGCGGTTTCCTACCGCTCGACGGAGGCCGTGCTGGGCGCGGTCGACGCCGTCTTCGCGACCCCCGAGGCGGCCGAGGGGGTGGCCCTTGGCGAGGCTCCCATTCGTCACGGCGCCCACCGTGCCGGCCAGGCGGGGATCGTCGAGTTGTGGCCCAGCGCGGTTCCCGGCCCAGGTCACGAACATGGGTCCTGGGAACCGCCGCTCACCCGTGTCCATGGCGACAGTCCAAGACGGCGCTTGGCGGAAAGGATCACCGATACCATCGCCACCTGGTTAGACCACGGCGAGCATCTCGAATCACGTGCTAGACCGATCCAGCCCGGTGACATCATGGTGCTGGTGCGCCGGCGCGACGCCTTCGTCGAGGAGCTGACGCGAGCTCTGAAGAACCGCTCGATCGCCGTCGCCGGCGCCGACCGAATGCGGCTGACGGATCATCTCGCCGTCATGGACCTGATGGCGCTGGGCGATTTTCTTCTCTTGCCCGATGACGATCTTACCTTCGCCACGGTTCTCAAGGGTCCGCTCGTCGGAATGGACGAGGCCCAGCTCTTCGCCCTCGCCCACGACCGGGCGGGAAGCCTGTGGCGGACCCTGGCCGCGCGGCGCGATGCTGACGAGGCCTTCCGGCGGGCCCACGACGCCCTCGCCTCCCTGCGCAAGCGCGCCGACCTGGTCCCTCCCTACGAACTCTACGCCGAGGTGTTGAGCGCCGGCAGCGGACGGCGGATGCTGCTGGCCCGACTGGGCCCGGAAGCGGCAGACCCCATCGAGGAGTTTCTTGCCATGGCGCTGCGCCACGAGCGTCTCGAAGCCCCCTCCCTGCAGGGGTTTCTTCACTGGCTCTCGGTCCGCGACATCCAGGTCAAGCGTGACATGGAGCAGAGACAAGACCAGGTCCGGGTGATGACCGTTCACGGCGCCAAGGGCCTGCAATCGCCGATCGTCATTCTTCCCGACACCACGAAACTCCCCGGAGGCCGTTCGGATCAGCTCCTCTGGCAGCGAAACGGCGACGTTACGGCCGTGTTGTGGCCGGGCCGCAAGGCCAACGAAGAGGCGCGCTGCCAGGCCGCCCGGGCCGATAGAAAAGCCCGCGATGCGGCCGAATACAGGCGCCTGCTCTACGTCGCCATGACTCGGGCCGAGGACCGACTTTACGTTTGCGGCTGGCACAACACGTCACATCCGCAAGAGGGGGAGCTGGTACCAACTGATCGCCGAGGGGATCGAGGCGATCGCGGAAAGGTTTCAGTTCGATCCCGGGCCATCCCGCGGCGATGATCCCGATTCGGGTTGGCGCGGCGACGCTCTGCGGATTCGCGGAATCCAAGCTAAACCTCCCCAAGCGGACACGACGCCGCCCCCCACCCCGGCCGAGGTCGAGCGGCTACCCGAATTCGCCCGCTCCGATCCCGTGCCGGAACCGGTGCCTTCGCGGCCGCTGGCGCCGTCGCGGCCGCGGCTTTCGGAGCCGGCCGTGTTCTCGCCGCTGTCCGGCGGCGAGGGGCGCGCGCGCTTCCAGCGTGGGCGTCTGATCCACCAGCTCCTACAATATCTACCCGCGATCGCCCCCGAGGCGCGCCGGCGCGCCGGCGCGCGCTTTCTCGCCAATCCGGGACACGGCCTTAACGCCGCGACCCGGGAGGAAATCAGCCGGGAAGTTTTCGCGGTGCTCAACGATCCCGGCTTCACCGATCTGTTCGCTCCCGGGAGCCGGGCCGAAGTGCCGCTGATCGGAGTGGTCGGCGAAACCGTCATCGCCGGCCAGGTCGATCGCCTGGTAGTCAAGGAAAACGAGGTCTTGATCGTCGACTTCAAGAGCAACCGGCCAGCGCCTCGAAACACGAGCGAGGTTCCCGCCGCCTATTTGCGCCAGATGGCCTGTTATGGCGCCGTACTGCGCCGCGCGTTTCCCGACCGGGACGTCCGTTGCGCCCTCCTTTGGACCGACCGCCCGCTGCTGATGCCCCTGAGCCCAAGCCTGCTCGAGGGGCACAGCCCGGGTGGCCCATGTTGAATTCAAGGGCCGGCGCGCATATCTGAAGAAGAGCCGTGTAGCTTTTTTCCCACGTATTCGACAGCGGGTTTGGCCCGAGAGTACACGGCCACCGGTATATTCATCAGGTAGGTTCATCGAGTATTTATTTTTTAGCGTTACCCGCTGATTGCTCACCGTGGCGAAAATAGCCCGCGCGCCGCACGGCGCTGAAGGGAGCGGTGGGATATGTTGAAAAATGGATTGGTTTCCGTCCTCGCCGCGGTCGTGATCGGGGCCGGCGGCGCCGCCGCCGAAGCGCCAAAAATTCCCGGCCCGGATGCCCCGCGCAAGGAAATCATCCAGTGGTTCAACGAAGTGACCACCAAGGTCGAGATCAGTTTGGACCCGATCCTGAGAGAGATCGTTTGCAAGGTCGCCTATCAGCCCTTCGCGGTCGATATGCTCACCCGCTCGATGCACGTATCGGGGAAGAAGATCAGAGACGCGGTGGACAAGCTACAAATGGCGGGATTGGTAAAGATCATGGTGAGCGAAGGTTATGATCTGGTCGCCCCGGCCAGCGACGAGGCCCGCGTCTTCATGCGCCGCTGGGCCGGGAGCTGGTGCACGAACGACGATTCGTGCGAGGTCCAAAAATAAGTTTCGCCCCGATGGACGGGGGACTAGTGCGGAAATCGGGAGTTACGCCAACCGTGTCGGCCGGAAATCCGTTGGCTCCGCCGCGCGAGGAGGCGAAGTCCGCCGCCCGCGACAGGTTCGTCCCTACAGTGGAATCGTGCCGGTTCGGAGGTCGTGATAGGCGACAACCAGGGCGCCAGCGCAAACGACGCTCGCGGGCGGGCGTCAGAAAACGGGGCGCCCGTCCTTGTTCAGATAGCCGTGTTCGGCCATGACCTCGCCGTGATCCGCGACGATTGTCCGCACTTGTTCCGCGGTTAGGATATGGCGCCACTCGCCGATCTTTCCCTGGCGGAAAAAATGCCGGCTCTTGTTGGCCTCGATGAACCCATCGCTCACCTCTTGTTCGCGCAGGACCTTGAAGGAACTAAAGCGCATGGCTTTCTCCAGCCGCGGCAACGTCAGCGGCAGGCCGAGAAATTCGACCACGCGACGAGTGGTCTCCAACGTCTTCAGTACCATGTCCTCGTAACGAACGACGTGGCGCCGCAGGCCACGCGCGGTGGTCCAACTTCTGACGTGATCGCTCCAATTTCCCAGGTGTTGGTGGACCCGGTCCTCCTCGGTGATGATCTGGGCATCGCGCGAACGCAACGCGACGACGATCCGGTCGAGGGGCACGCCGAAATGGTGGCCATACGAGATCGATAAATCCAACGGGTTTCGGATCAGGTAAACGGCCCCCGCCGTAACCTTTGGATTGATCGTCGGAACGTTATCGAGATAGGCGATGGCGTTGTGGGTCTTGACGAAAACGGTGTCGGTGCTCGAGCGGGCATACATCGCGTGGACCTTGGGGCGGAGCGCGTGAATCTCCCGCGCGCTCATGTTGGTGACCGGCCGGCCCGCGATCTTCTCAAATGGCGCCGCGACACCGTCGCTGTAGATAAATTTGGAGAGGTCGTTGATCGACAGGGGCGTTTGCGCGTTGGTGAAATAGTTGGCCAAAAAGGCGCGCAACCAAGTATTGCCGGATTTGGGAAACGAGGCCAACCAGACGATACCCGCCATCGAAACGCTCCAAAATCCCGCGCCACAGCCTGAACGGGAAGGGCCCAATATACCCCGGAGCGAGAAACAAAAAAATGGGGTCGGCCTCGCGCCTTCCGCGGCATCGTCATCCCTAGCCGAGCGGCTCGGGATGCGACGGACCATCGTGAATTTTGGCTCGGATGAGACACTCCGAGGCTCACAATATCCGAACCCAAATTAATCGAGACGGGCTCACACTTTTGAGACTGGGCGCAAGGTCACGGGATAATCGATCGACCCAGGCTCGCAAGACCCGCCAAGGGAGGAAATCGCGATGATTCCGCCCCTGGGCTGGCGCCACGTCCGCTCGCGGATCGGAAAGCGGCACACCATGTAAAGCGCTGGCCACCGCCGAATCTGACCCACAACGGACCTTCGCGATGGCATAGGATGAGCGAGTCATCGGGGAGTCGGACAACCATGACGCCCGCTGTGGCGTGTGTTTCGAAGGAGACGGCGATGGGGGCGATATGGCAAAAGCATTCAAAATTTGGAACGAATCAGCGGAGTTGTCCCGAAATAGTCGCGAACCGGGTTCGAAGTCAGTTCTATCGGTAGCGTTACCGAAGCTCGGCGGGCGTGACGGCGGCGGTGTCTGGCCGAAATCCGGTCCGCCAGATTTTACGGTCGCCCAAATCCCGCGGCTCACCGTTTTTCGAGATAACGTTGGTGGTACTCTTCGGCCCTGAAAAACGGTGTCGCCGAGCGGATTTCGGTAACGATCGGGTTTGCGTACCGGCCCGAGGATGCGAGCTTGTCGCGAGCGGCTCGGGCGGCCGATTCCTGAGCCGGACCGTGATAGTAGATCACGGAGCGGTACTGGCTGCCGATGTCGGGACCTTGCCGGTTGAGCGTCGTTGGATCGTGGATGCTCCAAAAGACTTCCAGCAGCCTCTCGTAGGAAACCTTGCCCGGGTCGAAGGTCACCTCGACAACCTCCGCATGTCCGCTGCGCCCACCGCAAACGACCTCATAAGAAGGATTGTCGAGGTGACCCCCGGCGTACCCCACGGCCGTTTCGGCGACGCCGCCGAGCCGTCGAAACGTCGCCTCGACGTCCCAGAAACATCCAGCCCCGAAGGTTGCCTTTTCCATCCCCGTTCTCCCGGGTGTCTTGGTGTCCCAATCGGCGCCGGAAAAAGCGGGATCGGTGCCACCGAGGCCCACGCCGCGACTGACGGCCGTTTCGTCTCGCTCATTCCCTTGGCTCTTGGACATTCGACTGTCGGACCTGTGGCCGTCGGCGCTGGCGACTGGTCTCCCGCAGGAATCGCCCTGCGAACAATATCTGTTTGCCCACCGCCGCAGCGTTTGGGAGCCGTCGCCGGGGATCGGCTCGACGATGGTGGTGGCCGAATCGTGCCGCACCATGCGCACCAAACCCCAGCCGCGCAGGGTATTGATCCGGCGGAGAATCTGCCCTTCGGGCATGCCAAGCGCGGAACTAAGGCTCCCCGGGGTAAAGCGGGCACCAGACAGGTGGCACATGATATCCCTGAGCGCCCCGTCGCCGAGCAAAGCGACCAGTTGGTTGATCTCACTCGCCATGCCGTAGGTGGTTCCGGGACCGCCGAAAGTATCGGGAATGGGGTTTTCCGCGCGCGCTGGCATGGCGGCGAGAAATCCGGCAAGCATAGTGATCGCGAAGTACGTCTTCATTTCGTCTCCCTTACAGGATGGCGGGTTTGAACTCGATTTCGGTGGCTGCGGAAGCGAGAAGACGTTCACGGCCGAGCAGAGCGCAACCCGTGATGAGCGCGTCGGCTTGCCTGAAGCCGGCTCATGCGCTTGCGGCGGAGGGTTGCTTGCGACCGTAGTGCCGCCGGCGGCGCGTGTTTCAGGACTCACGAAGGGGCGTCACGTTCCAGTACCTCCTCGGCGCCAGGGCGGGGTCTTCCCCGATCACGCGCACCCGGCTGCGGATTAAGTGTTCGATATCGCGAAGATAATCGCGCTCGTACGGGGCGCAGAAGGAGATAGCTTCGCCGCCGGCCCCAGCCCGCGCCGTCCGCCCGATGCGATGAACATAATTTCCCGGCTCATGGGGTAGCTCATAGTTGATGACGTGGGTAATGCCTTCAACGTCGATACCACGGGCCGCGACATCGGTAGCTACCAGAACCCGCACGTGGCCGGTACGAAAACGTTCGAGGGCCCGCTGGCGCGCGGCCTGGGACTTGTCGCCATGGAGAAACTCGGTGGGAATGCCGCGTTTTCCCAGCCATTCGGCGACGTGGTTGACGCCGAGCTTAGTGCGGGCGAACACGAGAACCCGCGATAGCGCGGGATCGTCGAGGATCTTTGCGAGCAAGGCATCCTTGCCGCGGGCGGATACGTGGTAGACGCTCTGCTTGAGGCGCTCGACCGGCGTCGCTTGGGGCGTCACCTCGACGCGGATCGGATCAGCCAGGATATCGCCCGAAAGGTGCGCGATTTCGCCCGGCATAGTGGCGGAAAACATCAGAGACTGGCGTGACTTGGGCAGGGCCGAGACGATCTTGCGGACGTCGGGCACGAAGCCCATGTCGAGCATCCGATCGGCCTCGTCGAGGACAAAAAACTGTACGGCGCCGAGTCGAATCCGCCCTTGGTTCATGAGGTCAAGAAGGCGGCCGGGCGTGGCGATGACAATATCGATGCCCCGCGACAGGGCCTTGACCTGTGGCGTCTGGCTGACACCGCCGTAAATCACGGTATGGCGAAGGCGCAGATACTCGCCGTAAGCACGGAACTCAGCGCCGATCTGGAGAGCGAGTTCGCGGGTGGGCGCAAGGATCAGAGCGCGCGGGCGGCCTGGTATGTTACTTGCGAGCGTTCGCGAAAGTTGATGGAGAATCGGCAGCGCGAAGGCTGCCGTTTTACCGGTGCCGGTCTGGGCGATGCCCAGGACATCCGCGCCCGCGAGAAGTTTGGGTATGGCCTGCGCCTGGATCAGCGTTGGAGAGATATGGTTTCTGGTATTCAACGCACGCAAAATTGGATCGGCCAAGCCAAGTTCCGAAAAGCTACTATTGGTCACAAAGGTATCCGCAACCGTTCCCGCGGATGGCTTGTCATTTCTTGTCAGGTCTGATTCTTCGCCGAAGAGCCAGGTATCCCCGCCGCTAACGACGGCTGTTTCCTTTCGCTCATTCCCTTGGCTATTGGGCATTCCGCTGTCGGGCCCCTGGCTGTCATCGATGGCCAAATTCGCCGCGGCCATCTTTCCACCCCGGCCGGGAACCATGTCGAAGATGACCTTCAGGCCCTCCCCGAGACCGTCAAGTCCGGAGCGTTCGACGGCTTCTTTGTTCACGTACACATCGTCCGAGCTACCTCCGACCTCAATAAAGCCAAAACCCTTGGTCGCGTCGTACCATTTGACCGTTCCTTTAGTTGGCTTCTCTTTTCCTCTCGGGGCTGAGTCTCCGCCGAAGAGCCAGGTGCCCCCGCCGCTAACGACGGCTGTTTCCTTTCGCTCATTCCCTTGGCGGTCCGGGTTTGCCACCGGTTTCCTTTGGCTGTCGGCGCTGGTGACCGGTGTCCCACAGGAATCGCCCGCCGAACAATATCTGTTCGCCCACCGCCGCATCGTTTGGCCGCCACCGCCCGGGTTCGGCTCGACGATGGTGGTCGCCGAGTCGAGCCGCACCATGCGCACCAATCCCCAGTTGCGCAGGGTATTGATCCGCCGTAGAACCTGTCCTTCGGGCATGCCAAGCACGGAACTCAGGTTTCCCGGAGTAAAGCGGGCACCAGACAGGCGGCACATGATATCCCTGAGCGCTCCGTCGCTGAGTAAGGCGACCAGTTGGTTGAACTCACTCGCCATGCCTAAGGTGGTTCCCGGACCGCCGAGATTAGCGGGATAGGGGTTTTCCGCGCGCGCTGGCATGGCAGCAAGAAAACCGGCAAGCATAGCGAAGGCGAAGTACGTCTTCATTTCGTCTCCCTTACCCGACTGATCCCGTGTCAAATCGAAGCGAATACGCTGCTGGTCCGCAAGCATCGATCGGCCCGCAGTCTCGACGGCAGCTATTTCAACGAGAACCACGTCTCCGCCACGATCGGGCACAATCAGTCCTAAGCCTCGATCAGGGCTGAACGACTTAACAGTTCCAACCGACATTCAATTTTCCGAAATAAAAAAGCCGGCCCAACGAGCCCGCTTCAGAACGGTAAGTGTGGGTTGCCTATCGGTGGCGCCCACTAGCACCGTACGCTCATCCATCACCCAGCGATACGGAATTCGTGGATAACGCCAACATTAACCGCCTCGGTTATCCGCGTCGAATAACTGAATGTCGCTTATTGTGCAGGTTCCTCGGACGCCTGGCACGGGGCGTGGGGTTGGGCACGGCGGTTGCCGGCGTCGGAGAAGCGCCAAGGCACGAAATCGCGGTCGGGGATCTCGGTTATTCGGTTCGGCTATGGGGATTTGACCACAGCGGTGGTGAGGGCGGCCCGGGTTTGCCACGGCGTGAACGATCGCTTGGCCCGTTTAGGATAGGGTCCGGCGCGGTTGAACGAGGGTTTATTGTCATCGATCGGTGAGTGGGCGGGCGTTGTTGGCTGGTGATCACTTGCCTTGGGCGAACGGTACCGTGGCCGGTCGTTGACCAGCGGCAGTCAGGGGCAAGTTCGCGGTGTGGCGATGTCGCGGGCGGCATCATGAGATGTTCCTCGGGCCATGCGGTGGGGCACGTTGGCGGTGATACGTGGGTGTCTGTCCCGGCGCGAAGGTTTCGATGATGACCATTGGTCCGCCACAGGTGGGGCAAGGATGCGCGGGTGGATTTGGCCCGTCCGCGGATCTCTCGGCGGCCTGATCGTGGCGCGGGACGGCCAGCAACAACGCGCGTGCCCGCGCGACATTGGCGGTGCGATTACCGTTGGCGAGCATGGTGGCGGATGCGATGGAAGCTTGAGGGCAGGACATGGATCAGGAAGCGGCGGATGAACTCGTGGGTGGGCAGCGTCATGGTTTTGTAGCGCTCGGTCTCGGCAACGTGATCCCGTCTCAATCAATTCGGGCCCAGTCTGATTTAGCCGACTTCAAATCAATTAATCCGAGGTCGCGATGATCTCGCGCCCGTCGCTGGATCATCTCACAGTCTTCTCTAATCGGCATTTGAAGGTCAAGCTTCCAAAGTGATTCGGGTCCGCGGGCGTGGGGTTGGCCTGGTGGTCCATGCTTCTCTACGTGCTCGGGGCTTGCCGGCACAGGATGGGATCAGAAGGGTGAGGCGGCGACAATCTGTTCGGCGTGTTCGATCCGAAACGACCTGGATCGACGACAAGACTCTGAGCGTGCTCTCCTCGTCCCCGGTCCCCACCAGGGCACCATCCGCCACGGCGGATCTCGATCGACCGTTTGTTTTATGGAGCTTTCTCCTCGGCGATTGTTTGCTGGCAAAAGAGTCATCTCGGAGCCTCCTAGCCGGCGGCCTTGGCCGCGGCCTCGCGGCGGAAGTCGCTGCCGTCGATCCCCATGCGGTGGAGGATCACGGCGAGCTTGCGCGCCACCGCCACCCGGGCCCGCTTGGGGCTGGACCGCTGGGCGATCCGCTCGCCCCAGGCCTTGAGCGCCGAGGGCCGCTTGTCCCGTGTCAGCAGCACCGTGGCGGCCTCGTAGAGAGCACTGCGCACGATGGCGTCGCCGCACTTGCTGATGTGGCCCGAGTAGTCGGTTTCGCCGGAGCTATACTTTCTCGGCGTGATCCCGAAGTGGGCGCCGACGTTCTTCGATTTTCGGAATCGCTCCGGATCATCAACCCCGGTAGTCAAGGCCGTGATCGGGCCGACGCTGTGGGTGGTCATGAACCGGCGGCAGACCGCGTCGCCGCGAACCTCCTTGAGGACCAAGCGGTGAAGCTTGCCGAATTGGGTGATCAAAGCGGCACGCGCCTTCAGCATCGGCCGCACCATGGCACCAAGCCGGGCCTCGCCCTCGAGCAGCTCCAAGACCCGCATCTCGAATCGCCCCGCGCCCACCTTGCCCACCTTCAGTCCGAACGCCTTCAGGGTGCCTCGAATTTCGTTCTCGATGTCGCGTGTCTTCTTCTGCAAGGTCTTGCGGTTGTTCAAGAGCATCCGCAGCTCCTGGCTCTCCCGGCTCTTGACGTGAACCATGCAATACCACCCCAGGCGCATCATCTGGGCGATGCCATGGGCGTCTTTACGGTTGTTGCGCATCGCCGCAAGCGATGCTTTCACGTGCCGGGTCTCGATGCAGATCGCCGCAAAACCCGCCTTGTGAAGACAGGCGTGAAGCCATGGCGACAGCGGTCCCGCTTCCAGGCCGACCCGCGCCAGCGAGCCGCGAAACTGTTCCAGCACCGCCACGATCGCTTCCGGCTCGCTCAAAACCTTCTCCTACAGGACAACCTTTCTGTCCTCGTCGACAACACAAACACTTGTCTCTTCAAGCGACAGGTCCAATCCTGCATAATGTTCCGCGGCTGTCTTCCTTTCATGGCGTTTGAGGCTGATATCAGACCTCGTTTCAACGACACTCCGGAAGGCAGCCACCAATGTCAAACCTTGCGGCCAACCCCCGCCGATTACCCCATCTGTTCGAAAATGCGCGGCACCGGCCCTCTCCCCCTCCCGGCCACCCCTATCAGCAACCTCTCGTGGCTGGTCGGGAGGGGGAGAAGGACAGACGCAAAAAATGCGCGGAAGCGCATTTTCGAACAGACTGTCAAGCTGCCACAGGTAAGGGATCATTGGCACCCACCGAGTGGAAAGCGCGGCTCATTCTCCGCGCCGTTGCAAACGGGCGGCGAAAATCCGTCGAGGCCGCCCTGGGCCGGCAGGTGGCTGGGGAGCGTGCGCAGGTAACCGTCCGGGGTGATGAATTCGGATTGGCCGTACACCTCCTCGGCCTTGATCGGATTCGCGCGCAGGCGCGCGTCTCGCCGTAGCAGGGCCGCGATACGTTCCTCCCCTTCCTCGCGCTGCAGCGAACAGACGCTGTAGACCAGACTCCCAGCGGGCGCGAGCATGTCCGCCGCGGCATCGAGAAGCCGATCCTGCAGACGCGTCAGCCGGGCCATGTCGGTCGGGCGTTTCAAGCGCGCGATGTCCGGGTGGCGGCGAATCGTTCCGGTCGAAGTGCAGGGGGCGTCGAGAAGGACCAAACCGGCGGGCCGCCGCGGACGCCATTCCACCGCGTCAGCATGGACCGTTTCCGCCGCCAGCCGGAGCCGGGCGAGGTTTTGCCGGAGCCGGGCGAGCCTCGCCTCGTCGCGCTCGACGGCGACGAGGCGGGCACCGGCGGCCGCGAGTTGCGCCGCCTTCCCGCCGGGCGCGGCGCAGAGGTCGATCACGGTCGCGCCCTCGATGGGACCCAGGAGCCGAACCGGTAACGCGGCCGCCGCGTCTTGCACCCACCAAGCCCCTTCCTCGAACCCGGGCAAGCGTTCGATGAGGCCGCCCGCCCGACGGCGCAAGGTTCCGCTCGGCAGCACTTCGGCCCCAAGAGCCGCCGCCCAGCGGGCCGCCTCGCCCTTTACCGTCAGATCGAGCGGCGGTTCGACGAGGTGGGCGGCGGCGATCGCGCTGGCCACCTTCGGGCCAAAGGCCGCGCACCACGATTGCCACAGCCACTCCGGCGTATTGACCGCAGGCTGCACGCGCCGTGGACCGCACCATGGTGCGCAGCGTCGAACAGGCCCGGCAGTCGCCGCCAGCGGCAATCGATCAGCGGCCGAAGGCCTGCTTGAAGCGATCGAGCTTCGCCTGCCACGCCGGGGCGTCCACGATTGCGCGGTTGACGATGCCCTGCGGCGCCTCGCCCCGCATCAGCGCCTGGCAGGCGACGATGTCGTCGGCGCCGAGGCCAGCGAAGCACTGGTCGGTCCACGCCAGCGCATGCGGGGCGAACACCACGTTGTCGAGCTTGAGGATGGGATCGTCCGGCTCCGGCGGCTCCGGGTCGAGCACGTCGAGCCCGGCACCGGCGATGCGGCCTTCCTGCAGCGCTACGGTCAGCGCCTTCTGATCCACCGTGCCGCCCCGCGAGGTGTTGATCAGATAGGCGCTCGGCTTCATCGAGGCGATGAGGCGGGCATCCACGATCTGGTACGTCGCGTCGCTCAGCGGGCAGTTGACGGCCAGGATGTCCGCCTCCCGGCAGAGCGTGTCGAGGTCGACCATCTGCACGCCCAGCTCCGCCGCTACCGCCGGGTCGGCATAGGGGTCGCAGGCGATGAAGTTCATGTCGAAGGGGGCGGCCAGGCGGAACATCTCCGCCCCGATGTTGCCGATGCCGACGGAGCCGAGGGTCTTGCCGACGAGGCCGACCCCCATGTGCGCGCCCTTGCGAGCGAAGCCGGGCGGGCCCTCGCGCGTGAGCTCGTCCTTGAGCAACAGCTTGCCGGTGACGGCGAGGATCAGCGCGATGATGGCGACCGCCACCGGCCGGCGCACGCCGTTCGGCGTGATCACCAGCGCGATGCCGTTCTCGGAGCAGGCCGGGACGTCCACGCTGTCGTAGCCGACGCCGAAGCGCGCGACCATGGCGAGCCTGCCGTCGCCCGGCACGCTGGAGCGGTCGAAACGCTGGGCAAGCAGGATGAGCGCGTCGTGCCCGGCGAGCTCCGATGCGTCCACCGGCCCCTCGCCGTTCTCCAGGTAGTGCCACTCGATGTCCGGGTCCTCGTCCAGCGGCGCGCGGTCGAACATCGGGAAGAGCGGCTCGCCCTCCGCCGTCAAGAAATCCCTGCTCAGTGCGACTTTGAACTTTTCAGCCATAACCCATTGATCTCCCTTATCTCTTCGGCCGCCGGCGGCCGCGCTTGCATTGGGCGCGCAGGCCGTCTGCGCCCTCGCGCATGGCCTGTTGCAGCAGCCAGACATCGCCCGAATAGCAGATGAAGTCGAAGCCCTCGTCGAACAGCGCCGCCCCTGCCTCCACGTTCGGCACCAGCCGGCCCAGCGACTTGTTGTGCTTCTTCGCAGCCTGCACGACGCGCGCCACCGCCGCCTTGAAGTCCGCATGGTCGAACTGGCCGGCGATGCCCATGGAGACCGCGAGGTCGAAGTGGCCGATCCAGAGCACGTCGACATCCTCGATCGCCGCGATGTCGTCGGCGTTCTCCACGCCTTCGGCGGTCTCGATCAGGGCGACGAAGGTGCAGCGCTCGTTGGCGTCGCGCAGCTTCTTCTGCACGGGGCCCGGTGCGTAGCGGTCGTGGGCGATCTGCAGCGCGACGCCGCGCTCGCCGTCCGGCGCATACTTGACGTAGCCCAGCAGCTCGCGGGCGACCTTCGCCGAGCCCACCATCGGCAACATGATGCCCTCGGCCCCCATGTCCATGGCCCGTGCCGCGTGGTGGTATTCGCGGGATGGCACGCGCACGATCGTCGGCAAGTCGCCCGCCTGCATGTAGCGCAGCACCTGCTTTATCGTCTCGAAGCCGAAGCCCGAGTGCTCCATGTCGAGCAAAGCGAACTCGCAGCCGGCGGCCTTCAGTATCTGGCCGATCCCCGGCGTGTTGAACTCCACCACGAAGGTGCCGACCTTGAGCCGGCCGTGACGGGACATCTCCTTGAGGGCGTGTTCGGCCATCTCCTGCTTCCCTTGTCGTTCTTGCGAAATGCTGTTCCGGCGCTCGCTCAGGGGCCGAGCGCGATGCGCGATACCGCGAACGGCGCGAGCGCAAGGCGGCTCGGGTCCCCCGGTGCCCCGGGGCTTGCCGCGAAGCCCGCAGGGTCGGTCACCGCGTCCACGAAATTGCCGGAATCCAGCCGCCCGACGGTCGCCGATCCCCCGCCGATGCCCGAGACCGTCACGGCCTGCGTCTCCGGCGTGAGATTGGCGAGCCAGAGCAGGGTGCCGGCGCCGCTCTCATAGGCGAGGCCGAGGACGCGCGTGGCATCGCCGCTCGTCACAGTGCGAACTGCGGCCCCCTTCGCCGCCGCCAGCGCCGCCACGATGTGGTAGAGCGGCAACACCGCCGGCCCTTGCAAATCGTCGAACCAGGGCTGCGGGTGCTCGGTCCCGCGGTAGACCATGCCGAGCGCGCCGGAGGGCTGGCCGAGCGCCAGCGCCTCGACACCGAGCGGCGCCACACGCGCGGCATAGCCGAGGGTGAAGGCGGCGCCGAGCAGCGCACGATGGCGCGGGTCCTGGCGGTTGAAGGAGTAGCGCCCGTTGTCGCCGTTCTGGTGGACATCCGGCCCATAGGGGTTGAAGCGCATGCCGATGGCGCTCGGCGCGATGCGGTAGGGCTTGCCGCCGGCCCACACCTTGGCCGAGGCGACGATGTCGGGCAGCGTCTGCAGCGTCTCCATCACCGAGCGGTCGTCCGGCTCATGCACCACGGCACAGGTGGCATGCGTGAGGAAGTCGAAGAGCGCGGGCACCGCGCAGTTGCGGTTGAGCTCGGTGAAGTTGGTGAAGACACCGCCGCCCAGGCGCACGCCGGGGAATGCCGCCCGCGCCGCGCCATAGACCTCGTCGAAGTCGGGGATGCCGAGGGCCGGAATCTTCTCCAGGGTGAACTTCAGGAGCCGCGCTTGCTCGGGCACGATGGCGGCGGGCTTGAGACCGGCGCGGCCCGCGATCTCGGCCGCCGCCGCCAGCTCGTCCGCCACCGGCTCCTCGCAGGGCACCGTGATCTCCAACACGACCTCGGCATCGAGGGCCTCGGCCAGGGCGCGGCCAGCGGAGAGAGACTGCACCGCGTCGGGGTCGCGCGGGTCGCATTCGCAGACGAGGTGGCCCGGCCCCAGCGCCTTGAGCAGCTCGAGCCCGTGGTCGAGGTGGCCGCGCTCCGAAGCGGCGACGCCGAGCCCGATTTCCGGCATATGCTGCCCGGTCTCGCCGCCAACGGCGATCTCGACCGCCCCGTCATTGCTGCCGGCGCTCGTTGTAACGGCCGCGGAGCCTCCCTCGACGGTGAGCGTCGCGACCTGGCGCAGCGTCTCGCCGGCGGCGAGCGTGTAGGGATAGGGCAGCGCCAGGGGGCGGTAATAGGTCTTGTACGACGCATCGGTCCAGTTGCGCTGGTCCTCGGTCTCCCACGGATCGGCGCCCTCGAAGCGGCAGGTGAGCCAGACCCCCGGCGAGACCTGGTGGCGCATGGCCGCGATGTCGAAGAAGGGCTGCAGCGGCATGATCAGGCCGGGGAAGGCGGTCTCCTCCAGCGTGCCGTCGCTGTGGGTGATGGTGCAGGCTTCGCCCGCCACGCCCTCGACCGGATGGAGCGCGACGAAGCCCGTGCGGCTGGTCCTGAACTCTGATTCGAGCCGAAACTCGACCGTGAAGACCAGGCTCCGCTCGTTCTCCGCCACGATATCGGCGCGGAAGGCGAGGTTGCCGTCGGCGGAGTCGATGCGCCCGTCGTAGCCGACACGAAAGCGGCCCTCCCCCTCCTCGACCTCCAGGTTCGCGATCTGCGGCGCGTAGGTCTCCCAGCCCGAGCCGCGCACGACGAAGGCAAGGCCGCGCAGCGCTTCCCCGCCGCCGAAGCGAATCCAGCGGAGCTTGCCGGCGTCGAGCGCGGCCGAGAGCGCGCCGGCGCGGAGGGTTCGCGCCATCGGCGCCTCTTGCTCGGTGCCGAAAAGCTTCAGCGCCTCTGTCGGTACCGTCGTCATGTCCCCTTCCCTGCCCCGGCTCGGTGCTGCCCGTTATAGCAGCGCGCGCCGCCCGCAACATCCGCTGCTCAGGCGCCGACCTCCTCCCACCGGCCGCTCTCGCCGGAGCGCGCGAGCGCGTCGAGGATGCGCATCATCTTGATCGACTCCTCGAGAGGGAAGGCCGGCGGCGCCTCGCCCCGCACGGCCGCGCAGAACGCCTCGGCCTGCAGCGCGTACTGGTTGACCTTCGCCAGCGTCTCGACCTCCGCGTCCCGCGGTTGCCAGATCTCGCCCGGATCGAAGATCGCGATGCGCGCCTCGCGGCTCGGTGACTGGGCGAAGGGGTCCGGCAACTCGATTCGCCCCTCGTCGCCGTGGATCGCCATGTACTGATGGCCGGCAAGCAGGGTGCCGCAGGTGAAGTTCAGGATGCCGTCGGGGAACTGCAGCACCGCGCTGGTCAGCACGTCCACGTCCCATTCCGGGTGCCGCTCGATGGCGGCGAAGACGCGCACCGGCTCGGCATCGAAGACGTAACGCGCCGTCACCAGCGGATAGACGCCGATGTCGAGCAGCCCGCCGCCGCCCATCTCCCGCTTGTTGCGGATGTTGTCGGGGTCCTCCAGCCGGTAGCTGAACCAGCCCTGGATCGCCTGCACCCGGCCGATGCGGCCCTCACGCACGAGCTCCCTCACCCGCTGCCATTGCGGATGGTGGGTCACGACATAGGCCTCTTGAATCTGCACGCCGGTCTCGTCGCGCACGGGGATCAGGCTGGCGGCCTCGGCCGCGTCGAGCGCGATCGGCTTCTCGCACAGCACATGCTTGCCGGCCCGCGCCGCCTTCTCGGTCCATGGGACATGGAGGTGATTGGGCAGCGGGTTGTAGACCACGTCGATCGCAGGATCGGCGAGCAGGGACTCGTAGTCGCCGTAGGCCTGGGCCAGGTCGAAGCGCCGGGCCACCGCCTCCGCCTTGGCCAGCTCGCGGCTCGCGATGCCGTAGACGCGCACGCCGGCGCTCTGCTGCAGCGCCGGGATCATGTGCTCGATGGCGAAGTGCGAGGCGCCGAGCACGCCCCAGGAAAGCGTCGTCATATCCCCTCCCGCGCGCCGGCTGGCGCGGCGCAATCCTGCGGGAAGGCCCGCCGCCGCTCAAGGGAATGGACTGAGATGGCTCCGCATGGGGCCCTCCGAGTGCCGCCCGATCGGCGAACAGGAGATTGCGGCGGACACGGTGCGGTGGTTAGCGGCAGCACGTGCGGCGTCGAATACCCTAGGGAAAGTCTGAACAACCCCGTCTCTGAGGCTTCGAGGGGAAGAGGTAGCTTGGATTTGAAGCTCGACGATATTCCCGACAGGCTGGAGGCTGTTTTTGTCGTGGGAGAGGGACAAGAGGGGCGATATCCGCGTCGATCCGCCTCCTTCCCCGTCGTCCCGCCAGCGGCAGGCAGACTGCTCCCGTGTCATCCCGTCGCGTAGCGCCCGGCGATCAGCAGGTTCGAGAACCCCAGCAGCAAGGCGATGCGCTGCCTGTTCTTCGCCACGCCCCGGTAGCGCACCTTGGCGTAGCCGAAGTGCCGCTTCACGTACAGGAACGGATGCTCCACCTTCGCCCGCACCGACCCCTTGCGCTTCTCGGCCGCCTCTTCGGCGACGCCCTCGCCCAGAAGCCGGCGCCGCCCCGGCTTCATCGCCACACGCCACTCGACACCGCCGTCCCGGTGCTCGGGACGCTTCTCCACCCCCTGGTAGCCTGCGTCGCCCCACGCCGTCGTCTCACCGCCATGCAGCAGCGTACCCGCCTGCGTCACGTCGCTCGCGTTGGCCGCCGTCGTCGTCAGGCTGTGCGCCAGACCCGACCCGGCGTCCACCCCGATGTGCGCCTTCATCCCGAAATACCACTGCTTGCCCTTCCTCGTCTGATGCATCTCAGGGTCCCGTGCGCGCTGGCGGTTCTTCGTCGACGACGGCGCGTCGATGATGCTCGCGTCAACGATCGTCCCCGTGCGCAGCCGATGGCCGCGCGACGCGAGGTGCGCATTGATCTCCTCGAACAGACCCTCGCCCAGGCCGTGCTGCTCCAACAGATGTCGGAAGTTCAGGATGGTCGTCTCGTCGGGCAGCGCCTCCGTCAACCGCAGCCCCACAAAACGCCTCACCGACTCCACCTCGTAGAGCAGGTCCTCCATCCCCGGGTCGCTCAGGTTGTAGAACAGCTGCACGCAGTGAACCCGCAGCATCACCGACAGCGGGTACGGGCGCCGACCGCGACCCGCCTTCGGATAGAACGGCTCGATCCGTCGCTCCAGCCGCTCCCACGGAACCAGCTTGTCCATCTTCTCAAGGAACAGCTCGCGCCGCGTCCGGCGCTTCTTCAAGTCGTGCTCCAGTTCCGCAAAGCTTGCCTGTGCCATGGCCCGATCATCCAATCCCCGAGTCGTGCGTAAATTATGACAGATGCAACTTGATCAGACCTTCCCTAGGGCTCGGGATAGGCGTCGAAGGCGATGCCGATGCGCTCGCCCGGCCCCTCGAATGGCAGCGTCCCGTGAAAGACGTAGGACGGGAAGAGGAGTGCCGTACCGGCGCGGGGAGGGTGGCTGACGCAGCGAACCGTGGCGCCCTCGGGCAGGTCGTGATCGGGCCGGCCGAACTCGAGCCAGCCGCCGCGATCCTCGCTGCCCGAGCCGATCTGCGGGGGCACCGCGACGTAATAGACCCCGCTCAGCCATGCGCTCTCATGAATGTGCGGCGGGTGCCGCCCGCCCGCCGTGAGGATCGATGCGATCAGCGTGAGCCGGTAGCGCCGGGGGATGCGGGCGAGAAAGGGGCTCTCCGGCTCTGCCGTCAGCGTCTCGCGGTAACTGTCGATCGCCGTGTGCAGCGCACGTTCCAGGTTGCGGATGGGCGGGCTCGGTGCGGCCAGCAAGTCCTGGGTCACGGCGCCGTTGCGGGTCACGCGGTTGGGCGGCTCCCAGACCAGGGACGGCGCCTCGCGCACGGCCGCCGCCAGCGCCTCGTTGAAGGCCTCGATATCGCCGCTGCCGGGCGGCGGGGCGAGGGAGACGCGGGTCACGAAGCGCTCGAAGTCGTAAAGCCGGTTCCCGCCGTCGCCGGCGCCCACGATCTGCTCGGCGAGCGCGCGGGTCGCCAGCGCGTTCTGGCAGAAGGGGTCGATGGCGAGCGCCGCGGCACAGGCATCGAGGGCGCGGTCCACCGCGCCGAGAGCGAGATGGGTCCGCGCCAGCCGATGGTGCGCCTGCAGATCGTGGGGGTCGAGGGCGATGGCCTTGCGGTAGGCCGTGGCCGCTTCTTCGCCCATGCCGGCCGCGCCGAGCGCGTTGCCGAGATTGGCATGCGCGTTGGCGTAATCGGGGCGGAGCGAAACGGCCCGCTCCAGCGCGCTGCGGGCCTCGGCGCTATGTCCGGTTTCGAGGAGGAGGATACCGAGGCTGTTGTGCGCTTCCGCATAGGTCGGCGCCGCCTCGGTCGCCCGGCGCAGCAGCACCGCCGCCTCGTCGAAGCGGCTGCAACGATAGCGGGCGACGCCGGCAAAGTGCAGGACACTGGGATCCGCCGCACCCTCCCCCGCCAGCAGCTTGGAGAGGAGCTGGTCGGCCCGCTGCGGACGGCCTTCCTTCATATGGCGCGCCGCGCGGGCGAGGACGGTCGCGTGGGCCACACCCGGCTTGCTCGTGTGGACGCCAGCGGCGCTGGCCGCCGACTGCCGTCGTCTCGCTCGCCGGTTCATCGTGCCCGTCGCCGGGTGCGGGCGATGGGGCGCCTCACGGCCCGCGTGGCGGTGCTCCGGCCCTTGCCCCTGCCGTCGCGCGTCGCGCTCAGCGGGCCGTCAGGCCGACGTTGATCAGCGGCGTCTCCAAGGCGGAGCCAAGGATGATCATCAGGGCCAGAAAGACCCAGAACACGTTGTCGGCGCAGAGCTGAAAAATGCGCCTGCTCTTCGGGTTCATTGGCTCCGCTCCCTCTGCCGCCATGCCGCCGGGCCGGGGCCATGATTCCAAGGGTGTGGGCTAAACGCAACCGCCGACGCGATGCCCTCCTATGACCCTCCTATGAACAGAATCCAACAAGTGTCCGTCTGTTGACATCCCTGCCGCTTGTAGGGACTATCCCGCGCCACGCATGCCCCCTGCGGTCGCGTGACGGCGGGAGGCACATCGCCCCGTGGGGGGTGACATCGGCGAATTGCAAGGGAGACCTCGAACATGCGTGTCAACAGACGGACCATCCTCAAGGGGGCATTGGCGGGGACGGCCGGCATCGCGGCCGGCTTCCCCCACTTCTACGTCAAGGACTTCGGGCAGGCCTGGGGCGCGAAGCCCTGGATCAACAGCGACGAGCCGATCAAGGTCGGCATGCTGTGGTCGCAGACCGGCATGCTCTCGGTGGTCGAAAACGATTCCACCCAGGTCTCGCTCTACGCGGTCGACGAGCTCAACGCCAGGGGCGGCATCGCCGGCAAGCAGATCGAGCCCGTGGTGGTGGACGCCAAATCCGACATCAAGGTCTATTCCGAGAAGATCACGCAGCTCATTCTGAGAGACCGCGTGGTGTCGGTGCACGGCAGCTACACGTCGGCCAGCCGGCGTGCGGTCATGCCGATCGTCATGAAATGGGACCACCTCTACTACTACCCGACCTGCTACGAGGGCCGGGAGTGCATGCAGAACATCATCAACACCGGGCCGCTCGCGAACCAGCACTCCTATGACCTGGTGCCGTTCATGGTGGAGAATTTCGGCCCCAAGACCTATCTCGTGGGCTCCAACTACATCTGGCCGAAAGAGTCCAACAAGAACGTCAAGGTCTGGCTGGAGCGGGCCGGCGGCGAGGTGCTGGGCGAGGATTACATCCCCCTCGGCGGCTCCGAGTTCGCGCCCGTGTTCAACAAGATCCGCCAGCAGCAGCCGGACTGGATCATGTCCACGGTGGTCGGCGATTCCGACATCGCCCTGCACCGGCAGTTCCTGCAGGAGGGCTTCAAGTCCGACAAGACGCCGATCGCGTCGCTTACCACCGGCGAGATCGAGACCCGCGCCATGGGCAACGAGGCCGGCGCCGGTCACTTCCTGTCGGCGCCCTACTTCCAGACCCTGCCGAACCCGGTCAACGAGAAGTTCGTGGAGGGGTATCTCGGGAGCCAGTACGGCGGCGGCGGCGTCACCCACTA
Organism: Alphaproteobacteria bacterium; assembly: GCA_965218865.1. Taxonomy (GTDB): domain Bacteria; phylum Pseudomonadota; class Alphaproteobacteria; order JAAXGF01; family JAAXGF01; genus CBDCME01. The sequence goes on from CBDCME010000063.1 coordinate 65,918, forward strand.
CAACATGGAGGAGACCTACCTCGGTATCCTCATCTGGGCCAAGGGCGTCGAGCGCGCCCTCGAGGAAACGGGCGGCGACTGGGAGGCGATCACGCCGCGCATGATCCGCGACGTCAGCGGCAACTGGCGCGACCAGGGCCCGGTGGGGCTGACCGACGAGGAAAGCCCGGAGGGCAAGGTCTGGATCGACCCGGACAACTTCAACATCTGGCTGAAGCCCAAGATCGGCCAGTGCGGTGCGGACGGTCAGTTCACCATCGTGCGTCAGGCCGACGAGCATGTCGGGCCGGATCCCTACGCGATCTATCCCGAACGCGGCGTCTGCAAGGCCGACGGGCTGCACCGCCCCGATGGCTCCGTCCAGCAGGACGTTCTGTAAGAGACCTGTTCGATCTGGTAGTGTCGGGGCGGAGGGGTACTGTCTCCGCCCCGCCGTCCCCGGCGGGGAGCGGCAGGCGACCGACCTCTCGGGTTTGTATCCGCGAGGCGCCATCAGTTTGGCCGAAGCATGGATAGAAGCGGGACTCATTCATGAGCGTCCATGATTTCTGGACACCCTTCGCCGCCGAACCGTTCATTAATGCGCTGATCATCGGGCTCAGCCTAGCCAGCATTTGGCTGGTCGCGGCGCTTGGGCTCACCATCATCTACGGCACCATGGGCGTCATTAATATGGCCCATGGCGAGTTCATCATGCTCGGCGCCTACTTCACCTGGATGCTGCAGTATTTCGCGGGTTTCCCGTGGCTGCTCTGCCTGCCGGTCTCCTTCGTGCTCGTCGGCCTCATCGGATGGCTGGTCGAACGCGGGCTCATACGACACTTGTACGATCGACCATTGGACACGCTCCTCGCGACATGGGGCGTATCCTTGGTCTTCATCCAGAGCATCCGGCTGATCTTCGGCGGCGAGCCGCAATATGTTGCCGTGCCCGATTGGCTGACCAGCGCGATGACGATCGACTTCGTCCACGTGCCCTGGATCAGGATCTTCATCTTCTTCGCGGCGCTGGTGCTGGTCGCCATGACCTGGGCGATCCTGTTCAAGACCAATATCGGCATCCAGGTCCGCGCGGTGATGCAGAACCCGCAAATGGCGGCGTCCTTCGGCATCAATTCGACCCGGGTCTACGGCCTCACCTTCGCCTATGGCGCCGGCCTCGCCGGCATCTCGGGCTCCATGTTCGCGGGCCTGAAGACGATCTTCCCGGATATGGGGCTGGGCTATGTGGTGGAGGCGTTCCTGGTGGTGGTGACGGGCGGCGGCGAGCTGTTCGGCAGCCTGGCGACGGCCGGCATCATGGGCGAGATGTTCTCGATCTTCTCCTACTTCACCAACGACACCTTCGCCCGCTTCGTTCTGTTCATCCTGATCGTGATCTTCCTCCGGTTCCGGCCGCAGGGGATTTTCGCGCCCAGCATGGCGCGGCGCTAACAGCGGTCTGAGCATCATGTTGTGGAGAACAGAGCAGGCGGGGCAGCGCCAGAACCTCTATCACGACAAGCGCGCGCAGTGGCTGGTCTACGTCGTGGCCTTCGGCGGGCTCGCCACCATTCCGCTGTTCTTGGGCGACGACCCCTTCGCGCTCAACCAGTTCGCGCGCTACGGCGTCTTCGGCATTCTCGCGCTCTCGGTGAGCCTGGTGTGGGGCTTTGGCGGCATCCTCAGCCTCGGCCAGGGGATCGCCTTCGGCATGGCGGCCTACGGCATGGGCGCCACCATGCAGATGCAGTACCAGGACCCGGAGTACGACCCGATCCCGAGCTTCATGCTGACCAACGAGCTCGAGGCGCTGCCGACGGTGTGGGAGCCGTTCTGGCATACCGAGGTCGGGCTCATCCTGGCGCTCGGGATACCCACTCTCTTCTTCGTCATCTTCGGCTTCCTGATGTTCCAGGCGCGGCTTGCCGGCGCCTTCGTCGCGATCATGACGCTGGCCATGCTCGGCGCCTGGTACAACATGGCCTACGACATGCAGCCCTTCACGGCCGGCTTCAACGGCATATCGCCGCCCAGCGCCTTCCATGCCTTCGGTGTCGAGGTCGATCCCTACAGCAGCATGATCTACTGGGTGTCGCTGGGTGTTCTCGCCGCCCTTACTCTCGGGACCAAGTTGCTGCTCGAGAGCAAATTCGGAACCATCATCCAGGCCATCCGCGACGATCCCGAGCGTGCGCGCTTCCTCGGCTACAACGTCGCCTTCTATCAGGTGACCGTGTTCACGATCTCGGGCCTGATTGCGGCGCTTGCCGGCGTCGTCTGGGTGATGATCGTCCAGTATGTCTCGCCGACCTCGCTCGAGATTTTCTTCAGCATCACCATGGTGATCTGGGCCGCCGTCGGCGGCCGGCTCTCGTTGTTCGGCGCGATCTTCGGCGCCATTTTCATCAATACGATCCAGAGCTACGTGGGCGACGCGTTCCAGGCCGCCTGGTTCGTGATCCTCGGCACGGTTTTCATCGTCGTCGTGCGCTTCCTGCCGAAGGGGCTGGCCGGCCTGTTCGAGATGATCATCGGCCTCATTCCCTATCGCGGCCGCGCGCCGGTCAGGCCGCCGCTAGGCCCCCGGCGGGCGGCGGACTAGGAGGGCGCGGGCGTGGCAACCATTCTCGAGGTCGCGGACCTGACCAAGGCCTATGACGAGTACAGGGTCGTCGACAGCTTCAGCTTCCAGGTGGAAGAAGGCGAGCTGCGCTGCCTGCTCGGGCCCAACGGCGCCGGCAAGACGACGACGATGGACCTCATCACGGGCCGTCAGAAGGTCACGTCGGGCAAGATCGTGTTTCAGGGCCGCGACATTACCGGCTTGCCCGAGCACAGGATCGTCAAGCACGGCATCGGCCGCAAATTCCAGGTGCCGGCGGTGTTCAGGGACCTCACCGTGCGCCAGAACCTGCAGGTCGCCAACAGCCGGAACACAAATCCCTTCGTCAACATGATCACGTACCGCCAGCGGGCCGGGCGCGAGCGTCTGATGGAGATCGTCGAGCTCGTCGGGCTAGAGGAGCGACTGGATGAGCTCGGTGGCAATCTGAGCCACGGCGAGACCCAGTGGCTTGAGATCGGCATGGTGCTGACCCAGGACCCGAAGCTGCTGCTCATGGACGAGCCCACCGCCGGCATGACCGAGCAGGAGACCCACAAGACCTCCGAAATCTTCAATCGGCTGAAGGGCGAGCGCACGCTGGTCGTGGTCGAGCACGACATGGCGTTCGTGCGGGAAATCGCCGATATCATCACGCTCATGCATCTGGGCAAGACGTTGGCGGAAGGCCCGATGCACGAGGTGGAGAACGATCCGGGCGTGCGCGAGGTCTATCTCGGCGCCGAGGGCATCAGCGATGCTGCTTGAGCTGGAAGGCGTCACCTCCTTCTACGGCAAGACGCCAATTCTCCAGAATGTCAGCCTGGGCGTCCAGGAGGGCCACTGCATGGCCGTGTTGGGGCGGAACGGCGTCGGCAAGACGACGCTGATGCGCACCATCATGGGGCTGACCACGCACATGACCGGCGTGCTCAGGATCGCCGGCGAGGATGCGAGCGCCATGCCCACGCACCAGCGCTCCGAGATCGGCGTCGGCTACATCCCGCAGGGGCGCGGCATCCTGCCCAAGTTCTCGGTGCGCGAGAACATCCTGCTCGGGACCTTCGCCCGCAACGACAAGCGGCGCAGGATCCCCGACATGTGCCTCGATCTCTTTCCCTATCTCGCCGAGAATCTGGACAAGCGGGCGGGGCAGCTGTCCGGCGGTCAGCAGCAGCAGCTCTCGATTTCGCGCGCGCTCGCGACCGACCCCAAGATCCTGCTTCTGGACGAGCCGACCGAAGGCATTCAGCCCAATATCGTGCGGGAGATCGAGGCCACGATCATGCGGCTCAACACCGAGGTCGGGCTCACGCTCGTGCTCACGGAGCAGCACATCAGGGTCGCGCGTCTGCTGGCGCACGAGTTCGTCATCATGGATAACGGTCTGATCGTCGAGGGTGGCCCCATCGGCGGATTGACCGACGAGGTCGTCGACAAGTATCTGACGATCTGAGGCTTACGAGGGCCGAGGCAGTAGACGCGAGGGGAGACCCAGAATGATCCGTATTCCGCCGAAAGGCAGTCCCGAACGGGATCGTCTCATCGACGAGCACAAGGCGTGCATCGAGTCCATGAAGGGCGTCGCCGGTTGCTCGATCCTGCGCTGCGCGACGCAGGGCGACACCACCGAGATCAGCGGCGGCATTCATGAGGACTTCCAGCTCAATCGCGTGCTGCTGCGGATGCGGGCCCAGCCGGCGACGGGTAAGCTCGTGGTGGTCTGCACCAGGATAGAGAAGGAGTGGCGCATTGCCCGCTGCTCCGGCATCAGGGGGCGTGCCGCCGGAGTTCGTCTCCAACAAGGTGTACGACAACGAGCAGGACCCGCAGCACGACATCTTCCTCATGCGGCTCGACGAATTCGCGGAGACCGACGGTTTCCCCCGAGCACTTCCATCAAGGCTGGAAGCGCCGCGACGACAACTGGGCCGCGTCCTAGGGCGCGGTTCCGGGCGACCGTTCCGGGATTCCATGCGTTAACCGATCAGGGCGCGCGAGCGGCTGCGTAGGCCCGCGCGATTCAAGGAGAGACACCCGATGGCTTGGATGAGACTGACGGGATATGCGGACAAGTTCGGCGTCCATCCCGGCGATACGATCCGCTTCCACGTGAACTGCGACGGGCCGAAGAAGTACGACACCCAGCTCGTGAAGATGATCCACGGGGATACCAACCCGCGCGGGCCGGGCCTGATCGAGCGCAAGAGGCGGGCATCCCTCAACGGCTCCTACAAGGGGCGCCGCCAGGTCATCCACAGCGGCTCCTACGGTTGCGTGGAGGACTCCTCGCAGCTCCGCGCCCAGAGCTTCACGCTGCAGTGGCTGGGTCTGGCCGACGACGCCGAAGACCCATCCGAAGTACTGGAAGCACGGCGCCCAGGGCCTGGTCACGAAGTGGCACAAGAACAAGGGCTACGGCCTCTTCGTCAACGAGGACGGCTGCGCCGAGCTTCGCATCAACGGCAAGAAGCTCACGACCGGCGCGCCGCTCCGCGATCACGCCTGGCACTTCCTCGCCGCGAGCTACGACGCCAAGTCGGGCCAGGCGATCCTCTATCACGAGCCGCAGGTGGTCTACGCCCTCGATCCCGTGATCAGGCCGGCGAAGGAGAAGATCGCAGGGCCGGTCAGGCATGACGCGAGCCCCGCGGTCATCGCCGGCTATACCGGCGCGCACAGCGACGATCCCACGGCGCAGTCGTCCGTGCCCGCGGGCATCGTCATCGGCGGCCACTACAACGGCAAGATCGACAGCCCCAGGATCTGCAATCGCGCGCTGAGCCGCGAAGAGATCGAGACGATGAAGCTCGGCGCCCAACGCGGGATGACCGAGCGGCGCAACTCCGGCCCCACCGGGGCGCTCTCCGAGACGATCGTCGCGGCGTGGGATTTCTCCGACGGCATCGACACCATCGTCGGCAAGGACCACGGGCCGTACCTGCTCGATGCGCAGATCGTCAACTGCCCGACCCGGGCCATGACCGGCCACAACTTCTCGGGCAACAACTTCGACTGGAAGCATGCGCCGGAGGAGTATGGCGCGATCCACTTCCACGACGACGATGTGGACGACGCGCGCTGGGGAGGTCGACTTCGAATGGACCGTCCCGGCGAACTATGAGAGCGATTCCTACTGCGTGAAGCTCACCACGGAGGAAGGCGACGAGGACTACATCCCGTTCTTCGTCGTGCCCCGCCCGGGGCAGGAGCAGGCCAAGATCGCGGTGATGATGCCGACGATCAGCTACATGGCCTACGCCAACGAGCATCTCGCCAACAACGCGGGCGGGGCGGAGCTGCTGGTCTACCGCGTGCCGATCATGCAGCACCAGAACATGTTCCTGGCCGAGCATCGCGAGTATGGCGGCTCGATCTACGACACCCATACCGACGGGAGCGGCCTCTGCCTCTCGTCGAGGCTCCGGCCGATCCTCAGCGTCCGGCCGCAATACGACCACTTCCTGATGCAGGCGCCGTGGCAATACCCGGCCGACCTGCATCTGATCTACTGGCTCAACCAGCTGGGCTACGAGTACGACGTCATCACCGACGAGGACGTGAACTACGACGGCCTCGCGCGGCTGGAGAACTACAACGTCCGTGATCACCGGCTCGCATCCGGAGCACAACTCCGGTCCGCAGCTGGACGCGATCCACGACCTACACCCAGCGCGGCGGCCGCTTCATGTACATGGGCGCGGACGGCTTCTACTGGATTCACTCCTACCATCCGGGCTACGACCATCTCGGGCGCGGCATCGTCACCGAGATGCGCCGCTGCGAATCCGGCATCAGGACCTGGCGCGCCGACCCCGGCGAGTACTATCACCAGTCGACCGGCGAGCTCGGCGGCATGTGGCGCTATCGCGGGCGCTACCTGCACTCGGTCGCCGGCACCGGCATGTCGTCCGAAGGCTTCGACATCTCCAGCTACTATTCGCGGACGCCGGAGAGTAACGATCCGCGTGTCTCGTGGGCCTTCGAGGGCATCGGCTACGACGAGAAGATCGGCAACTTCGGCCTGGTCGGCGGCGGCGCCGCCGGCACCGAGCTCGACATCGTCGACACCCTGCTCGGCTCGCCGCCGCACACGCTGATCGCCGCGACCTCGGCGGGGCGCCATACCGAGGGCTATCTGCTGGTGATGGAGGACTTCGGCTTCAACCAGCAGGGCCTCGACGGCACCCAGCACCCGCGCGTGCGCTCGGACATCGCCTATCACGAGACCCCCAACGGCGGCGCCTGCTTCGCCTTCAGCTCGATCGCCTTCTGCGGGTCGCTACCGTGGAACAACGGCGATCCCGAGAAGAACAACATCTCGCGGCTGGTGAAGAACGTGCTCGACCGCTTCTCGCAGAACGGCCCGCTGCCGGCCGCGCCGCGCCGCGCCATCCAGCACCGCGGCCGCGCCGATTACGATCCGCCGCTCAACAAGAAGCGGAAGTAGCGGATCGCCGCAGCGACGGACGGGGCGGGCGATGTGCCTGTCCCGTCCTGACGCGGCCGAGGGTCTGGCCCGATGACGATGCGGCCCGATCTCGACTATCTGGACGAGGGTGTCGATCTCCAGGATCCCACCCTCTACAAGCCGTCGCGCGCGCGCTTCGGCAAGGCCCGCATCCTCACGCCCATCGCCTACCGCTCGAAGGTCTTCGCCGACCTGGAGGACGAGAAGATCTGGACGCGGAGCTGGATCTGCATCGGCTCCCATCGCGAAATCCCGAACGTC
>CBDCME010000064.1:0-56131 GCA_965218865.1 Alphaproteobacteria bacterium
CGGCTTGGTGGTCGGAGTAGGCGACGGTTCGGCGCCGGCGGCTCGCGTAGGCTACCTTTACCCGGCGCAGTTTTTCGCCGCCGTAACAGTTGGCCCCGGCGAGCTTGCCGCTCAGGGTCTCCGACGGGCACCACTCGGCCGGGGTGGAAATAACCTTGTCGAAACCGAGTCCGGCGCCGATTTTCTCGACGTAAAAGTCGAGACTCGCCGTCGCCAATACGAGTTCGTCCCCGGCCGCGCGATGGAGTGCGATGGCGTCGCGGGCCCCGGGGCGGACGCCGCTGGCCAGCAGCGTGGCAACGAATTCATCGATCCAGGAAACCAGCGCCGAACGGGGGTGACCGCCGAGGATGGCGTTCAGAAAACGCTCCTTCAACCAGCCGTTGTCCTTTCCCAGCAAGCCGTACCGAAGGAGCGCCCAGGGCAACCCAATGGTATGAAGCCAGAGGCGAGGCTCGCGCTTGAGATACCCCAGAAGAAAACAGGCGAAGGTATCCCGGTCCGTGATCGTCTTGTCGAGATCGAATATGGCGATCGTCGCGTCGGGCTTGCGAGGCATGGGTTCGGGTCGTCGGGATGGGTTTGCCGGCGCCACGATGATAGGCGCTTGCCCGGGAATTGGCACCCTGTTCCTCGATCCGTCGGTCGTGGCATTCGCGGGTTTTCAGGCCGCGGTCGACGCGGCGGGGATACCCTTGGTCACCGGGGTGGGGCAGTTTATGCTCAATTCCGTCCAACGTCGCGCTGAAGGCGCATGATGGATCGACCTCGAGACCGTTGCCGCGGGCCCGGACGCGTTGATACCTGGGAACACCCCGTGATCGTTTTTGGGAACGACGTTTCGTGAACCAGCAGCCGAATCCCTGGGGCCGCCCGCCCCGCTCCCGCCCCACGGCCCGCCGGTGGCGGATTCTGATGATCGCCGTCGTCAGTCTCGTCGTTCTGCTCGCCTCGTGGTTTCCCTCGGCGTTGGACAGCGAGGACGGCATGATGCACGTCGTCTACCTCGTTGCCCTGCTCGCCCTGGTGTCGACCGGTGTCCTCATCCGACGGCGGACGTCGTTCCGCAGGGGAGCAACCCAGGCGGCGATCTGGTTGGCGATCGGTGTCGTACTGGTGGCGGTTTACGGTTACCGCTTCGAGCTTGCCGGTGTGCGCGATCGTGTCCTCGGCGAGTTGCTTCCGGGACGGGGGATCAGCGACGGGTCCGGCGTCGTCCGCTTTCGAGCCGGGGAAAACGGCCATTTTCACGTCGACGCCGTCGTCGACGGTGTATCGATCCGGTTTCTCGTCGACACTGGGGCCAGCGACGTCGTGCTCAGCGCCGCCGATGCCCGGCGGCTCGGATTCGACCTCGACAAACTCGCCTATAGCCGTACCTACGCCACGGCCAACGGCCTCATTCAAGGGGCGCCGGTCCGTTTGCACGAAGTCCGGATCGGACCGATCCGGAAGGCCGACGTCGCCGCCTCCGTGAGCGTCGCCCCGCTCTGGCGGTCGTTGCTGGGGATGAGCTTCCTCGAGCGCCTCGGCGGCTTCGAGATGGCGGAAGGAACCTTGACCCTGCGGCAGTAGATCGATTTTCAAGGATCGCGTGGGGCCGGTCGCGAAAGCCGCGCCGCGGAGTCTCACCGAAACCGACGACGAACTTCATGTGTCGGCCGAGCTGCCGGGCGTCGACGAAATGGACGTCGAGGTGACGCTGGCGGACGACACCCTGATCATCGAAGGGGAAAAGAAAACCGCGCACGAGAAAACCAAGAACGATTGCCGCACGATCCAGCGCTCCTACGGCGGCTTCTAACCGGTCCTTCCGGTTCCCTTCGCCGCCAATCCCGAAACGGTGACGGCGCCGTTCTACAAGGGCGCCCTTTCGGTCACCCTTCCGAAACCTCCCGAGGCCAAGAACCGGATCAAGCAAGTCCCCGTGAATTCCGGCTAGGGGAATTCGAAATTCCGATACGGGGCGACACGCGATGCCGCCCGCCCGGTTGCCGTGTGTGGGATCCTTTCCCTCTAGCAATTCCTCAAACCTCGTGCCCGTTTCCATCTGTAACACTGTATCTCGCGATCTTATTGGCTTTTTTTCGTGTCTCTCGTGACCAGAACTGGATTCTTCGACGGATACGGGCATTGCTACCTGTCGGTAGCAAGTTAAAATGACCGGTGTAGGTAGCACATGAACTGACCGTTTTTAGAATCGCTTTAGAAAAACTGGTGGTTGGGCCTGTGGGGATGTGGGCGAAGGCGAGCATTTCCCCATGTTCCGTCAGGGACATGGGGGAAGCGCAGCCGCTCCCCGCAGGGGATCGTCCATATATCCACAGGCCCATCATCTCAGGCGGCCGATTTCGCCTGACCAGCCAGTAGCGTGCCGGCGGTGCGGGCGAGGCAGCGCGGTCCGGAGAACACGGCGAGCGTGCCGTCGATGTATTCGTGCACCCGGACGGTGGCCCTGACATAGTGGTGGCGATGACGATCGGCGGGGATCTGGAGCGTCTTTCGGCGGTAGGATACGGTGTTGTCCCTGCCGACGGTGCGTTCTTCCTGGACACACAGGATGTCGGCGAGGCCGGGGCCGATGTAGGGGACGAAGGCGGTTCCCGGTTCCGCCGCCGGCACCATGAAACGAGCATTGAAGTCGGCCACGAAGGTCTCCTTGAGGAACCGGTTGGCGGCCTCGACGCTGCCGGCCAGCCGGAGCTCCTGCGGCAGACGCTTCTGCAGGGTACCGAAGAGGCGCTCCATGCGCCCGCGGGCCTCGGGCGAGTACGACGCAATATGCTCGATGCCGAGTTGCTTGAGGGCTCGGCCCACCTGGGTCGGCCGGCTCTTGTCCACCTTGCCGCCGGCCTTCGGGGTGTGGAAGTAGTGGGAACCTCGATCCGTATAAAACGAACCGAACAGGCCCTTTTTCTCGATCGTTTCCTGTAAACCAACTCGACATGGTGCCTTCCTCGTCGACCAGGAAGGCCGAGGTCAACTCGGAGTCCGCGTCGTCCATGGTGACGATCAGATCCAACTCCCGATCGATCCCCGGAACCCAACGATGGGACGAGCCATCCTGGAACAGCATCATCCCGGGCAACGGCTTGCGGACCCGCTTGCGCCGGTGCGCCCCACGCTTTTTCGCCTTCTTCACCTTGCCCGCCGCCGGCGATGTCCCATGCTCTGTTGAAAAAGGCGAGGCAGGCATGGTTGGGCTTCGAGGCCAGGCGGCCTCTTTGATGGTTTCAATGGCGCTTTTCGCTTTTGCCTTTTTCACGTGATCCTCGAGGGCAGTTCTGAGGATGGGGAGTTGCCGGTAGGCCTTGAGGCGACGGAGGTCTTTTGGGCTTCCAGGAGGCCGGCGGCGGTCCATCGCAAGGCCATCTCGGCGTTGCGCCAGCGCTTGACATTGTGCTGCACCATCCTGACCGTTCCCAAGGCATTCTCGATGGCGTTGGTGCAGGCCAAGGAGCGCCTGAGCTTGGGCGGCAGGCCCAAGCGGATCACGGTGAGGATCTCATCCAGGCCCTCCAGGATGGAAGCCGAAACGCCGGGGGCCTCGGTCTCCAGGCGGCGCGCCAGGTTCTTCATGAGGCGTTCGGCTTTCTCGGCATCGTCTTGGTCCCAGGCTTGCCTGAGCGCCTTCTTGACGCCGGCATGAAGGCTTTCGTCGAGGCGCTCGATGATGTTGCGGCCCTTGTGGACCTGGCAGCGCTGGAGGGCGGCCACCGGCCCGAAGGTCCGCTTGATCGCCTTGGAGAGCGCCTTGGCGCCGTCGACGATGAAGAGCCGGGGCACTTCCGGGTCGAGGCCGCGGGCGGTCAGGTTGTCGAGCAGCGCCTGCACCGTGGCGGCATTCTCCGTGGCACCTTCGGCCAGGCCTAGAACATGCTTCTCGCCCGCGCCGTCGATGCCAATAGCTGCCAGCAACACGTGATCGCCGACGTGCAGCCCGTCGATCTGGATGACCAGGAGATCGAGATCCGAAAGGTCGCTGGCCAGGAAGGCCTTCAGCTTCTTGCGCGTCATGGCCACGAAGCGCCGCGAGACCGCGGACTTCGAGGTCGCATCGCCCGCGCGTGCCGGCAAGTCGCCGCTGGCCTCGCCGGGCAGGCGCACGGCGCCCGCGTACTTGCGGGTCGAAACCGTAAGCAGCATGATGTTCATCGCCCAGGACTGCAAAAGCGCCGGGTCCGAGAGCAACTCCCAGCTCGGCAAGCTCATCTCCTTGCCCGCAAGATCGCGCACCCGCGGGCGCGTCAGCTTCACCTTGCCCCCGTGATAGGCAATCTCGCTCTGGGTTGTCCCCCAGCGATGGCCCTGCCGCTCGGCCGTGCGGGCGTGGCGCGCTCCGCAGAGCACCTCGCTATCCTCGTCCAGCATCTCGCCCAGGGTCTCCACCCCGGCCAACAGGCAAAAGCGATCCACGCTCATGCGCAGATCATCAAAAGCCTCCGGCAAGGCCGGCGGCAACAGCGGAAGCGGGATCTCCAACAGTTTCGAAAGGCGGCTGTTCCGTGTAGTCTTGGTCATGGCGTCGTTCTCCTTGATGGATTCAACACCCAGAGCCTAACGGTTCCAGGCGAATGACGCCTACCTCACTTTTTCAACATCAGCCGGGACATTGCCCCAAACGGCGCCCCGGACTCTGGAGAATGACATCGCAGATGGCCTGTCTCGCGATAATCGAGCGCGACGCCTTTATTCCGTTCTTGTTTGGCGGGATACTGACAGTAAAGATCAAGGAACACCACCGTCTTCGCAGCACACCAAATGGAAACCTCATCCCACCCGAAGAACTGTTCATAGGAATTGAGAGGGCTAGCGAAGGAAATTCCAGTTTGAGTGATGGTTTCGGCCGAAGAATTTAATGGTACAATTGGATCGATAAATTCGAGTATGTTTTATGGCAGCATTATGGTGCTATTCCGAAAAATATTCCCAACAACCTTGATCTCGTATTTATTTCAAGATTCACATCCGTATACAAGATCCGAAATCGTTAGTATTATGTGGTGGCTCTTAGTCTCGCGGCCTACGCGGAACCTACCACGCTATTCGTCCCAAGCACGTCCCACGATCCCTGGCGCGGTTCGAATACCGTTTTAATCGCCGCTACCGCTTGGACGGGATGATCCACCGTCTCACTAATACCAACCGCCCCAGAGTTTGACTCGCGCAAAGGTTTACACGCTAGGTTTTGTGTGATTCAAGGTTGTTGGCAACAAGGGAGTGTGTTCAATGCCAACGATTCCTTTGCGAAACGACTTTGATGCTGAAAGAGTCCGTGTTCTTGCGGCACGGAGCGATGATGGGAACCAGGCGCGACGGCTTTTGTCGATGGCGGCCATCTACGATGGGATGGATCGAGCGTGCGCGGCGGGTATTGGCGGCATGGATCGGCAGACGTTGCGGGACTGGGTTCACCGGTTCAACGCGGGAGGTCCGGCCGGTCTGATCGACCGCAAGCCGAACGGGGCGTCGCGTCGGTTGACGCCGTCGCAAATGGCGGCGCTTTCGCGGGCTATCGAGGCCGGTCCCGATCCCGAACGGGATGGGGTCGTGCGCTGGCGCTGCATCGATCTCAAGCAACTGATCCGAACGCGCTTCGGCGTGGACTATCACGAGCGGAGCGTCGGCAAGCTGCTGGCCGCGCTCGGGTTCTCGCATATTTCCGCGCGCCCGCGCCACGTCGGCCAGGATGCGCGGGCACAGGAGGAATTTAAAAAAAAGTTTTCCCGAACACTTGGCGAAAATCGTAGCGGCACAGCCACCGGACACGCCCATCGAGGTTTGGTTTCAAGATGAAATGCGCGTCGGCCAGAAGAACAGCCTGGTGCGCCAGTGGGCCCCAAAGGGATCGCGCCCGCGCCAGGTCAAGGACCTACGGACCTCTTCGGCGTATCTCTTCGGCGCCATCTGCCCCGAGCGCGGTGAGGGCGCGGCGCTGGTCATGCCGCGCGCCAATACTGAAGCCATGGACCTGCATCTCGAGGAAATCAGCCGGGCCGTTGCCCCAAACGCCCATGCCGTCGTGCTGCTCGACCAAGCCGCATGGCACACCACTGCCAAACTCGGCATCCCGGAGAACATCTCCCTCGTGCCTTTGCCACCCAAGTCCCCGGAGCTCAATCCCGCCGAAAATGTCTGGCAATACCTCCGCCAGAACTGGCTCTCCAATCGTGTCTTCGACTCCTATGAAGCCATCGTCGAGGCCTCTTGCCAAGCCTGGAACAACCCGACCGACCAACCTTGGAAGATCATGTCCATCGGCCTCAGAGCGTGGGCTCGCACAAGTCAATGTTAAGGGCGGTTGGTATTAAATGGTACAGGGAGAGGGCCGGTGCCGCGAGTTTTCGAACATCCCCTTAGGGGATGGCCGGAATCCACCCTGCGCTACGGGCTTCCTCGACGCTGCAGAACCAGCGCTCGCCTTTCGCAACGTCGATTTTCACCTTGTTGTAGGCACGATCGCCGGGAGGGTAGAAAACCCGTACTCCCGATGGGTGGATCGCCCCCTTGATCGCGCAGTTCCCCGACGGCGCGTCGCTGGACTTGAGATGCCACATGCGCACACCGTCCCGCCAATCGGCGGGGGTGATGAACTCGCCCCGCCACATGCCCTTGCCCGCGGTTTCGGCCGAGGTCAGTTCCTCGGCGAATTCCTCCGCGAACTCCGGTTCCGGTAGGGCCCAACCCTCGGAAACCATCCAGGCGTTCAGGTTGAGGTCGCCGGCGCGACAAACCGCGACGGCCCGACCGTGTCGGTCGGTCGTCTTCCAGTCACAGCGGACCACGCCCTTGCTGATGCGGCGGGATAGGGCGAAGGTGGCCCGGCGTCCGCATTGCCAGTTCTGCCCCTTGATCCGGCAGATCTGTCTTTGCTCGAGGGCATCGATACCCTTCAAACGAATGCTCTGACTCCCAGCGTAGAGCGTATTCCCGTCGATGACCCGAATCGTTTTCTTGACCGGGGGCGGTTGGTTCTCGGCCTGGGCCAGGGGCGGCGTTACGACGCAAGCCCACAGAGCCACGGAAAGGGCCAATCGGTACATACCCGCGCTCCTGCCAATCCCACGATCCCGCGTGCCGGATCGATGAACCTAGGTGGGATTCGACCGCGAGTCTATCACGGCAGCGTTCCCCGTTGGCCCGGATAAACCCCTTATTAACCAATCAACACCTAATCTCGGGCGCGGTTTCGACCGTTTCTGTCAGTGAAACACGGAAAGGACCCCGGCGGCGTTCGAGGGATCCCTTGATGAGCGAAAATCCGGAATCCGAATCGCAAGAGGAAACCACCGGCGACGGGGGCGAGGAAACACCCGCCGAAACCAAGAAATGGAGCGGTAAGAAGCTCACCCTCTTCGTTTTTTTGCCGGTTGTGGTTGTCATCGGCGCCGGGGCGGGGGCCTTTTTCAGCGGCTTGTTCGATTCGGGGCCCATGGAGGCCGAATCCGGCGTCGAAGCCGGAGTCGTCGCCAATTCGAGCCAGGAAGCCGTGTTTTACGATCTGCCGGACATGCTCGTGAATTTGAACACCGGCAGCAAGAAAAAGGCTTACCTCAAGCTCGCCATCAGTCTCGAACTGAACCATTTTAGTGACATTTCCAACATCGAGCGCGTCCTTCCGCGGATCATGGACAGTCTCCAGATTTTCGTCCGGGAAATGCGGTCCGAGGATCTGACCGGCTCGGCCGGCATGTATCGCCTGAAGGAGGAAATCCTCCGGCGCGCGAACATTGCCGTCCACCCGATTCAGATCAAGGACGTGCTCTTCAAGGAACTTCTCATTCAGTAGGTAGAAACGACGATAAATGCCAGATCCCGAAACGGAAAAAGAAGAATCCAAGGCCGCGCGATCGGCGGGCGGCGGCTCAAAAGCCGACCCCAACGAGGCAATGGCGGACGGCGAGGTTGACCCCAACGAAGCAATGGCGGCCGAATGGGCGGCCATGGCCGAGCCCGAAGCGGCCTCCGATGACAACGGGCTGGGCGATGACGAGAATGACCGCATGGCGGCCGAATGGGCCGCGCAAGTCGAGGAAGACGCCGCCGGCGGCGACGAGGATACGCTGTTCGGGACGGCGGGCGTGCTGGGTGGCGGCGTCGGCCAGCCCACACGAGTGCTCAACCAGGATGAAATCGACAGCCTGCTCGGATTCGATCAGGACGACGACGAGCAGTCCCAGACGGGAATCCAAGTCGTCCTCGACAGTGGGATGGTTTCCTACGAGCGGCTGCCCATGCTCGATGTCGTTTTCGATCGTTTGGTTCGAACGATGACGACGTCTTTGCGCAACTTCACCTCCGAGAACGTGGAGGTATTGCTCGATTCACTGACCTCGGCCCGATTCGGCGACTATCTGAACTCGATCCCGCTGCCGGCCATGTTGGCCGTGTTCGAGGCCGATGAATGGGACAACTATGCCCTCTTGACGGTCGACAGCGCCCTAATCTATTCCGTCGTCGACGTACTCCTTGGCGGGCGCCACTCCTCCACCACGACACGCGTCGAGGGACGCCCCTACACGACGATCGAGCGCAACCTTGTCGAGCGCATGGTCCACGTTATCCTGGCCGATCTCGGCGCCGCCTTCGATCCCCTGACACCGGTGAATTTCCGCTTCGACCGCCTTGAGACCAACCCGCGTTTCGCGGCCATTGCTCGGCCCGGCAACGCGGCCTTTCTGGTCACGATGCGCATCGATATGGAAGACAGGGGGGGCAAGCTCGAAATGATCCTCCCCTACGCGACCCTAGAGCCGATCCGAGAACTCCTCCTGCAAATGTTCATGGGCGAGAAATTTGGCCGCGACGCCATCTGGGAAACCCACCTGGCGGAAGAGCTGTGGCGAACCGACGTCGAGATCGAGGCGGTACTCGACGAACAAACATTGCCGCTCAAGAAGATCGCCAACCTTCGCCTCGGCGATGTCTTCCAGCTCAACGCGCGGCCCGACACCAGCGTCCTCCTGCGTTGCGGCGGTGTCCCCATGGTGTCCGGGAAAATGGGACGCAAGGGAAACAATATCGCCATCTGCGTCGACAAGCTGTCCAGTGAATTGAGGGCGCGACGGTGACGGTCGGCTTCGTGCTCGACGGCCTGATCGTGGCCCTCTTGTTGGCGACGATCGTCTACTGCGCCCTCGTCAGCAAGAAACTCAAGGATTTGCGTAGCGGCCGGGACGGGTTCGCGAAATTGATCAAGGATTTGGACCAGGCAACGAAAGGCGCCGAATCCGCGGCCGCGGGTCTGCGCGAGGCGAGCGACGAAGGTTGCACCGCCTTGAATAACACCAGCCAGAAAGCGACCGTCTTGAACGACGACATGTCATTTCTGCTCGAACGGGGAAACGGCCTTGCCGACCACTTGACCGAGCTGACGCGGAAACGACTCCGGGCGACCGCCGGAGGGCTCGACGACCATTCGGATGTCGTGGCCAACGCCAAGTCAGGCGACGTCGGTTGTCGAGAATCGGCCGCTGCTTCGGGGCCAAAGGTGGCGCGCGACAAGGCCGGGAATGACACGGCGGACCTTGCGCCCCGGCCTCCAAGTCCGGGTCGTTCGCCGCGTTCCCGAGTCGAGCGCGCCCTTATCGATGCTCTTCGGGGCAGCGATAGGGGGTCGCCGTGAATAGGCGGCCAAACCTGCTCCTGGCCACGGGAATCGTGGCTTGTGCCCTGTTCGCCGGGAAGGTCGTGGAGCTTGGGCGCGGAAGCGTCGCGGTGCTGGCGATCGTGCCGGCGGTGGCCGCCCAGTCCGAGCAAACGGAAGCACCGGAGACCACCCCGCAGGCGAGCGAAAGCAGCCCCCCCACATCGCCCGATCCCTATGACGACAGTTTCGATCCCTTGAATCTGAGGGCCGCCGAGATCGAGATCCTGCAAAAACTGACCGCGCGACGCGAGGAAATCGAGGCCCAGGCGGATGCGCGCGAACGTGATCTCTATCTGCGCGAGCAGCTCCTCGTCGCGACCGAGCAACGAATCGATGCGAAGATCGCCGAATTGAAGGAGATGAAATCGTCGATAGAGAATTTGATCATTCAGTTTGATGAGGAAGAGGAAGAAAAAACGCGAAGCCTCGTAAAAATTTATGAAAGCATGAAACCATAAAGAAGCCGCCCGAATATTCAACGAACTCGATCTCGACGTCCTGCTCGCGGTCCTGGACCGGATGCGCGAGGCCAAGGCCGCCGCGATCATGGCGAAGATGACCCCCTCGACGGCCCAGTTGGTCACGACGGAGCTGGCTCGGCGGCGTCAATTCCCCGAAACCGACGCGGTCAAGGACTAATACCAACCGCCCTTAACATTGCCTTGTGCGAGCCCACGCTCTGAGGCCGATGGACATGATCTTCCAAGGTTGGTCGGTCAGGTTGTTCCAGGCTTGGCAAGAGGCCTCGACGATGGCTTCATAGGAGTCGAAGACACGATTGGAGAGCCAGTTCTGGCGGAGGTATTGCCAGACATTTTCGGCGGGATTGAGCTCCGGGGACTTGGGTGGCAAAGGCACGAGGGAGATGTTCTCCGGGATGCCGAGTTTGGCAGTGGTGTGCCATGCGGCTTGGTCGAGCAGCACGACGGCATGGGCGTTTGGGGCAACGGCCCGGCTGATTTCCTCGAGATGCAGGTCCATGGCTTCAGTATTGGCGCGCGGCATGACCAGCGCCGCGCCCTCACCGCGCTCGGGGCAGATGGCGCCGAAGAGATACGCCGAAGAGGTCCGTAGGTCCTTGACCTGGCGCGGGCGCGATCCCTTTGGGGCCCACTGGCGCACCAGGCTGTTCTTCTGGCCGACGCGCATTTCATCTTGAAACCAAACCTCGATGGGCGTGTCCGGTGGCTGTGCCGCTACGATTTTCGCCAAGTGTTCGGGAAAACTTTTTTTTAAATTCCTCCTGTGCCCGCGCATCCTGGCCGACGTGGCGCGGGCGCGCGGAAATATGCGAGAACCCGAGCGCGGCCAGCAGCTTGCCGACGCTCCGCTCGTGATAGTCCACGCCGAAGCGCGTTCGGATCAGTTGCTTGAGATCGATGCAGCGCCAGCGCACGACCCCATCCCGTTCGGGATCGGGACCGGCCTCGATAGCCCGCGAAAGCGCCGCCATTTGCGACGGCGTCAACCGACGCAACGCCCCGTTCGGCTTGCGGTCGATCAGACCGGCCGGACCTCCCGCGTTGAACCGGTGAACCCAGTCCCGCAACGTCTGCCGATCCATGCCGCCAATACCCGCCGCGCACGCTCGATCCATCCCATCGTAGATGGCCGCCATCGACAAAAGCCGTCGCGCCTGGTTCCCATCATCGCTCCGTGCCGCAAGAACACGGACTCTTTCAGCATCAAAGTCGTTTCGCAAAGGAATCGTTGGCATTGAACACACTCCCTTGTTGCCAACAACCTTGAATCACACAAAACCTGGCGTGTAAACCTTTGCGCGAGTCAAACTCTAGGGCGGTTGGTATAAGATCCGTTCGGGTAACGATGGTTTAACCCTTCCCCTCTAACGTGGCGCTAGCGAATTGCGAGCCTGATTACTGAACATTCCAACAGCGGAGCTGATCCCATGGCCGTTGACAAGAACATGCCGATCCTCATCGTCGATGACTACAAGACCATGCTGAGGATAATTAGAAATCTACTGGGCCAATTGAGTCTAACCAACGTCGAGGAGGCCACCGACGGCGAATCGGCATTGGACAAAATGCGCAACGCAAAATTCGGACTCGTGATCTCGGACTGGAATATGGAGCCGATGACGGGACTCCAACTTCTGCGTGAGGTGCGTTCGGACGACAGTCTCAAGTCGACACCGTTCATCATGATCACCGCCGAAAGCAAGACCGAAAACGTGATTGCCGCCAAGGAGGCGGGCGTCAGCAATTACATCGTCAAGCCCTTCAATGCCGAAACCCTGAGAAGCAAGCTCGTGAGCGTCTTGGGAGACTTTTAAGCGGACGGCCCGACATGACCGAAAACGTACTTCAGATCGATTTCTCGTCGCGCGTCCAGGAACTGAAAAAGGAACGCGGCGATCAGGTCGACATCAGCGAGGTCGCCGAAGTCGTCGAAAGTATCATGTCGACGATACAAGGGGACGTCACGGGACTGGATCTGCGCGTGTACAAGGAGCTGGATAGCCTTGCCGAGTACATCCAGTCGGCCAAACTGGAAATCGCCGAAATTTGCCCGGCCGACATTCGCGAGGAGTACCTGCCCGCGGCAAGCAACGAACTCGATGCCATCGTCAAGGCAACCGAGGAGGCGACGGGAACCATCCTCGACGCGGCCGAGAATATCGACACCGAAAGCCAGAATCTCGGTTCCCAAGCAATCCCGGACGAAGTCATCCGAATCTTCGAAGCCTGCAGCTTCCAGGATATTACCGGACAGCGGATCAGCAAGGTCGTCAATACGCTCAAGCATATCGAGGATCGTATCGACCTTTTGGTGCGTGCCTTCGGTGCCCAGATTCGGAGTCCCAAGAAACAGGCGCCGGAATCGACTTCCCAGGACGACATGGACAAGGCTCTTCTCAGCGGTCCCCAACTCCCCGAGGAAGCCAATAGACAGGCCGAAATCGACGCGCTTCTCGCCAGCTTCGATTGAGCCCCCATGTCGGCGCCCGGGCACTCCGCCAAGGGAAACGCGAGCGAACGAACGAACGTTCTGCTGCTGGGTCTTTACCTCATCGTGCTGGCATTCTTTATCATGTTGAACGCGATATCGCACCGCGAGGACTTGCGCTCCAAGGCGGTGATGGGCAGCGTCAATTCCTCCTTCTCGGCCGAACCGGAGTTGGTCACCGGGCTGATTCAGGCGACGGCGCGGTACAAGTCCACGCCGGCCGAACAACAGGCCCTGGATTCGGTTCGCCGCTTGTTCGTTTCGGCCTTGCCCCTGGCTGTGTATCCCGCTTCCCAACCCCATGACCAAATTACCGTGCTGCTTCCCGCGGAGGAGCTTTTCAAACCGGGAACCGCGTTGCCTCGGATGGAAATGGAAGCGATGCTCGCACAGCTCGCGGAACTGGTGAGCGCGAACCATTCGGGAAAGTATTTCGAAATCGAGATCATTCCGCGATCGGGCGAAGCGCGGTTGGATGGGGCGGACCTAACCCTCAGACGAGCCGGCGCCCTGGTCAGCGACCTGCGCTCCCGCGGCGTGCCCGCCGAACGCCTGGCCGCCGGTGTGGCGCGGGGGGACTCGGAGCAAGTGATGCTGTCTTTCTTCTTGCGGGCGCCAGCCGAATCACTACCGCCCGAGGGTTGAGCCAATGGATGAGACACAACCCGGAAATGCCTCTCCGCGCGCCATGTGGATGGTGACCTTTGTCGAGCTCGTCGCCTTGCTCGTGGCATTTTTCGTCATGCTCTTCGCTATGTCGACGATCCGTTACGATTTGTGGGACATAATGGTGCATTCGCTGTCGCAGCGCTTGAACCCCTCGCTGGGCGGCGAGAGTGTCTCGTCACTCGCCGATCGCAACGTCACCACCGAATTGGCGGCAACGGCCGCCGACCTCGATTGTCTACTCGTTCTGCTGAACGAAAAGGCGAGTGACAGGCCGCTGCTCGCCGGGGCCACGGTAAAGCGACTCGATGACCGCCTGGTCATCGTTCTGCCGGCGGAAGCCATGTTCGCGCCGGGTAGCGCCGTCGTCGACGCCGAGGCCCGCGAATTCGTCGCGGTATTGGCGGACGCCCTCACCAACGTCGAAAATCGGATCGACGTTATCGGACATACCGATCCCGAACCCATCCAGTCGGAGGCCTTTCCCTCCAACTGGGAACTCTCGATCGCGCGCGCCGTCGCCGTTGCCGAGGAAATGCGCCGCGCTGGCGTCACACGCGAAATCAGGACCCTGGGGTTCACCGATTCACGATTTTCCGAATTGGCGCCAGGCCTCGCGCCGGACGAACGCCGGGCCGCGGCGCGGCGGGTCGAAGTCGTGATTCGCGAGACTTTCGCGGACGGGTAAGCCATGAGCTCGCGATCCAAGTCGTCTTCATCACGCCAATCCGTGCCGGCGCGACGTCGGTGGCGCCGCCTTGGCGCCACGCTCGCGGTCCTCGGTGCCTTCGTTGTGGTTCCGCTCAGCCACGCGATCGAAAACGTCGCGCTGCGCGGTGGCGATCATGAGGACTACGCCCGAATCGCCTTCGAATGGCCACAGGCCGTCGATTTCAGCGCCACGGTCGAGGGGCGGGTTTAGCGGGTCGAATTCTCCCGACCGCTGTCGCCGTCGTTCGGAGACATGCGCCAAAGACTGAATGACCACGTGAGCGACGTGACCGTGAACTCGAATCGAGATGCCATCGACTTCAGGTTGACCGGCGACTACGAATTGAAGAGCTTCAGTTATGAGGCGGTCGTCGTTCTCGACCTCTTTCCGGTCCCGGAGACGATCACTCCGCCGGCTCCGGAACCGATTGCCGAAAAAGTCGCCGCCGCGTCCGACGATCCGGTCCCGGCGCCCCAGAACCCGGAGCCTGAATCGTCGCTGCCCCCACAGGTTGCCAAGCCCCCACAGGTTGCCAAGAAGGACGCGGAACGTCCGGTCAAGGTGAACCTGCGAACGGCCGACGGATATACCCGGGTCGTCTTCGAATGGGAAGACGAAGTCGCCTACGAGGTGACGGAGCTCGTCGGGCAGGCGATCATCGCCTTCGAGGATCCCCGCGACATCGATCTTTCGGACGTGCACCGGGCCCGAGATCCGCGCGTACCGGCGGCCGAGTTGCTGCGCGGCCCGGATTCGACGGCGGTGAGAATGGCGATTCCGGCGACCGCCCAAATTCAACATTCTCTTTCGGGCCATCATCTCGTGGTGGATGTCATGGACGCCGGCAAGTCGCCTCCCGACGGGGACCAGGACCCGGTTTCGGCCGGGCCTGAGAATCTGCTCGATTTGTCGTCGGCGGTGACCCCATCCGTCGCGTCCGAAATTCCCGCCGACGCCATAGTTCCCGATTCGCGTGAAGCGGAAAATCTGACACCGGACGATCCAAATCGCGACGAGGTCAACCGCTCAGTCGCTCCCACAATCGGCCAGGGCGGCGGCACGGCCCATGTTTCCCTTATCAAGGAATCGCTCGACTTTTCGGTGCGCTGGACCCGCGACGAAACCCAACTCCGATTCAACAGCGCGGGGAGTGTCGCGGCGGCGGTATTCGTTTACGGCGGCAGTTTGTGGGTGGTTCTCGACGGCAACCACCACGTCGATCTGGGGACCAAGAGCTGGGAAAGCAGCGGTGCGATTTCCCAGGCCGAGCAGTTGTCCCATCCGACCGCCACGGTGCTGCGCTTCGGTCTGCGGTCGGAGGTCGAGGTCAACGCCCGAAGGCGTGGCACCCTGTGGCTGGTCGTCCTGACCAAGAACCGGCGTCCCCCGGCGCCGATCGAGGTTCTGGTGGATGAAGACCCCTCCGCCGGATCCAGCGTCTTCCTGCCGGTTACCGATACCGGTCGGGAGGCCCGTTTCGTCGATCCGATGACCAGCAACGAGTTGATCGTGACCCCGCTGACGCTTTCAGGCGTCGGGGTGGGACTCGAGCAGCGGTTCATCAAGATGACCTTGCTTGCCACGGCCCAGGGCATCGCGATCGCGCACGCCACCGAGGATCTCGTCATCCGCCACGCCGACAACGGCCTTTCCATTACCAGTCCCGGTGGTTTGGATATCGGCGGCATCGCGGACGAGAATCCGGGTTCCCAAGCGCAAAACGGACCCCGGCACGTCCTCTTCAAATTGGCCTCGTGGCGGCGGGGCAGTGAACGAAGTTTTGTCAGGAATCGCCAACAACTCCAGAATACCGCCGCCGCGGCGCCCGAAATTTTGCTGACCCGTTCGCGTCTGGCTCTCGCCAGCGCCCATGGTTTCAACGCCGACTCGAAGGCGGTCATTGTGGTCGTCGAGGCCGACGATCCGACGGTTCTCGGACAGCCCGAATTCCGCGCCCTGCGCGCCGTCAACCAGCTCTTGCTCGATCCGAATAAAAAGACGGACCACGACCTCGACGATCCCGTTTTCAACGTCTACGACGACATCGCCTTATGGCGCGGCGTCCTGGCGCTGCGGCGGAGCGAAAATCGGGTCGCGGCGGAATTCTTCGCCCGGGCCGGCGACGTGTGGCGCGAGTTGCCGCCGAATCATCGCGGTGAGATCGGCCTTTTGGTCGCGGAAACGTCACTCGAGTTGGGCGACGGCAATGCCGCCTCCAACGCCCTCAACCTGGTGATTTCGGAGGGCAATCGGCCGGGAATTCTCGACCGCGCGGCGTACGTCCGCGGCCAAATAATCGCCCACGAGAATTCCGGCGAGGCGGCGCAGCGGATGTTGCTGACCGCCATGAATGCCCACGACCGGCTCAGTCGCTCCCGGGCCGCGCTGGCCTACGTGAAGTTGAAGCTCCAGCGCCGCGAAATGTCCCGCGGCGAAGCAATCGAATTGCTCGAAAGCCGACTTTTTTCCTGGCGTGGCGACAAACACGAACTCGCCTTGTTGGAACGTTTGGCGCAGCTCTATGGCAACGAGAAGCGTTACAGGGACGCTCTCACGACTCTCAAGCTCGCGGTAACGCATTTCCGCGCGAATGTCCGCACGCCCATCTTGACCAAGCGGATGGACCGTATCTTCGCCGATCTGTTTCTTTACGGTCGGGCCGATGATATGCCGATGCTCGCGGCGCTGGCCCTGTTCCAGGAGTTTCGTGAACTCACGCCGGTCGGGGATGCCGGAGACACGATGATCCAGGGACTGGCCGGCCGACTCACCGCGATGGACCTTCACAACCACGCCGCGGAGCTTCTCGATCACCAGGTCAAGTACCGCGTCAAGGGTCAGGAAAAGGCCCGCGTTAGCGCCCGCCTGGCGATCATCCATCTCATGAACAAAAAACCACAAAAGGCCTTCGACGTGCTGAAGGCCAGTTCAACGGGGGGATTGCCGCCGGAATTGCACGCCGAGCGCCGGCGTCTCGCCGCCCGGGCCCTCGGCGCCCTTGATCGTAACGCGGACGCCTTGGCGCTCCTAGACGGCGATTTCAGCAAGGACGCCGACATGTTGCGGGCCGACATCATGTGGCAGGCGAGCGATTGGCGCGGCGCGGCCGACGCCATCGATCGTTTGTTGATGCCCAAAACCGTCGCGGCGCCTCTCAGCGATTACGTCAGCGGGCACATTCTCAAATTGGCGGTGGCCTGCTCCTTGGCCGGGACGTTGGCGGTCTGCGGGCGGTGAAGAAACGCTATGCCGCGGCCATGACCAGCGACCCCAACGGCGAGGCCTTCAACCTGATCACGAGCGAAGTCGACCGCAACGCTTTCGGCTACCGCGAACTGCCGGAGGCGATCGCCTAGATCGGCGGCTTCGAGGCCTTCATGGCGGATTACCGCGACCGCCTCCGTAAACCCGCCGAGAACGACGTCAACTGAGCTTTCCGTCCACGCCGGCGCAACCCGCGTAAACGAATTCCACGGCCTGCTATCCGACGGAACACTCGCGCCTCGTACCGGCGAGAGACCGGCGCGGCTCATCCCCTTCAATCCTCGTAGAGACCCTTGGGGAAGCAAGCGGCGAACACGTTTCGGCCCAAGGGACCCTTGAGTTCATCGACCCAGACCGTGATTTCGTCCCGGGCGTGTTCTCACGCGGCTTGGGAGTTGAATTCCTGAAATCGAGTATCGCTGGCGACCGAATTCGTTCCCGCGATGATCGTGATGACGACCAGAACATAAGTCATCCGGTGAGCTTGTCTGTTGGGCCAGTGAGCTGTCGGGAAGTATTTGCCCGACCGCATGAATGGACGGCGGACCGATCAGTTATCCGCGATCCGACCTCTGGAATCGACATCTCGGTTGCGCGCGAGTCGCTGCGCCTCGGTGATCTGCTCGGGATTCATTCGCCGCTCCAGACCGTTCTTGCCGAGCCGCGCCCCACGATTGCCCTGATCCGCCGCGAGCGTCAGCCACATATAGGCCTGAATATCGTCCTGGGGGACTCCCTTGCCCTCGAAATACATAATTCCCAGCCAATATTGGGCAGTCGGATCTCCGTCGGCCGCCAAAGGTTCCAAGTAATTCAAAGCGTCCCGAAAGGCACCAATAGAATAAGCATGAATACCGGTTTCGAATTCGGCCCCGGACTCAGACCCGGACTCAACCAAGACCGGACTCGCCAGCCCCGCGGCCAACGCGGTCGCAAAAATTATACGCTTCATTTTAAAAAACTCCCTTTCCCGAACTTCGAGTGGAATGTAACCTAACACTGGTCAATGTTCCACATGTATTTTATAAACGGCGCAATTTTTTTACCGAAATAGGGCAAGTCGCCGATGGTCAGATGTTTAACCGTCGTAACCCTATAACCAGTAAGTAGAATCACCGCCGACGTTTCGGACCGAGTGCATGGCGTGGCGCGGGATTGAAGACTTCTATAACCGGGGACAGTTTACCAATTTATAGACTAGTTACTATATTAATTTTCCTGATTACGCATTTTCCTCCGCGGATTTGGTATGGTACAAAAAGTGAACATCCGGTGGTTTTTCAGGAGGTTTGCGATGTCGAGGAATGCGGTTCAGTTGGGGTTGAGTTTGGGGCGGTTTCGTGAACTTAGCGAGGAGAAATGTCGGGCGGTGGTATTCGGCTGGCGCTGGCCGAAGGGTTTTGTTTGTCCCCGCTGTGCCGGTGATCGCTACAGCGAGCACAAGAGTCGGCGGCTGTATCAGTGCAGCGGCTGCCATTACCAGGTGTCGTTGACGGCGGGGACGATCTTTCATGCGACCCACCTGGCGCTGATCGTATGGTTCGAGGCCCTCTACCTGATCAGCCAGTCGAAGAAAGGGATTTCCAGCCTCGAATTGGGGCGCCGGCTCGGGGTCAGCTACAATACGGCGTGGAAGATGCATCACAAACTGATGCAGGTGATGCTTGAACGCGAGGAAAACAAGCCGCTGGGCGGCGAGGGCAAGCGGATCGAGATCGACGACGCCTATCTGGGGGGCGCCCGGCGCGGCGGTAAGCGGGGCCGTGGCGCACCCGGCAAAACGCCTTTCGTGGCCGCCGTGGAAACCACCGCCGAGGGTCGGCCGCACCGGCTCAAGCTCACCCGGGTGAAGGGCTTCCGCAAGGCAGAGATCGAGAAAATGTCGCGCCGCGTCTTGACCCCGGGAAGCACCGTCGTCAGCGACGGCCTGAGCTGCTTCACCGCCGTCACCGCGGCTGGCTGCAGCCATTATCCCGCCGTTACCGGCAGCGGACCCCAGGCCGCCAAATGGGCCGCCTTCAAATGGGTCAATACGACCCTCGGTAACGTCAAGAACAGCCTCCGCGGGACCCCATCCGTCCCAAGCACGCACCGCGATACCTGGCCCAGTTCGAATACCGCTTCAATCGCCGCTACCGCCTGGACGAGATGATCCCCCGCCTCGCCTGGGCCGCCCTACGCACCCCGCCCATGCCCTACAACCTCCTCAAACTCGCGGAGCAAAGTGCGTAATCAGGTTAATTTTTGGCCTTTAAGAAAATGCGGTCTCCATTTGGAGCGACGGTTGGCTCACCCGAGACGTGTTGCTCTCATGGCCTTGAATTTCGGCGATTCGCGCCCAACCGGAAGGATGAGTGTCTGATCGAAAATGCGCGTCCGCGCATTTTTTGCGTCTGTTCCGGCCCTCTCCCCCTCCCGGCCACCCACGAGAGGTTGCTGATATGGGTGGCCGGGAGGGGAAGAGGGCCGGCGCCGCGAGTTTTCGAACAGACTATGAGGCATTTCTTGATGCTAGTGCACCGGCGCATTCACTTCGTTCACGCCCCCGTGCACCAGGCCTTTGTCGATGCATCAACTTTCCAAACTTCGGCTGTCGCCTCCGTTTGGGTCGATGCACTAGCGGGGTAAAGACCTCCTCTGGTCGGCTCAAGGATTCGAGTGGCGGCGAGATCGGTCATATGGCCGTGCCCGAATCCGGCCATTCGAGTAAGTCAGTGGAGCGGAGGTGGTGCGAAAAATCCGAGACCGGATATTTATCAGAGATTCCATGAATGAGTGGCATGACATAATATCGTCTAATTCGCCTGACTCGTAAATTCGTACATTGTCCTCGTTTTTCCGTCGTAACCGTACAACCAGTACGTCGAATCGCGGTTGACGTTTCGGACCGAGTGCATGGCGTGGCGCGGGATGAAGACTTCGTCGCCGGCGGCGACCGTGCACGAGCGGCCTTTTATGGTAATCGCCAATGTCCCCTTGACGACGACCAGGAGTTCGTTGGTCTCGTGAACGAAATCGTTCCACGCGCGGCCGGGAGGATCGACGAACAGGCCGCATGAATACCCTCTTCCGCGCCAATCACGGCGAACCAATTCCTGGTCGACGGGCTCGGCGAATTTCCTCGCCGTCACCAGATTCGCCGGTGGCTTTTCCATGGCGCCGAGTTTCGCATGAATCGTTGGCCGAGACCATGACGACGGGGAGTCTCTGGAGGGGCATTGGTACCGCGGTGGGGGCGGCGGACTTATTCCGTGATTTCAGGCCCCGGATCCGCGTATCCTTGGCCGCCATCTGATCAGGAATCGCGTCCATGAAAAAATTCGTTTTCCGGCCGGGGACGTCGCGCCGGATGAGAACCCGCCTCAACCCGCTGGGGATCGGCGCACTTCTTGTGCTCGGGTTCCTGCCCTTGCCGCCACCGGCTTGGCCGGCCGACGGTGGCCCGGTCTGGCGGATATTCGACCTCATCAACGACCTGCGGGCCCGCGAAGGCCTCGAACTCTTGCGTTGGGACGAACAACTCGACACGGTGGCCCAAGTCCACGCCGAGGACATGGCGGCGAATGATTTCTTCGACCATAAGAATCCCGATGGGACCGACATCGACGCCCGCATGGCGGCCGCGGGATACACCTACAAGGTCGTGGCCGAGAACATCGCCGCCGGAACCGCCGATCCCGAAAAGGCGGTGCGCTCGTGGCTGGAGAGCGAACCCCACAAGAACACGCTGCTTCTGCCTCCCGCCCGGGACGCCGGGATCGGTTACGCCTACCTCGCGGACGACCCCGGCGGAGTCCGCTACAAGCATTATTGGGTCTTGGTCGTCGCCCTACGGAAGAAGTAATGGCACGGCGCCGGGAGGCTCCGCGACGATCCTTTGGCTCGTGGCCCTCGCCGATCAGCGCCGAGGCGATCGCCACGGGCAGCCGCCGCTTTGGCCGTATCGTCCTCGACGGCGGGGATATCTACTGGGGCGAGCAACGGCCCGCCGAGGCGGGCCGGGTCGTTGTCGTCCGGCGGACCGCCGAGGGCCGCCTGAACGATTTGTTACCGCGACCGTTCAGCGCCCGCAGCCGGGTCCACGAATACGGCGGCGGCGCCTTCGCCGTGAGCGGCGACCGTGTCTTCTTCTGCAACGACTCCGACCAGCGGATTTACGTCTGTCAGGGTGACGGGACGCCACGGCCGTTGACGGCCGCCGGTCCGGTCCGCTTTGCGGACCTCGTCGTCGACCGGGAGCGCCAGCGGCTTCTGGCGGTGGCCGAGACACACGACGGCGGCGAACCCGCAAATACGCTCGTGGCCGTTGGCTTCGACGGCTCGCCGAGACGGCTCGCCGGGGGTCGCGACTTCTTCGCCGCCCCCCGGATCAGCCCCGATGGGAGAACCCTCGCCTGGCTCTCCTGGGATCACCCCGAAATGCCCTGGGACGGCACCACCCTCTGGTCCGCCGAATTCACCGCCGACGGGACGTTGGCGACGGCGCGCCGGATTGCCGGCGGGGCCTCGGAGGCGGTTTGCCAGCCATCGTGGTCCCCCGACGGCGTATTGCATTTCGTTTCCGATCGTTCGGGTTGGTGGAACCTTTACCAGGTCGAAGGCGGAGAGGTTTCCGCTCTCTGCCCCATGGAAGCCGAATTCGGTTTACCGATGTGGACCTTCGCCCAATCCTCTTACGCCTTCGCCGATCGGCGCGGGATCGTCTGCGCCTACGCCGTCCAAGGCCGTTGGCGACTCGCGGTCCTGGACCGGGAGAGCCGGCGGATCGACGATCTTAAGAGCGAATTCTGCGCCTTCGGGAGTTTGGCCGTGGCGGCCGGGTGCGCCGTATTCGTCGCCGGCAGTGTCCATCGGCCGCGGGCCATCGTCGCCCTCGACTTGGCGAGCGGCCGCCACGAGGTGCTGCGCCGCTCGACCGCGACCCGGCTCGACGACAATGACGTTTCGCGCCCCCGGCCGGTGGTGTTTGCCACCAGCGACGGGGCCACGGCGCATGCCTTCTACTACCCCCCGACCAACCGGCGGGCGCGCGCTCCCGAGGGCGAGCGCCCGCCGCTGCTGGTGACCAGCCACGGCGGACCGACCGGCGCCACCTGCGAAAGCCTCGATCTCGGAGTCCAGTATTGGACCAGCCGCGGCTTCGCGCTCCTCGACGTGAACTATCGGGGCAGCACGGGTTTCGGCAGCGTCTATCGTCGTCTCCTCAACGGCGCCTGGGGCGTCGCCGAGGTCGACGATTGCTGCAATGGCGCGCTGTGGTTGGTGGCGCAGGGGTTGGCCGACCCCAAGCGCCTCGCCATCCGCGGCGGCAGCGCCGGCGGTTTCACGACCCTGTGCGCGCTCACGTTCCGTGACGTTTTTCGCGCCGGCGCTTCCTATTACGGGATCGGCGACCTGGCGGCGCTGGTCTCGGATACCCATAAATTCGAATCCCACTACGATCAGACCCTCATCGGTCCGCCAGCCGCGCGGGCACGTCTGTTCCAGGAACGCTCGCCGATCCATCACGTCGCCCGCCTCGATTGTCCGGTGATCCTGTTTCAGGGTCTGGACGACAAGGTCGTGCCGCCCAACCAGGCGGAATCGATGGCCGCGGGGCTGCGGGCCAAGGGACTGCCTGTCGCCTATCTCGCCTTTCCGGGAGAAGGCCACGGTTTCCGCCAGGCGGAAACCATCGTCCGTTCGTTGGAAGCCGAACTCTATTTCTACGGCCGGGTATTCGGATTCACCCCGGCCGATACCCTCGCCCCGGTCACCATCGACAATCTGCCGCCGGGTCTGAATTCCGCATGATCACCCGGCCGGCGGCTCAGCCATGTCCCAAGGCACTCAGTCACCCAGGGGATAAGAGAACAGACCGTCGGCGAGTTTCGGTTCGAACCAAGTGGACTTCGGCGGCATAACCTCATTGGCGTCCGCGACCGCCATCAGGTCCTCGATGCGGGTGGGGAACAGGGAAAACGCGAGCGCCCAATTTCCACTGTCCACGCGTGCCGCCAGGGTTTTCAGGCCACGAATACCGCCCACGAAATCGATCCGCGCGTCGGTGCGCGGATCCGTAACCGCGAGTACGGGACCAAGAAGGCGATCCGACAACAGCTTGACGTCCAGTCTCTCGAGCGGCGGCGCTTCCCGATCGGGAGGCGACTTCGCATCCAGCTCATACCAATTCCCGGCCAAATACATGCCGAACACGTGCGGGCGAGTCGGGCGGACCGGCCGATCCGCCCGTGACAGCGCGAAGGCGTCCCCGACCCGATCCAGAAACGCCGACTCGCTCAACCCGCCGAGATTCTTGACCACCCGGTTGTAGTCGAGAATCCGAAGTTGGTCCGACGGGAAGGCAACGACCAGGAAACGTCGGTGAGCCATGTTCCGGCAGCCCCGTTCGTCGCGCATTTCCGCGACCCGCGCCGCCGCCGCGGACCGATGGTGGCCGTCGGCGATGTAAAGCACGTCAACGGACGCATAGGCCGCGGACAGGTCCGAGACCCGCTTCGGATCCGTGACGGCCCAAATCGTGTGGCGCACGCCATCGGGCCAGCGCAGGTCATGGGTCGGTGTCGCGCGGGTGACGTCGGTGAGTGTTTCGTTCACCGAATCACGCGGTTCGTGAACCACGAGCACCGGGCCCGTCTGAGCGTCGACCGCGTCGATCTGACGAACCCGATCGTCCTCCTTGTCGGGGCGGGTGAACTCGTGTTTTCGCACTCGATTTCGGTTGTACGCTTCAACCGGAGCCACCGCGACCAAACCGGTTTGAGTGTGCTCACCCATTTCGATCCTGTAGACGTAGAAGCAGGGATGGGGGTCGCGAATCAGGACCCCGGCCGCGACCATCGCGGCGAGATTCTCGGCACCCTTCCTGTAGACCTCCGGCCCATGGGGATCGGTACCCTCCGGCAGATCGATCTCGGGCCGCGAAACATGTAAAAAGCTGTACGGTCGACCCTTGGCGAGATTTTTCGCTTCGGCCAGGGAGACCACGTCGTAGGGAGGCGCCGCGACATCAGCCGCCGATTCCGGTCGCGGTCTCAAGCCGGAAAAGGGAATAAGCAGTCTGTCAGCCATATCAACGATGAGCTCCAAACCAGATTCCGTTCAGGAAAACATCAGAGCCATCCAATCGCAACTTAAAAACGGGGACAGTTTACGAATTAATGAGCTATTATACGAATCGATTAACTCTAAAAAACGTATACTGTCCCCGGTTTTGCCATGGATGCAAATAATGGTCCACCCGCGGCGATGCTTCTCGGAGGTCCGACCGCGGCGGGCAAGTCGGCCTTGGCGGTCGCGCTGGCGGAGGCCCTCGACGGCGTCGTCATCAACGCCGACAGCATGCAGGTGTACGAGGAGCTGCGCATTCTCACGGCGCGGCCGGGGGCCCCGGTCGAGGCCCGAGTTCCGCACCGATTGTACGGGGTGCTACCGGCCTCCGAAACGTGTTCGGCGGCACGCTGGCGAGATCTCGCGCGGGCCGAGATCGCCGCCGCCCATCGAGCCCGAAGGATTCCGATTCTCGTCGGGGGCAGCGGTCTCTATTTCCGGGCCCTCGGCAAGGGGCTGGCGCCGGTGCCACCGGTCCCCGAGACCGTTCGCCGCGCCGCACGGGCGCGCCACGCCGAGTTGGGGGGAGCGGCGTTCTTCGCCGAGCTGTCCAAGCGCGATCCGGAAATGGCGGCGCGCCTCGATCCGAACGATCGCCAACGTCTGATTCGGGCCTTTGAGGTCACCGAGGCGACCGGCGTCTCGCTGGCCGAGTGGCAACGCCGCCAACCGCGCGGCGAGGGTCTCGGCGTCCCGGTGCTGGCCCTGGTTCTAGCGCCGCCGCGGCCCGCGCTCTATCGCGCCTGCGACGAGCGCTTCCTGAGGATGATGGCGGCGGGAGCCCTGGCCGAGGTCGAGGCCCTCGCGACCCTCGATCCCGCCTTGCCGGCCATGAAGGCCCTGGGCGTCCGGCCCCTGCGGCGACACCTCGAGGCCGAGATCGGCCTTAACGAGGCCATCTCCGAGGCCCAGAAGGCGACCCGCCGCTACGCCAAGCGGCAGCTGACCTGGTTTCGTCATCAGATGCCCGAGGCGATGGTCCTCGAAGGGTCCAACTCGGCCGAACTGACCGCCGCGGCGGTCGCCGAAGCGCGGCGGTTTCTGTTGACCGTGGCCGGGCGAGAGACTAGCTTGCAAATGTTATAATATGTTTTTGACGGTTTCGGACGCGTTCCGTTCACCTGGAACGCGTGATTTGTCTGTGGCTGAACAGATCGGGTAGGGAAACGTGGCAAGCACCGACATGACCGGCGCGGAAATGGTGGTCAAGGCGTTGATCGACCAGGGGGTCGACGTCGTCTTCGGTTACCCGGGCGGGGCCGTCCTGCCGATTTACGACGCCTTGTTCAACCAGGCGCAGTTGCGTCATATCCTGGTCCGGCACGAACCCGCCGCCGTCCACGCCGCGGAGGGCTATGCCCGCTCTACCGGGAAGGTCGGCGCCGTCCTGGTCACCTCCGGTCCCGGGGCAACGAATTGCGTCACCGGGCTGACCGACGCCCTGATGGACAGCGTTCCGATCGTCTGCCTCACCGGCCAGGTGCCGACCCATCTGATCGGCAACGACGCCTTCCAGGAGGCCGATACGATCGGTATCACCCGACCGTGCACGAAACACAGCTACCTGGTGAAGCGGGCCGACGACGTGGCCCGGGTGATTCACGAAGCCTTCTACGTCGCTCGTAGCGGGCGGCCCGGCCCCGTGGTCGTCGATTTGCCCAAGGACGTGGTGACCGCGCGCGGCACCTATGTCGGCCCGAGCAACATCAAGCACAAGACTTATCGTCCCCAGGTCAAGGGGGACTCCGAGAGGATCAAGGAAGCGGTGGACCTGATCGCCGAGGCCCGGCGGCCGATCGTGTATGCCGGCGGCGGGGTCATTAATTCCGGTCCCGGCGCGTGCCGGCTACTGGCCAATTTCGTCGAGATGACGGGTATTCCGACGACCTTGACGCTCATGGGACTCGGCGCCATCCCCGCCTCTCGGCCGCAGTTTCTCGGCATGCTGGGTATGCACGGAACCTTTGAGGCCAACATGGCGATGTACAAGTGCGACGTCATGATCGCGATCGGCTCCCGATTCGACGACCGCATCACCGGCCGGGTCGACGCCTTTTCGCCCGATTCGAAAAAGATTCACATCGATATCGACGCCTCGTCGATCAACAAGAACGTTGTCGTCGATGTCCCGATCATCGGCGACGTCGGCTACGTGCTGGAGGATCTGACCAAGTTCTGGAAGGCGAGGATGTGCCAGACCAACGAGAAGGCGCTCGCCGACTGGTGGGCTCAGATCGAAGAATGGCGTGGCCGCGACAGCCTCCGTTACAAGAACTCGGAAACGATCATCAAGCCGCAGTACGCGATCCAGCGGCTGGCCGAACTGACCAAGGGCCGTGACGTGTATTTCACCACCGAGGTTGGCCAACACCAGATGTGGGCGGCGCAATTCATCGATTTCGAAAAACCCAACCACTGGATGACCTCGGGCGGGCTGGGCACCATGGGTTACGGCTTTCCCTCCGCCATGGGGGTGCAATTCGCCCATCCCGACGCGCTCGTCATCGACATCGCCGGGGAATCCTCGATCTTGATGCACATCCAAGAGATGTCGACGGTGGCCCAATACCGCCTGCCGGTAAAGATCTTCATCATCAACAATCAGTACATGGGCATGGTCCGCCAGTGGCAGGAGTTCTTTTTCGGCGGCCGCTACTCGGAGAGTTACATGGATTCCCTGCCGGATTTCGTGAAATTGGCTGAATCATTTGATGCCGAGGGACTTCTGGCGGAAAAACCATCCGAGGTCGACGACGTGATCAAGCGGATGATCGAAAGCGATCGGGCGGTGATCGCCGACGTGCGCGTCGACCCGGACGAGAATTGCTATCCCATGATTCCGGCCGGAGCCGCGCATTACGAAATGAAGCTCAGTCCCGAGGATGAAATCGAGGAGCTTCGCGAAGACGGTATGGTGTTGGTCTAACAGTCTGTTCGAAAATTCGCGGCGCCAGCCCTCTCCCCCTCCCGGCCACCCATGTCAGCATACTCTCGTGGGTGGCCGGGAGGGGGAGAGGGCCGGAACAGACGCATAAAATGCGCGGAAGCGCATTTTCGAACAGACACCATTGGTTCGAGACTTGGGTGTGGGTGGGTACCGTACGTCAAATTCGAACCGCTAGATTCCCGTCTTGTGCGCTGGCGGACGGTGGCATATGAGAGACGCGGAGATGTCGTTAGCCCGCTCGGTGGAGCTCAACGTGGAACTGAACCGATCGCATACCATCGCCGTTCTGGTCGACAACGAAGCCGGCGTTCTGGCCCGGGTCATCGGTCTTTTCGCCGGCCGGGGTTACAATATCGACAGCCTGACCGTGGCCGAGGTCGACGCCAAGCGGACACTGTCGCGGATCACCATCGTCACCTCGGGTCCGCCGATGGTGATCGAACAGATCAAGGCCCAGCTCGATCGGCTGATTCCGGTCCACAAAGTGCGGGATCTGACCATCGAGGGGCCTCACGTGGCGCGGGAGCTGGCCCTGATCAAGGTCGTCGGAAGCGGCGAGAGACGCGTCGAGTCGCTCCGCATCGCCGATATCTTCCGGGCCCGCGTGCTCGACGCGACGAACGAGTCGTTCATATTCGAAATGACCGGGGACACGGAAAAGATCGACGCCTTCGTCAATTTGATGACGCCGCTGGGTCTGACCGACGTTTCCCGTACCGGCATCGTCGCCATCGCCCGTGGCCAGTCGACGATCTGACGGCGACGGAGGGATTTACCGGGGAGGAACGGTATGCGCGTTTACTACGACCGTGACGCCGAGCTCGATCTGATCAAGGCGAAAAAGGTAGCCATCGTTGGTTTCGGCAGCCAGGGCCACGCCCACGCCCACAATCTGCGCGACAGTGGCGTCGGCGACGTTGCCGTCGCCTTGCGCGCGGGTTCGGCCAGCGTGGCCAAGGCGGAGGGCGCCGAATTTCCCGTTATGCAACCGGACGAAGCCGCGAAATGGGCGGACGTCGTCATGATCCTGGCCCCCGACGAGCTGCAGGCCGCGCTCTATCGCGAGGCCCTGCACCCCCATCTGAAGGACGGCGCGGCGTTGGCCTTCGCCCACGGCCTGAACATTCACTTCAACCTCATCGAGCCGCGCCCCGACCTCGACGTCTTCATGATCGCGCCCAAGGGCCCCGGCCACACGGTGCGCTCGGAGTATCAGCGCGGTGGCGGCGTCCCCTGTCTCCTCGCGGTGGCCCAGAATCCGACCGAAAACGCCCATGAAATCGCGCTTTCCTATGGCGCCGCCATTGGCGGCGGCCGGGCCGGCATTATCGAGACAAACTTTCGCGAGGAATGCGAAACCGATCTTTTCGGCGAGCAGGTGGTGCTCTGCGGCGGCCTCACCTCGCTGATCACGGCCGCCTACGAGACCCTGGTGGAAGCCGGCTACGCGCCGGAGATGGCGTATTTCGAATGCCTCCACGAAGTTAAGCTCATCGTCGATCTGATTTACGAGGGGGGCATCGCCAATATGCGGTATTCAATCTCGAACACGGCCGAATACGGCGATTACACGCGCGGGCCTAGGGTTGTCGGCGAGGCGGCGAGGGCCGAGATGAAGCGGGTATTGGCCGACATCCAGTCGGGGCGTTTCACCCGCGAGTGGATGCTCGAGAACGCGGTCAATCAGACGAGTTTCAAGGCTCTGCGCCGGCGCGCGGCGGGGCACGAGATCGAGGAAGTCGGGGCCCGGCTCCGGGCGATGATGCCGTGGATCGCGGAAAACAAGCTCGTCGACAAGAGCAAGAACTGACAGTCTGTTCGAAAACTCGCGGCGTCGGCCCTCTCCTCCTCCCAGCCACCCACTTATACCAACCGCCCTTAACATTGACTTGTGCGAGCCCACGCTCTGAGGCCGATGGACATGATCTTCCAAGGTCGGTCGGTCAGGTTGTTCCAGGCTTGGCAAGAGGCCTCGACGATGGCTTCATAGGAGTCGAAGACACGATTGGAGAGCCAGTTCTGGCGGAGGTATTGCCAGACATTTTCGGCGGGATTGAGCTCCGGGGACTTGGGTGGCAAAGGCACGAGGGAGATGTTCTCCGGGATGCCGAGTTTGGCAGTGGTGTGCCATGCGGCTTGGTCGAGCAGCACGACGGCATGGGCGTTTGGGGCAACGGCCCGGCTGATTTCCTCGAGATGCAGGTCCATGGCTTCAGTATTGGCGCGCGGCATGACCAGCGCCGCGCCCTCACCGCGCTCGGGGCAGATGGCGCCGAAGAGATACGCCGAAGAGGTCCGTAGGTCCTTGACCTGGCGCGGGCGCGATCCCTTTGGGGCCCACTGGCGCACCAGGCTGTTCTTCTGGCCGACGCGCATTTCATCTTGAAACCAAACCTCGATGGGCGTGTCCGGTGGCTGTGCCGCTACGATTTTCGCCAAGTGTTCGGGAAAACTTTTTTTTAAATTCCTCCTGTGCCCGCGCATCCTGGCCGACGTGGCGCGGGCGCGCGGAAATATGCGAGAACCCGAGCGCGGCCAGCAGCTTGCCGACGCTCCGCTCGTGATAGTCCACGCCGAAGCGCGTTCGGATCAGTTGCTTGAGATCGATGCAGCGCCAGCGCACGACCCCATCCCGTTCGGGATCGGGACCGGCCTCGATAGCCCGCGAAAGCGCCGCCATTTGCGACGGCGTCAACCGACGCAACGCCCCGTTCGGCTTGCGGTCGATCAGACCGGCCGGACCTCCCGCGTTGAACCGGTGAACCCAGTCCCGCAACGTCTGCCGATCCATGCCGCCAATACCCGCCGCGCACGCTCGATCCATCCCATCGTAGATGGCCGCCATCGACAAAAGCCGTCGCGCCTGGTTCCCATCATCGCTCCGTGCCGCAAGAACACGGACTCTTTCAGCATCAAAGTCGTTTCGCAAAGGAATCGTTGGCATTGAACACACTCCCTTGTTGCCAACAACCTTGAATCACACAAAACCTAGCGTGTAAACCTTTGCGCGAGTCAAACTCTAGGGCGGTTGGTATAAGCTGTTACGATTTCTCGCCATGGTCCGTAGTAACGAGGCCGTGTCGGAGACCGTCTCCCCGTTTGGGCAGCGGCAACGATGGGGGTCACGCAACAATTGGGAATTAAATACGGTAGTGCCCCCGGTGGCCTTGCTGGCACTTGAACGCGAAAGGGCCAGCGGTTAGGCTAGGCTCATGCCTAGCGCTGAAATCATCCGTCTCGATCGATATACACGCGCCGCAAATCGGAGCAAACCAGAAGCGCGGCATCGCGAATCCCCTTCCGAATCTCCCGAAGCTCGTGGACAACCAGATCATCCTGGGCGCCAAGATCGCGAAGGTGTCCCCGCGCCATCTGGACAAGGCGTTCTTTTGAGACGGAAAGACGGATCGTTCTACCATCTTCTAAATCCGATTCCAGGAGCCAAGCTGCGGCTTGCCCTTCGGTTTCCCAAAGGCGGGAATCAAGTAATTCAGGAATATCCTTAGTCTCTCTCGGACTCCTGATTTTCTCGTCACTTACCATCTTCGTCGCCGTTATGTGGAGTGGTGGAGATCAGTCGATTGCGAGATCGATATCGCGGCACGCTTTGAACACCTCGTCAAACTTGGATGGTGCGCGCCATAGATACGGCACGAACGTCTTTTTGATGAAGGCGGCGGCGCTCGGAACGAAGAAACCGGCGAATGGTGCCCCCCCGTAATATCTCCCGCTCGAATCCTGCATATCGCAATAACCGCATACGAATACCAGGTCGCCCTTCCGGCCGGATTCTACGTTCCAGAGAATGACCGAGTCTTCCCGGTCCCTGATTTCCATGACAGTTTTTATCCCGTTGAGCACAGCCAGCCGCTCCAGTGAGTTAAGACGGACAGGAGACTCTATTTTTTGCAACTCGATCGATCTGGCTTGACCGACTGCCATGAACGCGAGAATCAAGGCTAGGTTCAGAAATTTAAGCAGTCTGCGCATCGCACACTCCACGATTGACACCCAGCTCCCCCTTGGTGCCGGGCCGCTGCAACCTTCACGGCAAATCGTGGAGTCCTGCCTATTCGCCAGCGCGGGGAGCTAACCCACGCGGGACAAGGGCTATTGTATTCGGCAGGCGACCCGACCAATCGGGTTGCCATGAAGGTTGCGGAGTGCAGTATACCACAGCGTGGCGGCTCTTGACACCTCTTGACGCTATATGACACTGCAGGAACAATTTTTAGTCGCGGTTGAGGGTTCGGGATGAGTGGGATCGTGCTCGGTGCACGGGGTTCGGGGAGCCCCGAGCTTGCCTCGACGACGTCATGGGGACTGCTCGAAGCCACCGGACGGCGTTTTCGGATTCGACAGGCACACCGGTCCGCCCGCGCCGCTCGGCGGCACGTCCCGGTCCGGGGGAGAGGCGTGCTGTCTCAGGCGATGGGCGCGGTCATGATCGCGTCGAGGGCCTCCTGCGCCCGGGCGGCATAGTGCCGGTTGGCCTCGGGCAGATAACGGAAGCGTCCGTCGCAGCGCACGATGGCGATGGCCGCGTTGGTCAAGCAGGCGAGATTTCTGGGCAGGTGACGCACGTAGGCCCGGCATCGGTCTTCGTCGTAGGTGAAGTCGCGCACGTAGTGCAGGCGGTTCTCGATATGCCAGTGGTTGCGCACCAGTTCGAGCAACTCCTCGGGTCCGGCGCGCTCTGCGCCGAGCGAG
Source organism: Alphaproteobacteria bacterium (assembly GCA_965218865.1). GTDB lineage: Bacteria > Pseudomonadota > Alphaproteobacteria > JAAXGF01 > JAAXGF01 > CBDCME01. The sequence continues at coordinate 32,029 of CBDCME010000064.1, forward strand.
GTGAGGCTCCAGGTCACCTTGATGCTGCGCTTGCCGGTCTTGAGGATCTCGCGTTCGCGCTCGATGCGCATGGCCTGGCGTCGCCCGTGGAGGTTGGCGTAGCCGTCCCACTCGGCAGCGGAGAGGTCGACGACGGCGCAGCGTCGGCGCTCGATGCGGCCATGGCCCTTGTCGACGGTTTCGTGCCAGAGCGCATCGCTGAAGTCGATCGCCTTGAGGTCTTCGAAGATCATCTCCTGGTTGTCCTTGACCGCGCTCATCACGTAGTCGGCGCGACGCCCGAGCAGGCAGCGCGCGGTCTCGTGCTGAGCGTGCATCGCGTCCATGGTGACGATCCGGCCTGTGAGGTCGAGGCCGCTGGAGAGTTCGCGCACGGCCGGGATTTCGTTGCTCTTGCGGTCGACCTCGACCTGCCCGAGGACCACGCCGGTGTCGTGCTCGACCGCCGCCACCATCATCCTGCGCCCGTCTTCGGTCTGCTTCGAGGCGCCGCGCAGATCCTTTCCGTCCATGGCGACCGGCGCGTGCGCGCTGCCATGCTGGCCGGTCCACTGGCTAATCGCGTTGTCCAGGGTCTCTGGCGGCAGGGCGGTGAGGGTCTTGTGGAAGGTGGTGATCGCGGGCGGGGTGTAGCGCTGTTTGGAAGGGCTCCAGAACGCACCCACCGCCTCGAGCTGCTCCTGGGAGAGCAGGGCGGCGAACTGGGCGAACGCGTTCACCCCCCGGTATCCGGCAAGCCGGGCGGCGACGGCGATCACCAGAATGGTGTTGAGCGCATAGCGCTTGCCCCGGGCATGGCGGTACTCGGGCACCTCACCCAGACACTCGAACAGGCTGCGCAGCCGGGGCGCGGCCATCGGCTCGGTGTGCTGCTCGGCGTTCCAGTGTGCCGGCATCCCGGTACGGCTCAGCGCCTCGGGGGCGCCGTCTGTCAGTCCGAACACGAAGACCTCCTTGGGCTGACCGTGGTGGCGCCAGCGCGCTGCCCCTCCGGGCTCACGGGCAAAGCCCCGCGTCAGCCCCAGAGAGCGCCAGTTCGACGCGCGGTAGCAGGTGCCGGCAAATCGCGAGACGTCCACGAACGTCTCCGCCAGAAGAGCCGGATATCCGTGCACCGCCTGGATGTCCTCAGACAGCCGCCGCAGGCTCAGCCCCAGCACACGGGAGGCCAGGTTCGGCACTCGGCCAGGCGTCAGAATGACGAAGCGCGAGTTGTTGGCGATCAGATGCAGACGCCGGAACTGCTGCTCGGCCGACCACCCGATCCAGCGATCACGCGCGCCCAGCTTGAACGCGCCGGGCTGCCAGCCGATCAGTGCGAGCCAGGTCTCGCCATGCACCGCGACATGGCGCAGGCCCTTGCCGATGACGCCGTGGAACGCCAGGTAGTGGTGCTGCTCCACCAACCGGTCCCAGCGCCGGTGCTCCTGCGCGCCCCAGGTCGGACGCACCGTGACCGCGCGCAAATCAATGGACGAATCCGAGACCGGCAGCGTCGCCATGACCGGCACACTGCCACACCGAGAATGAAATGGCCAGCGCCGCGATCACCTCACCCTGATCACTGGGCGGACAAAAAACTAGCCCTGTATGACACTGTTAGACGATGTTAGACACTGTTAGACACTGTTAGATACCGCGATATTCTCTCCACAAAGGAGTCAGCCATGCCACAGGCAGCGAGCACCGACGCTGGTTCTCACCAGCCCAGGAAAGCGGAAATGGAAGAGTCAATCGTGATCGACGGGACGCCCGAGGAAATCGCGGCCGCGATGCTGGAGGGCGGAGCGAAGCGGAAAAAACCCCTAGAGGGACGTAATTAGGAAGGGGGGAAAGGCTCGGAGGCCGCAAGGGGCGGAAATGGAGATCGTCTAGATCCAGGCGGGGCGATCTGCGGCAACGCCAACAAGCGGAGAGATAAGGGCGGTATGGCGATTCACGTCGATATAAATGCGAGGGTTATATCTGAAAATCACTGCGCATTCCTAGCTAGACCGGGAAAGGGGTGTAGATATTTAAATCTTTTTAGAAAAATGCAGGCCATCGGTCCAGACCTACCTTTCATGAAATTAAAGCCCGGAGTTCCTATCGCGGAACACGATGATTTGGACGACATGCTCAAGAGGGCGGTTGCTTACAGACGATGGAGGCCGAAAGCGCGAAGAGAAGATCCGCCCCCGGAAGAGTTGTTTTACTACAGGCATGAACGTCGTGTGCACACTAAATCCGCCATCCAATTCGTGAAAATATTGAAGGGGTATTTTGAAATAGCCAAGAAAGGCGACTTGGCGCTTGTTCCCCCTTCCGCGTGGAAATCAGATGCTTTGTTGATCGAATTCTCTACTGACCCTCATGATTTCATATATAGTCGTCCGTGAAGAACCCTGATTTCAAGCTGAAGCGGCGATTGGGTTTGCGGTGGGGTGCGAGATGTCGCTGAGGAGCGCGGCCAGGATTTGGACAAACAAACGCCTCAGCCATTTGAGGACAAGGCGGTAGTTGTAGCCGGCGCCGGCGAGGATGGCGTTGATCTTGTCGCCGTCGCGGCCTTTGAGGAAGTTGCGCCCCAGCCTGCCATCGCTCTTGAGATGTCCGATCACGGCCTCGACGGCGGAGCGCCGCCTGAGCTCCTTCTTGATCGTCGGCGTGATGCCGCGTTTCTGGCCTGATCTAAAGACGCGGTGTTTGTTGGGGTAATCGTGGCCCTGGTATCCCTTGTCGACATAGATGCGCTCGGCCGATATCCCCGTCCAGCGTTCCATCTCTTCGATCACCTGCCTCAAGGTGTGGCCATCATAGGGATTGCCGTGGAAGGCCTTGACGTGGGCGACGAACTGGCCGCCGGGGGGGCGGGAATTGGTCGCCGCCACGGAGACCTTGCAGCCGAACTCGTACGGCTTGTGCGCCTTCCCTTTGCCGATGCATTCGACCTCGGGCGCGTGGAGCGAATAGACCTTGGGCAAGGGGTCGCGCCGCTTCTGGGTCGACACCCGCTCGGCCAGCCACAAGGGGCGGCGGAAGGTATCCCGTAGGCTCTCCTCCTGGGCCGTCTTGCGGCGGATGTCGCGGACGGTGCGCCCGAGATAGGTCTTGAGCTTGCGCAGGGCCTTGTTGGCCCGCTTGTGCTGTTTGGCATGGCGGTAGCGGCCTTGCATGATCAACGCCCTCTTGCCCAGGCGGGTATAGGACTGACGCAGGGCAATGCCGTGCTCCCGTGCCAGTCGCACCAGCCGCTCGCGGGCTCGTTGCATCAGTTTGGCGTCGGTCGGAAAGGCAATCGCCTTCTCTTGTACGGTGGTGTCCACCGTCACCCGCTCGAGGTCCTTCTCCCGCAGCGCCCCCACCCGGTGGGCCACGGCCAGGCTCTCCTGGAATACCTTCTCCAAACCTTCCGGCCCGATCCGGTCCCGCCACCGGGTCATCGACGAGCGCTCCATGGGCAGCTCATGCTGAAAGTACTCTTCGCCGCAGAAGCACTGGAAGTATGGGTCGTAGACCCAGCGCTCGCAGACCTCCTCATCCGAGAGATCGAACATATGCTTGAGGATGTGCAGCCCAACCATCAACCGCGTCGGGACCCCCGGCCGACCCTCCTCCGAATACAAGGCTTCATAGGTCTCGTCGAAGAAAGTCCACGCGATCCGGCCCCCCAACACCACCAACTCGTGGCGCAGGTTGATGATGTTTTCGAACCGCGAGCGGAACAGGTCCTCTATTCCCGATGACACCTTGCGCGATGGCTTCATCACAGTTCTCCAATCCCAATCGACGGGAGCAGAGAATCACGTTCCGCAACGGAAGGGAATCCCCAAAATCAATTATTTCAAATCACAAGCTTTTCAGGCCCAAAACCCGTTTTCTTGCAAATCCGATTACTTCGCCAAACCGAAAGAACTACCAACATCAGCCGCTTACGCGTTCTTCACGGGCGACTATATAGGGAAGTTCCGTACGGCAAAGACTATTTAGTGGACATGCTTGTCAGGAGATTCAGAGAGATAGGCACCGTGCAAAAACGCTTCCTTCCTAGGCATATTTTGGATGTTGTAACTAAGCCAAATGGCTTTATTCAATTCGGAAAGCCGGATACAAATGACTTAACTTATTTAGTCTATGATGATTTTTCGAAAGATAACAAATATACGAGTAAATTTCACGTCAGAGAACATGAATACAATTTAGAGTATGATTTTTACTTTGCGGCATCCGTAAAAGTAGTTTCTTCGAATATTAAGGCATCTTCTGAGGGTGCTGGCGAGCCATATTCATTTGAAGCCGCTATTCGGGGAGATTTTAGCGACTATGCTCCCACGCTGCAATCCAACGTGAACTCTCCAGGGTGGCTGAGGCTAAGTGACTATCGCATCACTCCTCTGGTGGTTTCCGTTCTTTTCGCTCTGGCGGTACATGTTGGCAATGAGGCCGTTCAGGCCGCCCAGGATGGGCAGATCACCATTGGGAATTCTAAGGCACCGGATGATGATCCTTGCGTGGCCCAGGTATGTAAGGAAACTCTTGATTTTTTGAAATTTCTCAGACTCGATGATTGGGCTCCGGCCTGCGAATTGGCTCGCAAGGCAAATGCTGGAGGTGGCGTGCGTTCTCAATCAAAAGTCTCCCTTCCAGAGGACCAATAGCCATGCAGAAATTGAGGGCTGCGTTGGACAGTTACTCATGGCTCCCTCTGGTGTTGTCAGGGGGGGGGATCGCGGTCGTTACGGCTCTCGCTACGTGGATTGCGGCGGAAACTCAGGATTTCACATCCAATTATAGGTCCCTATTAGAGGGAGAAATAGAGGAGGCACAGAAAAGCGTCCGACAAGTACAAGACTCTCTTATACTTCTTTCAATGGTGGCAAATGGAAAAAGAGAAATCTCTCCTGATGTTATCAGACAATTCGATCAAAATATGTTGGATCTTCTTGAAAAATATGAATCATTGACTGGTCTCTTGCCAGAGACGGAGGAAGAATTCAATAATTATCGCAAATCCATGGTAGTATTGTCATCTTCTGTAGGAAAGTTGACTGGACCACTGAACGCCAAAAGATTTGTTGAAAGCGTATCAGAATGGTACTCCGCCAAGAAGAAATTTGATCAGAAGGTCGAAGCTGCCCGCATAAGCTTTTTCACGGCAATAGTCATGATCTTTCGCTAAATTTAGGTGCCCAGGGCGACCACGTTCCCGCCGCCAATCATGATTTAAACAAAGGAGTCAGGCAAATGGAAGTTTCAGCATCGCAGTCGGATGAAATACGAGACCTTCTATCTGCGAAGGGCCGTGCAGGTAGATCAGAGCAAAAAACAATAAGGAGAAAACTTCGGGACATTGGTTTTCGAATTACCGACTTCGACAGGAGTTACAGGGGATTCACGGTCGCCGATTTTGACCGGATGGTGGGGGCAGGTAGGATCGTGATTCGGGATTGAAGGGGAGAGAACCATAACGCCCAAGATAAAGTTCAACCAACAAGATCGGCTCGGGATCATAGGCCCGCTTGAGAAACACCATAACGTCAAACTGAAACAAGTGTGCACCCGCCCCAAATGGTTGCGGGATGAGTCAGGTAGAAATTGGTGCGTACTTGGTGGAGTAGGAGAATTTCATGGGATACCAAGAGAAATAGTTGACGATGAGGAGGCTGATAAAAGTAACGGCGTTCTGGTAATAGCTCATAAGAAACCACACGCCATTGATGTATTTTCAGGAAAATTAAAGGATATTGTTGAAAACATAGAAAATTTGAAATTAACAAAAGACAACCATTATAAATTCAACATAAAAATCAAAGACGAGCGAATTTCGGTAAACGAGATTCAATCAATGGAATTGAACAGAATTCTTACGATTTCGAGAGAATGACGACGCATTCAGCCCCTCGCCCCGCTAGCCATCCCATTCTCCGCGATCAAATCCAGATAGGTCAACCGCTTGCCAATCCCACCGGCCAGCATGGACTCGATCCTATCCATGGCGGAATTTCCTAGTTTAAGGTCTGCCTTTTATCGATTCTCGTAGGCGTCCTCTATGCGGCGGGCCTTATCTCTGACCGCATCTTCGACATCTTCCCGCATGTCCCCTAACCATTCCTTGATGTCCCCTACGGGATCGCCAACAAGGAAAGCTATGAAATCCACTCCGATCCAGAATTCAACGATCAGCACCGCGACGACAAGCAGAACAATTATCCACCAGAGGCACCCCAAGAAATCATCAACCACGTCGGCGTCTCCGTAAAGCGATCCAGCAGCACCAGACGAAGCTGCCGACCACATATCAGGAGCGCGCGGCGCTTGACAACCCGTTGTCGGCGATCAAATCTCGACAGGTCAGCCGCTTCCCGACCATGCCCCGCGCCATTGCCGACATTTGGTCGATGGTATCCAGCGGCCTGGCGTTGTGCCGCCCGGCGAACTCATTGACGTACCGTTGTAGGTGCTTGGGGCTCATTTTGTGGAACGTGCCCTTGTGCGCCCGTTTAAGCATCGCCCAGAAGCTCTCGATGCCGTTGGTGTGGCAATCGCCGGCAACGTACTCGCCGGCGGAGTGCTTGACGCTTTCATGGTCGAAGGGCATCCCCTCGTAGGCTTTGGCTTCGTCCGTGTAGACGGTGGCGCCTGGCGCGGCAGATCCCCCACGAAGTCTTGCAGCGTCTCGGCGTCCGTTGAATCGGCAACGGCGGCGCTTACCTCGTTGGTGGCGCGGTCCCTGGCTCCGACAACGGCGGTCTTGCCAACCGGCCCGCGCCCGGCGTGGAGTTTCTTGTTGCTGTGCTTGTTGCGCTCCCTGCCGCCCATGTACGTCTCGTCAACCTCGAGCGGGCCGCCGAAGGGTGGCTTGCGGTTTTTCCAGGTCTCGCGAATGCGGTGAGCCATGAACCATGCGCTCTTTTGCGTGATACCTAGATCGCGGTGGAGCTTCATGCTTGAGACGCCCTTGAGATTGGTGGCGAACAGAAAGAAGGCGATGGCCCACTTCTGATATGGAATGTTCGAGGCTTCCATCGCTGACTTGGTTCGCACCGAGAAGCGCTTGCGGCACTCGTGAGACCGGCAGCGGTAGGGCATGGTCTTGTGCCTGGCGCCGATCAAAACGTCTGTGGAGCCGCAATGCGGGCAATGAGGGCCATCAGGCCAACGCATCTTGGTGAACCATCTCTCGGCGGTGGAAGCGTCTGGGAACATCCCGACGATTTCCATAAGCGTCATGCCCTTGCGGAAGTGCTTGCCTGGTGCTTTCTTGGTACACATCATTCAACCTCCAAACGGAAAGCCGTCATGACAGTCAATTGTTCTATCCTTCCGTCCGACGACGATACGACCGCGCGGCCTCATGAAGACGAGATGCCAGCAATTCGGCATCTTCCAGGGTCAGAAATAAGGTCTCTTCTCTTATCGGGCCGCCGCATTGTCCGACACGAAGTGATGCTGTCTCTACACATAGACGAACTATAGGCACACTTCCCGGAACGCCCTCGAACATGAGGCGGTCCAATACGACATCTCTGGGCCTAGCGTATTTTTCCTCGGGTGCTTTGTGTGCCATGTCGCCCTCCTATGGCACCATTATATAAAACCATTTCTGCCCCGTCAAGGCACTATCATATATAATTCCCCAACAATTCTACTGATGCGAGACTGATGACACGTAATGCGTCGGAAAGGTGGTCCGGGAGCGGCCACGAACCAAAACAATTAAACGGCGTACCGAAATTGTCGTCCACGAACCTGTCACGTAGCTGGCCCGGGAGATAGTCGACTATAAGGATCGGTTGGGGTGACGAGGGTGGGAATACGCGCGCATACTGAGGCGCCACCGAAAGCGACGTAAGGCATTCGAGCGGTAATTTGGGCCGAAAGTATCTTTTATCGCGTTCCCCATGGTCATGGGACTCATGTTTCAGAAGGTATGCGGGACCGAGCCGCTCATGCAGGTTGGCGACTGTCGCCTCGTCAAGTTCGCTGTACGCGTAGATGATGTCCGGGTCGTAGACTTCAAGCCAGGGCATATAGGCCGGTCGCGGCGTGCCGTGCTCGCAGGGTACGACCAGACTGTAACGACCGCCCCAACGCGTATGACACTCGGCAAAGACAGCGTCCAGTATAACGTCTGCATGCCCCCCATCTTCAACAAGGTACGCGACGCGGACGGACGTAGCCACAAGCCATATATGTGCCTTCAGTCAATTGGGCCTTGGTAAAAACGCCGTAGTCTCCAGAATTTTTCGCACTATGTTCTCGGGCCTGGCGACCGATCGGGGTAGGCAACACCCTACGCACACGAAAAAATTCGCGAAAATGCTAAGCGTGAAGCAGAAAACAAGGACCGTGTTCAACGGAAGGGGTGGGCCAAGCTTTGCGTCGTTCGTAATGATGATGCGGTGTAGCTCAATCGGATAGAGCGTCCTGTTTTCAACATATGGTCTCTGGCAAATTGATCATATGGGCAGGAAGGTTGCAGGTTCAAGCCCTGCCGCCGCCACCACCCCATGTTAGAAACGAGACCCATCAGTGCGTGAACCGGCCGCCGTCAGGTTCGCCGCCGCAGGTCTAACCTTCCGAGTCCCATACTTTTTCGGCTGTATCGCACACCAGTTTCAGCTTTCGCTTTTCGTCTTCAACGGACAGCTTGTTGCCGAGGATGGAGGTGGCGAAGCCGCACTGGGGGCTGAGCGCCAAGCGTTCGAGGGGCACGAACCGGCTGGCGTCTTTGATGCTCCGGATGAGATCATCCTGAGACTCGAGAGTTGGGCGCTTGGTCGTGACCAGCCCCAACACGACCATCTTGTCGTCGGGGACGTGGCGCAAGGGTTCGAAAGAACCCGAGCGTTCGTCGTCGTACTCGAGCAGGAGCCGCTGGGCCCGTATGCGCTGGAATATGCGATCGGCGATCGGCCCGTAGTCGCCTTCGACCAGCCATCGGCTGGCCTGATTGCCGCGACAGAGGTGGAATCCGAAGGTGACTTCCGGGAATCCCCTCATGAGGGCGTTGTCCAACTCTATGCCCCGGTTCAGCCATCGATCCAGCGTCCAGCCCTGGGCCTCGTAGAAGGCCCGGGTCCCGGGGTCCAGGAGCAGGGGATAATGGGGCGCGTCGATCTGGACGTAGGTGGCGCCAAGGCGGACGAGTTCCTCGACCTTGTCCCGCAGGATCATGACGACGTCGGCGAGAAATTTGTCAAGGGTGGCGTAGGCGCCCCGCGAGCGATCCGGCGACCAGAAATTAACGAACAGGCCGGGACTGGGCAGGGTGACCTTCGCGACGCGCTTGGTCCGGGCCCGGAGATAAACGAATTCCTCCGCGGAAAGGTGGCGCTTACGCGCAAGTTTACCGATCACGCCCAGGTTGGCCGAGCGCTCGCCGCGCCAATCCCCCACCGCCTCGTCGCCGTGCCAGGCACCCCACAGAAAGGCATCGATGCCCCACTCGCCGAAACCTTCCACGGCCTGGGTCATCTGACTCTGAAAGGAGTGTCGCCGCATCTCTCCATCGGTGACCACCGCGAGCCCCGCCTCCTCCTGGAGGGCGATGGCCGCGTCGACCGCGCGGTCCTCGATGGTCTTGAATTCAGCCTGGCCGACGCGGCCGGCGGCCAGGTCCTCTTGCGCCTTGAGAAGCTCGGGCGGCCGAAGCAGGCTCCCGACGACATCGGCGTGTGCTCTGTTCATGATGGCTCCCCGATGAACGTAACCGTGTTCACGACGGTGCTGTTTCCCTGGCCGCCCGATGGATCGTCTCCTCGGGCGGCGTTACGCGACCGGCCGCACGATTACACGGTACCAGACAACATGATACCCGCGAGCGCGGCAACCGATGAAACAATCCATGTGACCCGTTGGGCGACCAGGAAAGGCGATGCGTCGCTGGCCACTCGTTTGCCTTCAGGTGGGGAGCGGGGTTAAGTAGCGGTCGGTACGAAATTTGGTGACGGTGGAATGACGGAAAAACAGATCAGGGTTCTGGCCGGGATAGGGCCGGCGGTGGTTTACACGGCGGCCTTGTTGTGGTTCGGGGCGACCACGATCAGGGTGGCTCCGGCGGCCGCGGCGGCGCCGCTGGCGTATGTCTGGCCGTGGTTGATGCTTCCGGGGCTGAGCTTGTTGCTGGGAATCGGGCTGGTGGCTAACGGGCGCTTTCTCGACCCCTCGCTGATCGACGGCGGGGCGCCGGCGCCGGGCAGCCGCCTCGACATCGACCGGCGCTACCTCCAGAACACCTTGGAACAGGTCGTCCTGGCTCTGCTGGGCTGGAGCTTTCTGGCCCTACAATTGCCGCCCCGGCATCTCGGTGTCATCCCCGCCCTCGCCGTGTCCTTCGTCTTCGCCCGGTTCTGCTTCTGGATCGGCTATCGGGGCTCGGGCACGGCCCGGGCGTTCGGCTTCGCGGCCACCTTCTACCCCACCGTCGCTGCCATCCTCTGGGGGCTTTGTCTGTGGCTTTTCGAGCGCCCCACGCCGGCCTGACAGTGCGCTCGAATTTATCGCGGCAGCGGCCCTCTCCCCGTCCGGCCGGGCGTGGAAACGCGATTACAGAAAAACTCGTTATTGATTTCGGGCCCCGTGAGTGGAATATCTGGGCGCGCATCGTCGAGAGGTCACATGGCACCCGTGCGCATCGGGATACCGCGGGAACGTCGCGCCGGCGAGAAGCGCGTCGCCGCCTCTCCCGACATGGTCAAGAAACTGACGGGAATGGGAGTCGCGGTGGCCGTCGAGAGCGGCGCCGGGGCCGGGGCCCTGATGTCGGACCAGGTCCTGGCCGAGGCCGGGGCGGAGATTGTCCCCAACGCGAAGGCGCTGTATTCCGACGCCGACCTCGTGCTCAAGGTGCAACGGCCCCTCGCCGCCCACGACGGCATTGGCGGCGAGGGCAAATTCGACGAGGTGAAGCAAATCAGGAAGGACGCGATTCTCGTGGGTCTCCTCGACCCGTTTGCCGATTTGGCCAGTGTTGGTGAATACGCCCGTCGCGGCTTGGTTAGCTTCGCCATGGAATTGATCCCCCGGATCAGCCGGGCCCAGGCCATGGATGCCTTGTCCTCGCAGAGCAACATCGCCGGCTACAAGGCGGTGATCGAGGCCGCCGCCGTCTTTACCCGGATCTTTCCGATGATGATGACCGCCGCCGGTTCGATCGCCCCGGCGCGGGTCCTGGTGCTCGGCGCCGGAGTGGCTGGTTTGCAGGCGATCGCCACGGCCCGGCGCCTGGGCGGCGTGGTCTCCGCTTTCGACGTCCGCCCCGTGACCAAGGAGCAAGTGGAAAGCCTGGGCGCCAAGTTCATCGAGATCTCGGGCGAGGAATCCGGCGAGACCGCCGCCGGCTACGCCAAGGAAATGAGCCTCGATTATCAGCAACGTCAGTCGGCGCTGATCCACGAAACCTTGAAGAAAACCGACATCGTCATCGCCACGGCGCTGATTCCGGGCAAGCCGGTGCCGCGGCTGATCAGCGACGAGATGTTGCGCGACATGCGGCCCGGTTCGGTGGTCGTCGATCTGGCCGCCGGCGCCGGGGGCAACTGCGCCGGCGCCGAAGCCGACAGGATTACCCGGCACCATGGGGTCACAATCATCGGCCCTACCGATCTGCCGTCCCGCGTCGCGATCGACACCTCGAGCCTCTATGCCCGCAACCTTTTGAGCTTCGTCGGCCTGTTGATCAACCCAGAGACCGGAGCGTTTGCGATCGACTGGGAGGACGAAATCGTCAAGGGTGCCCTACTCACCCGCGGTGGCGAAATCGTCCACCCAGCGTTAAAGAGCAAACCGGCCTGAAGGAAAGCCGTCGATGGAAGCCGCCGCCGTTGATCCTATCGTCTACCGCCTGTCGATTTTCGTGCTCGCGATTTTCGTCGGCTACTACGTCGTCTGGAGCGTCACCCCCGCCCTGCACACGCCGTTGATGTCGGTGACCAACGCGATCTCGAGCGTCATCATCGTCGGGGCGCTGATCGCGGCCGGACCCGAGGAGATGAACACCTCGAAGATCTTCGGCTTCATCGCCGCCGCGCTGGCGGCGGTCAACATCTTCGGAGGTTTCACCGTCACCCAGCGCATGCTGGGAATGTTCAAGAAGAAGAAATAGGCGTGTCCGAGAATTTCACTGCCCTCGCCTATCTCGTCAGCGCCGTTTGCTTCATCATGGCGCTGAGGGGCCTTTCGTCGCCCACCTCCGCCCGGGCCGGCAATCTCTACGGCATCGCCGGAATGACGATCGCGGTGGCGACGACCCTCCTGGCGCCCGGCGTCGTCGATTACCTCACCATCCTCGCCGGCATCGCGGTTGGCGGCGTGATCGGCACCCTCGTCGCCCGGCGCATCGCCATGACCGCGATGCCCCAGCTCGTCGCCGCCTTTCACAGCCTGGTCGGAATGGCCGCGGTACTGGTCGCGGCGGCGGCTTTCTACTCTCCGGACGCCTACGGCATCGGCAGCGCCGGGGCGATCGGGACGGCGAGCCTGATAGAAATGAGCCTCGGCGTCGTCATCGGCGCGATCACGTTCACGGGCTCGGTCGTGGCCTTCGCCAAGCTCCAGGGATTGGTCGGCGGGGCACCCGTGGTGTTTCCGGGCCAGCACACTCTCAATCTCGCCATCGGCCTGATCATCGTCGCCTCGGGCGTGGCTTTCTGCCTCGTCCAATCACCCCAGATGTTCTGGGGCATGACCGCCTTGGCCTTCCTCATCGGGGTCCTGATCATCATTCCCATCGGCGGCGCCGACATGCCGGTGGTCATCTCGATGCTCAACTCGTATTCGGGCTGGGCCGCGGCGGGTATTGGCTTCACTCTCGAGAACGAAACCCTCATCATCACCGGGGCGCTGGTCGGCTCGTCGGGGGCGATCCTGAGCTACATCATGTGCCGGGCGATGAACCGATCGTTCTTCAGCGTCATTCTCGGCGGCTTCGGGGCCGAGGCCGAGGCCACGATCGCGGGCGCCGAGGACAAGGCGGTCAAGAGCGGCAGCGCCCACGACGCGGCCTTCATCCTCAACAACGCCAGTAAGGTCATCGTCGTCCCGGGCTACGGGATGGCCGTGGCCCAGGCCCAGCACGCGCTACGCGAGATGGCGGACGCCCTAAAAGGCGAGGGAATCGAGATCAGCTACGCCATTCACCCGGTCGCGGGCCGCATGCCCGGTCACATGAACGTTCTGCTCGCCGAGGCCGAGGTTCCCTACGACGAGGTCTTCGAGCTCGAGGAAATCAACAACGCCTTCGCCACCGCCGACGTCGCCTTCATCATCGGCGCCAACGACATCACCAATCCGGCGGCCAAGACCGACCCCGCGAGTCCGATCTACGGCATGCCTATTCTCGACGTCGAGAGGGCCAACACGGTGCTTTTCGTCAAACGCAGCCTGGCGCCGGGCTACGCCGGGATCGACAACGCCCTGTTCTACCGCGACAACACCATGATGCTGTTCGGCGACGCCAAGAAAATGGTCGAGGAAATCGTCAAAGCCCTGTAGGGAATGAGAGTCTATTCGAAAACTCGCGGCACCGGCCCTCTCCCCCTCCCGGCCACCCATATCAGCATACTCTCGTGGGTGGCCGGGAGGGGGAGAGGGACAGACGCAAAAAATGCGCGGACGCGCATTTTCGAACAGACCTTGAGAGCGGAACGGTCAACCAGATGACGAGGGAAAGGAAATCCGCAATGAGATATACGTGGGCCTGCCTAGTACCGTTATTCGCCGCTTCGTTGGTCGTCACCGCCAACGCGGCCACGAGCGTTCCGGAAGCGCCGATGGCGGAACCCGAAAAGCCCCCGATCGAAAGCACGAACACGCCGGCCATGGGCAGGGTGTTGGGGCAGGAAAGTGAGATTTGCGTCAACAACGTGGTTGAAATCATGACTTACGAAGGCACGCCCCAGCCCCTGGTGAAAGGGGAACTCGCGACTTTCTATGCCCCGGGCGGGCAGATCATCTGGCATTGCGGGGACAAGGAAAGGATCAGCAACTGCCCGCGCAAAACCAACTATATCGTCGTCGAATGGGCCTCGGCCTACGCCTTCAGCTTCGTCTGCCGCCGCCGCTGATCCCCACGGATCGGTCAAAGTACAGAATTTTTTTGCGGCCGCGCTCTTACATAGTCGCCCGTGAAGAACGCGTAAGCGGCTGATGTTGGTAGTTCTTTCGGTTTGGCGAAGTAATCGGATTTGCAAGAAAACGGGTTTTGGGCCTGAAAAGCTTGCGATTTGAAATAATTGATTTTGGGGATTCCCTTCCGTTGCGGAACGTGATTCTCTGCTCCCGTCGATTGGGATTGGAGAACTGTGATGAAGCCATCGCGCAAGGTGTCATCGGGAATAGAGGACCTGTTCCGCTCGCGGTTCGAAAACATCATCAACCTGCGCCACGAGTTGGTGGTGTTGGGGGGCCGGATCGCGTGGACTTTCTTCGACGAGACCTATGAAGCCTTGTATTCGGAGGAGGGTCGGCCGGGGGTCCCGACGCGGTTGATGGTTGGGCTGCACATCCTCAAGCATATGTTCGATCTCTCGGATGAGGAGGTCTGCGAGCGCTGGGTCTACGACCCATACTTCCAGTGCTTCTGCGGCGAAGAGTACTTTCAGCATGAGCTACCCATGGAGCGCTCGTCGATGACCCGGTGGCGGGACCGGATCGGGCCGGAAGGTTTGGAGAAGGTATTCCAGGAGAGCCTGGCCGTGGCCCACCGGGTGGGGGCGCTGCGGGAGAAGGACCTCGAGCGGGTGACGGTGGACACCACCGTACAAGAGAAGGCGATTGCCTTTCCGACCGACGCCAAACTGATGCAACGAGCCCGCGAGCGGCTGGTGCGACTGGCACGGGAGCACGGCATTGCCCTGCGTCAGTCCTATACCCGCCTGGGCAAGAGGGCGTTGATCATGCAAGGCCGCTACCGCCATGCCAAACAGCACAAGCGGGCCAACAAGGCCCTGCGCAAGCTCAAGACCTATCTCGGGCGCACCGTCCGCGACATCCGCCGCAAGACGGCCCAGGAGGAGAGCCTACGGGATACCTTCCGCCGCCCCTTGTGGCTGGCCGAGCGGGTGTCGACCCAGAAGCGGCGCGACCCCTTGCCCAAGGTCTATTCGCTCCACGCGCCCGAGGTCGAATGCATCGGCAAAGGGAAGGCGCACAAGCCGTACGAGTTCGGCTGCAAGGTCTCCGTGGCGGCGACCAATTCCCGCCCCCCCGGCGGCCAGTTCGTCGCCCACGTCAAGGCCTTCCACGGCAATCCCTATGATGGCCACACCTTGAGGCAGGTGATCGAAGAGATGGAACGCTGGACGGGGATATCGGCCGAGCGCATCTATGTCGACAAGGGATACCAGGGCCACGATTACCCCAACAAACACCGCGTCTTTAGATCAGGCCAGAAACGCGGCATCACGCCGACGATCAAGAAGGAGCTCAGGCGGCGCTCCGCCGTCGAGGCCGTGATCGGACATCTCAAGAGCGATGGCAGGCTGGGGCGCAACTTCCTCAAAGGCCGCGACGGCGACAAGATCAACGCCATCCTCGCCGGCGCCGGCTACAACTACCGCCTTGTCCTCAAATGGCTGAGGCGTTTGTTTGTCCAAATCCTGGCCGCGCTCCTCAGCGACATCTCGCACCCCACCGCAAACCCAATCGCCGCTTCAGCTTGAAATCAGGGTTCTTCACGGACGACTACATAGTCGCCCGTGAAGAACGTGTAAGCGGCTGATGTTGGTAGTTCTTTCGGTTTGGCGAAGTAATCGGATTTGCAAGAAAACGGGTTTTGGGCCTGAAAAGCTTGTGATTTGAAATAATTGATTTTGGGGATTCCCTTCCGTTGCGGAACGTGATTCTCTGCTCCCGTCGATTGGGATTGGAGAACTGTGATGAAGCCATCGCGCAAGGTGTCATCGGGAATAGAGGACCTGTTCCGCTCGCGGTTCGAAAACATCATCAACCTGCGCCACGAGTTGGTGGTGTTGGGGGGCCGGATCGCGTGGACTTTCTTCGACGAGACCTATGAAGCCTTGTATTCGGAGGAGGGTCGGCCGGGGGTCTCGACGCGGTTGATGGTTGGGCTGCACATCCTCAAGCATATGTTCGATCTCTCGGATGAGGAGGTCTGCGAGCGCTGGGTCTACGACCCATACTTCCAGTGCTTCTGCGGCGAAGAGTACTTTCAGCATGAGCTGCCCATGGAGCGCTCGTCGATGACCCGGTGGCGGGACCGGATCGGGCCGGAAGGTTTGGAGAAGGTATTCCAGGAGAGCCTGGCCGTGGCCCACCGGGTGGGGGCGCTGCGGGAGAAGGACCTCGAGCGGGTGACGGTGGACACCACCGTACAAGAGAAGGCGATTGCCTTTCCGACCGACGCCAAACTGATGCAACGAGCCCGCGAGCGGCTGGTGCGACTGGCACGGGAGCACGGCATTGCCCTGCGTCAGTCCTATACCCGCCTGGGCAAGAGGGCGTTGATCATGCAAGGCCGCTACCGCCATGCCAAACAGCACAAGCGGGCCAACAAGGCCCTGCGCAAGCTCAAGACCTATCTCGGGCGCACCGTCCGCGACATCCGCCGCAAGACGGCCCAGGAGGAGAGGCTAACCCCAACAAACACCGCGTCTTTAGATCAGGCCAGAAACGCGGCATCACGCCGACGATCAAGAAGGAGCTCAGGCGGCGCTCCGCCGTCGAGGCCGTGATCGGACATCTCAAGAGCGATGGCAGGCTGGGGCGCAACTTCCTCAAAGGCCGCGACGGCGACAAGATCAACGCCATCCTCGCCGGCGCCGGCTACAACTACCGCCTTGTCCTCAAATGGCTGAGGCGTTTGTTTGTCCAAATCCTGGCCGCGCTCCTCAGCGACATCTCGCACCCCACCGCAAACCCAATCGCCGCTTCAGCTTGAAATCAGGGTTCTTCACGGACGACTACATAAACCCAATTCGTAAATCCGAGTGGCCATCCCGGGCAAGCGGTTCAGCGCTGGTCGCGGGAGTCCTCGGGGCGGCCTAGGACGTCGTTGACGAGATCGCGGATTTCCATGACCGTAAAGGGCTTGGTGACGATCTCGTCGACCAGGGCCTTGAGATTTCGGGCCCGTCTTTGCTGGTCGGCGTAGCCGGTCATGACGACGACCCGCAGGCGCGGCCATTCCTTGGTCGCCTTGAGGGTGAGGGCAATTCCGTCGAGGCCGGGCATGACGATATCGGTGAGCAGGAGATCGAAGGGGCCGGCCTGCAGGGCCTCGAACGCCGCGTTGCCGTCGGCGACCTTGGTGACGAGGTGACCATCGATTTTGAGGGCCCGGGAAACCACGGTGCGTACGTCGGCCTCGTCATCGGCCAAAAGTATCCGCGCCATCGAATGCGTCCCGAAGTCCTCAGTCCGTCTCGACGGTGCCGACGAAAGGCAGTTCGCGGTAGCGGCGCGCGTAATCGAGACCGTAGCCGACAACGAAGCGATCGGGAACCTGGAAACCGCAATAATCGGCGGCAATTGGGGCCGTGCCCTTGCCGGGCTTGACGAGAAATACGCAAAGCTGGACCGACCGGGCGCCGCCTTCCGCGAGCAAGGTTTTCGTGGCGGCCATGGTGCGGCCGGTTTCGAGGATGTCGTCGACGAGCAGGACATTGCGGCCGCATGCCGGCCCGGTACAGGGCGCGGATCAGGTCGGCGGCGAAAACGAAGCTCCCTTCAGGACCGCGACCACGAGCGGTTCGGGCCCCATTCCGGCGGCGATTTCAGCGGCCAGGGAGTGGACCCGGGCCGCGATTTGCGCCTCCGTGAACAGGCAAGAGACGCGGGATCGCTCCTTCGTGGCGAGGTCGATCAACCGGCGCCCTCGAAGCCGACTTGCAGGCTTTCGGCGCCTTCGGGGAGGGCCTCGAAGCTCCCCTTGAACTCCATCGATTCGCCCGGCGGCAGGCTCGGCGCGGGCGCTGAAAAAGTCCAGCTGTCCAGCTCGCGATTACCGCGGCCGAGAATTTTCGCCCGAAGTTTCGGCAGGCGCATATCGTGGTCGGTCGTGTTCACGACCTGACCGGTGACGACAATTTTCGATTGCCCTTCCTCTTCGACGTTCGAGGTCTGGACGTTGCGGAGTTCGAGTCCTTCCCAGGGAACGGGCGGTCCCAGCCCGACCAAATCATAGAGGTAAATGCTTCGCGGCCAACTTTCGATCAACGAATCGCGGGCGTAAATGCCGCTTCCGAGCAAGGCCACCAGGGTCAGCACCAGAACGGCCCAGGCCAGCGGCGCCGCCGAAACGCGCTTGGTCTGCACCAGGGCCGGCAAATTTGCCCGCTCGGCCAAGGGTTCGGTCAGGATCGGCGCCGATTCGACCGGTTTGGGCATGTCCGGCGGTGGAATCTCCAACCAGGTTTCGCCACAACGGGCGCAACGAACGTGCCGGCCATTTTCGCCCAAACTTGCCGGATCGACGAGGTACCGTGTCCCGCAAGATTGACAGGTAAGTATCATTGAGCGGAGATCGTTTTGGATTCAACCCCTTATATGATTTTTGGCAAGTACAAGGCAAGGCTGGACGGCAGCGCGCGAACCGTGCCATTGTCGGACCATGGTTTCGCGCCGCCGCCGCCAAGATGACGGAAAGGATCAAGCCCTTGGTCCGTTTTGAAAATGTCGGCATGCGCCACGGCCGTTCGGAGATCCTGCGCGAGATCGATCTGCGGCTCTCGCGGGGATCGTTTCATTTCCTGACAGGACCGAGCGGCGCCGGAAAATCCTCCTTACTGGACCTCATCCACGTGGCCCGGCGCCCGACGACTGGACGGGTGTTCGTTTGTGGCAACGACGTCGCCAAGACCTCGCGCCGGAACTTGGCGGCCTTGCGGCGACGGATCGGAGTCGTTTATCAGGACTTGCGGCTTCTTGATCATCTCCCGGCCTTCGACAATCTGGCCCTGCCGCTCAGACTCGCGGGTGCGCGCGCGAGCGATATCCACGATCACGTGACCGAGATGCTGAGTTGGGTCGGTCTCGGCGAACGTTCCGCCGCCCCGGCCGGGACCCTGTCGCGCGGCGAGAGGCAGCGGCTGGCCGCGTCGCGGGCGGTGGTCGGGCGCCCGAGCCTGCTACTCGCCGACGAGCCGATCTCGAACGTCGATCAGGCGATGGGCGCGCGCCTGATGCATCTATTCGAGGAGTTGAACAGGATTGGAACCACGGTCCTGATCGCCACTCAGGATGTGGCCCTGGCGGCACGGTCCAACCACGCCCGCCTACGCCTCAAGGATGGTTTGTTGACGGTCCAGCCGTCGCCCGGATGATGACCGCGCCAGCGCCCGTATTGCCATTGAGGGACGACGCCGCAAACCGAATCCTCCCTTGGTTCATCGGTCTCGTGGTCTGTCTCTCCGTCCTCGGAACCGCCATCGCCATAGTCTCGTCGGTGGCCCTCGCCGGTTGGCAGGAGGGTCTCCGGGATTCGCTGACCGTGCGGATTCCGCCGGCGCAGGCGGGCACGCCCGACACCGCCCTGTCGGAGGTGCTCGACCTGCTCGAAGACAGCGAGGGCATCGCCGCGGCGCGGCCGCTCGGGGAGGCCGAACTCCTGAGCCTCGTGAACCGTGGCTGGAGGCGGAAACCGCGGCCTCGAATTTGCCCTTGCCGCGTTTGATCGAGATCACGGTGGCACCCGACACGGTCCTCGATCTCGAGGCCCTGCGCCGTGCTCTCGCGGTCGCGGCACCGGGCACCGTCGTCGACGACCACAGCCGTTGGCTAGGGCGCCAGACCGGCACCGTGAGAGCGCTTCTGACCATCGCCGTCGGAGGCCTGTGCGGGTTCGTGGTCGTAACGCTAGTGGGGGTCCATTTCATGTCCCGAACGAGTCTCGCGGCCCACCGCGATTCCATCGAGACGCTGCATCTGATGGGGGCCAGCGATTCCTTCATGGTCCGGCAATTCCTCGCGGCCATGGCCGCCAGGTCGTTTGTCGGAGCCTTCATCGGTTTGGCATTCGGACTAGGGCTTCTGGCCGCGGTCGCACGGTCGATCCAAACGGCGGGGCAAATCCATTCATTGAGTCTCGAGCTGCCGCCATGGGGACTTCCGGCGCTTACCCTAGTGCCGCTCGCGGCCGTCACGCTGACCGTGATCATGACCCGCCTGACCGTGCGGCGCACCTTGGCGCGGATGCCTTGAGCCATGGTCTGGACGCGCGGGTCGCGGCGGGTTCGTTGGCTTGCCTGGATCGCTTCCGGGGCGCTGGGGATCGCGCTGCTCTGGTCGGCCGGATTCCTCTGGTTCAGCGGACAAATTCCGCGCCGGGTCGTCGATGGCGCGAGTAAGACCGACGCCATCGTCGTTCTCACCGGCGGCACCCACCGTCTGAAAACAGGGATCGAGATCCTGGAAGCCGGGCGCTCCGGGAAGCTGTTCGTTTCCGGTGTCTCGCGCGGCATCGGGGCGGACGACCTCCTGCGTCCCCTCGGGCGGCCGCCGGCCGCACTGGACTGTTGCCTCGTACTCGGCTACGAAGCCAGCGACACCGCCGGCAACGCCGGTGAAACGGCGCGCTGGATGGCGGCCCAGGGATTTCGCTCCTTGCGCCTGGTAACGGCCAACTACCACATGCCGCGCAGCCTGGCGGAATTCCACCGCGCGATGCCGGACGTAACGGTCATCGGCCATCCTGTGTTTCCGGACTCGGTGCGCATGGACGATTGGTGGCAATGGCCCGGAACCGCGAGCCTAATCGCCAGCGAGTTCAACAAGTATTTGCTCGGCCTTGTGCGCCCAACGGACGATCCGACGTCATGAAATTTTTCCGCTCCATCCTCTTCAACCTGGCCTTTTTCAGCTGGACCATCATGGCAAGTCTGGCGCTCTTACCGACCTTGTTCATGTCCCGACCGGTGGTCGTGGCCGGCGTGCGGGTCTGGTCCCGTGGCGTCGCCTGGCTGTTGAAACACGTGACCGGAATCGTCAGCGAGGTGCGGGGCCGCGAGCATCTTCCAACGGGTCCCGTCGTCATCGCCTGCAAACACCAGTCGGCCTGGGAAACGATCATGATGACCTGCATTCTTCCGGACCCGTCTTTCGTCCTTAAGAAAGAACTCGTGAAAATTCCCTTCTATGGCTGGTGCGCCCTGAAAATGGGCAGCATCGTGATCGACCGGGACGCTGGCGGGCGGGCGATGAAAAGCCTGCTGCGCCGCGCCCGCGCCGTCGCCGCCGCCGGCCGACCCGTCATCATCTTTCCCGAGGGTACCCGGACCGCGCCGGGAAAACGGCTTCCCTACCACCCCGGCGTCGCCGCGCTCTATGCTCACGTCCCGGTACCACTGGTCCCGACCGCCTTGAATTCCGGCCTTTACTGGGGGCGCCGGAGTTTCCTCAAAAACCCCGGCCGCATCATCGTCGAATTCCTCCCGCCGTTGCCCGAGAAGCTGACGAGAAAAGAGTTTCTGTCGCAATTGGAAGACCAGATCGAAATGGCAACGAACGCCCTGATCGCCGAGGCTCCTGTGAGAAAGCCTGTGGATAAGACCGTGAACAAATCACAGGAAGTTCTCTAACTATTTCTTGTAATTCATAGAATTCCCTTTGAAAAACAAACCCCTACAAAAATTCCGAGACTAGTCTCAAAACCCACGTACAAAACAAGAACATAATGATGTGGCTCTAGCCATGCTATCCGGCGATGTCCCATGCTCTGTTGAAAAAGACGAGGCAGGCATGGTTGGGCTTCGAGGCCAGGCGGCCTCTTTGATGGTTTCAATGGCGCTTTTCGCTTTTGCCTTTTTCACGTGATCCTCGAGGGCAGCTCTGAGGATGGGGAGTTGCCGGTAGGCCTTGAGGCGACGGAGGTCTTTTGGGCTTCCAGGAGGCCGGCGGCGGTCCATCGCAAGGCCATCTCGGCGTTGCGCCAGCGCTTGACATTGTGCTGCACCATCCTGACCGTTCCCAAGGCATTCTCGATGGCGTTGGTGCAGGCCAAGGAGCGCCTGAGCTTGGGCGGCAGGCCCAAGCGGATCACGGTGAGGATCTCATCCAGGCCCTCCAGGATGGAAGCCGAAACGCCGGGGGCCTCGGTCTCCAGGCGGCGCGCCAGGTTCTTCATGAGGCGTTCGGCTTTCTCGGCATCGTCTTGGTCCCAGGCTTGCCTGAGCGCCTTCTTGACGCCGGCATGAAGGCTTTCGTCGAGGCGCTCGATGATGTTGCGGCCCTTGTGGACCTGGCAGCGCTGGAGGGCGGCCACCGGCCCGAAGGTCCGCTTGATCGCCTTGGAGAGCGCCTTGGCGCCGTCGACGATGAAGAGCCGGGGCACTTCCGGGTCGAGGCCGCGGGCGGTCAGGTTGTCGAGCAGCGCCTGCACCGTGGCGGCATTCTCCGTGGCACCTTCGGCCAGGCCTAGAACATGCTTCTCGCCCGCGCCGTCGATGCCAATAGCTGCCAGCAACACGTGATCGCCGACGTGCAGCCCGTCGATCTGGATGACCAGGAGATCGAGATCCGAAAGGTCGCTGGCCAGGAAGGCCTTCAGCTTCTTGCGCGTCATGGCCACGAAGCGCCGCGAGACCGCGGACTTCGAGGTCGCATCGCCCGCGCGTGCCGGCAAGTCGCCGCTGGCCTCGCCGGGCAGGCGCACGGCGCGCGCGTACTTGCGGGTCGAAACCGTAAGCAGCATGATGTTCATCGCCCAGGACTGCAAAAGCGCCGGGTCCGAGAGCAACTCCCAGCTCGGCAAGCTCATCTCCTTGCCCGCAAGATCGCGCACCCGCGGGCGCGTCAGCTTCACCTTGCCCCCGTGATAGGCAATCTCGCTCTGGGTTGTCCCCCAGCGATGGCCCTGCCGCTCGGCCGTGCGGGCGTGGCGCGCTCCGCAGAGCACCTCGCTATCCTCGTCCAGCATCTCGCCCAGGGTCTCCACCCCGGCCAACAGGCAAAAGCGATCCACGCTCATGCGCAGATCATCAAAAGCCTCCGGCAAGGCCGGCGGCAACAGCGGAAGCGGGATCCCCAACAGTTTCGAAAGGCGGCTGTTCCGTGTAGTCTTGGTCATGGCGTCGTTCTCCTTGATGGATTCAACACCCAGAGCCTAACGGTTCCAGGCGAATGACGCCTACCTCACTTTTTCAACATCAGCCGGGACATTGCCTGCTATCCGACGGCACCTCGGTGCATGACCTTCAAACATCCGACCGGCAATTTCCCCCGCCTATTTTTTTGACGGTCAGACTTGAAAATCGGTTGCTAACCCGACTTCATAGATTCGTTGGTTTGGCGACAGCTAACAATTTTCATAGGTTCGACCTGCTGAAGTCGGCACTACAGTGAAGGTGGTTGGGGGATCGATTTCTGGCTGGGCGAAGGCGTTTCTCATTTGGGAAACCTTCACTCGCCCGACCGACCGATTCTTTCCGCCGATCCGCGTACGTCACCCCTTAACAGGCGGGTCTCCGAGCCGGACCGTTGGGCCCCAACCTTCGCGTGCCGAGAACGGATTACATTAAGAATATCAGAGGCTTGCGCGCCACTAACGGGTTGGTGTGAAAAGAACTCCACCTCAGTTCCGCAATGGCCGTGAGGTACGAAGAAGTATTGCAGAGATCGTTTGGACTTTTTGAGTCTTGCCCGCGTGAAGCCGTCAAACGACGCTCGGCGCGACCACCTCAGAGACGATATTTGAGAGAAAAATTCCCTCCATCGCTACCGACGTTTTCGGCGTCGAAGGTAGCCGAGGCCAATCAGCCCCACACCAAACATCGCCGCGGTCACGGGTTCGGGGATAGAGCAAGATTCATCAACACTGGAACATGCGCCAACGTTTGTATTGTCCGTGACGAAGGCTACAAATTCTGAATTAGGTAGCGCCGGACCTTGGATCAAGAAATCGGATACCGTTTCGGCTGGGTCACCCACAACGCTTGAACCGCCTGGCCCGATCAAATTTAACAAGCCGAAGTCGTAAAAGAGGGCAATCTGATCAAATTCGGGGAATAGAAATGCGAAATTCGGCAGGTCAGCCGTGCTGAACCCCCTAACTCGTCGGTGAGTTCGATGCCCTCGTCCCATTGAGCCGCGTCGATCAGCCCGAAGTCGTCCTCATTTCCCGTAGCTGCTGTCCAGTCATCTCGGTTAACGATGTGGATGACGTCGCCTA
>CBDCME010000065.1:0-92596 GCA_965218865.1 Alphaproteobacteria bacterium
GCTTACACGTTCTTCGCGGGCGACGGGTTAGGTTGGAAAGAAATGCACTAACGTCACCGATCCGAAAAGCGGGGGAGGATAGGATCGGCTCCCAGACGTAAAGCGCACGATCACGATAAGGCCGTTGATCGTCGGTAACATTTCCCCGGAGGTGCTACACAGAATCCCGGGGGCTAAACATAAACTCCCAGCGTGCGGGACGCGCGCCGGCCAACGTGCCCATTCCCGCCCATCACTCACACCTGTCGTCCGCGGGGCAACTCATCAACAAGAAATAAAGAAGAGGATATACGCTCGGCTCAATTCGCCACTCTGAGTCAATACCCCACCTCTCGGTGTGAGGGTTTTTCTCCAGCCAATCTTCTCCTACTTCATCTTGCTGAATCTTCATGCTCCGTAATGTATAATTGATACCACGCCTACCCGCCATGAGGGGAAGCATCATGTGAATCATTCTAGACGAATAATTTCCTTGAATTTTAAATTCAATATAAGTGCGTATGTCACCCAATCTTTTCCAATTTCCGTCTTTCAGCGCGCAAAGAATAAGGAACCGATCTTTTCCAACCTCCCCGCGTACCATGCGTTCCCACCATAATTTGTTCTCCTCGGTATTCGGCAATCCAATATCTCTGCCAAAGTCACCGAAAATGTTGACCGCGTCAAACGGACGCTCTCCGGGGACGTTGATATTCCCACCGTCACCCTCGGACTTCGGTTTCTTTGCTTCACCGTCGAAGCTGGGGAGAGCTAGAAGAGCGGCGAAGAACAGCCATAGCAGCTTGGGCATTGCCAACTCCCTTCTCCCCCGATACTTAACTGGGGCCTCATTGGTCACATTGGATCGAATTCTCCTATCGTCAACGGACGAATTGGCCCTCGTGAACTACGCGAGAAGGTCCGCAGTGCCGGGCAATGCGTGTGAGGCGCGGTGAAAAAAATCCCCGCCGAAGCGGGGAGTGAAAGGTTGCCCGCCTACCTGGCAGGCAAATCAGATCACATCATTTCGGGATTGAGATTTTCTCAAGAGGGACGCCCGCCTTGGCGTTCGAGGTCGAGACCTTCAGCCCCTCCAGGCATTCGAGGCTGGTGAGGAGAAAGTCATATTCTTGGTTGTCCGCGTACGCCACGATGCCCTCGATCACATTGTCGGGATCCGGTTCAGCCCCCCTTCTCTCCCGCTTCGGCCACGCCATCGAAAACGTCCGTCTTGCGGACCGCGCAATGGTGCGCTACAGGGGTCCAACGCGGCGCGAAATTCGGAGACCGGGGTATGAACGTGGACGGACTCTTAGCGGTGTTGATCGGGCTGGGATTCGGACTTGCCGCGATCAGCTGTTTATCGGACAGCGAGTCCGTAAGAATTTGGACGGCCGTCATTTTCATCGTCGGGTTGCCGGGGTGGTATTTGCTCGACAGCCGCCTCCTCGCCCGGAGTCACGGCGGCGTGGCAGGCCGGAAGCCGAAGGGTTTGTTCGCCACCGTCTGGCTCGCCTTCGCGATCACTCTCCTGGTCCTGGCCCGCTCCGCCGTGGCGCCCTGAGGCGCGGCGGCCCGAGACTACGCTGGCACGGAGGGAGACGGCGGGCCGCGGCGCCGGACGCTGGCGGACTTGAGCTGGCCGCAGGCGGCCAGGATGTCGCGCCCCCGCGGGGTCCGCACGGGGGCGGAGTAACCGCCGGCGTTGATGATTCCGGCGAAAGTTTCGATCGCTTCCGGGGTCGCGCAATCGAAGGGCGCGCCGGGCCAGGGGTTGAAGGGAATCAGATTTATCTTGGCCGGAATTCCGGCGATGAGACGAAGCAAGTGTCGTGCCTCCGCCGGGGAATCGTTGACGCCCTTGAGCATGACGTATTCGAAGGTGATTCGCCGGGCGTTGCTCCCGGCCGGATACTCCCGGCAAGCGGCGAGCAGGGCGTCGATGCCGTACTTGCAATTCAGCGGCACCAGTTCGTCGCGCAAGGCGTCGGTGACGGCGTGGAGCGAGACCGCGAGATTGACCCCGAGCTCACTTCCGCAGCGGCGAATTTCCGGCACCACGCCGGCCGTCGACAGGGTGATGCGCCGGCGCGATAGGGAAATCCCCTCGGCGTCCATGATGATTTTCAGGGCGGTGGCGACGTTATCGTAATTGAATAGGGGCTCGCCCATTCCCATCACGACGACGTTCGATATCAGGCGCTCTTCCTTCGGGGACGGCCACTCGCCCAGGACATCGCGCGCCAGCATCACCTGGCCGACGATCTCGGCCGCCCCCAGGTTGCGCACCAGCCCCTGGGTCCCGGTATGGCAGAAGCGGCAGGTCAGGGTGCAGCCCACCTGCGACGAAAGGCACAGCGCGCCGCGATCGGTTTCGGGGATGTACACTGATTCGGCCTCGCGGCCATCGCCGAACCGGAGCAGCCATTTGCGCGTCCCGTCGTCCGACAACTGGCTCCGGGCGACGCCGGGACGGCCAATCACGCAGCTCTCCGCGAGGCCCCGTCGGAACACCTTCGACAAGTTCGTCATGGCCGCGAAATCGGTGACGCCGCGGTAGTAAATCCAATGCCAAAGCTGCCCGGCCCGGAACGGCTTCTCGCCGCGGGCGGCCATCTCGGCGGCGAGCGCGGTCCGGCTCAATCCCAAGAGGTCGGTTCGTTCGTCCCCGGAAACGCCGGGCGGCGGAGTGGAGGGGGTCATCATGTTTTTTCGTGCTGTCGGTGCCATCGTTCGCCGCCCACCAAAAGAAGGCACTACTTGGCGGAACAGACCTTGTCGATCGCGCCGTAAGCCTTGGTGAAGCCCAACAGGGAGTAGCTGTCGGTCGTCAGCGTACCACGGCTAGAGGTCCCCCTGACGCTCATGGTCCGACCGGCCTTCATGGCTTTCACGAGTTTGCCGTCGTCGCCTTCCGAGGCCCAGGCGTTTCCGGCCTCGGTAAAGAGAACGAACCGTTTCTTGCCGATGCCGACGGTGACGGTGCTGTCCTTCTTGTAGGTATATCCCGTCTCGAAGCTGACCTCGCCGCGAACGCCGCCGTCACCCGCGCGGTGGGTGACGTAGGCAAAGATATCGCCCCGCCGGGTGTAGTTTCCCTCGGACCTGGACGGTTGGCTGGAAATAAAGCAGATTTTCGAACCGCCCGATCCAATGACGTAGGCGGTCCAGTTTCTGAATACGTCCAAGACCTCGATATCCGCGGCCGGCGCGGGCGCGGAATTGAGCATGACGGCAACAGCCACGAGAAACGTGCGCAAACGCGATCGCATCATCCTGCCGCCAAGGATAACAATCGTCGCCGGCTCACGCTAGATGTGTTACGCGGCGGAAACCGACGTTGCCGCCCCACGTCGTCCCCAAGCGCCCTCACCCTCGGCCTCGGTAGGAAGGGACGCCGGGATCGGGAATCCACAGCCCTTCCGGAGGTGTCCCAGTCTGAAAAAACACGTCGATCGGAATGCCGCCACGAGGATACCAGTAGCCCCCGATACGCAACCATTCGGGCGTCAGAACATCCATCAGGCGGCGGGCAATCATCATCGTGCAGGCTTCGTGGAAGGCCCCATGATCGCGGAACGCGGTGAGGAAGAGCTTGAGCGACTTACTCTCAAGCAGGCATTCTCGGGGCACGTAATCGATGACCAAGTGGGCAAAATCCGGCTGACCCGTGACCGGGCACAGGGCGGTGAATTCGGGACAAGTGAAACGGACCAGGTAACGGCTCCCCGGCTCGGGATTGGGAACGGTTTCCAGCACCGCCTCGTCCGGCGAATCGGCCGCCGCGACGGTGGCGCCGAGCTGGCGCAAAACGATATCCCCCGGCTGGCCCATCAGGCCGATCTTCTCGCCGTCGCCGGCTTTGCTGCCCGACGCCGCTTGGGCATCCCGAAAACGTGCTTGGGCGGCGGCTCCTTTGGTCCGCCGGGGAGCAGGGGTCGGGGCGCAAATTGCCCGAGGCTCGCAAGCCGGTCGTACATGACCACGGTGCCGGCGCTGACGACGTTGACGCAAAACCGTGTTGGAATACGGACCAAGTGGTCGCAGCGGGCCAGCAATTCGGGCGAAAGCGTGCCCCGCTCGGGACCCAGCACGTAGGCGGCGCAGCGTGGGTGGCGAAAGCTCGGCAAGGCGATCGCGTCATCGACGATCTCGATCCCCACCAGGGCGGATCCCCGTGGCAGAACCAGGCTGGCCGCGTCCGAGAACTCGTAAAAGGGCAGGTTCCGCTGGGCGTCCGAGGTGTCGGACTTGGATTTTTGGAGCGGTTTCGCGGCGTTGATCGTGAACACGAACTTGGCGTCGAACGCGTTGGCGGCGCGAAACAGGTTGCCGAGGTTCATTTCCTTGCTGATTCCCTCGACGCCGATGGCAAAGTAACCACGCATGGGCAAAGCGTGCCTCGCGGTGGCCCCGAAGGCAAGCACCAAACCAAGCGGGCGGCGCCGGGAGCCGCCGGAAACGCCGGCGACCGCCGCCTCACGTCATCAGTTCGGGCAGATCGCGGAATTGATCCAGCGATTCTGGATTGGCCAGGGCGTCGGTGTTTTCGACGGCGCGGCCATGGATCACCTTGCGCACGGCGAGCTCGACCACCTTGCCCGATATCGTGCGCGGCACGTCGTCGATCTGAATGATCTTGGCCGGGACGTGGCGCGGGGTCGTGTTGTCTCGGATCCGCTTTCGTACCCTTTTCGTCAGCGCCTCGTCCAAAGACAGTCCTGGGCGCAATTTGACGAACAGGACGACACGGGTGTCGTCCTTCCAGTCCTGACCGACGACGACGCTGTCGACGACCTCGTCGATCATCTCGACCTCCCGGTAAATCTCGGAGGTGCCGATTCGGACCCCGCCGGGGTTCAGGACCGCGTCCGAACGGCCGTGATAAACGATCCCATCGTGTGCGCTGAGTTCGACGTAATCCCCATGGTGCCAAGCGTTGGGAAAACGGGCGAAATAGGTCGCTCGGTAGGTGGCGTCGTCAGGATCGTTCCAAAAACCGATCGGCATCGACGGGAAAGGCTTGGTGCAAACGAGCTCGCCCTTTTCCCCGCGAAGCGAACGGCCATCGTTGTCGAACACCTCGACCTTCATGCCCAGGCCTCGGGTCTGCAGTTCCCCCCGCCAGACCGGCGCGATCGGGTTGCCCAAGGCAAAACAAGAGATGATGTCGGTGCCACCGCCGATCGACGACAGCCGGGCCCCGGGAGCAACCTCGCCGTTGACGAAGTCGAACAGTTCGGGGGCCAACGGAGAGCCGGTCGAGAGGACTGTCCTTATCCGACTCAGATCGTGGCTATCCCTCGGCGTCATTCCCTCCTTCGCAACGGTCGAGAGGAACTTGGGCGAGGTCCCAAAGACGGTGATCCCCTCGCGCTCGGCCAGATCGAACAGGACCTCGCCGCCGGCGACCATCGGCGAGCCCTCGTAGAGGACGATCCTCGCGCCCGAGGCCAGTCCGCTGACAAGCCAATTCCACATCATCCAGCCGCAGGTCGTGAAATAGAACAGGGCGTCACCGGGCTTGAGGTCGGTATGGAGCTGATGTTCCTTGAGATGTTGGATGAGCGTACCACCGGCGCCGTGGACGATGCACTTGGGCGCCCCGGTGGTCCCCGACGAGTATAGAATGTAAAGCGGGTGATCGAACGGCAGTTGGGCAAAATCGATCTCGCCGCCGGTTGACGTCGTGAGGTATTCGGCGAACGTGACGGCATCCCGTAGGCCACCCAGTTCCGGTTGTCCGCGGCGATACGGCGTGATGACCGTACGCCGCAGCCCGGGCAATTCGCTCAGAATTTCGGATACGCGCTCGAGGCAGTCGATTTCTTTCCCGTTGTAGAAATAGCCATCGGCGGCAAACAGCACCTTCGGCGCGATCTGGCCAAAGCGTTCGAGAACACCGCGGGTCCCGAAATCCGGGGAGCACGACGACCACGCCGCGCCCAGGCTGGCGGCGGCCAGCATGGCGACGACCGTTTCCGGAATGTTGGGCATAAAGCCGACGACCCGATCGCCCGCTTGGATGCCATCGGCCCTCAACCCAACAACCAAGCGCGATACCTGGTCGTAGAGCTGCTCAAACGTGAGATATCGCCGCTTTCCCGTCTCGTCCAAAAAAACGATCGCGGGCGCCTCGTCACGCCGGCGCAACAGGTTTTCGGCGAAATTGAGCCGCGCGCCCGGAAACCATTTCGCGCCCGGCATCAGCTCCCCGTCGACGACAATGGTCGAAGCCTCCCGCGAGGCGACGATGCCCGTGAACGACCACACACTCGACCAGAATTTCTCGATGTTGTCGATCGACCACCGGTAAAGGTCCGGGTAGCCGGACAGACTGATCCCCCACCGATTCTCGACGCCGCGGTGGAAGGCGGTCATGTTCGCACCTTCGACGCCCTCGGCCGAAGGCACCCAGAGAGGGGTATTCCTCGAATCGCTTTCAGCCAAAGTCCAGTGTCTTCACCATGACGACCGATCGGCGCTGAAACAGCGCCTTTTGACGAGGGCATCATATCCCACCATCGTTTTTATTTTCCATCACCGTTTTTTAAAAATTAGCCGTAACGACACGAGCATCGCCAACCCCAAATGTGCGAAAAATTCCGGACCCTACTGCCCCGCATTTCGGCCGCAAAAATGTTCCGATTCCTGAAGTCGAGGAAACGACCGAAGGGCAACGCGATAACCCGAAGTTCGTAAAGGTCCGCGCGGCGAAAATTTCGGCGGAATTTGCGCCGTTTCCGACGTTTTTGACGAGAATCGACAGCGCTAACTTCGGATTATGGTGCTGTTTAAGCGAGAAAATGGAGACAGATGTTGGCCAGATGACGCTTAATCGGGGACGAAGATTGAGGTAACAGAGGCAGAACAAACTTGAGGAAGGGGGATTATTATGGGCAAAACAGCCTTTATGGGTTGCGAAGAAGGGAAAGCTCGGCAAGGCGGAGGCCAAGCGCGTTGTCGAATGGGTGTTCGGGGAAATCGCGGCCGGTCTGATGGCCTCGAAGCAAGACGGGAGGTACATGATCGGCACGTTGGCCACGTTTTCGATCACCACACAAAAAAACCACACGGGCCGCAATCCTCGCACCGGAGAAGCGATCAAGGCGTCCAAGAGCCTGCGCTTCAAGCCAGCAAGAAACCTCAAAAAGGCGGCGGGGTGCTAGGCGACGTCACCGGCTGATCCGCAACCCGGCACACGGTCGAAATTCGAGCCGATTTCGACTGCTCGACCCCCGCTACCTGCCGTCAATCGCCGGGTCTTATGACGGAGAGTTTTGACCCAAAGCAGCCCATGAGCCATGCAAACCGCCATGCTCTCGCCACGGAACAGACCCGCATGACCGTGCTCACGAGGGCCAGTTCGTTCATTGACGACAGGAGAACTCGACCCATGTGACCATTAAGGGCCCGAATCGGGTCTGCCTCCATGTGTGTTGCGATTGATCGAGGATCAGATGGAGTCATCCGGGGAATATTGGTTATCAGCTTATGAGTAGCGGCGGAGAGGGGAGTTGGCAGTGCACAAGCTGCTATGGTTGTTAACCGCCATGCTTCTCGCTCCCCCCGCCGCTGACGGTGAAGCAAAGAAGCCGAAGTCCGAAGGTGAGCGTGGGAATATCAACGTCCCCCGGAGAGCGGCCGTTTGACAAAGTCAACATTTTCGGCGACTTAGGCAAAATATTTAGATTGCCGAATACGGAGGAGAATAAGATTTGGTGGGAACGCATGATACGTGGGGAGGTTGGAAAAGATCGCTTCCTTATTCTTTGCTCTCTGAAAGATGGAAATTGGAAAAGCCTGGCTGACATACGCACTTACCTTGAATTTACAATCCGAAAAACTTATTCGTTTAAGAAGTTGTCAAAGATGCTTGTCCTCATGTCTGATTCGCGCCGTTCCGCAATGGTTGGTTGGCCTTGTACCAAGCGTCCACCAGGGGACTTCATGAGTCCACCTGAGGACTTAACGAGTCGGCAAAGTGTAGCGGGAGAAGGTTGGCTGGGGAAAAACTCTAGCGGCGGGCCGTGGGGGATTGACTCAGAATGGAGAATAGGGCCGAGCGTGTATCCTCTTCTTTATTTCTTGCTGATGAGTTGCCCTGAGGATGACAGGTGTGAGTGATGGGCGGGGTCCGCGTGTGGCCCATCGCGTGTCAAGTCGAGTGGGCAATTAACCTAGCGTCGGCATCTCAACAAGGTTCTATCATCGCCCCATCGCGAAGGTCTCTTCTTGGCTATACCTTTCCGTCCGGATCACGTTTACAACAGACCCGCGATGCTGCCCAGACCGGACATTGCCCCGCTTCGTTCTCACTCGCCTTCTGGGTCCAGCGGCCCTCACATGCCCACGGCGCAGGCCTCTTCACTGGAACACCAACGGTTGGCCCAACTAATCATCATGATGCGCGCTTCCTCCGAGGCCGGCACGATAAAAATTTTTCCATTGTCGTCGTATGCCCAATGCACAAGGTCCATTTCACTGAGCTGTTGAACCGCATGGGTGATAAGATCTTTGGGAATACCAGTCGCCAGGACCATGGCCTTGAGTGTGAAATTCGTAAAGGGTATCCGGCAAACGATCGTACGGAGCACCGGATCGGAATTGAGTTGAAATGCCATTTCGACTTCCCTCAGCATGCGGCCGGCCGTCGCCAAGGAATCCTGGTCGTACCCCCAGGGATACTCGTCGCGGGGGTTCACCTCGGGGGCTTTATCGGCCTTACCTGCGGAGGCTCTTCCGGCCTTGCCCCGGGGGGCCTCATCCGCGGTCCCCGGAAGCGCCGCGAGAAAAACCATCGCGACTATCGCCGCACCAATTTTGGGCAGATATTTCACCCTGGGTCGCGTCGATTGTTGTCGAGCCTAACGGATCGCATGCAGAACTGAACGGCCCCGCGTCGTACAGTGTGTCATTAGTCGTCCGTGAAGAACCCTGATTTCAAGCTGAAGCGGCGATTGGGTTTGCGGTGGGGTGCGAGATGTCGCTGAGGAGCGCGGCCAGGATTTGGACAAACAAACGCCTCAGCCATTTGAGGACAAGGCGGTAGTTGTAGCCGGCGCCGGCGAGGATGGCGTTGATCTTGTCGCCGTCGCGGCCTTTGAGGAAGTTGCGCCCCAGCCTGCCATCGCTCTTGAGATGTCCGATCACGGCCTCGACGGCGGAGCGCCGCCTGAGCTCCTTCTTGATCGTCGGCGTGATGCCGCGTTTCTGGCCTGATCTAAAGACGCGGTGTTTGTTGGGGTAATCGTGGCCCTGGTATCCCTTGTCGACATAGATGCGCTCGGCCGATATCCCCGTCCAGCGTTCCATCTCTTCGATCACCTGCCTCAAGGTGTGGCCATCATAGGGATTGCCGTGGAAGGCCTTGACGTGGGCGACGAACTGGCCGCCGGGGGGGCGGGAATTGGTCGCCGCCACGGAGACCTTGCAGCCGAACTCGTACGGCTTGTGCGCCTTCCCTTTGCCGATGCATTCGACCTCGGGCGCGTGGAGCGAATAGACCTTGGGCAAGGGGTCGCGCCGCTTCTGGGTCGACACCCGCTCGGCCAGCCACAAGGGGCGGCGGAAGGGATCCCGTAGGCTCTCCTCCTGGGCCGTCTTGCGGCGGATGTCGCGGACGGTGCGCCCGAGATAGGTCTTGAGCTTGCGCAGGGCCTTGTTGGCCCGCTTGTGCTGTTTGGCATGGCGGTAGCGGCCTTGCATGATCAACGCCCTCTTGCCCAGGCGGGTATAGGACTGACGCAGGGCAATGCCGTGCTCCCGTGCCAGTCGCACCAGCCGCTCGCGGGCTCGTTGCATCAGTTTGGCGGCGGTCGGAAAGGCAATCGCCTTCTCTTGTACGGTGGTGTCCACCGTCACCCGCTCGAGGTCCTTCTCCCGCAGCGCCCCCACCCGGTGGGCCACGGCCAGGCTCTCCTGGAATACCTTCTCCAAACCTTCCGGCCCGATCCGGTCCCGCCACCGGGTCATCGACGAGCGCTCCATGGGCAGCTCATGCTGAAAGTACTCTTCGCCGCAGAAGCACTGGAAGTATGGGTCGTAGACCCAGCGCTCGCAGACCTCCTCATCCGAGAGATCGAACATATGCTTGAGGATGTGCAGCCCAACCATCAACCGCGTCGGGACCCCCGGCCGACCCTCCTCCGAATACAAGGCTTCATAGGTCTCGTCGAAGAAAGTCCACGCGATCCGGCCCCCCAACACCACCAACTCGTGGCGCAGGTTGATGATGTTTTCGAACCGCGAGCGGAACAGGTCCTCTATTCCCGATGACACCTTGCGCGATGGCTTCATCACAGTTCTCCAATCCCAATCGACGGGAGCAGAGAATCACGTTCCGCAACGGAAGGGAATCCCCAAAATCAATTATTTCAAATCACAAGCTTTTCAGGCCCAAAACCCGTTTTCTTGCAAATCCGATTACTTCGCCAAACCGAAAGAACTACCAACATCAGCCGCTTACGCGTTCTTCACGGGCGACTACTTAAATCGGCTTCAGCCGCACGAGCGCGCGGCAGTGCTGCGGCGACTGGCGGTGTAAGCTCATGAGCGGCGTCTCAGTTTGACTTCTCGCGACTTCCGCCTTGCTCTGCGGAAAAGCCAAATGGCAAGAGCAGTGCCATACCAGACGCAAACCAATCCTACGAAAACAAATGCAAGGAAAATAGAATAATCCTCTTCCGTGACCGAGAATTTCCAGAACGAATCAAAGACCTCGAACGTAGCAATGAGAAAAGCCGCAGTTAAAATAAAACCAACTGTGCAAATCAGCGCGCCCAACAAAAATGATTTCATGCTACAGCCTCCAATTGGTTACATCGGGTGCCAAGCGATAATAGTATGGGTGTTGGCGGACTAATGGGCAAGGCCAGCCGTGACAAAGACCAACGCCGCGAGCGCCAGATCGTCCACCTTCATACAGAAATGGGGATCAAGGCCGAACGCGTGCCGCTCAGCGGGGCTTCCTGCTACCAGAGCAACGGTGCCGACGTGGACATTTACGTGTTGGGGAAGGATGCGGCGCCGCTGGTTTCAGAAGTCAAGGCACGGGCTAACGGAGGAAAAAAATCAAACCTGCACGGGAAAAAGAATTAACCGAATGCCGTAGTATCATCAAAGCCTCCTCGCTGACCAGCGGCGTACTTAATACAACGGTTACAAAGCCTGTTGCCAACGTGAAAACTTTTGAACGTTTTGCCGCATTGAAGGCAGCGGCGCTGTCCGATCACGCCTACCGACAAGGGCTTTTTAAATTCATATCGCGAACGGATTAATCCCGTGGGGAAGGAGCGTCCTTTCAAAAGCCCCTGGTTCCTCAACCTACTGACGCGCGCTGATACTGATGATTGTTTGCGTCCTATCCTCTTGCCAATTTCCCGGTAAACTAGTCCGCACCTATAAAACGCAATAAGCTGCTCATCTTCGTCCTTTGTCCAAGGCAAGCCGTCCGGCTTCAGCGGAACGTCGAAATCATCGGTGATCACGTTCGTCGCGTCATACAGAGGCTTAATCATGTTACTGACGGTCGACGCAGGACGGCGAAGAATCTTACCAATCTCAGTCCACATCGTTCCGCCTTGACGCAGTTTTAGGGCGCGCGCCATCTCTTCCCTGGTCCAACTTCCCCTGGGAATCATTTCTTCTCTCCAGGATGGAATTACGCCGCTCGCTGGCGAGGGCCGATGTTCGTACCGTTCATTTGCTATCAGACTTGACTGTGCCTTGCGCACCCCTCGTTCGAGGCGTTCTTGTTATTGACGTGGTACGCGGGCCACCGGTCGAATCACTCTACGAGAAAGAGATTCGCCGCCGAGGATTCGCCCGGACGTTCCTGGACGATTTCGAACTTCACCCGCTGACCTTCATTAAGAGTGGTGAGACCGGCCGCTTCCACGGCAGTGATATGGACGAACACGTCCTGATCACCCCCCTCGGGCTCTATAAAACCGTAACCCTTTTGCGGATTGAACCATTTTACGATTCCCACAGACATAACAGCTCCCCAATTGAGAAAAAACCGGCCCGGGATTTCCCAGATGACACTAGCTGATTGCTGAAAATTGTAGCACATATGGAGGTTCAGAGGCGAATCGAGCTCTGATCGGGCACGTTCCACCACGTTTCGTGATCGAAAATATCGTTATTGGTTCAAACCGCGAGCTAAGGTTTTACAGCGGAACGAGGAACGACAGCCTGAGCTATTTGAATCTCAGGCTGCCACTCTCACACTTCCTATTTTAACCGGGGACTCTTGCAGGAGTTATGTGGTTCCCCAGGCTTGCGATACCCGGATTCTCGGCACGATTCGTTCGTGGATCGATCCGTCGCCTCGCGGTAAGAAGACGAGGTCGTATTGTTCGAAACGCCGCGCTGGTCCATGGGCGCACGATTTTCCTCGACGACGACTAATACCAACCGCCCTTAACATTGACTTGTGCGAGCCCACGCTCTGAGGCCGATGGACATGATCTTCCAAGGTTGGTCGGTCAGGTTGTTCCAGGCTTGGCAAGAGGCCTCGACGATGGCTTCATAGGAGTCGAAGACACGATTGGAGAGCCAGTTCTGGCGGAGGTATTGCCAGACATTTTCGGCGGGATTGAGCTCCGGGGACTTGGGTGGCAAAGGCACGAGGGAGATGTTCTCCGGGATGCCGAGTTTGGCAGTGGTGTGCCATGCGGCTTGGTCGAGCAGCACGACGGCATGGGCGTTTGGGGCAACGGCCCGGCTGATTTCCTCGAGATGCAGGTCCATGGCTTCAGTATTGGCGCGCGGCATGACCAGCGCCGCGCCCTCACCGCGCTCGGGGCAGATGGCGCCGAAGAGATACGCCGAAGAGGTCCGTAGGTCCTTGACCTGGCGCGGGCGCGATCCCTTTGGGGCCCACTGGCGCACCAGGCTGTTCTTCTGGCCGACGCGCATTTCATCTTGAAACCAAACCTCGATGGGCGTGTCCGGTGGCTGTGCCGCTACGATTTTCGCCAAGTGTTCGGGAAAACTTTTTTTTAAATTCCTCCTGTGCCCGCGCATACTGGCCGACGTGGCGCGGGCGCGCGGAAATATGCGAGAACCCGAGCGCGGCCAGCAGCTTGCCGACGCTCCGCTCGTGATAGTCCACGCCGAAGCGCGTTCGGATCAGTTGCTTGAGATCGATGCAGCGCCAGCGCACGACCCCATCCCGTTCGGGATCGGGACCGGCCTCGATAGCCCGCGAAAGCGCCGCCATTTGCGACGGCGTCAACCGACGCAACGCCCCGTTCGGCTTGCGGTCGATCAGACCGGCCGGACCTCCCGCGTTGAACCGGTGAACCCAGTCCCGCAACGTCTGCCGATCCATGCCGCCAATACCCGCCGCGCACGCTCGATCCATCCCATCGTAGATGGCCGCCATCGACAAAAGCCGTCGCGCCTGGTTCCCATCATCGCTCCGTGCCGCAAGAACACGGACTCTTTCAGCATCAAAGTCGTTTCGCAAAGGAATCGTTGGCACTGAACACACTCCCTTGTTGCCAACAACCTTGAATCACACAAAATCTAGCGTGTAAACCTTTGCGCGAGTCAAACTCTGGGGCGGTTGGTATAACTCGACGACATCAGCTTCCACCTTGTCCGAGGCTGCATCGTGTCCGTCATCAAAACAAATGGGATTGTTGAGCGTGTTTCATAAGGGAGGATCTGGCTCATCTTTGTTTGATGTTAAGCCGCTTGGCGTTGATGGTTCAAGCGGCGGTTTTGGGTGGTCAGTTTTTTGATCTTTTTTTTTCGATGATGGCGGTGTGGCGTCCAAAGTAGGCGTCGGCTGGAGTTACGTTGCCGATGCTCTCGTGGTAGCGTTGGTTGTTGTAGTGATCGACGAAGGCGCTGATCTGGTTTTCGAGATCGCCGGGTAGATAATAATTTTCAAGCAGGATCCGGTTCTTCAGCGTTTGATGCCAGCGCTCGATCTTTCCCTGGGTTTGCGGGTGATACGGTGCGCCCCGAACGTGATCCATACCGTGGTCCTCGAGCCATTCAGCCAGATCGCCGGAGATATAGGACGAGCCGTTGTCGCTGAGCAGCCTCGGCTTGTGGACGACATTGGCGCGATTGCAGCCTGAGGCTTCTAGCGCCAACTTCAGTGTTGCCGTCACATCGTCCGCCGTCATGTTGGTGCAGAGCTTCCAAGCAATGATGTGGCGGGAATAGTCGTCCAGGATGGTCGACAGGTAAAACCAGCCCCAGCCGATGACCTTGAGATAGGTGAAGTCGGTCTGCCACAGCTGGTTCGGCGCCGTGGTCTTGTCGCGGAACTCATCGGCTGCCTTGATGACCACGAAAGCGGGGCTGGTGATCAGGTCGTGGGCCTTGAGAAGCCGGTAAACCGAGGCTTCCGAGACAAAGTAGCCCCTGGTGTCCGTAAACCTGACGGCCAGTTCCCGGGGCGACAGTTGCGTCTCCTCCAGGGCAAGATCGATGATCTACCCCCGGACATCATCCGGGATCCGGTTCCACACCCGGCCCGGGCTGCTGTTGCGATCCTCAAGACCGGCGTCGCCAAAGGCCAGAAAGCGATCGTACCAGCGATAAAAGGTGGTCTTCGGAATGCCCAGCTTGTCCAAAGTGGACCCGACGCCCAGGTGGGACTGCTCGACCAGGCGGATGATCTCCAACTTCTCGGATGCGGGATACCTCATTCCTCGCCTCCCCCATGCCCGATCATGTTTTTTTTGAGAAGACGGTTCTCCAGCGAAAGTTCGGCGACCAACTCCTTCAAGTCGCGCATCTCCTGGCGCAGGCCTTTAACCTCGCCGGAGGTCGCTTGGCGCCCGGGGTCGCCGGCGAGCCGCTTTTTGCCCGCTTCCAAAAACTCTTTCGACCAGCTGTAATACAGACCCTCGGCGATGCCCTCGCGGCGGCACAAGGCGGCGATGCTCTCCTCGCCGCGCAGGCCCGACACCACGATCCGGATCTTCTCCTCAGCCGTATACTGCTTGCGTGTCTTGCGCCGAATATCCCGAACCGTTCTCTCCGCCGGGTCGTTCTTGCTCATTGATTTCTGTCTCATCTTCGTTCCCTTCGGTCACTACGATGAGCCAGAAATCCTCCGTTATGCAATTACCTCAATTTGTCCCAAAGGCACTGACGTCAGACAGTCCGAGGCTGCATCGTTAGCCGCCGCCGGCGTCGTCATCAAATGGACGGCCACGACGAAGGGTAACAGGAGTGCGCTCCTTTTCAACGTCGTCATCTTCTTGCTCCACTGGCAACGTTGGATGATTGCTTTCAGCTGCTTCATTGTCTTCGCCCTTAATTCGTATGTCCTCAACGTCGTGCATGTGAGGATCCCCAGGATATAGGGGGGACCCCAATCCGTCATTCGCCGACATCTACGATAGAATTTAGGCGTGCACTGGTAGCTGAACAATTTCCGATCTTGGATATTAGATATGCAATTTTTGCAGTGCAGCAAACGCCGCGACGACAGCCTTAGGTCCATGTGAATCGTAATACCCTCGCCACGAAAATAACCCGCTCGATCGCGCTCATGAGGGCCAGTTCGTTCATTGACGACAGGAGAACTCGACCCATGTGACCATTAAGGACCCGAATCGAGTCTGCCTCCATGTGTGTTGCGATTGATCGAGGATCAGATGGAGTCATCCGGGGGATGTTGGTTATCCGCTTATAAGTAGCGGTGGCGAGGGTAGTTGGCAGTACACAAAATGCTGTGGTTGTTAATCGCTATACTTCTAGCTCTCCCCGCCCCCGACGGTGAAGCAAAGAAACCGAAGTACGAGGGTGACGGTGGGAATATCAACGTCCCCGGAGAGCGTCCATTTGACGCAGTCAACATTTTTGGTGACTTTGGCAGAAATTTTAGGTTGTCGAATACAGAGGAGAATAAAATATGGTGGGAGCGCATGGTTCGCGGGGAGGTCGGAAAAGATCGCTTCCTTATTCTTTGCGCGCTGAAGGATGGGAATTGGAACAACTTGGGTGACATACGCACTTACCTTGACTATAAAAGCCCGGGAGCTTTTTCGTCGAGAGTACTTCACAGGACGCTTGTCCTCATGGCTGGTAGACCCCGTGTCAAGCATACGCCACGGCACCCTAAGAGCCAGCAAAGTAAAGTAGGAGAAGGTTGGCTGGAGAAGAACCCCGAAGCCGGTTACGGGGGGATTGACTCAGAGTGGAGAATAGCGCCGAGCGTATATCCTCTTCTTTATTTCTTGCTGATGAGTTGCCCTGGGGATGACAGGTGTGAATGATGGGCGGGGGTCGGGACGTTGGCCACGAGGTGTCGAGTCGGGTGGGCGATTAGCCTAGCGTGGGCATATCGATCTCCTCAAGGCTCCATTATCGCCCCATCGCGGATGTCGCCTCTTGATGCGGTGGACGGCTCCTGCCACCGGCATCGAAATGTGGCAAAATGCGGCGACCATCCAGCGCCGTTTTTGGAAGCCTCGAATGGTCGCGGTAGGGAGGCGGGTTGCCCCGCTCCCCCCGCGCAGATCCCGGAGTGCGCTGCTAACGCACCGGGATCCTCCCTCGGGTCGAACGTCAGTTGGTAAGCGGTTTGGAGGCGCTCATCGCCCGACGCACATTCGCCAATCGGATCGACGCGGCTGTCCGGCTCTGTGTCCGGACCGCGGCCGCCTGACGACTGTTCCCCTTGGGCCAGGCCCTTCCCTCCACGTCCTCCGCTGGAAGTTGCCTCCCATTGTTCGGTCGTTTCTTCGGTACTATGGCCCGGTCCGACTCCTCACTCGCGTGCATGTTCAGCGTACGGCTCTCGCCTTCCTGAACCGACCCGAACCGAAGTCCGGGCACGGATGAGGCCTCCCAGGTTCCGTACAAAGGACGTCTCCACGTGCCTGGGGTCTCCGACTGCGCGAGGTCCATCGCATGCAAGCCATTTGCGCATGGGATGATGTTGTCTTCTGGCCAGCAGAAAGGCCTCGACACCTCGGAAAAGCCAGTTTCGCAGCTCAATACCCAGCCCATGGTCTCCCCTTATATGAGGCGGGTTTTGTCAATGTGGTTTTTTATTGGACTGCATCACGGGGGGTGGATGGTGGTGGAGGGCGGTGAGGATGCGGGTCGATCCAAGGCTGAGCCCCGCGTGCCGAATGCGCGATCGCGCATAACCTTATATCCGGTCGCACCGCTCGGGGTGCGGAACCAAAATCCCTCGTGCACGGGCGAGGACGCCGGGGCTCCAAGGGGATGGGACCTTTCTGTGAAAGCGGCGTCTTGCAGCCACGGGGAGACACGGTCACACATCCACCTTGGATTTCTCGGGCTCGTCGCGGTTGCGCCGGCCCTGGTTTTTGGTTTTTTTCCGTCAAACCTTGAGGACGGCGCCGGTGGGGACCAACCCGGTCTCCAGATAGCGCCACAGCGCCACCAGGAGCTTGTGCGCCAAGGCAACAATCATGATCCGCTTGAGGCGGCCCTTGGCGCCGCCCACGCGCTCGCGGAACCATTGGCTGAGCGCGCTGTCGGGTTGGTAGCGCAGCCATAGCCAAGCAAGCTCGATCATCGTCGTGCGCGCCCGCCGGTTGCCAGCCTTGGAGATGCCCTGGTCGCGGGTCACGGCGCCGCTGTTGTACGGGCTCGACGTCAACCCGACATAACTGCCGAGCTGGCGCCGGTTGCCGTAAGTCCGATAGAACACCTCGCTGGCCAGGACGCTGGCGATCTCGGGCCCGATGCTTCTGAGCCGGACCAGAAGCTGCATCTTGTCCCGGCCCTCGGAGACCGTCGTTGGCTCGAACAGCGCGTTGCGCTCGACCTCGCCGATCATGATTTGCACCAGGGCGAGGCGCT
This sequence comes from Alphaproteobacteria bacterium, assembly GCA_965218865.1. Taxonomy (GTDB): domain Bacteria; phylum Pseudomonadota; class Alphaproteobacteria; order JAAXGF01; family JAAXGF01; genus CBDCME01. The sequence continues at coordinate 17,794 of CBDCME010000065.1, forward strand.
CGAGCTGGCGGCGAATCTCGGCATCGAGCCTGGGCGCCAGCACGCGCCCGTCACCGGTTCGCAGCTCCGCCAGGCGGGCGACGGCGTCGGCGCGCCGCGGCTGGAAACCGTAGATCCCCTGGCCTGCCAGCAGCGCCTTGATGCGGTTGACGTGACGGGTACGCTCCTTGACCAGCTCTTGGCGCTCGCGGTGCAGGCGTTTGAAGTCCTCCTCGGCGAACGACGGCACCCGCACCACCGCGAACACGTGACGCTCGCCGCGCGCGTACGCCATCAGCCCGCGCAGCATACCCTCGGCGTCGATGCAGTCGCTCTTGGCGCGGCGCGCCCGGCGGTCGACCAGCAGGCTCGACGGGTCAATCACGTGGTTGTCGACGTCGTTGGCGACAAGCACCCGGTGCAGCCAGAACGCGTCGTAGCCGGCCTCGTAGCACGAGGCTACGACGCTAACAAAATTCTACACCACCTCTTGGGACGCAAACCGCGGGAGTGGAAGGGCAATCTGATCGAACTTCCGCTTGGCATCGCGGACGATTGCAACGATGGATAATTACGCTGAGAATCGGCCATGACTCGCCCACACCGCGCCGCGACAGCCACGATGTTCGGGCCACCGCGATGGCGGACGGGAGAGCCATCCGCCGCGGCGGTCATTCTCAAAAAATTTACCTATTTCCTTCAACCTCATACCAACCGCCCTAGAGTTTGACTCGCGCAAAGGTTTACACGCTAGGTTTTGTGTGATTCAAGGTTGTTGGCAACAAGGGAGTGTGTTCAATGCCAACGATTCCTTTGCGAAACGACTTTGATGCTGAAAGAGTCCGTGTTCTTGCGGCACGGAGCGATGATGGGAACCAGGCGCGACGGCTTTTGTCGATGGCGGCCATCTACGATGGGATGGATCGAGCGTGCGCGGCGGGTATTGGCGGCATGGATCGGCAGACGTTGCGGGACTGGGTTCACCGGTTCAACGCGGGAGGTCCGGCCGGTCTGATCGACCGCAAGCCGAACGGGGCGTTGCGTCGGTTGACGCCGTCGCAAATGGCGGCGCTTTCGCGGGCTATCGAGGCCGGTCCCGATCCCGAACGGGATGGGGTCGTGCGCTGGCGCTGCATCGATCTCAAGCAACTGATCCGAACGCGCTTCGGCGTGGACTATCACGAGCGGAGCGTCGGCAAGCTGCTGGCCGCGCTCGGGTTCTCGCATATTTCCGCGCGCCCGCGCCACGTCGGCCAGGATGCGCGGGCACAGGAGGAATTTAAAAAAATTTTCCCGAACACTTGGCGAAAATCGTAGCGGCACAGCCACCGGACACGCCCATCGAGGTTTGGTTTCAAGATGAAATGCGCGTCGGCCAGAAGAACAGCCTGGTGCGCCAGTGGGCCCCAAAGGGATCGCGCCCGCGCCAGGTCAAGGACCTACGGACCTCTTCGGCGTATCTCTTCGGCGCCATCTGCCCCGAGCGCGGTGAGGGCGCGGCGCTGGTCATGCCGCGCGCCAATACTGAAGCCATGGACCTGCATCTCGAGGAAATCAGCCGGGCCGTTGCCCCAAACGCCCATGCCGTCGTGCTGCTCGACCAAGCCGCATGGCACACCACTGCCAAACTCGGCATCCCGGAGAACATCTCCCTCGTGCCTTTGCCACCCAAGTCCCCGGAGCTCAATCCCGCCGAAAATGTCGGGCAATACCTCCGCCAGAACTGGCTCTCCAATCGTGTCTTCGACTCCTATGAAGCCATCGTCGAGGCCTCTTGCCAAGCCTGGAACAACCTGACCGACCAACCTTGGAAGATCATGTCCATCGGCCTCAGAGCGTGGGATCGCACAAGTCAATGTTAAGGGCGGTTGGTATCATGTGAGAAATGCGGCGACTCCGTTAAGCCGCGACGCCAAACCGACGCCGGTTATCGAAATGTCCAAACTCGTTTCGTTCTTTCAGTATTCCGTCGAAACACCCGCTCGGGACACGCCCGCTAAGGCAAAAGTCGAGGCTCCCGCCGCGCCGACGAAACCTCCCGGCGCGGCGCTGCCCCGGAAGCTGGATGCCGTTCCGCCCCGGAAGGAATTCGGCAAACGGAGGCCCGTGGATCCCGATCTCGACAAGAAATTAGGCAAAATTCTCGCCAAGAAATCCGGCGAATTGATTGCGAACCGATTTCAGATGGTTGGGCTGGAAAAGATTTTGGACCGATTGGGGAACGATGATACGGCGGAACAGGTGTATTCGATCGCCGAAAAGATTTTGCAAGCTCACGTCTCGGAAGAGGACGTGGTCGAACCGCACGAACTCTTGTTCCTCGTTTGTTTCGCCAACCTCGATCGCCAACAAGCGGCGGACGAGGCGAAACAGATCGAAGCCGATATCCAGGAGCAGATCCTCGGGGAGGGATTGGATCCGGAAATCTCCGACATCGCGACCGAAACGCGAACAGTGAAGGTCTCGGAGGCGGATATTTCGGGGTCGGATAATCTCCTGGGTCTGATCGCCGAAAAGATCGCGCGCGAGACCGACCGGGTGAAAAAGGGGTTGAAGCATTGGTCGAGCAAATACATTGCGATTTGCGAGATCAGGCCATCCCCCGTGGTGACAAAGGCTCAGGATTGCGCCGGGTTCCAGATTGCATACAGTCAACGTACGCGCGCGGACATCGGGCAGCTCGTGGAGATCGGCGCGGATACGGTCGAGGTCGCGGCCGAGGCGGACTGCATGATGGTTCGGCGGGTATCCGAGCTGGTATTTCAAGGCGACCGAAATAAAGACCCGCTCATGATTGTCGATGTCCATTACTCGACCTTGAGCGACAAGTCGTTTCGTGAAAAATTTTTCTCTGCTTGCCGTCCGATCAGTGAGGTTTGCGCAAACTCATTGATCGTGCGCATCCTGTACTCGCTCGAGAATCCACCGAACCTTCGTTTTTCCGGTTTGGTAAATAAACTAGGTTCCCTCTTCCAATCGAGAATCATGCATATCGAAAAACCCCGGATCGGAAGGATTGATTTTCGAGCCTGCCGAATCCCGATCATCAGCATGAATTATCGCGAACTGGAGCCCGCCATGAACCAATTCAAACTAGAGATTCAAAAATTTATCGACACCGTCCATTCAAACCGAACCCGGCTGCTCATCGACGACGTTTCGAACCAGAAAGCCGCGAATGATCTGTTCGATCTCGGTACGGATTTCGTATCGTTCCGTGGCACCGAAAGTCCGCGGAAAGTAAGCCTAACCCCCGCGTAATTTCTTGGACGGCATATGTAGCACCTTTGGGGAAACGTCCACCCAAAGTCCGTCGCGATTTCCTCCATTAATCTGCGGCCTTGGATTAGGTCTTTTTTATCGAATGATGCCTATGTTGATGGCCTGAAGGTTCAACATCATGATTTGCCCTTGAAGACCGAAGCGAATGGAAAACCCACCACCCATCAACCGCCGACTATGGAAACGTTTCAAGATCTTGACGTTCGGCCTCATCCAAGACGGCGAGAAACAATTCGACGTATCGGTTGAAGACTTGTCCGCCAGGGGGGCGAAGCTTCGCCTGAATGGCGAACGGCCCGATGCCGCGAGTTTCGATATCTGTTTTGACGGAGTTGGAGAATTTCCGGTTCACGTCTGCTGGCGATACGAAAAAACGGTGGGTATCCAATTCGACGACGTTCCGGAGCAGGTGGATCGCCGATTCGGGGACTACCTGGAATCGACGCTCATGGAGCGGCTCTGTCAGTCGTTAAAGGTCGTTCGCTGACGCTTGCGAGGATGGCCCCCTCGGGCCGTGGGGAAACGCGGAGCGGCTTGAATCCGAACCCGCGGTAACAATAATTCGCGAATTTCGAATCGACTTTAGGATGACTTCGCGTAACCGATTTTGCGCAACGCCTGGGTGATTTCATCCAGGACGCCGGGGTCCTCGATCGTCGCGGGCACGGGGTAATCGACGGCGTCGGCGATCTTGCGCATGGTGCCCCGTAGGATCTTACCCGAACGCGTCTTGGGCAGGCGCTCTACCACCGCGGCGGTCTTGAAGGAAGCCACGGGGCCAATGCAGTCGCGCACCAACTGGATCGCTTCGGCGACGATGTCGCCGTTGGCGCGTTGCACGCCCGCCTTGAGCACCAAAAAGCCGAGCGGCACCTGTCCCTTGAGCGAATCGGCGACGCCTATGACCGCGCACTCGGCGACGTCCGGATGCGCCGCCAACACCTCCTCCATGCCACCCGTGGATAAGCGGTGACCGGCAACATTGAGGATGTCATCGGTGCGGCTCATGATCCAAAGGTAACCGTCCGGGTCCTTTGATCCGGCGTCGCCGGTCTGATAGGCCCCCGGGAATTCCCTTAAATAGGATCGCTCGTACCGTTCGTCATTCCGCCATAACGTGGGGAGGCAGCCCGGCGGCAACGGCAGGTCGACGACTATATTGCCGATTTCTCCGTGCGGCAGGTCGCGCCCTTCGTCGTCCACAACCCGTATACTATAACCGGGAACAACCTTTCCGGGTGACCCAAGCTTGACCGGGAACTTGCCCAGCCCAAGGCAATTCGTGGCCATCGGCCAACCGGTCTCGGTTTGCCACCAATTGTCGATGATCGGAACTCCCAGAGCGGTTTGCGCCCATTCCAACGTACTGGGATCGCAACGCTCGCCGCCCAAGAAAAGGGTGCGAAAACACGACATATCGTGCCCCGCGATATATGCTGCCTCCGGATCGTCCCGCCTTATGGCGCGAAACGCCGTTGGCGCGGTGTAAAGGACGACAACACGGTGCCGCGCGATAACGCGCCAGAAAGCTCCCGGGTCGGGGGTTCCGACCGGCTTACCCTCGAACAGCACGGTACCGCAGCCATGCAAGAGGGGGCCGTAGACAATGTAGGAATGGCCCACCACCCAGCCGACATCCGAAGCGGCCCAAAAAACCTCGCCCGGCTTCATATTGTAGACGTTCGGCATGCTCCATTTCAGCGCCACCATATGACCGCCGTTGTCTCGAACGATACCCTTGGGCGCGCCGGTCGTACCCGACGTATAGAGTATGTAGAGCGGATCGGTCGCGGCGACGGGCACGCATTCGGCCGGCCGCGCCGCGGCCAAGGCTTCCGCCCAGTCGACGTCGCGGCCCGGCGTGAGCTCCACCGGCCCGATTTCGCGTTGGACAATGATGCAGTGCTTCGGTTGGTGCCGGGCAATGGCCAGGGCGTTATCCAGAAGCGGCTTGTAGTCGATAAGGCGTTTGACCTCGATGCCGCAGGAAGCCGAGAGAATAACCTTGGGCTCGGCGTCGTCGATGCGGTTCGCGAGTTCGTTGGCCGCGAAGCCGCCGAAAACGACGGTGTGCACGGCACCCAGCCGGGCGCACGCCAACATCGCGATGACGGCCTCTGGAATCATCGGCATGTAGATCAGCACGCGGTCGCCCTTGACCACCCCATGATTGGCCAACATACCGGCGGCAAGTGCGACCAAGTCGCGAAGGTGAAGATAGGTGAAGGTCTTGATCGTATCGGTCACCGGGCTGTCGTAGATCAGGGCCGTCTGGTACCCGCGGCCATCCTCGACGTGACGATCAAGCGCGTTGTAACAGGTGTTTACCTCGCCGCCGGAAAACCAGGTGTAGAGTGGCGCCCGCGTTGAATCGAGCACTTTTTCCCAGCGCTTGTACCAGACGATGTCCTCGGCGGCCTTCGCCCAAAACGCCCGCGGGTCGGCGAGCGAGCGCGCGAATACCGCCTCGTAATCCCGGGCCATGATGTCCCCTCATATGAAGCGCCGACCCGCCGGAGGGGATCGTGTCCTCTTCAACCGGGATTCCCGGATGACTCCGACCGATTCCAGAAAATGTTAGTACACATGATGATCAGACGCAAATTCGGCGCCGCCCGCGCGGCCTGCCCAGCCGTTTCATCAGGTCGACGTTGACCATCGAGAGTCGGGCAAGAAATCCGCTTCGCGAGGACATCGTCGGGCCGGCCTGATATCTGGATCCCAGGGCGCCTTTTCGAGTCCGGCGAATCTCGTCGTGGCGGAGCTGAACCCAAAACACGGATCAACCGCCGTGGATCGACCCCAACATTTGGTTCCCATGTTTTGGAATGTCCGGGAATTCCAGGTAAACTCCGTCATGAACGCATCTCGGCAATGATCTCGTTCTCCATGACGTCGCGGTGTGTCGCACACTACATGGGTATCTAGTCGTCAAGAGGACACCTAAACGAGGGACTTCACTATTGACATTTCTCTATCTAGTCCACAAATAAATGGGATGAGGAACGTTTGTGCGTTTCTCGGGCAGTCTGACAGCAGTCCATAGGGTTGATACGCTTTATTTCGGAATCGATGCACGCGATTTGTGCAACGCTCTAGATGCAGCGATTCAGGCTACGCGATGAAACACTGGGTCATCATTATAGCTGTTCTTCTGATCGCCACGCCTGCGCGCGCGGAGGTGTTCAAGCGCAACGCTCCGGAATTCCCGCCGTATGGTCACTCTTCGGTGACGGAGATCACCCAGCTCATGATCATGCTTAAGGACAATATTCTTCGCGACGTCGTGTGTCGTCTTTCGTCTCAAGCGTTCGAACCGGCCACCCTCGCCAGAGCCATCGGTGTCAAGGAAAGGTCCGACATCGTCCGCCGCATCAACACATTGCGCCGTTGGGGCCTGGTTCGCATTGGGATCACCGAAACGGGCACAAAGGTCGCCGAAGCCATCCCGGGCAAGGGCACGGAAACCCTACGCCGTTGGACGGAAAAGTACTGCATCGTTCCGGACAGCTGTGAACCGGATTTTTAATTCCCAAGCCGGAGGTATTTTCCCACCGAAGTCTTACCCACGCTGAGGGCAATTTGGCGTTCCGAAAGACCCGCTGGACAGCCACTCGGAGCACGCGAACTATTCCGGCCGTTCACCAGGACATCGTCACCGCTACCGGGACATGGTCCGAGGGTTGCGGCCAAGCGCGCGCCTCGGCCAGGATTCCGGCGCTCCGCAAGGAAGTTCCTAGAGCCGGCGTCAGCCAGATATGATCAAGACGGCGGCCCCGGTCGGCCGCTTGCCAGTCGCGGGCCCGGTAACTCCACCAACTATAAAGTCGTCCGTGAAGAACCCTGATTTCAAGCTGAAGCGGCGATTGGGTTTGCGGTGGGGTGCGAGATGTCGCTGAGGAGCGCGGCCAGGATTTGGACAAACAAACGCCTCAGCCATTTGAGGACAAGGCGGTAGTTGTAGCCGGCGCCGGCGAGGATGGCGTTGATCTTGTCGCCGTCGCGGCCTTTGAGGAAGTTGCGCCCCAGCCTGCCATCGCTCTTGAGATGTCCGATCACGGCCTCGACGGCGGAGCGCCGCCTGAGCTCCTTCTTGATCGTCGGCGTGATGCCGCGTTTCTGGCCTGATCTAAAGACGCGGTGTTTGTTGGGGTAATCGTGGCCCTGGTATCCCTTGTCGACATAGATGCGCTCGGCCGATATCCCCGTCCAGCGTTCCATCTCTTCGATCACCTGCCTCAAGGTGTGGCCATCATAGGGATTGCCGTGGAAGGCCTTGACGTGGGCGACGAACTGGCCGCCGGGGGGGCGGGAATTGGTCGCCGCCACGGAGACCTTGCAGCCGAACTCGTACGGCTTGTGCGCCTTCCCTTTGCCGATGCATTCGACCTCGGGCGCGTGGAGCGAATAGACCTTGGGCAAGGGGTCGCGCCGCTTCTGGGTCGACACCCGCTCGGCCAGCCACAAGGGGCGGCGGAAGGTATCCCGTAGGCTCTCCTCCTGGGCCGTCTTGCGGCGGATGTCGCGGACGGTGCGCCCGAGATAGGTCTTGAGCTTGCGCAGGGCCTTGTTGGCCCGCTTGTGCTGTTTGGCATGGCGGTAGCGGCCTTGCATGATCAACGCCCTCTTGCCCAGGCGGGTATAGGACTGACGCAGGGCAATGCCGTGCTCCCGTGCCAGTCGCACCAGCCGCTCGCGGGCTCGTTGCATCAGTTTGGCGGCGGTCGGAAAGGCAATCGCCTTCTCTTGTACGGTGGTGTCCACCGTCACCCGCTCGAGGTCCTTCTCCCGCAGCGCCCCCACCCGGTGGGCCACGGCCAGGCTCTCCTGGAATACCTTCTCCAAACCTTCCGGCCCGATCCGGTCCCGCCACCGGGTCATCGACGAGCGCTCCATGGGCAGCTCATGCTGAAAGTACTCTTCGCCGCAGAAGCACTGGAAGTATGGGTCGTAGACCCAGCGCTCGCAGACCTCCTCATCCGAGAGATCGAACATATGCTTGAGGATGTGCAGCCCAACCATCAACCGCGTCGGGACCCCCGGCCGACCCTCCTCCGAATACAAGGCTTCATAGGTCTCGTCGAAGAAAGTCCACGCGATCCGGCCCCCCAACACCACCAACTCGTGGCGCAGGTTGATGATGTTTTCGAACCGCGAGCGGAACAGGTCCTCTATTCCCGATGACACCTTGCGCGATGGCTTCATCACAGTTCTCCAATCCCAATCGACGGGAGCAGAGAATCACGTTCCGCAACGGAAGGGAATCCCCAAAATCAATTATTTCAAATCACAAGCTTTTCAGGCCCAAAACCCGTTTTCTTGCAAATCCGATTACTTCGCCAAACCGAAAGAACTACCAACATCAGCCGCTTACGCGTTCTTCACGGGCGACTATAAAGCTTTTCCTCCGGCGGAACGAAACGACGGACCGCGTCGATCCAGTCGTGCGCCGCCTGTAGTCGGGCCATGGCCGCGACTTCGACCGGGGTATGGCTGACGACCTTTACGAGCCGCTGGTGCGACCAGACGTCACTTTCCAGCGGAGCGATGTTCAGATCGCCAACCATGACGAATTTATTTTGCGGGGCCTTGCGGGCGGCGAACCAGTTCGTCATTTCGGACAGGAAGCGGAGCTTGTGGGCAAATTTCGGATTGATCTCGGGGTCGGGTTCGTCGCCACCCGCGGGCACGTAGAAATTGTTGATTTCGATATCGCCCGGCAAGGCTGCGAAAACATGGCGACCGTCGCGCCGGGCGCACCACTCGAGCATCCCGCTGTCGGTGAACGGCAACCGGGAGAGAATCGCCACCCCGCCTTGACCCTTGTTGCCGTTGAGGACGGCGTGGGGAAAACCGAGATCGGCCAGGGCGTCGAGGGGAAAATCGGGGTTCGAGACCTTGGTCTCCTGAAGACACAGGATATCGGGAGCCGTTTCCTCCACGAGCGCGGCGATACCGTCCAAGCGCTTGCGCACGGAGTTGACGTTCCAACTGATGATGCGGACGTTCATCGGCCTGCCATCAGCGCCGGCTCAAGGGAGAAACCGGATCACGACCGATTTCGTCCTACCGCCTAGTGCACCGGCGCATTCACTTCGTTCACGCCCCCGTGCACCAGGCCTTTGTCGATGCATCAACTTTCCAAACTTCGGCTGTCGCCTCCGTTTGGGTCGATGCACTAGCGGACTTGGAAACAGCCTATGCTTCTCTCGCGACGCGCGGATCGGTTGGCGACGATTCAAAGTCCGGGGGACGTGCCCAACTGGCCCGATGGATACCACATTCGGTCTTTTCGTTACCGTGCCAACGCCCCGAGCGGACCGCCTCCCCCGGCGCGATCGCCCGCGTGCAGGGCCAACAGCCGATCGAGGCGTAGCCTCGAGAAATCAAGGGATGGCGCGGCAGCGCGCGTGATTCGATGGTCTCCTCGATGAGCTCGCGCGACCAGGGCGCCAAGGGGTTGATCTTGATTTTCCCGTCCACGGCCTCGATCGTTTCAAGATTGGCGCGGGCATTCCCGTGGTAGCCCTTGCGCCCCGTGACCCAGGCCTCGAAACCGTTGAGCGCGCGCTCGAGCGGCAGCACCCGGCGAAGGTGGCAGCAAGCATCCGTATCGCGTTGCCACAAGGTCCCATCCCGATCCCGTAACGCCAAGGTATCGGGGCGGACGTCACGCACGTTCTTCAGTCCCAGCCGCGCCACGACTTCCTTCCGATAGGCCAGCGTCTCATCGAAAAGTTTTTCGGTATCGAGAAATATGACCGGCACGCCCGGATCGACCTGGGCGACGAGGTCGAGCATCACCACCGATTCGGCGCCGAACGAGGAGGCGACGGCAATCCGCCCCGCGAATTCGTCACGAATCATGGCCCGAAGAAGGGAGACCCCGTCCACCTCGCCATAGGCGTGGCGCAGCTTGCGGGCGCGCGCCTCCGCGGCGGCGAGGGCGTTCACCGCAGCCACCCCCGGCGCTCGATATAGCTGTCGCTCAGCCTTCCGACCATCGCCGGATCGGCACCGGAAGCCCGCCATTCCGTACGCCGGGTGGCGATCTCGGCCAATCTGTCGGCCCATTCCGGGCCGAAGCGTGCCTCGATGAAACGGCGAATCCGGCGGGCCAGTCCGGGGCTGCGACCAGCCGTCGAGACCGTGATCAAGAGATCGCCACGGCGGCTCACCGAGGGGATATGAAAATCACACCAGTCGGGCCGATCCTCGACGTTGACCAGGACCCCGATCGATCGCGCCGCGACGGCGAGTCGCGACGAGGATGCCTCATCGAGGCCGGCAACCAACAGAACCCGGACCTCGGCTAGATCGCTGGGACCCGGGTGACCTGGGACCAGCCTACCCCCGGCGGCCCGCGCCAGTTCGGCGTCGGGTTGTGGACAATAAACCCTCACCGAGGAAGCCGACGCCGCGTCCAGAGCCGCCAATCGGCGCCCCGCGGCAGCGGCCGAACCGACCAGCGCCACCGGCAGGCGCGAAAGATCGAGGACGATGGGATACATCAGGCGGGGTTCCCCCCGGCCCCGATAACGTCGAGCACCGAGGTATCGAAATCAGCGAGGCGCGCGGCCTCGACGGCGACCGATTCATCCGGCCGAGTCGCGACCTCGGCCGCGGTCTCGAGCCACAGGGCCAAGGCCTCGCGATAGGCCCGCAAATCGCCGCCGCCCCGGGCCCGTGATTCGGCCCGAAGCCAGCCCTCGAGCGCCGTCTGGACCTCGTCCGACTCCCCGTAATGACGGCCGATCCCGGCCACCACCGCAGCCGCGTCCGCGCCCTCCCACGGAGTTCCGTCGGCACGCAGCAAGAGGCGCCGCGCCGCTTGCACGAAGCCGACGTTTCCGGCCCGCAGGGCCTGGTCGCGCAGGTTGGCGAAAATCGCCCGATCGAGGTCGATCAGGCCATCGTCCGCGAGATCGGCCAACAGGCTGTCGAGGGCGTAAGCCGCGGCGCACTCCGCCTTGGTGACGCTAGGCGGGCTGAATCTCTCGCTCTCGCCCCAATCGACGTACATCGCCTCGTCCCGCGGTTCGATTTTGCTCTCCAGCGGCTTCAAAATGGCGGCCATTCCCGCCCGCCCGAGCCTAAGGCCCCAATCACGGATGCTTTCGTCCGCTTGCCGCGTTTCCGAGTAACCGTCCATCAGCAGCTTCAACGCCTCCTTGGCGAGGCGCGCCGGCACGACCGGACCGGCAATTCCGATGTGTCCCACCTGACGCGGGTCGCCGCCGATGTAAATCTGATATTGCGGCGCATGGCTGCCCTCGATCTTCTTGCCCATGCCGCGAAAGCCGAAATCGGCGACATGGTGCAGGCCACAGCCGTTCTGACAGCCGGATATCCGCACCTGTAGGTTCGGCCGGGCCGCGTATCCGCGAACCTGGTCGAGAATCTCGCGGCCGAACACCTGGGAGTTGGTGATCCCGATCCGGCACGTCGTGGTTCCCGGACAGGCGACGACGTCGGGAACGTCCCCGACTTCGCGTTGGACCGGCAACCCCAGCTCCTCGACGGCCCCGACGACCTCGGCGGCGGCCTCCGGCGCGATCCCGAGCAGGGCGATGTTCTGTTCGCGGGTCGTGCGCATACCCTGGGGGGTGTGGCGCTCGGCGATGTCGGCCAGGGCGTCGAGCTGATCCGAGGACAAAAGGCCGAGCGGCAAATTGATCACCACGCTCGTCCGGCCATCGTGCTGAGCCACGATCCCACCGGGAGAGTCGGGTTCCGGCGCCGCCGTCGCCTGGCGCCAGTCGAGCGCCTGCCACGGCCGCTGCGGCATGGCTTTGACGCGCGCGAACTCCTCCTCGAACAGAGCCCGGAACTTGTCCTCGCCGAAACGCTTGACCAGGAACTTGATGCGGGCGGCGTTACGGTTCTTGCGGTTGGAATAGCGTTGGTGGAGGCGAATCAGGGCTTCGAGCACAATCGGGAGATCGAATTCGGTGACGAAATCCGCGATTTCGACGGCGCTGCGCGGAATACCGCCCGTGCCGCCCGCCGCGAAGACACGGAAACCCGGTTCACCGTCCTTGCGCCGCGCGACCAAACCCAGGTCGTGAATCGACGAGGCACCGCAATCGGTCCCGCATCCGGACACCGATACCTTGAATTTGCGCGGCATGTGCTGGACCAGGGGATGCCGCAACCAGGTTCGCGCCAGGCGGTCGGCGACCTGACCGGCATCGACGTGCTCGCGCGGACAAACCCCCGCCAGGGCGCACGAGGTCATATTGCGCAAGGTGTTGCCGCAAGCCTCGCGGGTGGTGACCCCGTTGCCGTAGAGAAACGCCAGCAGATCGGGCGTCCGCTCCAGGGAAACGTAGTACATCTGGAAATCCTGGCGGGTCGTGACGTGGACATCGCCGTCGCCGAAATCGCGGTTGGCCTGGGCGATGACCCGCGCCGCAGCAACCGAAAGCAACCCCCCCGGGAGCTTGATGCGTATCATCTGGACGCCGGGCTGGCGCTGGCCGTAGACGCCGTACCGCAAGCGGAAGGCGGTCCAACGTTCGTTGTCCCATTCCCCCGACTTGAAGCACTCGTAGGCCTCCCGATAGGAATCCTGATCGGACTGTCGCGACAAGGGTTCGGGTGCAAGTGCCGCAGGAACGGCGTTGACGTAATTCATGGCAACGATCCCCAGTGACGGGCCCACGGAGATCGTTCCCCGTGCCGCTTTAGCGTTTGATGACGCGGCGCAAGCTGCCCCTTCAAATTGCCGCGTGTCCGTTCACGGATCGGACAAGACCGACATAACAAAACCCCAAAAACAAAATCCGCCACAGCTAAGCTGGGCGGATGTCTCCTTCGCTTTAGCCGCATTTCTTAAGCGCCCGCAATCTGAGGTTCAAATCGGCGCTGAGCGGGATTCAAACACCGAACCCCCAGCAAGTCAAGGAATTTATCCACGGAAACGCGGCCTCACGGTCATGTTACAGGGGTTGAGATTGATGAAGTTCGCGACCGCGGCGGGGCCCCTTTCGTGGCTATAAACTCGCCAGGGCCTGGGCCAGATCGTCCTTGAGATCCGCGACGTCCTCGAGGCCCACGGACATCCGCACCATGCCGTCGGTGATCCCCATTCCGGCGCGTTCCCCGGGCGTTAGGCGTTGATGGGTGGTCGTCGCCGGATGGGTGATGAGGCTCTTGGTGTCACCGAGGTTGTTGGAGATTTCGATCAGCCGCAGATTTTCCAGGAAATGGAAGGCACTCTCCCCGCCACCGTCGATCTCGAAGCTCACCAGGGTCCCGGAATCTCCCATTTGAGCCGCCGCCAGGGCGTGTTGGGGATGGCTCGGAAGGCCCGGAAAAAGCACCCGGGCGACACCGTTGCGACCGTCGAGGAAGGCGGCGATTTCGTGGGCGTTGGCGCAATGACGCTCGACCCGCAACTCGAGGGTCTCCAAACCCTTGAGAAGGACCCAGGCGTTGAAGGCGCTGAGCGAGGGTCCGGTATGGCGGTAAAGCGGGGTCAGCTCGTCATTGATATAGGCGCTCGGCCCCAGGATGGCGCCGCCCAAGCAGCGCCCCTGTCCGTCGATATGCTTGGTCGCCGAATAGACCACGATATCGGCGCCGAATTCGAGCGGGCGCTGCAGGATCGGGGTGGCGAAAACGTTGTCGACGACGACCCGGGCGCCGACCGCGTGGGCGAGTTCGCAGACCGCCGCGAGGTCGATGATTTCCAGGGTCGGGTTCGAGGGCGTTTCCAGGAACACGGCCTTGGTCCCGGGACGCAGGGCCTGGCGCCACTGATCGAGGTTGGGACCATCGACGAACGTCGTCGTAACCCCGTAACGGGGCAGGATCTCGGCGATGATGAACTGGCACGAGCCGAACAAGGCCCGGCTGGAAACGACATGATCCCCGGCCCGGACCATCGACATCAGCGAGGCGAAGACCGCCGCCATGCCACTCGCCGTCGCCCGGCATTCATCGGCCCCTTCGAGCAACGCCAGGCGGCGCTCGAACATGCTCACCGTCGGATTGCCGTAACGCGAATAGATATACCCGTCCGCCTCGCCCTTGAAGCGCATCTCCGCCGTTTGCGGGCTGTCGTAGACATATCCCGAGGCCAGGAAAATGGCCTCGCTGGTTTCGCCGAAGTGACTCCGCCGCGTTCCCCCCCGCACCAGCCGGGTCTGCCGCCGCCAGGCCTCCTCGCGCCGCTCCTCGTCCGTCTTCGCCATCCTACACCCCCAAAAAGAACAAAGCCCCGACCATCGGTCAGGGCTCGCGCGGCTCCGACCTTTTAGCGACGTTTTTTACGTGGCCCGCAAGCCGGTCGGCTCAAATCCCCACGTCTCCCGAGTCTGATAGATTGTTTTCACCAACGGGTCAAGCAAGCGCTTGCAGGCGCGCTCATCCACCGGCAAGAGCGACCAAGGTCATTTGAATTGGATTGGCGCCGCGCCGGGCGTCCAGTCTCATGTGCCAGGCATCATATGCCAGTCATCGTTTGTATCGCCCCGCCCTCCACCACCATCCACCCCCCGTGATGCAGTCCAAGGCAATGTCCCGGCTGATGTTGAAAAAGTGAGGTAGGCGTCATTCGCCTGGAACCGTTAGGCTCTGGGTGTTGAATCCATCAAGGAGAACGACGCCATGACCAAGCCTACACGGAACAGCCGCCTTTCGAAACTGTTGGGGATCCCGCTTCCGCTGTTGCCGCCGGCCTTGCCGGAGGCTTTTGATGATCTGCGCATGAGCGTGGATCGCTTTTGCCTGTTGGCCGGGGTGGAGACCCTGGGCGAGATGCTGGACGAGGATAGCGAGGTGCTCTGCGGAGCGCGCCACGCCCGCACGGCCGAGCGGCAGGGCCATCGCTGGGGGACAACCCAGAGCGAGATTGCCTATCACGGGGGCAAGGTGAAGCTGACGCGCCCGCGGGTGCGCGATCTTGCGGGCAAGGAGATGAGCTTGCCGAGCTGGGAGTTGCTCTCGGACCCGGCGCTTTTGCAGTCCTGGGCGATGAACATCATGCTGCTTACGGTTTCGACCCGCAAGTACGCGCGCGCCGTGCGCCTGCCCGGCGAGGCCAGCGGCGACTTGCCGGCACGCGCGGGCGATGCGACCTCGAAGTCCGCGGTCTCGCGGCGCTTCGTGGCCATGACGCGCAAGAAGCTGAAGGCCTTCCTGGCCAGCGACCTTTCGGATCTCGATCTCCTGGTCATCCAGATCGACGGGCTGCACGTCGGCGATCACGTGTTGCTGGCAGCTATTGGCATCGACGGCGCGGGCGAGAAGCATGTTCTAGTGTTCCGACTCATTTAAACGGTACCCTTCTTCACCTGATTGAGGGTGTTCCGAGCTCGATCCACTTTTTTGAGGATGTCTCGGGCGGTGGCGGTCCAGGCGAAGGGTTTGGAGTTCTCGTTGTGCTTGGCGAGATAGTCGTCGATGGCCGCCTCCAGTTCGGGGACGCTCTTGAAGACGCCCCGGCGGATGGCGTTTTGGGTGATTTCGGCGAAGAAGCGTTCGACCTGGTTCAGCCAGGAGGCCGACGTCGGCGTGAAGTGGAAATGGAAGCGGGGGTGCTTTTCCAGCCACGCCTTGACCTTGGCATGCTTGTGGGTGGCGTAGTTGTCGACGATCAAGTGGATGTCGAGCCGCTTCGGCGTCTTGCGGTCGAGCCGGCGCAGGAAACGGAGGAACTCCTGGTGCCGGTGCCGCTTCATGCATTGGCCGATGACCGTGCCGTCGAGCACGTTGAGCGCCGCGAACAGCGTCGTCGTGCCGTTGCGCTTGTAATCGTGGGTCATGGTGCCGGCGCGGCCCTTCTTTATCGGCAGGCCGGGCTGGGTGCGGTCGAGAGCCTGAACCTGGCTCTTCTCGTCGACCGAAAGAACCAGCGCCTTGTCCGGCGGGTTCAGGTAAAGCCCGATAACGTCCTCCACCTTCTCGGCGAACCTCGGGTCGTTCGAGACCTTGAAGATGGAAATCAGATGCGGCTTCAATCCATACTCGGCCCAGATCCTCTGCACACTGGCTGATTCCGACGGCCTTGGCCATCGTGCGAACACTCCACTGGGTCGCGTTCGGCGGTGCCTCCCGCATCGTCTTCGTCAACACCAGCGATTTCACCGCGGCGCCCAAGGGGGGCTTGCCGGACCCCCGGTCCCGATCCCGCAACAGTCCGTCGACCCCTTCCTCGAGGAAGCGTTCCTGCCAGCGCCACACCGTCGGCTTGCTCTTGCCTACTTGACGCATGATCGCCATCGTCCCGAGACGATCCCCGGACAGAAGCACGATCCGCGCACGCCAGACATGCTTCTGGGGGGTATTCCGGCCCGAAACCAGCCGCTCCAGTCGGCTCCGGTCGCCAGGAGATACCCAAATACAAGCGGTTGTTCCCATGCAGGCATAATCGCATAGTTCCAGTCCCTTGGGGATCTTTTAAATGTGACGAAACACTAGGCCTGGCCGAAGGTGCCACGGAGAATGCCGCCACGGTGCAGGCGCTGCTCGACAACCTGACCGCCCGCGGCCTCGACCCGGAAGTGCCCCGGCTCTTCATCGTCGACGGCGCCAAGGCGCTCTCCAAGGCGATCAAGCGGACCTTCAGGCCGGTGGCCGCCCTCCAGCGCTGCCAGGTCCACAAGGGCCGCAACATCATCGAGCGCCTCGACGAAAGCCTTCATGCCGGCGTCAAGAAGGCGCTCAGGCAAGCCTGGGACCAAGACGATGCCGAGAAAGCCGAACGCCTCATGAAGAACCTGGCGCGCCGCCTGGAGACCGAGGCCCCCGGCGTTTCGGCTTCCATCCTGGAGGGCCTGGATGAGATCCTCACCGTGATCCGCTTGGGCCTGCCGCCCAAGCTCAGGCGCTCCTTGGCCTGCACCAACGCCATCGAGAATGCCTTGGGAACGGTCAGGATGGTGCAGCACAATGTCAAGCGCTGGCGCAACGCCGAGATGGCCTTGCGATGGACCGCCGCCGGCCTCCTGGAAGCCCAAAAGACCTCCGTCGCCTCAAGGCCTACCGGCAACTCCCCATCCTCAGAGCTGCCCTCGAGGATCACGTGAAAAAGGCAAAAGCGAAAAGCGCCATTGAAACCATCAAAGAGGCCGCCTGGCCTCGAAGCCCAACCATGCCTGCCTCGCCTTTTTCAACAGAGCATGAGACATCGCCCAGTCTTTTCGGTCAGTCATAATCGCGTACCTGAGTTTCGGTTAGCGCGAAATTGTACACGATAAATATAGGAATGTGTTAAGGCGCAGCGCAGCTATTTTTCAAGCCCGCTTCGGTGCCAGCCTAGTCGCCCTTGGCTTCCTCCGACGGCGATCCGCAAGCTAACCGCAGAATCCCTTTTTACGGCCGTGCTCACGTTCCGGACCGGTCCCCCCTGCATCTCGCCCCGACCCCGCTCCGCCACCCGTCGCGGAAATATCCGCCCAAAATCCTCCACACTCCCAGAAAACTGGGCCTTTCCCGACGTAACCACGCGTCGCGCTTTAACTCTTAACTGGCTGATGTTATATTATAACCCATGCCCTCCATGAGCACGACCGCCATCCGTTCCCGCAGGTACCGTGACCGGAAACGTCACCATAAAATGGTCGTGTCACTCGATGTGGGTCCTGAAATGCTGGTTTATCTTACCGGGGTCGGCGTCCTCGACAGAGCCGACTTGTTGAGCCGCGACGCCGTCGCCAAGGCCATTACGGATGTCGTTCAGTCATACTATTTTTTGCGACGGCGATTAAGGCGATGACGGTTTGCCACCTGGGCTGGAAAATCCGCGTTTTATAGGCAGTAAGGGCCCCAAAGCGGACCTAACGAGAGCCGCGCGTTTTAGGCGGGATGTGACCCGAAGCCGTCATTCGCGGTGAGGTCGGCGAATACATTCGGCGGTGGTTAGGGTGGGTTAACGCTGGGATGGAGAATCACCCGCCGCATCGGGGTAAGCCTTTTGCTTGCGCTTCCTCAACCTCAAGAGTGCCAATCCAGTTAGGCCTGAGGCCGAGCCACTCTTAACCGGGACCGTCTCCCACCTGGCGGCCATCGAGGGTCCTCCACTCCCGGAAAGACCTCTAATGTGTGGTCACCGGCGCCTCTGAGATGTCGACCGCCCGCGAGACTCTCTCGGCCTCTGTATCCTGAATTACCCGGTTCCCGACCTTTCAGCTGAAGAAATCTTCACCCAGGTCGAACGCACCCCCTCACACAGTAACGCTCCGAAGGGGCCTTGGAAGCTCTACAGCGCCTCCTTGATGTTCCAGACGGAAGGATCCGCTACCCGCGCGTCGGCGCTGATCGTGGTTAAAAAACTTGCGCCAACCGCGGCAAAAAAGCCGGATAACCCAGGCAAGAGGGGCGTGTAGTCGTGGCTGACGTTGAGACTAACGAAAGGAAGACCGTCGACGGTTTCCTGCTGGACGGTGACCGTGCTCGTGCCCGCGTCAAAATAATCCGGGAGCTCGTCCACAAGCGCGCTTTGCGCCGCCGTGACGGCGTCATCGGGATCAATGTACACTGTCCGCGCGACGGTCGAAGTCGCGAACGAGAGTTGATGCTGCCGAAAGAACAGATGTCCGACCTCGATGATCCCAATGAGGAACAATATAAGTGGAACGGAAATGAGAGCGAACTCTAGCGCCACCGCGCCTCGGCGGTCTCGCCCGAATCCGACTCCAGAAATCTTCCTAGGGTTCTTGAACGGTCCACGGATTTTCATCACCACACCTTGTCTTAAACGTTGGGATTACCGAATTCTGAACTCAAGCGTGGAAGTAATCGGGATATCCGGCAGGAGGATGGCGTCGTAGGTTTTGTCGACCTGGAGACTGACAAACAGATCCGGCGGTAACCCGCCACAAGTTGTCGTGCAGCTCTGGGTCGTTCCGCCGCATTCACAAAACTCATTAACGTTTACCGCGATACTAGTATCGTCTCCCGGGAACCCCGCGCGGAATGATGCTTCGATTCGCGTGGGATCGGTAATGTTTACAAGCGTGAGTTGTACGGCGCTTCGCACGATCTGATCCATCTCGAATTTTTCTCCGATCGCCCTCGCGACGTCGACCATGGCCACCAGGCCGAGCAAAAGGATCGGCGCGATCAGCGCGAACTCAATGGCGGCGACGCCGCGCGCGTTCCTGACCAGGCTTCCAAATTTTTTTGCGAACATTTGTCCTTAACCTTTCGTCGAAGGTAACGGCATCTTATACCAACCGCCCTAGAGTTTGACTCGCGCAAAGGTTTACACGCCAGGTTTTGTGTGATTCAAGGTTGTTGGCAACAAGGGAGTGTGTTCAATGCCAACGATTCCTTTGCGAAACGACTTTGATGCTGAAAGAGTCCGTGTTCTTGCGGCACGGAGCGATGATGGGAACCAGGCGCGACGGCTTTTGTCGATGGCGGCCATCTACGATGGGATGGATCGAGCGTGCGCGGCGGGTATTGGCGGCATGGATCGGCAGACGTTGCGGGACTGGGTTCACCGGTTCAACGCGGGAGGTCCGGCCGGTCTGATCGACCGCAAGCCGAACGGGGCGTTGCGTCGGTTGACGCCGTCGCAAATGGCGGCGCTTTCGCGGGCTATCGAGGCCGGTCCCGATCCCGAACGGGATGGGGTCGTGCGCTGGCGCTGCATCGATCTCAAGCAACTGATCCGAACGCGCTTCGGCGTGGACTATCACGAGCGGAGCGTCGGCAAGCTGCTGGCCGCGCTCGGGTTCTCGCATATTTCCGCGCGCCCGCGCCACGTCGGCCAGGATGCGCGGGCACAGGAGGAATTTAAAAAAAGTTTTCCCGAACACTTGGCGAAAATCGTAGCGGCACAGCCACCGGACACGCCCATAGAGGTTTGGTTTCAAGATGAAATGCGCGTCGGCCAGAAGAACAGCCTGGTGCGCCAGTGGGCCCCAAAGGGATCGCGCCCGCGCCAGGTCAAGGACCTACGGACCTCTTCGGCGTATCTCTTCGGCGCCATCTGCCCCGAGCGCGGTGAGGGCGCGGCGCTGGTCATGCCGCGCGCCAATACTGAAGCCATGGACCTGCATCTCGAGGAAATCAGCCGGGCCGTTGCCCCAAACGCCCATGCCGTCGTGCTGCTCGACCAAGCCGCATGGCACACCACTGCCAAACTCGGCATCCCGGAGAACATCTCCCTCGTGCCTTTGCCACCCAAGTCCCCGGAGCTCAATCCCGCCGAAAATGTCTGGCAATACCTCCGCCAGAACTGGCTCTCCAATCGTGTCTTCGACTCCTATGAAGCCATCGTCGAGGCCTCTTGCCAAGCCTGGAACAACCTGACTGACCAACCTTGGAAGATCATGTCCATCGGCCTCAGAGCGTGGGCTCGCACAAGTCAATGTTAAGGGCGGTTGGTATAAGCTGGTAAGATTGAGTGTCTGCAGGTTGGTAAGCCCGGAAAGGGGCGATAGGTCAGTAACCCCTTTGGCGCCGCTGATATCAAGTTTCCGCAGGTTAGTCAGCCCGGCGAGGGGTGTGACGTCAGTAAATTGATTATAGATGCGGAGTTTGCCCGTCAACAATTCCAAAAACGTGACAAGCCCCGACACGTCGGTAATTTCGCCAGCGGTGCCGAGATTGAGCGTCTGCAGGTTGGTAAGCCCGGCGAGGAGCGACAGGTCGGAAATTCCGCCTGCTTCGCTGAAATCGAGCGTCTTCAGGTTGACCAGCCCGGTAAGGGGCGTCAGGTTCGAAATTTTTTTGGCGCCGCTCAGATCAAGCGTTTCCAGGTTGGCAAGCCCGGCAAGGGGCGTCAGGTCCGTAATTCCGTCGGCGTCGCTGAGATTGAGTGCCTTAAGGTTTGTTAGCCCGACAACCGGCGCCAGGTCGGTAATTTCGTCGGCTTTGCTGAGATCGAGTCCGACAATAGCTTCGTTACAAAGTTGAGCAATCTCTTGCCAGAACCGCTCCGGCGTTAATTCACCCCAGTTCGCATTGGACGCTGATACAGACAGTCGCGTTTCATCGCCTTCGATCGGCTCGACTGTAACCCCGTAAAGACTTAACGCGGCCACGGCTTGGGAATGCTTATCCCCAATGGACGAAGGCGCCGCACAACCGTGGGCGGCGAACCCAATCACCAATAGTGCAATCCAGTGCCTCACTCTTCGCCACTTTGATCTTGCCCGCGATAAATACACTATCGTCGATTTGGACGCGCTGTGAAAGAAACCGTTGGCAGGCACTAATCAATCTTCAACCTTGGCATGTGACGGCCGAACCGGGATTATCAATATCTTGTGGTTTGACAGCTTTCCCACAATTGGGAAATTTTCAAGACGAAAGACAGATAAGGCCCATTATGACAAAAAATTATGAAGTTCTTTTCAAGAACTATTTAATATTCACCCCCTATCCGCCCGTTTTTATTTCGGGAAAGTAAGGATAAACGCTTTCCCGTGGGGCGCTGCAACCAAGTAATTACTTTGCTTCAGAAACGAGAGCGCCGGCGACCACAAGATGTTGATCTGCCGACGCGATTTTGCATGAGCCGCGCGAGAATGCGCCTGAACCCGCGTGGATCTCGCAACATTCCGAGGAAAGTTGACCTTATGGCACCGCCTCGAACCTGGTGTGATAGCAGTTATTCCGGAAGTGGCCAGTAAGCAAAAACGCCGTTGGTCGACGAGGTTGGACCCCTGATTAGTGAAACCCAGCCATGTTTGTTATCGGCACGCGCGACTTACGGTAGGGTGAAGCCGAAATCCACTCAGCCATATGTGACTGGTGGAAGTTTGGAGTGATGCCACGATCCACCGGTGGGCTCGTTTTCGAAGTGGTCGTCAGGGTGGCGGCGGAACGTGTTTGAGCCGGCGGTACAGCGTCAGGGCATAAAGAAAAAAGAAATAAGCGAGGAAAAGTTCGAGGAGTTCATTGTCGTTGATTCCCGGCCAGTACTGATCTTCAAGGCCCAACCAACGATAGATTCGTTTCGGCAGTTTAATCACAAGCACCATCGCGGCGCCGAGGGCGCACGCCTTGGAGGGCTGGATCCAGAGCCAGAAATCTTCCGGTTCCGGCAGTCTTCGCGCGAGCCAGCGACCCAGGCCCGCCACTGGCAGGAGCACGCCAGCGAAAAGGACGACCACGACCACGATGGCCCTCGGTGCCTGCGCCATGAAGGGATGAAGATTATGAATGTTGGTCTCTTGCTGTCCCCGGGCGGTAAAAACTCCGTGCGCCTTCCAGCCGATGAAGTGTTGGCACCAGCTCAGTTCCTCGCCCAGGAATAGAAAGCTCACGGCAATGAATAGCGCCAGCCAGGCGAGGTACCAGCGCCGTGGCTTTGGAATCTCGATTCGGAGGCTCCGCGCGGCCAGGAGCAGGGCGAACAACAAGAGGAGGGCGGTGAGGTTTTTGACCACTCCGAACTCGGTTTCGAGGTAAAGGTCGTAGAATTTCGGATCGATAAATCCGACCGCGAGGCAGACCACGGCTAGTCCGCACGGTAGGATGAGCCACAGCCACGTTGGAAGCCGATCCGCCTGCTCCCACGTCCTCATGATTGCCCGCTCCTGCTCGAAAATGCGCGTCCGCGCATTTTTTGCGTCTGTTCCGGCCCTCTCCCCCTCCCGGCCACCCACGAGAGTATGCTGATATGGGTGGTTGGGAGGGGGAGAGGACCGGTGCCGCGAGTTTTCGAACAGAGTCTATTCGGAAATGCGCGTCCGCGCATTTCTTGCGTCTGTCCCTCCCGGCCAGCCACGAAAGTATGCCGATAGGGCTGGCCGGGAGGGGGCGGGGGCCGGCGCCGCGAGTTTTCGAACAGGCTCGGCGGAATCAATTATCCAGCCCGACCAGGGCTTGGGCAAGTTCCGGCGCGGAAAAGGAGCGCAGGTCGTCGATCCCCTCGCCGACGCCGACGGCGTGAATCGGGATTTTGAAACGCTTGGCGACAGCGACCAGGACACCGCCTCGGGCGGTGCCGTCGAGCTTGGTCATCACCAAGCCGCTGACCGGGACCGTCTTGGCGAAGGTCTGGACCTGGACGAGGGCGTTTTGCCCGGTAGTCGCGTCCAACACCAGGAGACACCCGTGGGGCGCCGTGGCGTCGACCTTCTTGACCACGCGGCAAATCTTCTCGATCTCCGCCATCAGGTCGTCCCTGTTGTGCAGGCGTCCCGCGGTATCGACGAGCATCACTTCGGTGGCCGCCGCCCGTTCCCGCTCGAGGGCCTCGAAAACGAGCGCCGCCGGATCCGCCCCCGGCGCCGCTTTCAGAACCCGGCAATCGCTGCGCTCGCCCCAGGCCTCGAGTTGTTCGACCGCGGCCGCGCGAAACGTATCGGCGGCCACCAGGGCCACCGACTTGCCGTCGGCCCGCAGCTGCCTGGCCAGCTTGCCGATGGTCGTCGTCTTGCCGGTGCCGTTGACGCCGACGACCAGAATGAGGTTGGGTTTGTGCTCCGGGGCGATCGCGAGAGGCTTGGCGACCGGCTCCAGCGCCTTCGTGATCCAACCGGCGACGATCCGCCGCACCGCCTCGGTCGAGATGTCGCGGTTGAAATAGCTGTGCGACAAATCGCGCCGAACGTCTTCCGCCACCTCGACCCCCAGATCGGCGCTAAGCAGAAGGTCCTCGAGTTCCTCGAGCGTGGTTTCATCGAGCTTGCGGCGCGCGAAAACGGATCCGACGCCGTCGCCGAGCGACGACGAGGTGCGCGCGAGTCCTGTCTTGAGGCGTCCCAGCCAGCTCCTTTCGTGTTCCGATTCCGGCGTGACCATTGTCGGGGATTCAGGCCGCGCGGGCCAGGAGGCGCTCCTGATCGACGCCGACGAGCCGGGTTCGGGCAATCGTGCCCGGGGTGCCCAGGTTCAAGAGCTGGACGGGGGCGAAATGCTCACTGTGTCCACGGTGCGGTCGCTCGACCAGGACATCCGCCTCCTCCCCGACGCGGCTTTCGAGAAAGGTCAGAAGCCGCGCTTTCCCCGCCGCGCGTAGCCGCGCCGCCCTTTCCCGGCGGATGTTCACGGGGACTTGGGGCATGCGGGCCGCTGGCGTTCCGGGCCGGGGCGAATACGGAAATACGTGCAGATAGGTGAGACCCGCGGCGGCGACGAGGTCCAGCGTGCGTTCGAACATGCCCGCGTCCTCGGTCGGGAATCCGCTGATCAGGTCGGCGCCGAAGACGACGTCGGGGCGCAGGGCGCGAATCCTTTCGCAAAACGCGATCGACTGGGCCCGGTCATGGCGCCGCTTCATGCGCTTGAGAATCAAATCGTCCCCCGACTGAAGACTGAGATGGAGGTGCGGCATCACCCGGGCCTCGGCACCGATCATCGCCACGAGCGCCGCGTCGATCTCGGCGACATCGAGGGAGCCGAGGCGAAGCCGGGGCAACTCGGGCACCGCCTTCAACAGCCGGCCGACAAGGCGGCCAAGACCTGGCCCGCCGGGAAGGTCGTGTCCGTAGGCCGTGATATCGACCCCGGTGAGCACGATTTCGCGAACCCCGTTCGCGACCAGGCGGCGACACTGTGCCGCGACCTGACCCATGGGCACGCTACGGCTCGGTCCTCGGCCGAAGGGGATGGTGCAAAAGGTGCAGCGGTGGTCGCAACCGTTCTGGACCTGGACGAACGCCCTGGCCCGGTCGTGAAATCCGGCAATCAGGTGTCCCGAGGTTTCGCGTCGCATGGCGATGTCTTCGACCCGCACGCGCGCCGGGTCGGCAAAGGCCCGTGCCGTGAGCTTCTCGCTGTTTCCCAATACCTGGTCCACCTCCGGGAGGGCGGCGAAGGACTCGGGGTCGATCTGGGCGGCGCATCCGGTGACGATGATGCGGGCCGTCGGATGCCGGCGCCGGGCCCGCCGAATCGCCTGCCGAGCTTGCCGCTCCGCTTCCCCAGTGACGGCGCACGTATTGACGATGATGGCATCCCGAAGTCCGGCGGCGGCCGCCTGTTCGCGCATGACCTCCGATTCGAAGGCGTTGAGCCGGCAACCAAAGGTAATAATCTCATTCATGTCACCGCTCCGGACGCGAGGACGCCATGTAAACTGGTTGCGACCGGTCCCGTCATCCACACGTGATTGTCCTCGCGCCAGACGATGCGGAGCGAACCGCCGTCGAGCATGACCTCCGCCTGGCGCCCGCTCAGACCGCGCCGATGGGCCGCGACCAAGGTGGCGCAGGCACCGGTGCCGCAGGCCCGCGTGACCCCGACGCCCCGTTCCCAAACCCGCGCGCGAATCCGGTCACCGTCAAGAATCTCGGCGATCTCGACATTGACGCGGTCGGGAAACAAGGGATGGATTTCGAGGGTTTTCCCGATCCGTTCGATGTCGCGGGCCGCCGTATCCGCGACGATGAAGACCAAATGCGGATTGCCCATGTTCACGGCACAGCCCGGCCCCGGCGCGGCGGCGCCGAAGTCCAGGGCCAACGTATCGGCCTCTTCGGCGAGCGGAATCTCTTGCCAATCGAAACGCGGCGGGCCCATGTCGACCGTGATTGACCCCGGAGAGGCGGTTTCGCAGGGATGAATCCCCGCCGCACTTTCGATGATGGCCCGGTCGCCACCGTTTTCGGCCATCAGGAGCGAGGCGACGCAACGTGTCGCGTTGCCGCAGGCATCGACAATTCCCCCGTCGGCGTTGTGGATTCGGATGGCCGCGTCCGCGCGCCGCGAGGGTTCGATGACGATGACCTGATCACAGCCCACGCCCGTGCGCCGATCGGCGATCGCGCGGGCCGTCGCGTCGTCGAACGCGATCGCTCGCTCGCGCCCGTCGAAAACCACGAAATCGTTACCCAGGCCGTGCATCTTTACGAACGGAAGCGGATCCATGCGGCGCCTTATAGGGTGGGGCGACGACGGGAGTCCAACGCTTTTGGCGGTGCCCAGCGGGCTCGGGAGTCCACCGCCGTATCCCCCCGGATCGGATTCCCGGCGTCGTCAATCACGCCACGAAGCCATCTATTCTTCTTTCTTGCCATCCGTGGTGATGACGCCCTTCTCGATGAGGTAACCAATGGCGTTTAGGAACTCGGTTTCCGATATCGTGCCTTCGCCATACCATCGGGCCGTGTTTCTGACCCATTCGGGCACCTTTTCGTTCGTTTCGCTCGTAGAAGCCACCGCGCTTTCCTCGTCCGAAACGGCGTCGACCTCCTCCTCCGACGCGGTCTCGCCCTCCTCTATCGAGACGGCTTCACCCGCGACCTCAGCGGCCGGCTCGCTCGGGGGCGCCATCGCTTCCAAGGGGAATTCTTCCGGGGCGCCTTGTTCGGCGATCTCTGGAACTGGCGGCGTCTCATCCATCTCGAGACTCGGTTCCTCCTCGCCCGGCAATTCGTCGTCGCTCATGCCCTCTAGCTCCGGTTCGGCGGAAATGACTTCCTCCAGGCTGGATGTTCCCTCATCAATATCAGGGGTTTCGAGGTCCGGTGACGGGACGGCGGACGGCATTTCCGCCGTCGATTCCTCTAAGGGACTCTCGATGACATCGATTGTTCTTTCAGTGACCATATCCACCGCTGGCGAATCGTTCTCGGATGGCTCCTCGGAGACGTTGTCGGGGATATTCGTGTCTTCTGCGTCCTGGCCATAGACAAAATCCGTCGGCCAAACGACAATAAATAAAAACACGAAGCCAATAAGGCAACTAAACGTTGAGAATTTACTTGATTTCATTTTACGTCCTCCCATTAAGTGTGATAAAAAAGTGATCATAAACGTTCTTTTATTTATCAATATAGTTTCTAAGTTCGCATGGACTTGGCCATTAACGTGTATGGATTCAGGGGCCGAATGGCGTCCTTCCCCTCATAGGCGGTCGAGCATTTGGGCCAGAAAAGGGGCCACCGCGGTGAGGTGTCTTTGTGTGTCGGAATTCTTTACAGTGGCAACGCCCGGCTATCAAGGGGTTTGCCGTGGTTTCAAAAAAATATGTCGGAATACTTTACACCTGCGTATCGGTTAACGTAAATCTTCGTAACCTATTGAAACGTATGCTATTTCACGCATTGTGTTGGGGTGCCAAATGGCTTGGGACGTTCGCGCGACCCCAAAAAACTGTCGGAAAATTTTACAGTTTACGCTCTTGGCCTGGGATTCAGCTCTATCTTACGCTCTTGGCCTGGGATTCAGCTCTATCAGAAATTGAATTTTGTCTGCTATCTGGTTGTTTTTACGGAATTCCTATGGCACTGGCACATGGTTTGCGAGAAAATTTGGGTGTAGGAACCTTGCGACGAATTCGACAAGTGGAGTACAAGGTTACCTGCGGAGAGTGGCTTTAATAATAACGTCTCAAGAGGATCGGAAGATGGTTTTTGATCGAATTATGCCGACGGCGGGACAATCTGCTGTTGTGAAAGGAACTTTTCTGACGCGGGTTTTTCCATCCCTTCTATTCGCTGCCGCCTTGATGTACGCGTTTGCCGCCCAAGCGGTGGTGATCGATTCCTTCGAAGATCTCCAGGGCCCCCAGACCTCGGTGGTTGGGGAGGTGGTGCTGGACAGCCAGCCGGCTGGTGGCGCCGCGGGCGGGTTTCGGGATATCGCGACGAGCGCGACCGGCGCTTCCGGCGGTAGTGTGACCGCCGGGGTCGTTGCGGGTGGCGGCGGCGGCGGCGGTGGCGGCTCCGGCAATGGCCTCCAAGTTTCGCAGACCCCGGGAGTTACCGGTTCGACGACGATATCCTTCGATGGCGTCGAGGATACCGGCGGTGGTGGCTTGGGGTTGGATGACTTGGATTTAACTTGCGATCCAGTCGACGATGCTTGCGCCCTCATTATTGACGTCGGACAAATCGGTGGGGATGTTGATATTGAGATCGAGGTAATTTCGGCTGACGAATCTGGCGATATCGCCGGCGTATCCAGTTTGACCCAGGACGGCACAACAGGCGAGAATACTTTCCTAATCGACGATTTCATCGGAGATGCTGTCTTCGGTGATGCCGATTTTACGAACATCGATGAAATCACCCTTGAAATCACCTCCACCACGGCTCCGGGCGACGGGGAAGCGGCCGAGGGCGACGGGGAAGAGATACTCGTTGTCTTCATTACGGATTTTTTCTCGGGGACGGCCCCGTCCTCCATCAAAACCGCTTCGGATGATTCCGGGTCGTCACCATCGGCCGGGTCGAGCGAAGTGCCAGAGCCCATGACTGCTGTGTTGTTGGGATCAGGCTTGCTGGGGCTGGGCTTCCTACGCCGTCGTCGGTCATAGAATCGACGGATTGAAAAAGCGCGGGCCCGGGCGATATCGGGCAAAAGTTTGGGATTTATATCTCAAAGTAACGAATGCGTGAGGAATCGCAGTTCTCAATTAACATCCTTTTTACCCGGCGGGGCGTTTCTTGACAATATCCACCGGATTGAAAACCGCCGCGCGGATTGTCTCTGCGGCGGCTCCGGGCATGTCGTATGCCTTCTCCATCTCGGCCTTCGATGGCTGATAGTCGGCGGGGGGCAAGACTATTTTTCGCCTTGGGGCGTCGCGGCCATCCATTTCTACCTCCGGTCTGGAATCACTCGTAAAGAATATATTCTATTGACTCGCCCCGTCAAGCGGGGGAGTCTTTCCGGTGCAGATTCCATGGGTGCCCGCTCTGCCGGGTCGCCCGCTGAATACAACAGCCTTTTACCCGGCTCGGGGTAGCTCCCTGTGCTTGGTGAATAAGCGGGGATTATCTCACCCATGGGAATCTGCAACGGCCCGGCGCCAGCCGGGCCGCGAACCTCAACGATCGGAGAAGAACATGAATTTGAGGATTTCGGCCGCTCTCGCGGCTACAGTTGCCCTTGCGTCCTGCGGTGGCGGCGGGAACGATCCGGCAAGACTGGTATCTCAGTTGGATTACACGCCTGTAGCCTACACCCATCGCAGCTACGCACCCTACGTTACTGGGTCGCGCTTACGGATCGGCGCCGGTGGGGACGGTTATGAAATCAGCATCGGCGGAGACCTGGAGCCGCGAAGCAAATTGCGCCACATAACTACCGACAACGGCATACGGTACTACCTCGGAGCGTCCCGTGACGGCGTGGGAGTGGAACGGCTGAAGAAATATGAGTTCGACTTGATCACCAGCAACGGAACCGTCCCAGCCAGTTTGTGGGGAGATGGCTTCAAGCCATTTACGGTCCAGCCATATTTATCTCTCGACCCTGATCTGATGGCCCCAGAAAATGTTGAGATTTTAATGGCCTTGTCCGACAGCGTTTTTATCTTGAACGATATCTTGCCCCCGGAGTTTCAGATTTCGGCCGCCGGAGACACGAGCTCTTACCACGGCCAAATCAGGGTAAACCTTGAATCACCTGCATCAATCAGATCGATCTGCGGCGCTGGTTCGGTGGCGTGCGCGCAGAACACGCCACTGCTCGCGGATTCCACTTTTTCATCCGTTCTGTATCTTCCTGACGATTTCGACGTGTCGGAAACAACGTACACACGTTCAACGATCATCCATGAACTTCTGCACGCTCTTGGCATTCAAGGGCACGTGGACAGCGTTGAATTCCCCGACAGCATTATGGGAGGGGCAGGCGGCTACATCCCGAACCTCGGTCACATCATCAGCAAGATCGATCGGGAAGTGTTGCAGATCATGTACATGCGCCAGCGAACCGGCACCCACAACGATTGGGGCGAGTGGTCGGATACGACCTTCCACCTGACCGGCAGGACAGACGACGAGGCTTTGAACTTCGGAGTCGCCCTGTTCAACGGATTGCCACAGCCTTGGGTTAGGGGCGTCCTGCCTGATACAGTGCTTGCCGACAACAATCGCCTGTTCGGCACGGCCACATGGACTGGATTGCTGCTTGGATTCTCCGGGCCGTCTCCGATATATGGCGACGCCGAGCTAAAGGTAGGAATTTCAACCCTGAGCGATCCAAACAACGAGCAGGACTTGCGGTTTCGGGACATAGCTTTCCTGAACCGCTTCGAATCCGACTCGCCGGATCGTTGGTTCAGCACACGGAACATCGATTACAAGGTCAACGTTTCCGGCAACTGGTTTCGTAACGTTCGTGGCGAGGGCCACGTCACCGGCGCCTTCCTCGGCCGCAATCACGAGCACATGGGCGGGACCGTCAAGAGGACCGACATGGTAGGAGCCTTCGGCGGAAGCCGCTGATATAGTGCCTTCCCCGGCCCGCCAGCCGGGGAAGGCCATCAACTCACGAAAGGAGGATTCCGTGAGCGAAGAGATACAACCCAAAAGATGTGCGTTCGAATTATCCGGACCCCATAAGCTCCCCAATAAAGATGGTTACGCAATTTATTTGGCGATTCAGGGGGAAGGTGGATTCTTGACGGCAGGAGAATTCGATTCGATTGACGAAGCTAAGTCGGAAATGGATGAAATATTATCCACTCTCTTGAACCCAAGTCTTTCTATTAGCGAAAGAACGTCCGGGATTCGATCTTCGTAAATTTCACCGCGATAGCATCTTGGAGTAGTCATTGCGCAAACCTTTCTGTTTGTCATGGGAGAAATACAGATAACATGAACGTGTCCCCCGGCCTTGTCGCCTCCCAGCGTGGCCGGGGGACACCAATCACTCACGCCAAAGGAGAATCACCGTGAGCGAATACATTGAACCTAAGGGACGGATTGAGCATTGTTGGGTGCTGGGGGAGGCGGAAGGCCACCCTGAGACACAAGATGCCACCCTTGCTTTTCGAGTTCTCGGAACAAATTATGAAACGGTTCCGATTGCTTTTCTGATAGACCGCGAAGCCCTTCTTCGTATGAGAGACGCGATCCGAATTTATCTTGGGGAGTAGACACGGCAAAGCCCTCTCGGCTATATCGATCCGAGAGGTTGGTCCGTCTCGCCCGCTCCCCAGCGTCGGAGACGGCAGTTTCAGAATGGAAGGTGGCCTTAACCAGCCACCACTTCCCTTACCTTAAGCTCCGCGCGCCCCGCTTGACAACCCGTTATCGGCGATCAAATCCCGGTAGCGCAACCGCTTCCCATCAATCTTCCTGACCAAATCCGCCATTTGATTCACGGTGTCTTGTTTGCGCACGTTGTGGCGGCCGGAAAACTCATTCACGTACCGATCAAGGTGTTTGGGCGACATCTTGTGGTAAATGCCCTGGTACCCGCGTTTCAGCATCGCCCAAAAGCTCTCGATCCCGTTTGTGTGCGCCATGCTGCGCACGTATTCACCGGTCGAGTGGCACACGCTCTCATGATCGAATTTCATGCCCTTGTAGGCGCTGGCGTCGTCGGTATAGACCATGGCGCCATCCTCGGCGTGTCCGCCCACGAAGCCCTGTAGCGTCTTCGCGGTCGCATCCGGGACGGCCTCGGCCCTGACCTTGCCGGTAGCGCGGTCTTTGACGCCCGCGACGATGGCCTTGCCGACGCCGCCGCGCCCGGCGTGCAATTTCTTGTGAGCGTGCTTGTTGCGCTCTTTACCGCCGATGTACGTCTCGTCGATCTCGACCGGGACCTTGAAGGGTCCGCTTGTCGTTTCAAAGCCCTCGCGGAGCCGATGGAGCATGAACCATGCGGCCTTTTGGCCGATGCCCAGGTCACGGTGAAGTTTCATCGACGAAATGCCCTTGATGTTGGTCGAAAGAAGGTAGATGCCGACTGCCCAAACCCGGTAGCCAAGCTTCGATCCCTCCATGACGGAGTTCGTCTTGACCGAGAAAAACGGCTGGCCTTCGCAGTCCCGGCAACGATGAGTCATCGTGGGATGCCTTGCCCCGGCTTGAACGTTGCCGCCATTGCAACGCGGGCATCGGGGACCGTCCGGCCAACGTTGCCCTGCGATCCAGTCGCGGGCCGCTTTCTCGTCGTCGAACATGTCGGCGATCTGCAACAGGGTCAGTCCCTCGCGGTATGCTTTTCCGGGTGCTTTGTGAGCCATGCCATTTTCTCCGTTTCGTTATCCTATAGTAACGAATGGGCTGGCCGGAATCAAGAAGGGATCGTTACTTTGAAATATAAATCCCAAAAGTTTCATCTCGCGCCCCTTTGGGGCGCGATTTGTTTTTGCCGGTTTTCATAAATTGCGGAACCCTGCATGGGTGCCATGGAGCCGGCCTTGATGCCGATGATGGCCGTTCGGCCTTGGCTCGAATGGCGTAGGCTCGCGGACGTCCTGACAAATCCGTCCGTTTTCACTATCATTAGGGAATCGGCGCTGACGCACCGGGCAGGCCGAAGCACCGATTGATCGCGCGACCGGGCGTACACGGACAATGACCGATAAATCGCGAAAGCTTCCCTCACGGCCGTCGAACGTCGAGGTGGCGGCCTTTTTGAAAAAGGTTGCCGCGGCGCCGGCGCCGGGCGGGGACCGCGGGCGGCTAATCTTCGCCCTCGACGCGACCGCGAGTCGGGAACCGACTTGGGACCGCGCGTGTCAGATACAGGGCCGGATGTTCGAGGAAACCTCGGCCTTGGGTGGGCTAGAAATCGCCCTGGCGTATTACCGTGGATTCGGTGAATTCAAGGCCTCCGGGTGGTTGGCGGATTCGTCCACTCTGGTGCGGGAAATGACCGGCGTGGTTTGCCTCGGCGGGTACACGCAAATCGCCAAGGTTCTGCGCCACGCCATCACCGAAACCCGACGAAAGAAGGTCAACGCCCTGGTTTTCGTCGGAGATTGCGTCGAGGAGGCGGCGGACGATCTTTGCGCGCTGGCCGGGGAACTGGGGTTGCTGGGTGTCCCCGCGTTCATTTTTCACGAGGGCCACGATCTGGTCGCGGGCCGGGCCTTCAAACAAATCGCAAAGTTGACGAACGGGGCCTATTGTTCCTTCGATTCGGGCAGCGCCGACCAGCTTCGCGATCTCTTGAGTGCCGTGGCCGTTTACGCCGCCGGGGGCCGTCGCGCTCTCGTAGATTACGGTAAACGCGCCGGACGGCAGGTATTGCAGATCGCGCGTCAGGTGAAGTGAGAAAGAAAATCGGTTATGACCGTCGGTTTTCTCGTTCTCGGTATCGGACTTTTTGTGGCGGCGTTGTTGTTTGCCCGCTGGTTTTCCTCGGCCGATCCGGCCGTTCTCGCCCGGGCTCTCAAGTGGGCGGCGGTGATATTGGGCGCTTTGGTCGTGGGATTTTTGGTGGTGACCGGGCGGGCCGGACCGGCGATCGCGCTTCTCGGTGCCGCGCTCATGCTCTACAGAGGTTTGCGCGGCCTTCCATTTCAGTCGGGCTTGAGCGCCGGCAGCCGCGCGCAACCCGCGGCGGGCCAGACCTCGCAGGTGGAGACCGAATACCTTCGAATGCAACTCGATCACGACTCCGGGGATACTCAGGGTACCGTGCTCAAGGGTGCCTTCGCCGGTCGCGAACTCAACGATCTCGACCTCGAGGCGTTGCTCACGCTATATGAAGAAATTCTTCGCTCCGACGAGCAGTCGGCCCGGTTGCTCGAATCCTTTCTTGAGCGCGGTCCCCATGACCGTTGGCGGGAGGCGCTTGATACGCGCCGGAAGGCGGCGTCGTCCTCTGTGAAGGGCCAGATGACCCGCGCGGAAGCTTGCGAAATCCTCGGTGTCGGAGCGGATGCTTCGGTAACGGAAATTAAGGCGGCTCACCGCCGTCTCATGAGCGTTAATCATCCCGACCGAGGAGGTTCCGGCTACTTGGCTGCGAAAATCAACTTGGCCAAGGAAGTCCTTTTGGGTACTTGAGACGCGCCGATCGGGGGATCTCGCGCGAGCGCAAGGAATCAGCGCGGAGTTAACACGTTTCACGACATTTTTCCGCGAGTACGCTAGTATCCACACGTTTTCGCCTTGCTGATTGATCGGATGCGGGGGCCGTTCGGCGATCCCCGCGGGTTCGGCGGCCTGGGATGGGGAGCATGGGACGAGGAATCCGTACGGCCGTATTTCCGGTTGCCGGTTTGGGAACGCGATTCCTGCCGGCCACGAAGGCCATGCCCAAGGAAATGCTCACCGTGGTCGACCGGCCGTTGATCCAGTACGCCGTCGAGGAGGCGCGGGCGGCCGGCGTCGAGCGCTTTGTCTTTGTTACCGGTCGCGGGAAGTCCGCGATCGAGGATCACTTCGACCATTCCTTCGAACTTCACGAGACCCTTGTTGCCCGGGGTAAGGATGCCGAGATCGAATCGATCGCCGAATCGTTATCCGCGCCCGGTGAAGCGATCTACACGCGCCAGCAGCAGCCCCTGGGTCTCGGGCACGCAATTTGGTGCGCCCGGGGCATTGTCGGGGAGGAACCGTTTGCGGTATTACTGGCCGACGATCTCGTGCTTTCGGAAACGCCATGTCTCAAACAGTTGATAGACGTCCATGTCGAAACCCGTGGGAACGTCGTCGCGGTAATGAACGTGCCTAGGGAAGATACGCGGCGGTACGGTGTTCTCGATGTCGGCGAGGACGACGGGCGTTTGGCCGAAGTGGCGGGGCTGGTCGAGAAGCCTGCGCCCGAGGAGGCGCCCTCGACTCTGTCGATCATCGGCCGCTACGTGCTCCTGCCCCAAGTATTTAGCCACCTGGAACGTCACGATCGAGGGGCTGGCGGTGAAATACAAATTACCGACGCGCTCGCGCGCATGATCGGCGAAGCGCCGTTTCACGGGCTGCGGTTCGAGGGCGAGCGCTTCGATTGCGGCGATAAGATCGGTTTCCTTCGGGCCAACATCGCCTTTGCGCTTGCCCGCGCCGATACGCACGACGCGGTGCGAGCATTTCTGCGCGACCGTTCATAACCCCGGTCGTTATCCCGTTTTTCCCAACAGCCGAATCGAAGAACCATGCACATTGCGATGATCGGTACCGGATACGTGGGAATCGTTTCCGGCGTTTGTTTCTCGGAGTTCGGTGTCGACGTCGTTTGTGTCGACAAGGACAAGGATCGGATCGCCCGCTTGAGGCGCGGGGAGATTCCGATTTACGAACCTGGCCTCGACGCCCTGTTGGCGAGTAATACTCGGGCCGGCAGGTTGTCGTTCGACACCGATACCGCCGCCGCGGTGAAAACGGCCGACGCCGTTTTCATTGCCGTTGGCACGCCGTCCCGTCGGGGGGAGGGGCATGCGGACTTGAGGTACGTTCACGCCGCCGCGGCGGAAATCGCCGAGGCGCTCAACGGTTACACGGTCGTGGTGACCAAATCGACGGTGCCCGTGGGAACTGGCCGACAAGTCGAACGGATCATGCGCGAGCTTCGACCCGACGCCGAATTCGACATCGCCTCGAATCCCGAGTTCTTGCGAGAGGGTTCGGCGATCAACGATTTCATGCGCCCGGACCGGGTGATCGTGGGCACCGAGGCTCCCCGCGCGCGGGGTGTCCTTTCCGCCCTTTACCGACCCTTGTTTCTGATCGAGACACCGGTCCTCTTTACGACCCTCGAAACCGCGGAACTCACGAAGTACGCTTGCAACAGCTTTCTGGCGACGAAGATTACCTTCATCAACGAGGTTGCTAATTTGTGCGAGCATGTCGGCGCCGATGTCCACGATGTTGCCAAGGGAATCGGACTCGACGGGCGTATCGGTCGAAAATTTCTCCATCCGGGTCCCGGATACGGCGGCAGCTGTTTCCCGAAGGACACCGTGGCCTTTGTTCGCACGGCCCAGGAGCACGGTTCCCCTTTGCGAATCGTGGAGGCTGTCGTTTCCGTCAACGACCAGCGCAAGCACGAGATGGTGGACAAAATCGTGGCGGCATGCGGTGGTTCCCTGACCGACAAGACGGTCGCGGTCCTCGGCCTCACCTTCAAGCCGAACACCGATGATATGCGCGAGGCGCCCAGCCTCGTCATCGTTCCTGGTCTGCAGGCCGCCGGCGCTTTGGTTAGGGCCTTCGACCCCGAGGGCATGGACGAGGCCAAGGGATTGTTGAGAGACGTCGAGTGGTGCGCGGATGCCTATTCCGCTATGGAGGGCTCGGACGCCCTGGTCATCCTTACCGAATGGAATGAGTTCCGGGCCCTCGATCTCCCGCGCGTGAAATCTTGTCTTCGAATGCCGATCGTCATCGATCTGCGCAACGTTTACGAGCCGGCGGAAATGTTGGGGTTGGGATTCCACTATGTTTCGATCGGCCGGGGAACGACTCCCCCCATCCCGCCCAAGGGTGACGATTGAGGGGCAAGCACCGGCCGCGAGGTTCTCCGTGTGTCGGCCGCGGCGCGAGGCCTTCGACGAGGCGGGGCGGCTCGAGAACGATTTTAGCCAACGCCTAGTGCATCGACCCAAACGGAGGCGACAGCCGAAGTTTGGAAAGTTGATGCATCAACAAAGGCTTGGTGCACAGGGGCGTGAACGAAGTGAATGCGCCGGTGCACTAGGTCAAGGCGGAATCGAACCCCCGGACTTTCGCGAAACAACGGCGCGGCGCCGCCTGCTCAATTCGTCGCCAAGTCCTCCGGACGCACGATCGTCGGTCCCAGGTTTTCGGCGACCTCGCGCGCATCGAACGCCTTGCTGTCGTCTTCCGGTTTGTCGCCTTGGTAAATTTGGATTTCCGCCAAAGCCGTATACGTGACGACCGGCGTCGTCGTGGTGCCAAGGTAGCCATCGAACGGCGGGTTGCCGAAGCGCGGAAAGTTACTGAAATGGTTATCGCTATGGGTCGAGTGGTAGCGTACCAGGCGCTCGGTGTCGGCCTCGACGACGACGAAGTAATCCTTGCCGTTCGCGAGCGTGATTTCGGCGGCGCGGTAAAGCACGTAGTTCTCGACCGTCTCCCGCGAGGTCAGGGAATTCGCCGAAAAAGATATCCGGTAGTGGTTGGACTCGATCGCCTGATCCCTGAACCCCCTGCCGTTCGCCGCCTGCCGGTAAGGCGTCTGCGTGGCGCAGGCGTTAAGAATAATAGCCGCGAGAACGACCATCACGGAGACGATGGCGCCGCGCGGAGTCGTGGCCCGGAATTTCTCTGATCTCATCCTTGGCTCGAACGGTTGAGGATACGGGTATCCCTTATGTTGTCGTCGCCTGCGCTCGGCACAAGTGAACGAGACGGGAACGGTCGGAGTCGAGTCCGGATGAGAAGGTTGCGAGATTGCGGTGCCTGGCCTGGCGGTGGAAAAAACGAGCCGGACCAACTACGGTAGTTCAAGCCAATTTCGACCGCTCAACCCCAGCAATCAGACCTAAGAAGGCGGGCCTCCCGACGGAGAGTCTTGACCCACTGCGGACTCCGAAGAGTACGTGAAACGACGGTCCCGGTGGACGCGCTCTGGTGGGATCGGGAGCGGGCTGTCACGCCCCCGCCGTGGTACGTTTTCCCTGAGCGGAGAAGCGCCGCTTGCGCCATCGGGCGCACAAAAATCGCGCTGCATGTCGATGACCAGTAAGGCATTGTTTTGCGGGCGAAATTGGAAAGCCCTTCCGTGTCTGCAGGCGACTTCGATCATGCCGGGGGGTGTCCGGTATGCAGGTACGCGATGGCCTTGCCACGAAGGGCACTGAATTCGGGATCCAATTTTAATTCCGTTCGCCGGGGCCGCGGCAAATCGATCGGAAAATCGGCGATGATCCTCCCCGGGTGCGCGCGCATTACGAGCATTCGATCCGCCAGAAACACGGCCTCTTCCACGTCATGAGTCACGAACAGTACGGTGGTTCGATGTTCATCGCAGAGCCTGAGCAGCAATTCCTGCATCTGCTCTCGTGTCTGGGCATCGAGGGCGCCGAATGGTTCGTCCATGAGCAGCACCCGCGGTTGATGAACGAGGGCGCGGGCAATCGCGGCGCGCTGACGCATCCCGCCGGACAATTGCTTCGGGTAGACGTCCTTGAAATTCGAGAGACCGACGACGTCGATCAGCTCGTGGGCACGGTCCCGGGCGGCGCAAATATCAGACGGCGTTCCCTTGTTAGCCCGCAGTCCAATGCCGAATTCGACATTGCCTCGAACGGTCAACCAGGGAAACAGACAATCCCGTTGAAATACCATCCCCCGGTCGGTTCCAGAACCCGTGATCAATTTGTTTTCCAGGAGGAGCTCGCCCCGTGTCGGTTGGTCCAGACCGGCGATTAGCATCAGTAACGTGCTCTTGCCGCAGCCCGAAGGGCCGACGATGCACACGAACTCGCCGCCGGCAACCTCGAATCCGACCCTCTCGATGGCGACGATGGGACCGGCCTTGGTTTCGAAATCCTTCCCCGCGCCGCGAACTTTCAAAAGGACGTCGTTCATCAGGATCTCACCTTTTCCTCGGCCCAGGGGAACAATTTTCGCTGCACGTAGCGAAAGGCAAGGTCGGAAGTGACCCCCAGTCCGCCGATAAAGAACAGGTACAGGAAGATGATATCGACCCGGATGAAGCGCTGAGATTTCAAGATTCGATAACCGAGACCCTCGTTTGCCGCCACCATCTCCGCCACCACCAGATAGGTCCAGGCCCATCCGAGATTGAGCCTCAGGACGTCGAAAATGCCGGGCAGCGACGACCGCCAAATGACTTTCGTGAAAAGTTCGCGCGGGTGCGCGCCGAGCGCCATTGCCGCCCGAATCAATTCCGCCGAGGTCTGTTTAGTGGCGTCGGCGACCATCAACACCATCTGCACGACCGCACCGATAAATATGACCAGCACCTTGGTCGTTTCACCGATACCGGTGTAGAGAATCAAGAGCGGAATGAACGCTGGTACCGGCATATATCGGAGGAACCCCAGAAGTGGCTCGATAATGGCCTCGAATACACGGATGTTGCCCGCCAACATCCCCAACGGAATGGCAACAGCAGTGGCAACAAGAAACCCGAACCAGATCCGAAAATTACTGATCAGAAGATCCGCCACGAGGACATCGTGTTCGTACATCTCGACTGCGGCCAAGCCGACGCGGGTGGGCGTCGGTAGGAAAATGGGTGAGGCTAATTTCCCGTAGGAAAGCGAGCACCAGACAGCGATCAAGAAGGCGAAAACGATCGCCGTGGTCGTGCTATACAGGCCCCTCGAAATCTCTCCGCGGAGAGCGAATAGTCCCGGACTCACCCGCTTCACGATGCATTGACCCTTCGCAGAGACAAAAATCGGCAGTTGGGTTCCGCGGAATCAGCTTTGTGAATTCGCCGCTTCACTGCGAATTTCGTCAAAAAGGTGAAGGCATTCTTCCCGAAGCACGCCGCTGATCAACTCGATCCGTGAGCCCGCGTGTTCATTCAACAGGCGCGCGGGAAAGGTCAGCTCCCGAACGGCCCCATGGGTGTACGCCGTCACCTCGTCCATCGTCGTGGCATAGACGACCCGACTGACCCAGGCGAGCCACATCGCGGTGAAGCACATGGGACACGGCTCCGTCGTCGTGTAAACGGTGCATCCGGAAAGTTCGGGGCCGCGATCCCGGCACACCTGCTTGACGAGCATCGT
Organism: Alphaproteobacteria bacterium; assembly: GCA_965218865.1. Classification (GTDB taxonomy): domain Bacteria; phylum Pseudomonadota; class Alphaproteobacteria; order JAAXGF01; family JAAXGF01; genus CBDCME01. The sequence continues at coordinate 57,326 of CBDCME010000065.1, forward strand.
TTCGGCGTGGCTCGAATTATCGCCGTCTCGCGCGACCGTATCATGGGTCCGACCCACGACCTCGCCGGCCCGATCGACGATGACGGCACCAAAGGGAAGTTCCCCCTCCCGCAGGGCCGCCCGACTCTCTTCCAGCGCCATGGCCATATAGGTTTCGTGCCGCGTTTGCATGGCTTGAGAAGATCGCTTAACGAAATTCTCGGCCGAGCCGATTCAGGGGCCTGCCTCGTTTAACCGGCAATCAATTCGAAACAAAGCGTTCATCGACGAGACCGTCGATATCGAGTTTCGTCTCTATGAGGTCACGATCCTTGAGGAAAATTTCGATTTTCCTCAGCGTTTCCTTGGCGGTCGATGTGAAGATCCTCTTGTTGTCGGCCATGCTGTAAACATTGTCACCCGCAAGCATGCCCTGGATGTCTTCCGGGCTCGCTTCCAGCTTCTTTGTGAGGATCGCCTCGGCCTCGGCCGGTTGCTCGTTGAGGAGTTGAACGCCTCGATCCACGGCCCGTATGAAAGCCGCGACGTCGCTCGCCCGTTCCTTAAGGATTTCCTCGCGAACGACCACACCGTCCGAGATCAGGTTCTGGCCCTGCTCGTCGCCGGAGGAAAAGATTACTTTCCCTCCCCCGGACAATGCCCGGGTGACCCAGGGCTCCCACGTCACCGCCGCTTCGACTTGACCGGCAACGAATGCAGCCCCCCCGGCGTCGGGGCTCATGTCAACGATCTCAACGTCGGATTCGGTCAGTCCGGCGGCCTCCAGACCGATGATAAGCAGGAAATGATTTACCTCCCCCACGGTGGTGGCGACGCGTTTCCCCTTGAGTCCGGCCATGTCGCTGATATCTGCCTGCGCGACCACCGCGTCGGCGCCGTTCGAGGCGTCGATCAAATAGACGACCTTGAGCGGGGCCGCTTGCTTCCCGGCGATAAGGGCGAGGTTGTACAAGGTCGTCACGTTCAAATCGAGCGCCCCGGCAATCAGCGGCGGCAACGAGTCCCCCGGGCCCGCGAAGGGCACAAACTCGATCTCGACCCCCTCTTCCTTGAAAAAGCCTTTGGCCTGGGCGATAAACATGCCGGAGTATCCGATCCACTGATCGTGCCCAACCTTCAAGGGATCGCCCAAAGCCGGCGCCACGCCAAATCCCGCGACCATCATGAGCACGGCCACGCCGCTTATGGCGGTGCGGACCGTTTTGGCCCGACCCGATGACCACGCCCTCATCAGCTGGTCTTTGATCCGCTTCGTTTCCATCGTCAATCCTCCCTGGGATATTGTGGAGCCGCTCGGTCTTCATCGACCGAAAATCGCCTCGCGTCTCATTAGGCGACAGGATAATCGCGATTCCGGTTCATGAAAACTCCCAATATTTTGGGGAATTATATATCGGTATTGACAAAGCCTAAAATATTCGCTACACTCCAATCATCGGCAACGGAGATTGGAAATGACCAAGAAAGCCCCTGGAAAATCAAATCGTGAAGGCGTCACCGTCATGCAGTTAGCGGACATGTTTCCGACCGACGACGCGGCGCTGGCTTGGTTTGAAAGCAAGATTTGGCCGGATGGCCGCAAGTGCCCGCACTGCAAATCAAAGCGCACCTGCAAAGCCAGCCACGGCAATATGCCTTACTGGTGTTCCGATTGCCGGTCCTATTTCTCAATCAAAACCGGCTCAGTCATGCAGGGATCGCCCTTGCCCCTGCGCAAGTGGGTCTATGCCATCTACATGCACCTGACCAGCTTGAAGGGTGTATCGTCGATGAAGCTGCATCGGGACATCGGCGTTACTCAAAAGACGGCATGGTTCATGCTGCAACGTATCCGCAAAGCTTTCGAGCGCGACGACGACGAGCCGCCGTTTTCCGGCCCGGTGGAGATCGATGAGAGTTATTTCGGCGGTAAACGCAAGAACAAATCAAACACCGAGCGCAAGGCTTCCGAGGGACGCGGCCCCGTCGATATGACGGCGGTTGTCGGGGCCAAGGACCGAGCCACCAAGAGGGTTGCGGCCAAGGTGGTAACGGACACCGACAAGGCCACGCTGCAAGGCTTCGTCGCCGATAACGCGGAACCCAGCGCCACCGTCTACACCGATGACGCGGCGGCCTACGGAGGCATCCCTAACCCGCACGAGAGCGTCAAGCACTCGGTATCGGAATTCGTCTCAGGGATGGCACACACCAACGGGATTGAGAGCTTTTGGGCTATGCTCAAGCGGGCGCACAAAGGCGTTTATCACAAATTCTCGCCCAAGCACTTGAGCCGGTACATCGCCGAGTTCTCCGGGCGTCACAACATCCGCGAGAGCGGCACGCTGGCGCAAATGGACTCTCTAGCTTGCGGGATGCGGGGCAAGAGGCTGACCTACGCGACGCTGATCGCCGATAACGGGCTGGCTAGCGGTGCTCGGGCGTGAGTAGGGAAGCCGCTATCTTGAATCTGGAGTTATCGCAAAGAGGGTTGCAATGCCTGGACGAGGCTATGCGTGTGGTTACCACCAAGGCAAGCATTGTGTTTGCGGCTTGTGCGATTCTTTTGCCGAAGAATCTACAGGTCACTCCCGAAACGCTGATAGTCTACGCGCCATTCGCCCTGACCGGTTTTTTGGCGATACTCGCCATTTGGCCAAGAAAGTATGAAACAGGCGCCAAACCGGAACGGGCACAGCAGATACTAGCCGACTATTCCTACGAAAAATCAGTCGATTGGATTGCCGAAGCTAACCGTCAATCGATCAAAGCCAACTCATCCGCAATAAAGTGGAAGTCCTATTTTCTAACAGCTAGCACAATTTCCCTTGGAGTCAGCGTAGCCGTCCAAATAGCCCATGGGTATTTCATCCACCTTTCGTGACATCGCCCCTATCTTCCCTGCTTGGCGGGGGCGGTGATGGCTCCGGCGGAGGGGGAGGTGGCGGTGCCGGTTGCGGACTGTCTTTTTCACCCTCTGAAGCCTTCATGCGATACACCTCGATCTTGCGGGTTGCCGCTTGACCAGGAACAATTTTTAGTCGCGGTTGAGGGTTCGGGATGAGTGGGATCGTGCTCGGTGCACGGGGTTCGGGGAGCCCCGAGCTTGCCTCGACGACGTCATGGGGACTGCTCGAAGCCACCGGACGGCGTTTTCGGATTCGACAGGCACACCGGTCCGCCCGCGCCGCTCGGCGGCACGTCCCGGTCCGGGGGAGAGGCGTGCTGTCTCAGGCGATGGGCGCGGTCATGATCGCGTCGAGGGCCTCCTGCGCCCGGGCGGCATAGTGCCGGTTGGCCTCGGGCAGATAACGGAAGCGTCCGTCGCAGCGCACGATGGCGATGGCCGCGTTGGTCAAGCAGGCGAGATTTCTGGGCAGGTGACGCACGTAGGCCCGGCATCGGTCTTCGTCGTAGGTGAAGTCGCGCACGTAGTGCAGGCGGTTCTCGATATGCCAGTGGTTGCGCACCAGTTCGAGCAACTCCTCGGGTCCGGCGCGCTCTGCGCCGAGCGAGGTGAGGCTCCAGGTCACCTCGATGCTGCGCTTGCCGGTCTTGAGGATCTCGCGTTCGCGCTCGATGCGCATGGCCTGGCGTCGCCCGTGGAGGTTGGCGTAGCCGTCCCACTCGGCAGCGGAGAGGTCGACGACGGCGCAGCGTCGGCGCTCGATGCGGCCATGGCCCTTGTCGACGGTTTCGTGCCAGAGCGCATCGCTGAAGTCGATCGCCTTGAGGTCTTCGAAGATCATCTCCTGGTTGTCCTTGACCGCGCTCATCACGTAGTCGGCGCGACGCCCGAGCAGGCAGCGCGCGGTCTCGTGCTGAGCGTGCATCGCGTCCATGGTGACGATCCGGCCTGTGAGGTCGAGGCCGCTGGAGAGTTCGCGCACGGCCGGGATTTCGTTGCTCTTGCGGTCGACCTCGACCTGCCCGAGGACCACGCCGGTGTCGTGCTCGACCGCCGCCACCATCATCCTGCGCCCGTCTTCGGTCTGCTTCGAGGCGCCGCGCAGATCCTTTCCGTCCATGGCGACCGGCGCGTGCGCGCTGCCATGCTGGCCGGTCCACTGGCTAATCGCGTTGTCCAGGGTCTCTGGCGGCAGGGCGGTGAGGGTCTTGTGGAAGGTGGTGATCGCGGGCGGGGTGTAGCGCTGTTTGGAAGGGCTCCAGAACGCACCCACCGCCTCGAGCTGCTCCTGGGAGAGCAGGGCGGCGAACTGGGCGAACGCGTTCACCCCCCGGTATCCGGCAAGCCGGGCGGCGACGGCGATCACCAGAATGGTGTTGAGCGCATAGCGCTTGCCCCGGGCATGGCGGTACTCGGGCACCTCACCCAGACACTCGAACAGGCTGCGCAGCCGGGGCGCGGCCATCGGCTCGGTGTGCTGCTCGGCGTTCCAGTGTGCCGGCATCCCGGTACGGCTCAGCGCCTCGGGGGCGCCGTCTGTCAGTCCGAACACGAAGACCTCCTTGGGCTGACCGTGGTGGCGCCAGCGCGCTGCCCCTCCGGGCTCACGGGCAAAGCCCCGCGTCAGCCCCAGAGAGCGCCAGTTCGACGCGCGGTAGCAGGTGCCGGCAAATCGCGAGACGTCCACGAACGTCTCCGCCAGAAGAGCCGGATATCCGTGCACCGCCTGGATGTCCTCAGACAGCCGCCGCAGGCTCAGCCCCAGCACACGGGAGGCCAGGTTCGGCACTCGGCCAGGCGTCAGAATGACGAAGCGCGAGTTGTTGGCGATCAGATGCAGACGCCGGAACTGCTGCTCGGCCGACCACCCGATCCAGCGATCACGCGCGCCCAGCTTGAACGCGCCGGGCTGCCAGCCGATCAGTGCGAGCCAGGTCTCGCCATGCACCGCGACATGGCGCAGGCCCTTGCCGATGACGCCGTGGAACGCCAGGTAGTGGTGCTGCTCCACCAACCGGTCCCAGCGCCGGTGCTCCTGCGCGCCCCAGGTCGGACGCACCGTGACCGCGCGCAAATCAATGGACGAATCCGAGACCGGCAGCGTCGCCATGACCGGCACACTGCCACACCGAGAATGAAATGGCCAGCGCCGCGATCACCTCACCCTGATCACTGGGCGGACAAAAAACTAGCCCTGCCGCTTGACCGAAGGACAAAGAATCCCTATGCTTGAAATCGCCTGATCAGCAATTCCAAGCTCGGTCGCGCGGTAACGCGACGGTTGATACAAAGCCCCGGTTCCTGCCGGGGCTTTCTCTGTCTACCAAATCAGCGCGTGAATTTCAATTCCTAGCGCTTTGCTCCCGACAGGCATTGTCTGAGCCCGAAATCATAAATCTCCTCCCGCTGTTCGCGATTCAGCCCGCGTACCATTGGCAAGAGAGTGGCATAGACTTGCTCATAGGTCTTTGCGTTCACAATCTTGATCAGCCTGACCATTTCCTCGATAGAAATACCCGGAGTCCGATCCGCGCTCGTTCTGGCTATGGTTCTGACGCATGTATCGATCACCAGGCGCTCAATCTCAGTGCGGATTTCGCCCGCGGTTGCAGCCTGACCGGCGTGGTAGCAGAAACCCAAGAGTCCGGCGAAACACAAAGCGGCGAAGGTATGCTTCAAGACTATCTTGACCGGCATGGCAGCCTTCCTATGGCGAAGGAACACCCCGGCGGGATTGCCGGGCCGGCTTGCCGAGCAACACACGAGCGACGTGAGTTCCCGATTATTTCCGGTAAAGGTCTTCTATTCGCGGGCGACCCGACACAGAGTCGCTCGCAATATACTCGGCAAGCACGATCAACTTACCTGGATTGACGCGATCCGTCAATACCGATATATAATTCCCTATCTCTTCGGCGCCATCTGCCCCGAGCGCGGTGAGGGCGCGGCGCTGGTCATGCCGCGCGCCAATACTGAAGCCATGGACCTGCATCTCGAGGAAATCAGCCGGGCCGTTGCCCCAAACGCCCATGCCGTCGTGCTGCTCGACCAAGCCGCATGGCACACCACTGCCAAACTCGGCATCCCGGAGAACATCTCCCTCGTGCCTTTGCCACCCAAGTCCCCGGAGCTCAATCCCGCCGAAAATGTCTGGCAATACCTCCGCCAGAACTGGCTCTCCAATCGTGTCTTCGACTCCTATGAAGCCATCGTCGAGGCCTCTTGCCAAGCCTGGAACAACCTGACCGACCAACCTTGGAAGATCATGTCCATCGGCCTCAGAGCGTGGGATCGCACAAGTCAATGTTAAGGGCGGTTGGTATAAGCAGGTGTCCGAGGCGCTGGACCGGTCGGCGGCCGCCTTGTCGGAGCGTTTCGGAGACAACCCGGCGGACTGGCGTTGGGGCGAGGCGCACCAAGCCGAGATGCCACACCTCGTTTGGGACCGAATTCCCTTGATCGGAGGCCTCCTGGCGATCCGCGTTCCGAATGGCGGCGGACCCAGCACGATCAACGCCGCCGCTTACGCCTGGGACGCCGGAGTCGACAACTTTCCCCAAACCAGCGGGCCGAGTCTGCGCGCGGTATACGACCTCGCGGACCTCGATAATTCGGTGTTCATCCACGCCCCGGGACAGTCCGGCAACCCCTTGTCGCCGCACTACGACGATCTGGTCGTTCGCTGGCGCGACCACGAACCCTTCCGAATTCCCGAGGCCAAAGCGGGTGCCGGTGGACGGCTCCTCCTCGTTCCCTCTGGGGCGCCCGTATCGAAATAGGGATTTCCGCCGCTAGTGCATCGACCCAAACGGAGGCGACAGCCGAAGTTTGGAAAGTTGATGCATCAACAAAGGCCTGGTGCACGGGGGCGTGAACGAAGTGAATGCGCCGGTGCACTAGAATGGTGATTCAGGCGTCTTCGTCGAGTCGGCGGTATTGCCCGCGAAAATAGAGCAGCGGCCGGTCCGCCACCGGTTGGGTCGTCATACTGATTACCTCGCCGACGAAGATCACGTGGTCGCCACCGTCGTAACGAAAACGCGTTTCACATTCGAAGCAAGCAATGGCTCCCGAAAGAAGCGGGCAGTCCGTAACTCCGATGGCATAGTCGACGCCAAGGAATTTTTCGCTCGTCCGGGGGAAGGAATTCGCAAATCGGCGGGATAGATGATCCTGGTCCTCGCGCAGAATGTTCACCGCGAAATGTCGGCTGGACTCGAAACCCTTGAGGCTGTTCGCGCGTCTGTCGAGACTGAACAAGACCAGGGGCGGCTTCAAGGAAACCGAGGAGAAGGAATTGGCGGTGAAGCCCAGCGGACCACCGTCGGGGCCGACAGCGGTCACAATGGTCACCCCGGTCGCGAAATTCCCAACAACTTGGCGAAATCGACTCGTGTCGATCGTCACGGCAAGCGACTTTCCTCTATTCGGCCAGACGCGAAGGACGGCCAATCGTCATGATCGGAAACACCTTCCGCACCGCCCAGGCTAAGTGTAATATTTGGCGGACAAAATCCGCAAGGGCGCGGCGCCGGAACGCTACATTCCAGACAAAATCCTCAAATATGGCGAGTTCATTCATTAGCCCGGGGCATCATTGCGATTTGTTGCTTTCTCCCCGTTCTCGGCAACGGCCAGGAAAGGCCAACGAATTTGTCGGACGGGCACAAGTTGGCTCGCATCTGCAAGAAATGTCATTCCTTCCGGCTCGGGGGACGCGATAAGTTCGGACCCAATCTGGCCCACCTTTTCGGCCGCCGGGCGGGCGAAATCGAAGGTTATCCGTATTCACTGGCCATGCGCGAACGCGGAATCGTTTGGGAATCCGAAACCCTCGACGCCTTCCTGACCGACCCGCAAGACTTCGTTCCCGGAACCGAGATGCCCTTCAAGGGCCTCGATTTTGCCGACGAACGCGCCGCTCTCATCGCCTACCTGAAGATCGCGACCGAACGATAAGAGTCTGTTCGAAAACTCGCGGCGCCGGCTCTCTCCCCCTCCCGGCCACCCCTATCAGCATACTCTCGTGGGTGGCCGGGAGGGGGAGAGGGACAGACGCAAAAAATGCGTGGACGCGCATTTTCGAACAGACTGTAAAAGAATTGCTCGATTTCGAGCCCCGGCATTCGTCGACCGGATTAACCGAATCTTTATCCAGAATCTTAAGGATATGCCATGGCCAAACCCGCTGGGGCACGACGTGCTCGGTTGGGGGCGGCTGCGTCGAGGCAAACGACGCGCCGTCCGGACAAGGACTATAACGGAGAAACGGGATGTTTTTTTTCATCGGGCTTGTCGTTGTATTCGGTGCCGTGCTTGGCGGCTACTTCCCCCACGGGAGAGCCGACGTACTCTGGCAACCGTATGAATTTCTCATCATCATTGGGGCTGCCTTGGGTGGTTTCATCATCGACAATCCGAAGCAGGTAATTTTCGTGGCTGGAAGGGCGTTTGGGCTTGTCATCAAAGGATCGCCTCATAACAAGAAGAGCTATCTGGAACTTCTGACTCTTCTATATAGCCTTTTCAAAATAGCAAAGCAAAAAGGGAACATAGGTCTTGAGGAGCATATTGAAAATCCCAAGAACAGTCCAATATTTAAAAAGTTTCAGACGGTCGTATCCAATCATCATGCCGTGACGTTTCTTTGTGATTATTTTCGCTTATTGACCATGGGATCCGAGAACCCCCATGAATTGGGGGATCTCATGGACGAAGAGATCGAAGCCCACCACGTGGAGACGGAAAGAGTCCCGGACGCAATCACCAAGATGGGCGACGGGTTGCCCGCGTTCGGAATCGTTGCCGCGGTCCTGGGCGTTATTACGACGATGGGGTCGATCCTGGAACCACCGGAGGTTTTGGGAGCGCTCATCGGTGCCGCGCTGGTCGGTACTTTTGTCGGCGTGTTGCTCGCTTACGGTATCGTCAGCCCGATCGGAGCCGTGCTGGCCACCTACGCCGCCGACGACAGCAAGTACTACCAGTGCATCAAGGCGGGAATCATCGCTCACATGCAGGGTTACGCGCCCGCTGTATCGATTGAGTTCGCCCGCAAGGTACTCTTCTCGGTGGCTCGGCCGACGTTCGCCGAACTCGAGAAGGCGGTCGAATCCGCGCCAGCCTAGGGCCTTGTGATCATGGACGCGACCCAACCCATCATCGTCAAGAAAATCAAGAAGGCTGCCCATGGCCATCACGGCGGTGGTTGGAAGGTCGCTTACGCCGACTTCGCCACCGCTATGATGGCGTTCTTCCTGTTGTTGTGGCTCCTCAATTCGACGACCGAGGAGCAAATGCAGGGCGTCGCCGACTATTTCCCCCCGACCGCCGCGAGTAAATCTCAAAGCGGCGCGGGCGGCGTTCTCGGCGGCACGAGCATGAACGCGAAAGGCCCCATGAGAACCCCGACGTCGGCCATGGGTGTCACGGTTAGCTTAATGCCGCTGACCGACGAGGAGCCGGATGATGATTCCGACAGCGAGGTCGCGCCGCCTTCCCATAAGGCGATCGAAAAGGAGTTCCGCCGGCGCGAGGAAGAAGCCTTCAACGCCGCCGAAAACGAATTGCGCAAGGCGATCGAGGAAAATCCGGAATTGCGTGGATTTAGCCGTAACCTGTTGATCGATATGACTCCGGAAGGAATGCGTATCCAACTTATCGACGGCGAACAGCGGACCATGTTTCCGAGCGGCAGCAGCGTGCTCTACCCGGAGGCCAAGAAGTTGCTGGCGCAGATCGTCGCGGCGATCAAGTCGCTGCCAAACGAAATCTCGGTCATCGGTCACACCGACGCGACACCGTTCAAGAGCCGCCTCGGATTCACTAACTGGGAGCTTTCGAGTGAACGCGCCCACGCCAGCCGGCGCGCCCTCATCGAGGCCGGGCTACCCGGCAAACGAGTTTTGCGGGTTGTTGGCAAAGCGGCCAACGAGCCCCTCATCAAACACGACCCGTACGCGGCGCAAAATCGCCGGATCAGCCTCGTCCTCCTGCGTGAACTACCCCTGGACGGTTAAAATCCGTCGCCATACCGCCACCGCCTATTTTCGGCGTTCCGGCGAACGACCGCGAGCCGGGCGCATTCCTTGCCCGCCGTGCCCCGCCTCCAGCAACACCCCCCGGGAATCCCATGTGACCTCTCATACGTGGTCCGAACACCTCTTGGCTTTCACGGTTCGGCACGCCATCATGATCGGATGCTAGGGGCCGATCCAACTTTCGAGATGTGGGCGACGATGGCGCTCATCTGCATCGCTATGTGGCTGTTCGCGCTCGAGCGGCTGCCGATGGAACTCACGTCGTTGGGGTTGATTTGCGGCCTCATGCTCTTGTTCCATTTCTCTCCGATCGTCGACGCGGCCGGCGTAAACCAGCTTCCCCCCGGGAGAATGCTCGAAGGATTCGGCAACCCCGCCCTGATAACGGTTGTCTCGCTCTTGGTCGTCGGAGAAGGCCTCGTTCGCACCGGCGTGCTCGACCGCTGTGCCCAGTCCGTGATCGATTTCTCGGGAGGTCAAAGTTTCTGGCTCATTCCCGTGGTGCTCTTGGCGGTACTCGTGGTCAGCGGGTTCCTCAACAATATTCCCGTGGTGGTGATCTTCATTCCCATCATGCAGGTCCTCGCTGATAGGTTCGGGCGTTCCCCAAGCCGGTTCATGATTCCGCTGAGCTTCGCGGCCATGCTCGGAGGCATGACGACCCTCATCGGTTCGAGCACAAATCTCTTGGTTTCCAGTGCCTTGGTGGAAAGTGGCAGGGAACCCTTCGGCTTTTTCGAGTTTTCGGTTCCGGGGATGGTTCTCGCGGCGACTGGCCTTTTGTATATCCTCTTCGTCGTCCCGCGCTTGCTTCCCGACAGGAAGTCTCTCGTCGGCGCTCTTGCCGAGGGAGGAGGCAAGCAGTTCATCGCCGAGATCGTCATCAAGGATGATTCGGAGTTGGTCGGTCAAATCCCCCTTGCTGGACTGTTTCCGTCGCTGACCCTGCGCGACATGACGGTGCGTACGATTCTGACCAAAAATAAACGAACCTTGTTGCCACCCTTCGAGGATTACACGGTCCACGCGGGCGACGTGTTTACCGTCGCGGCGACGCGAAAGACGTTGGCCGACATCCTCGCGCGTGATCCCGATCTCTTTAGCATACACCGTACGGACGGTCCTTCGCTAAGTAGCGAAAACGGCGACGTCCAGCTCGCCATCGAGCAGCTCTTGGCCGAGGTCTTGGTGGCACCCGCCTCACGTTTCATCGGCCAGACGCTCAAGAATCTCGATTTCGAGGGCCGCTTCGGTTGCACCGTCTTGGGAGTCCAGCGGCGCTCGCGCATGATTCGCACCCAAATGTCCAATATCCGCCTCGACGCCGGCGATGTGCTGCTCATTCAGGGACATCCCGAAGACGTGCGCGCGCTGCGCGCCAATCCGGACATCATCCTGCTGGAATGGGCGACGACCAACCTGCCCTCTCCCTTCTACGCGCGCCGCGCCGCCCTCATTTTTCTGGCCATCGTCGTGTCCGCGGCGAGCGGTTTCGTGCCCATCGTCGTCGCCGCCCTCTCCGGCGCGGTCGCGATGTTCGCTTGCGGCGCCCTGAGTCTCCGGCACCTGGCCGACGCCGTTGACGGTCGAATCATCATGACCATCGCCACGGCGCTCGCGCTCGGCGTCGCCTTGAAGGAAACGGGGGGCGCCGCGTACCTCGCCCAATCGATGATCACTGTCCTCGAGGGTGCCCCACCGAGGTGGATTCTATCCGGCTTCTTCCTTCTCGTCGCGCTGCTCTCGAACGTTCTGAGCACAAAGGCCTGCGCCGTGCTCTTCACACCCATAGGTGTCGACATTGGCACCGCGCTGGGTGTCGATCCGACGGCCTTTGCCGTGGCCGTGGTCTTCGCCGCGAATTGCTCGTTCGCGTCTCCGATCGGCTACCAGACCAATCTTCTGGTGATGGCTCCCGGAAATTACCGTTTTCTCGACTTCGCGCGCGTGGGCATCCCCCTGATCATCCTGCTGTGGCTCGCGTTTACGTTGTTTGTGCCGTCGTATTATGGCTTATCCTGAGGGACATCCCGCTCCCTCGGTAACGTATTGACGGGGTTCGAAAAGCATGACCGTGTCGTTCGATCGGCCGTTGCAATTTTTCTTTGGAACCCTGCCCCAGCCCTGCCCTTATTTGCCCGGTCGCAGCGAAAGCAAGGTCGTCACCGATCTCTCGGGGCCCGGGGCCCGGAATGCGCACGACCTTCTCATCCGAGCCGGTTTTCGCCGCAGCCACGACATGGCGTACAAACCGGCGTGCGGCAGTTGTAACGCTTGTGTACCCGTTCGTATTCGAGTCGCGAATTTCCGGCCGAGTCGGTCGCTGCGCCGAGTATCGAAACGCAATGCCGATCTTAAGTCGGTGGCCTTGCCGCCACGGGCGACAGGTGAACAATTCGCCCTTTTCACGCGTTATCAACAATCGCGCCATGGGGACGGCGGCATGGCCCGGATGACCTTCAACGATTACAGCGCGATGGTTCAGGATACCGCGGTCGACACCATCGTGGTCGAATTCCGTGATCCGGGCGGCCGCTTGGTCGCGGTTTCGCTGAGCGATCGGCTTGGGGACGGTTTGTCGGGTGTCTACAAGTTTTTCGACCCCGACGAGGGACGCCGAAGCGCGGGGACCTTCATTATTCTCTGGCACGTTCGCCAGGCAGGGGACGAGGGTCTGCCTTTCGTCTATCTTGGTTACTGGATCGCGGACTGCCGAAAAATGGCTTATAAATCGCGCTTCCACGGCTTGGAAGGCTTTGGACCATCGGGTTGGCGAAAGTTATCCGCCGCCGCTGATTTCGGCGGCGTGGACCCGAGGCTCTCAAGCGTGGGATAAGTTGATAACAGTCTGTTCGAAAACTCGCGGCGCCGGCCCTCTCCCCCTCCCGGCCACCCATATCAGCAACCTCTCGTGGGTGGCCGGGAGGGGCAGAGGGCCGGAACAGACGCAAAAAATGCGCGGACGCGCATTTTGGAACAGGCTCTAATACCAACCGCCCTTAACATTGACTTGTGCGAGCCCACGCTCTGAGGCCGATGGACATGATCTTCCAAGGTTGGTCGGTCAGGTTGTTCCAGGCTTGGCAAGAGGCCTCGACGATGGCTTCATAGGAGTCGAAGACACGATTGGAGAGCCAGTTCTGGCGGAGGTATTGCCAGACATTTTCGGCGGGATTGAGCTCCGGGGACTTGGGTGGCAAAGGCACGAGGGAGATGTTCTCCGGGATGCCGAGTTTGGCAGTGGTGTGCCATGCGGCTTGGTCGAGCAGCACGACGGCATGGGCGTTTGGGGCAACGGCCCGGCTGATTTCCTCGAGATGCAGGTCCATGGCTTCAGTATTGGCGCGCGGCATGACCAGCGCCGCGCCCTCACCGCGCTCGGGGCAGATGGCGCCGAAGAGATACGCCGAAGAGGTCCGTAGGTCCTTGACCTGGCGCGGGCGCGATCCCTTTGGGGCCCACTGGCGCACCGGGCTGTTCTTCTGGCCGACGCGCATTTCATCTTGAAACCAAACCTCGATGGGCGTGTCCGGTGGCTGTGCCACTACGATTTTCGCCAAGTGTTCGGGAAAACTTTTTTTTAAATTCCTCCTGTGCCCGCGCATCCTGGCCGACGTGGCGCGGGCGCGCGGAAATATGCGAGAACCCGAGCGCGGCCAGCAGCTTGCCGACGCTCCGCTCGTGATAGTCCACGCCGAAGCGCGTTCGGATCAGTTGCTTGAGATCGATGCAGCGCCAGCGCACGACCCCATCCCGTTCGGGATCGGGACCAGCCTCGATAGCCCGCGAAAGCGCCGCCATTTGCGACGGCGTCAACCGACGCAACGCCCCGTTCGGCTTGCGGTCGATCAGACCGGCCGGACCTCCCGCGTTGAACCGGTGAACCCAGTCCCGCAACGTCTGCCGATCCATGCCGCCAATACCCGCCGCGCACGCTCGATCCATCCCATCGTAGATGGCCGCCATCGACAAAAGCCGTCGCGCCTGGTTCCCATCATCGCTCCGTGCCGCAAGAACACGGACTCTTTCAGCATCAAAGTCGTTTCGCAAAGGAATCGTTGGCATTGAACACACTCCCTTGTTGCCAACAACCTTGAATCACACAAAACCTAGCGTGTAAACCTTTGCGCGAGTCAAACTCTGGGGCGGTTGGTATAAGTACGCCAGTCGGGGAGAATGCCATGAAACGACGAAGTTTTCTGAGCGGCGCCGCTGTCGCGGGCGCCGCCGCGAGCACCTTCCCCGCCCCCGCCATCGCGAAGGGCAGTATCCGCTGGCTCATGGTCACGACCTGGCCGAAGAATTTTCCGGGCCTGGGGACGGGCGCCAATCTATTGGCCGACCTGATCACCAAGGGATCCGACGGCCGACTTTCGGTCAAGGTTTACGGCGCCGGCGAAATCGTCCCCGCCTTCGAGGCCGTCGATGCCGTCGCCAGCGGCACCGCGGACATGGGACACGGGGCGCCCTATTACTGGAAGGGCAAGGTTGCGGCGACCCAGTTGATCGCGGCCCTGCCTTTCAGCTTGACCGCCCAGGAACAGAACGCCTGGTTCCAGTTCGGCGGGAGCCAGGAGTTGTCGGATACCGTCTACAAGGAACTCGGCTGCAAGTTTTTCCCGAGCGGAAACACGGGCGTCCAGATGGGGGGCTGGTACAACAGGAAGATCGAGTCGATCGACGATTACAAGGGATTGAAGATCCGCATTCCCGGCTTGGGCGGAGAGGTCGTCAAAGCGGCGGGAGCCAATGTCGTCAATCTTCCGGGGGGCGAAATTCCCCCGGCCCTGTCCTCGGGCGCGATCGATGCGACCGAGTGGGTTGGCCCCTTCAACGATTTGGCCTTCGGTCTCTATAAGAGCGCCAAGTATTATTACTACCCGGGATGGCACGAACCCGGGACCGTGCTCGATAATTTTATCAATCTGGCCCAATGGGAAAAGCTCTCCGACGACCTCAAGGCCATCGTCCGGGCGGCCAACGCGACCGTGAACCAACGGGTGCTGTCCGAATTCGTGGCCCGGAACAGCATCGCCCTGGCCAGGCTGACCGACGAGCACGGGGTCGCCCTGTCGAAGTTACCCGACCCCGTGCTCAACGCCCTGGGCGCCCTCGCCGGCCAGGTCCTGAGCGATATCAGTGCCAAGGACAGTCTCTCGAGCAAGCTGTTCGCGAGCTTGGTCGATTTCCGAAAGAAGGCGATCGGCTGGTCACGGGTTTTAGATCAAGCCTATCTCACCGCCCGCGCCCTCCCCTTCAAATTCGTCGAGTAACACTGGCAAATTTGTCGAGTAACACTGGCGGCTTGAATTGCGACGGGCGCGAGCTCATCGCAATTCCTGGCCCCGATAATTTCGGCTATATCCAGCCAACTGACCGACCGAACGGTTTCGGTTGCCGCCTTCGCGGTTCCGCAACTCTGTGTATACTGACAACGAAAGACAGTGCCGGGATTGGGGCATGGGCAGCACCAGAATATCTGGATGGCCTACCATTTCGAGGGAACAACGATGGACCCACTGACCATCGCGGTTGATGGTGTGGTGATTGCGGGCCTTGCCCTTTTATTGGGCATCCCGGCCAGCTTTGTTGCTCTGAAACAACTGATTTCGAGAAAGCCTACCGAACAGGCGCTGGTCGATGCTTCGCAAGATACGCGTGAATTGCCACCTGCAAAACCTAAGTCCAGCCCAACTGAAAAATTCCAGCTCGCAAACCTCCCTACTCCGCATTCCGCCCATCTTATCGGCCGAGAATCCGAAAAGGCGCTGCTCACCAGCGAATGGAGCAAACGCAAAAAGCGCAACATCGTCGCCCTGATCGCCGAGGGCGGCACGGGCAAGTCGTTTCTGGTGTCGCGCTGGCTGGCGGAACTGAAGGTGTCAATCGGCGTGCAAAATTGACCCCCTATCGGCGTGCAAAATTGACCCCCTGAGTGGCACGGCGGAGGTTGTCCCGGTAGCCGATAGGGGGGACCCGCGCGGCTTCGTGTAGCGCCTTGCGGTGCGCGGAGCGAAGCCGCGTGGGGGGTGCCTGTTGACCCACCGGGGCAAGCGGGCCGCAGGCACGGCCTGCCGGGTCAGCAGCGGTTCTTGAAGCGCCAGCTCTCGTTGCCGGTCTCGATGATCTCGCAATGGTGGGTCAGGCGGTCGAGCAGCGCGGTGGTCATCTTGGGGTCGCCGAAGACAGAGGGCCATTCGCCGAAAGCGAGGTTGGTGGTGACGATGATCGAGGTGCGCTCGTAGAGCCGGCTCATCAGGTGGAACAGCAGCTGCCCGCCGGCCTGTGCGAAGGGCAGGTAGCCGAGTTCGTCGAGGATGACGAAGTCGCGTCGGACGAGTTGGTCCGCGGTACGGCCTTGGCGTCCGGAGCGGAGTTCGGCCTCGAGGTGGTTGACCAGGTCGACGACGTTGTAGCAGCGGCCACGGGCGCCCTTTCGGATACAGGCGCGGGCGATGGCGACGGCGAGATGGGTCTTTCCGGTGCCGGTGCCGCCGACCAGCACGATGTTGCGCTTGCTCTCCAGGAAGTCGCCGCCGGCGAGTTCCTGGATCAGGGGCTCATTGACCGGGGAAGCGGCGAAGTCGAAGTCGGCCAGCTCCTTGGCCGTCGGCAGCTTGGCGGACGTCATCTGGTACTTGATGGAGCGCGCCTGCTTGTCGGCGACCTCGGTCTGCAGCAGCGTACCGATGATCTGCTGCACCGGATGACGGCGCTTGAGCCCGTCGGCGAGGATGTCGTCGTAGGCGGCGCGCATGCCTGCAAGCTTCAGCGCCGTCATCATCGCCAGCACATCATGACGCTCCATGACCGGCCTCCCTCAGGCGGTCGTAGCGGCGGCAGTCGGCCACCGGCTGGTGGCGAAGCTGCAGGCCCTCGGGCGTCGGGATGGCCGGCGGCGGCGGCGGCTGGCGGTGCCGGGCGAGGATGTTGAGCACAACATCAGCGCTGCAGGCGCCGCAGGCGAGCGCTTCGGCGCAGGCCGCCTCGACCGCCTTCAGCCCGTCCTCCAGCACCGCCGCGAGGATTTTGACGATCTGACGATCGCCGTCGTCGCGGCCGGTGAGCCGCGCCCGCATGCGGCCCAGCGCGCCGGGCAGTTGCCAACCCTTGAAAGGCGCGCCATTCCTCAGCGCACCGGGCTTCCTCGTCAGGATCGGCACGTAGTGCCACGGATCGTAAGCGATCTCACCGCGTCCAAAGCTCCGGGGGTGTTCGGCAACGGTCTCGCCATCCTGGCGGATGACAATCCGATCGGCATAGGCCCGCACGTCGACCGTCCGCCCGACGGCACGGGCCGCCACGCTGTAGTGATTGTTGTCGAAGCGCACCAGACAAGTCTTGGAGACCGATACCTCGGTGGCGTGGAAGCCGTCGAAGGGGCCGCGATAGGCCATCAGGAAGGGGCGCTCCTCCTCGAACACCTGCCACACCGTCTTGCCCTCGATCGTCGGATGCGGCCGCTTCTTGGCGTCCTCGATGCACCGATCCTTCAGCCACGCGTTGATCTCGGCGTAAGAGCGGCCCCGCGGGCTGGGCACGAACAGGCGGCCGCGGACGTCACCCACCTGCCTCTCAACCTGGCCCTTCTCCCAGCCCGCACCCGGAGTGCACGCCACCGGCTCCACCAGATGGTGGGAGCACAGCTCCAGGAAGCGCCGGTTGTAGGCGCGCTCCTTGCCCACGAACACCGTGCTCACCGCCGTCTTCATGTTGTCGTAGATGCCCCGCCGGCAGACCCCGCCGAAGAAGTGGAAGGCCCGCTCGTGCGCCTCGAAGACCATCTCCTGGCTCTCGCGCGGGAAGATCTGAACCAGCTGCATGCGGCTGTAGCAGAGCCGCATGTGCGCTGCCTTTACCTTGGTCGTCACACCCGACAGGCGCGCGTATTCGTGGCTCCAGTCGAACTGGTAGGCCTCGCCGGGATCGAAGCTCAGCGGCACAAAACCCTGCAACGGCGACAACAGCCGCCACCGCCGACGCCAGGCCCTGGCGTAGCGGCGCACCGCGTCGTAGCCGCCGCCATAACCCAGAGCCGCAAGGTCTTCATGAATCCGCAGCAGAGACAGACGATCCCGGCGCGGCTTCTTCTCGTTGGCCTCAAGCCGGCGCTCCAGCTCACCCACCCACGGCCCCAGCTTCGGCATCGGCTGGATCTTGCGCGCGTAGCTGTACGAGGTCTCATCACCCCGCACCACCTTGCGCACCGTGTTCTTCGAAACCCTCAAATCCCGGGCGATCTTCTTGATCGGAACACCCCTCACCAGATGATCCCGACGGATCCGCGCAATCGTCTCCACAACCAGCATCTCCCCCACCTCGTCTGTCCAAACAACGAGGTGTGTTCAAGAGCACAAAACCAGGGGGGTCAATTTTGGACGCCGATAACCCCCAATAGGGGGTCAATATTCCACGCCGAACAACAGTGCGGGGATCTCCGGCCAACTCGTCGTCCCTCTACGCGCTCTGTCGGGACGGGAGCCTGTGGGCCTGGGGTTACGGCGGCTACGGCAATCTCGCCCGAGGAGACACGGCGAACGCCTACAGCCCGGTGCGTTGCAAGAAGACCGGCGATGTGCCGCTCGCCGACGTGATCGACTTCTGGCCCGGCCACGGCAATTACAACGCCTGCTTCGCGTTGACCCGCGACGGCACGCTGTGGGCGGTGGGACAAAACAGCTGGGGCAAGCTCGGCGTCGACGACGGCGAGAATAACAAGAACCTCTTCACCGAAGTGGCGGGCCTGCCGGGCGGGGCTGTGATCCGGAAAGTCGCGCCCTGCGGCTCGTCCCACGGTGCGGCCACGGCCGTGCTCATGAAGGACGGCAGCATCTGGACCACCGGTTATGGCAGCCACGGATTCCACGGCGACGGCGCCACCGATCATCGCCACCTCTTCGAGCAGCTGCCGCTGCCGGCCGGGGTCGCCGCCGCGACCGATCTCTGGGCCGGGGGCGAGTATCCGCAAGCGTGGTTCAACGGCGATGACGGCAACACCTACGCCTGCGGCTACAACGGCCAGGGCCAGCTCGGCGTCGGCAATACCACCGAGAAAATCTTGACGCCCACACGGGTCGCCCTGCCGGACGGCGTCACCGCGCGCATGATCTCGACCGGCGGCGCCTATGCCAGCGTCCATCACCATTCCACGGTCATGCTGGGCTCCGACGGCCGGGTCTACACCTGCGGCTATTACGGCCAGTACGGCGCCTGGGGCGCCGGCCAGAGCGCGACCCCGCTGCAATGGCCGCTGCCGGTCCCGCCGGACCAATGGGACGCGGTCGAGGTGGTGGCCCACGGCCACACCTCCGAGGCGGGCTTCTTCGTCCGCTGCGTCGACGGCACCGTCTGGGCCGCCGGGCGCAATTCCAACAACAAGCTCGGCGTCGAGGGCGGCGCCCACAACCCGACGGTGATGGCCCGGGTCGAGCTCTACTAGGGGGACGCACATGCATCTCATCAGCTATGTGGAATCCGAGACCGGCGCCCATTTCCTGCCGCTGACGAGCTGGGTAAACGACGAGTTCACCTGGCTCTGCGAGCTCGACGGCCGGCACTACGCCCGCATCGCCTCCCTCGACTACGGCGAGCAGGACGCGCACATCGACCTCAAGACCCACGATCTTGGCGTCGAGACCGATCTCGCGGCCAGGCTCGATGCAGCCGCCGTCGACCGTATTCAGGCGCGGGCGCGTCGGGCCGAGCGCTACGCCGCCGAGATGCCGATCGGCGATCAGCTCGATGCCGTCCTCAAGACCCTCGTCGGCCTGCGCGAGGGCGGCGCCGCGCTGCCGGCCGAGATGGAGGCGCTGATCGACTGTTGGCAGGGAATTAAGAGCGACCATCCCAAGCCCGCTCTGATGCCGGCGCCGGCGGCAACCGAATAGCATGCCCGATCCGGCCCTCGAGCAGGCGATCCGCGAGGCCTACGCCTCGGCGCCCGCCGACACCGTCATCCTGCACACCCTCGAGCTGCGCCATCCCGCCTTCGTGGACGACGACGGCAACGCATCCGCGATCCGCGTGGTGCGGAACTTCGCGGATGCCGATCGCTGGCAGGACCTGGGCGGTGCCGAGGCGCGCGCCGCGCTCGACGCTCTTCCGGAAGAGACCCGCGACCAGGTCGGCCTCGTTGCCCGCCTGGAAGCCGACGCGCCGATGGATGCCGGGCGCATGGCGGTCTTCATCGCGCTCGGCTTCGAACTCGAGCTCCCGCCCATCGATACCGCGCCGGTGCCCGAGATCGCGGTGACGCTGGACAATGTCGGCCGCGAGATCGTCCGCCATCTCGATGCCGCGGCGACGTCGCACGAGATCATCGAGGTGACCTACCGGCCCTATCTCTCGACCGACCTCGAGGGCCCGCAGATGGACCCGCCGATCACGCTCACCATGACTGAGATTGAAATTGACGTGTTCCGCGCTACCGGCCGGGCAAGAATGCTCGATATCGGCAACAAGGCCTTTCCCGCCGACCTTTACACCGCCAAGCGGTTCCCGGGGCTCACGCGCTAGATGCACTGGGCCGAAGAGCTGATCGGCCGCCCGTGGGTCGCGGGCGGGCGCGGACCGCATGCGTTCGACTGCTGGGGCCTCGCGCGCTGGTGCTGGCGTGAATACTTCGCCATCGAGGTGCCCGAGGTCCCGGTCGATGCCGCCAACCTGCGCGCCGTGCTCGCCGGCTTCCACGATCACCCCGAGCGCCGACACTGGCAGCTGGTTGAGAACGCCCGCGAGGGCGATGGCGTGTTGATGCGCCAGTCCCGCCATCCGGTCCATGTCGGGATCTGGCTCGCCGTCGACGGCGGCGGCGTGCTTCATGCCGCCCGCGATATCGGCGTCGTGTTCCAGTGCCCCCTCGATCTCGCAACCCATGGCTGGCGCATCGAGGGTACTTACCGCTTCACCGGAGAGACTTGATGCCCGGCACCGTCGTCATGCTGCACAACCCGTTCCGCCCGGAGCGGGACCGCGAAGTGATTGCCGTCGCCGAGCCGCTCTCGATCCGCGAATGGCTTGGAGAACGGGGCATCGACGAGTTCGAGTGCCCGATGATCTGCCTGCGCAATGGTTCGCCGCTGCCGCGCGGCCGCTGGGACGACACGCTCATCGCCGAGGACGACCTGGTGGTGTTCGTGCCGCTGCCCCAGGGCGGAGGCGGCAAGAACCCGCTCCGTACCATCCTCATGCTCGCCGTGATTGTCGCCGCGGCTTATTTCGCACCCATGCTCGGCCCCGCCCTCGGCGAAGCCCTCGGCGTCTCCACCGCCATCGGCACCTCGCTGGCCCAGGCGGGCATAGCCCTTGTCGGTACCGCCTTGGTCAATGTCCTGATCCCACCGCCCAAGCCCTCCGCCATCACCTCCAACTTCGGCAGCGCGCCGGCGCCGAGCCCGACCTATTCGCTGCAGGCCCAGGGCAACCAGGCCCGGCTCGCCCAACCCATCCCGGTGGTCTACGGCCGCCACCGGGTCTACCCCGATCTCGCCGCCACGCCCTGGACCGAGTACGCGAACAACGACCAGTACCTGCATCAGCTGCATTGCATCGGCCAGGGCCAATACGACCTCGAGCAGGTCCGCATCGAGGACACGCCGATCACCTCCTTCGAGGAGATCGAGACCGAGATCGTGCCGCCCGGAGGCGCCGTCACCCTGTTCGAGACCGATGTGGTCAACGCGCCCGAGGTCGCCGGCCAGGAGTTGATCGGCGCCAACGACCGGGAGACCGCCGTCACGACGAACGACGCGGGCGAGGAAGTGACCACGGTGGTCGGCGACGGCTGGATCGGTCCCTTCATCGCCAACCCGGCCGGAACCGTTGCCATCGGGATCGGCATCGATGTGATTATGCCGCGCGGGCTCTATTACGCCACGGACAGCGGCAGCTTCAGCGCCCGCACCATCGAATGGGATGTCGAGGCCCGCGCCGTCGACGACGAGGGCGAGGCCGCCGGCGAGTGGCTTGCGCTCGCCTCGGAGAGCGTGACCGCGGCGGAGAACACGCCGCAGCACAAGAGCTATCGCTACCCGATTGCAGCCGGGCGCTACGAGGTGAGGGTCAGGCGCACCAACGACAAAAGCGGCGATGCGCGCGCCGGGCACGAGCTTCGCTGGGCCGGCCTCAAGACCTTTCTCGAGGACGCACCTGAGTTCGGTGCCGTCACTCTCCTGGCCGTCAAAATGCGCGCCACCGACAATCTCTCGCAGCGCTCGGCGCGACTCGTCAACGTCATCGTCACCCGCAGGCTTCCGATCTGGCACCCGGCGACCGGCTGGTCCGATCCGCAACCGACGCGGGGCATTGCCTGGGCCTTCGCCGATGCCGCCCGGGCGAAGTACGGCGCGCGTCTCGACGACGCCCGCATCGATCTTGCGGCGCTCCATGCTCTGGATAAAGTCTGGCAATCGCGTGGCGACCGTTTCGACGGCGTATTTGACCAGGGCCTCACGGTGTGGGAGGCGCTCACTCGAATCGCCCGCTGCGGCCGCGCACTGCCGTTCCTCCAGGGCGGGATACTGCGGATCGCCCGCGATGCGCCGCGCACCTTGCCGGTAGCGTTGTTCGGGCCGCGCAACATCGCCAAGGGCAGCTTCCACGTCCAGTACGTCATGCCGGGCGAGGACACCGCCGATGCGGTGACGGTGACCTACTTCTCGGAACGTACCTGGACCCCGGACGAGATCGTCGCCGCCCTCCCGGACAGCGTCAACGAAACCGCCGACAAGCCCGCCACGGTCGAACTGTTCGGCTGCACGAGCCCGGAACAGGCGATGCGCGAGGGTCTCTATATGGCCGCCGCCAACCGTTACCGCCGGCGCATCATGACCTTCCGCACCGAGCTCGAAGGGCTGATCCCGACCTACGGCGATCTCATCGCCATCACCCACGACCTGCCGCGCTGGGGCCAGGGCGGCGAGGTAGTGGAGGCGGATGGGCGCAAGCTCGTCTTGAGCGAGCCGCTGGAATGGGACGCGGGGGATGATACGGCCACGCCGCCCACCCATTACATCGCCCTTCGCCGGCGTGACGGCTCGCTAAGCGGGCCCTGGCCGGCGACACCCGGCGCCGACGAGCGAACCGTGGAGCTGGGCGAGGACCTCGACCTCGACCCCTACACCGGTGCGGACGAGGAACGCACCCACTTCGCCTTCGGACCCGGCGAGGCATGGGGCCTCCGCGCCCGGGTACTGGCCGTGAGGCCGCGCGGCGAGCAGGTCGAGATCACCGCCGTCGGCGAGGACGACAGAGTCCATCAGGCCGACCAAGCCGCCTGAGCGGCCCCATCTTACCCGCTGGTGCCTGACTACTGGGTGCCTACCGCCCACTAGTGAGCCCATCCGGCTCACCAGTCGAGGGGCTCCCCAAATGAACCGACCCGCATCAAACGACGGACAACTTGAAATTGAGGTCGAGCGGGTTCGCTCGGAGGCGGCGCGGCACCTCGCGGAGCATGAGATCGCCTGCGAGCGGCGCTACGGCGAGCTCCAGGCGCAGCTCACCAAGATCGAGGCGCTTCACATCCGCAACACGTGGCTGCTCGGTGTGATCCTCGTGGGAATGCTCACCGCCTTGGGCAAGGCTTTCTGGCCGGTGCTCGGCGGCTGACTTCGCGCGCGGCCGTCCCGCGCCTCGACTCCCTCCATCAATCCAGACGACCGATCCGTCCTCGCGACGGCGGTCGCCGTGCGCGCGCCGGCGGCCGGGATCGTCTTCACCCTCAACCCAATGGGAGGTTCGCCATGCTGACCCTGCTGGGCAGTCTGCTGGGATTCGCCACCAGCGCCATCCCCGACATCATGAGCCTGTTCCGCGAACGGGCCGACCGCAAGCACGAGCTCGCCGTGCTCGACCGCCAGATGGAACAGATGCGGCTCGGCCACAACCAGCGCCTCGAGGAAATCGAGGTCAACGCCGACATCGCCGAGAGCCAGGCGCTCTACAAGCACGATGCAGCGCTGGGCAGCAGCAGCCGGTGGGTGGACGGCCTGCGGGCCTCGGTGCGCCCGCTCATCACCTATGCCTTCTTCATCCTGTTCGCCGCCGTCAAGGGATCGGGGCTCTATCTGCTGATCGTGGTCGAGGGGCTGCTGATCGCCGAAGCCCTGCCGCGCATCTGGGATCCCGAGACCCAGGCGTTGTTCGCAGCCGTGATGAGCTTCTGGTTCGGCAACCGGACCCTCTCGAAGCTTCGGGAGCGGCGCTGAGACCATGCGTCATGTCACCGACGAGGGCCTCGCCCTGATCAAGCGCTTCGAGGGGTTTGAGCCCGAGATCTATGTCTGCCCGGGCGGCTGGCCCACCATCGGCTACGGTCATGTGGTGCGCGACGGCGAGCAGGACGGGTACGCTGACGGCATCGACGAGGCGACGGCCGAGGCGCTTCTGCGCCGCGATGTCGAGACCGCCGAGCGTGCTGTATTACGCCTCATCCGGGTACCGCTCCAGGACGGCCGGTTCGACGCGCTCGTCTCCTTCGCCTTTAACCTCGGCGCCGGCGCGCTGCAGCGCTCGACGCTCCGGCGCAAGGTCAACCGCGAGGAGCACGACGCGGTGCCGGCCGAGTTCCGGCGCTGGGTCTGGGCGGGGGGAAGGAAGCTCAAGGGGCTGGTGCGGAGGAGAGAGGCGGAGGCTGGACTATACGCGGGGTAAGCAGGCGTGGGTGCCCAACTCGGACCGCACGCAGATCAGTTCAAGAAGTTCAAGACACCGTCTCACTTCCTGATGCGTTGCAGAATGGAAGCGCTGAGTTCTTGTGCGTCCGCGATTTGTGCGGCGGTCATTCGTTGCCGGATAATGCCTTTGGCTTTTTTGGCATTCTCAACTCCTTGCGCGGCTGCAAGATTGAACCAGGCAAAGGCCCTGACATAATCCTCCGGCACGCCCTCGCCGGTGGCATACCTGGTACCGAGGTTGAGCTGGGCATTGGCGTACCCCTGCTCGGCGGCCTTGCGAAACCACTTCACAGCCTCGGCATCGTCCTCCGGCACGCCCATGCCTGTCTGATACATGACACCGAGGTTGTGCTGGGCCTGGGCGTCTCCCTGCTTCGCGGCCTTGCGAAACCACTTCGCGGCCTCGGCATCGTCCTCCGGCACGCCCTCGCCGGTGGCATACCTGGTACCGAGGTTGAGCTGGGCATTGGCGTACCCCTGCTCGGCGGCCTTGCGAAATCACTTCACAGCCTCGGCATCGTCCTCCGGCACGCCCATGCCTGTCTGATACATGACACCGAGGTTGTGCTGGGCCTGGGCGTCTCCCTGCTTCGCGGCCTTGCGAAACCACTTCGCGGCCTCGGCATCGTCCTCCGGCACGCCCATGCCTGCCTCATACATGACACCGAGGTTGTGCTGGGCCTGGGCGTCTCCCTGCTTCGCGGCCTTGCGAAACCACTTCACGGCTTCGGCATCGTTCGCCGGCACACCCATGCCTGCCTCATACATGACACCGAGGTTGTACTGGGCATTGGCGTACCCCTGCTTCGCGGCCTTGCGAAACCACTTCACGGCTTCGGCATCGTTCGCCGGCACGCCCATGCCTGCCTCATACATGACACCGAGGTTGTGCTGGGCCCGGGCGTCCCCCTGCTCGGCAAGCGGCAACAACTCCTTGTAAGCAGTTGCGTAGTCGCCCCTCTCATAAGCTTCCACACCCGCCCGATAGTCGGCCACGGCCACCGACGACCACAGCAAGATCGGCACGATTAACAGCAGCTTGACGATTGGTTTCATTGCGTTGGCCGTCCCAAAACAGTGGCCTGCCCCATCAGGTGATCCACCGCTCATGAGAGAGTTGGGCGCGCGGATTGAGTTAAAGGGCCGACCGGAGCCCATCGACAGCGTAAGTCGATTCTTCAATGTTGGGCAATACGGTTTCTGGTGCCGGTGGTTAATATCCGAGTGAGCTGTGCGGTCGGAGGAGCTGATCCGCCGGCGGGAGGCGGAGGTGGGACTCCATGTCTCGTAGATAGCGAGCCCCTGGCCCCGCACACGCCCCCCTGGGCGACAAAACCTCCCAAGACCGATATCGGCTCTCCTGAGCCGCCTGCGGCTGCTACAGGCACCTCCAAGCCCACCAACATTCTCCCCAAACAATTGTTTTTCAAGGGACTTTACGCTGTGGCGCACAGGGTTCCTCTGAGCGCCCCGCATTCTCCCCCGATCCCAGCGCTGCCTCTATGCTGGCTGAAACATCCGCTGTCGCTTGCTTGATGGGATCGGTTGCGAGGTGGGCGTAGCGCGCCGTCGTCTGCACCTGACCGCCGCCGCCGGCTCGCCCTCGGCCGGGGCCTCGCCCGCGCGCATGTTCGAGTTCGCCGCGCGCGGCGCGCCCGGCGCCGGCGGCGCCACGACCGTCGACCGCACGATCGTCACCTGCCGCGACGGGGCGGCGCGGCTGGGCGCGCAGTGGAATGCGGAGATCGCGCGGGCGGGGACGATATTCGGCAGGCGCATCTTCCCGGACGCACGCACCGACGCGCTGGCCCGCGCCGAGCTGCTGGCCGCGCTGCCCGCCGCCCACGACTTCCTGATCGGCGCGTCGCGCAACGCGGGCGAGATCATGCGCCAGCAGATGGTGCTGAACGCGGTCCACGACGCCGGCGAGCAGTGGGCGGCCGAGGCCGGCAACGCGGCCGCCTTGCGCGCCTATACCGAGGCCCGGGCCGAGGCCCAGACCGTCTCGGCCTACCGGGCGATCGGGCGCCAGGCCGAGACCTGGGTGCCGCTGCTGAAGATCGTCTTCGAGTGCCTCTACATCGGCGCGTTCCCGATGGCGGTGCTGCTGATGCTGACCCCGGCGGGCGGGGCCATATTCCGGTCCTATGTCACCGGGCTGGTCTGGCTCCAGAGCTGGGGGCCGCTCTTCGCGGTGCTGCACCGCATCTCGATGGGCGAGGCGGCGGAGCGCATGCAGGCCGCCGCGCTCATGCCGGGGGGCGACATCGGCATCTCGCTGGTGGCGCAGGCCGGGATCAGGGCGGTCGCCTCGGACGTGGCGGTGATGAGCGGGTATCTGTCCATGTCGGTGCCCTTCCTCGCCGCGGCATTGGCCTACGGGCTGTCCAAAGCCACGGTTCTGGCCACCTCCGTCCTCGCCGTCGGCCAGGACGCCGCGTCTTCGGCCGCACACGAGGGCACGACCGGCAATCTCTCGCTCGCCAACACCGGCTACGACACCCACCGCTTCGCGACCCTGGAGGGCCGCCAGATCCGCACCTCGGCCCATGTCGACACCGACCGCTACACCGGCTATGCCCCGGCCGGGGCGGGGTTCACCGTGACCGGCGACGGCACGGCGGTCGTGGATGCGTCCACCGCGACCAGCCGCATCCCGGCCGCCGGCGTCAGGCTGTCGGAGTCGCTTGCGACGAGCCACGAGACCCGCGCGGCGGAGGCGCGTTCGATTGCCCGCAGCCGGGACGTGCAGGCCGGCATGGCGAGGAACGCCGCGGTCACCGACGCGACGGGGCTGGTGGAGCGCTACAGCCATGACGTCAGCATCGGCGAGGCGCACGCCAGGGGGGTGACGGAGAGCGAGAGCGCCCAGGTGCAGGCGCTGGAGTCGCATTACGAGAAGCTCGCCGAGATCGGCGGCATCGCGAAGAACCAGGCCGCGGTGCTGACCGGCGAGGCGAAGATCGGCGGCGGGCTGGAGAAGATCGTCAAGCTCGGCGCGAGCGGGAGCGCGACCTGGCGCGGCGAGACCATCGAGTCCGACGCCTGGAACCGCATGAGGGAGTACGACCGCCAGCACGGGGTGACGGAGCTGTGGTCGAGGGTCTCGGAGGCCTCGCGGCGCTACTCGGCGGCGACCGGCGAGAGCGAGGCGGCCGCCCTGGAAGAGAGCCTCAACGCCAATCTCACGCGGATGCGGAGCTTCCAGGAGCGGGCCTCGATGGCGCGCCAGGAGTCCGAGATGTGGTCGGAGCAAGAGGCGCAGGTGCGCTCGGATGGGCAGGCGATCGACCGCGACCTCGCCCAGCCCTTCTTCGCGTGGCTCTCGGAGCGGACGGGAACGGACGGCAGGCCGATCGGCGCCGCCGGGGCCACCGCCCTGATCTCGGTGCAGACTCCGGAGGACGCGGAGGCGCTCCGGGAACACGCCGCCGCCTTCATCGCGGAGAAGTTCCCGGCGCCCGCGGGACCGGACCCGTCGTCCATCGGCGGCGAGGCGGAATACGGCGCGGCGCGCGACACGCTCTCGGACGCCTATGTCCGCGAGACCGCGGCGGCCCATGCGGGCTGGTCGGAAGGCGTGCGGGACCGGGCGCGCGCGGCGGGAACGCCGCGGCCGGGCGGCGTGCCGGAAGATGCGCTCCGGGAAGGCGCCCGCACTGAGACCGACATGATCGTGCGCGGCAGCGCGCGCGAGGCCAAGACCGGGGTCATGCGGGACCGCGCCCTGGAGGGCCGGGCCGGGGTTGCGGCCGAGACCGAAAAACCCTTCGAGCACCATGCCACCGAGAACCTGCCCCTGATCGGCGGCTGGCTCGCGGGCAAGCTCTTCGGGACCGCAAAGAACGCCGCGCCGGACGGGACCGGGGAACAGCCGAAGACGATCCCGACGCCGGACTGGGGAAACCAGTCGCCGTGATGCGCACGGTGCGTTCAGTTCCCGCGCATCAGCCGTTCGTGCTCCTCCTGGATGCGGAGATATGCGTAAGAGCCGGTCCTGGTGCCCCAGTCGAAATTGTCGCCGCTTCCGTCGGGAAGCCGGTAGCGGCGGAACGACGACCAGTCGCGGTGGCGGAAGCCCTGCCACAGGGCGGCGGCGAGGCTGGCCATGGCCGTCCAGGCGATTGCGGCCATCCAGAGGGCGCCGATGGCCTCCGCGCCGGACCCGGCCGCCAGCGACGCGGCGGTGTAGAGGGCCGCCAGGGCGATCCCGCCGAGCACGAAGAGGCGCTCGGCACCCGTGGTCCAGCGTTGCGGCCGGGCTGTGGATGTTCCTGCCATGTCCATGGTCCTCCAGCCTCGACGCGTTCGGCGGTCCGGTTCGCGAACCGCTCGCGATCCCTTTGGCGCTGAACTTCAATGTCTCGATAGGCCACGACATTCTCCCTGCCAATTCGGAATTCCGACAGATGACGCCGGGCCGGCGGCGTGCCGGCCGGCGCCCCGGGAGAGGACCGCTCAGCCCCGCTGCCGGCGGTCGCACAGAAGGCCGGCTGCGAGCGACCCCCACAGCTGCCAGCCGCCCCGGGTCCTGAGCCCCGTGCAGATGATGATCTCGGTGCAGGCCGGGCGCATCTCTTTCACCGCCTTCAGGCTGGCGGTGATCCGCTTCGCCTTGCGCCGGCCCTTCCCCGTCGCCTGTTGCTCGCCGGACCAGGGGCGGATATCGCCATCCGCGAGCGCCTTGAACCGCTGGACCACGTAACGGTCGTCGGCAAGGCCGGTGCCGAAGAAATGCACCAGGAACGTGTCCGCCGTGTTGCCGGGCATCGCCATTGCTGCCGTCATGGTGTCGCCTCCATCTCGCCGGTGATGATGAGCGGCGGCGATGCCCTCCCCCGGACACCGAACCGCCGCCCCGCTCACGGTCGAACTCCGCCTCCTGGCGGCGCGAAGCGGGCCGGCGACGACCAGCGCAATTGACCCTTGGGGCAGGTACGATCAGGGATCGAGCGGGTGGTTCGGCGGAGTAGGCGACCGGAGCGCGGTCAGCCCCCGCCACGGCACGCGAAACAGGGGAGACGAGGGAATGAAGAAGGGGGATATCGTCGAGCGCGTCGCCGGCGAGGCGGGCATCGCGAAGCAGGCGGCCGAAGCCGCGGTCGGGGCCGTGTTCGCCTCCATCGCCGAGGCGGTCACGCGCGGCGAGGATGTCACCGTCGCGGGTTTCGGCAGGTCTTCCAGGAAGGCGAGGCCGGCGTGAGATAAAGGCGGTTTGGACGCGTTGCCAACGGTCTTATTTGAATACCGTGAGATTTCCCGTTGCTGCTGAAGAATGTCCGGTCGGCCGCCTGGAGCCTATGCCAGGATGGCTACGAACTCCGTACACAGCAAATCAGAGAAGCCCGCGATGCTTGTCCGCCAGCTTCGCGAGCCGCGGGAGCCCCTTCGCACTCAGATCGAGAACGAATTCGGACGGCGTGAATGGCGGATTGCTGTAATGCGCCCGCAGGGTGCGCAGCACCGCAAGCGCTTCGGAGGGGTAGAGTTCGACAATCTGCGACAGAAACGCGTCGGCGGCGATCGCCTCGATATCGAACCGGGCGAGAACCTCATCTGGAAAATCGGCCAGGTTGTCGGTGACGATAAACTGCGCACCGCACCGAATAGCTGCCGCAAGGACGTGGCGGTCGTCAGCGTCGGGAAGATCGAGCGCCTCGATCAGCGGCTCGTATCCGGTAACCGGCGCGTCGTCGAAATGCTTGTCCATGGCGCGCCGCTGCGAACGGACGCTCCGTTCCAGATGCGGCTTCCAATCAAGCAGACTCCGCGTCCATTCGTCGAGGATCCGCGCGGTCCACCGCGCCTGGAACAGGCCGGCATGGTGGAAGCGCAGCAGAATGTCCCGCGTCCGGAACGGAAACAGGACGTTGGCATCGAGGACAACAACGGGACGGTCCGCGATGGGCGTCAAGACGCATCGAACTCCTGGCCGAGACGGGCGAGTTCGTCGAGTGCCGCATTGCGCGCGGCATCGCGCCGGTCCTTGTAGGCCATGAGATCGGCGTGCACCACGCGCCGGTGTGAGCCGACCGGAACGAACGGAATTTCGCCGTCCCTGAGCAGCTTGGCGAGATGCGGGCGCGAGACGTTCAGAATCGTCGCGGCCTGCCGCGTCGTGAGCATGGTACCGGCCGGAACCAGCGTCACCGCCTTGCCGGCGGCGACACCGTCCAGCAGGTCGATTACAAGGTCGGCGACCGCAGGCGCCAGCGGTACGGACGTGCCGTCCTCGCGGTGGATGGCGAGAATGCCGTCAGCGGTCCGCGCCTGGGCAAGTACCGTTGCCGCTTCGGCCGCGCATGCAATTTCGTCGCGCGTTGGGGGACGGCGCGTCAGGTCGTCTGCCTCGGCAGTGTCAGGCATCCGGGTTCTCCTTGCCGGTCATTTCCACCGCCCTCGGTAGCAGTCCATGGAGGCGCGTTCAAGTGAAATAACGGCTCTAAGGGCAACAAGTGTAACAGAGTGCCGTTTCAGCGCAAGCCCCTGAACGATCGTTCCACCGGGCGATCGGACTGGCGGAGAAACTGTCAACGAACTAACGTCCGAATCGGACCGGTCAGTGCGGAGCAGCCACATTGACAATCTTCATGCTGAGTCAAGGATCGCACGATGACCTTCCTGATTATGTACCAAGCTCAGCTTGCGGGCGCCGAACGGTGGAGACTCAGGTTTCGTCGACCCCTTCACAACAATTTCGACCCGACTGACCTCCGTTTCGCCCTTCGACGAGCTTCTGAGGTCTCTCACCCTGCGCGTCCGTCTTACGGCTGAGGATCGAGCGTAATCAGGAGGAACAATGAGGACAGACAATCCGACCTACCGCTCTCATACGGTGTTCGCGGCCTTTGACCGGTACGCGGATTTCTATGGGCAGCTGTCGATGTCAGTGATGGGGTTCATGACCGTGGGTACGGGCGCAATCATCAACATAGACTCGTACCTGTACCAGTCTATTGGAGGCACGTTGAACTCGGTCCGCGTGATCGTCGGCGAGGGCCGCATCAACGACGGGTACGCTTTGGTGCGAAAGTACTTCGACTCGGTGATGCTCAGTGTGTACGTCGATCTCTATTTGAACGACCGGCGCGACGAGGGGGCGTTCGCGATTGCGCAGGTCAACGACTGGTTGCGTGGCACGAGAGCCCTGCCCGAGTACAGAATCATGAGGGCCTACGTAGCCGACTCGCGTCGCCTAGAACCCGTAATCGGCATGCTGCTGAAGACGGACGGCCGCTATAAGGCGATCCGCGATCGATGCAACGGTCACATGCACTATCGAGACTTTCAGTCAGTATTGCTCAACGACAAGGATGTCCACGTAGACCGGTTGCCCGTTCTAGACCAGCTTGAGAGCGACGTGGCGGACCTCTTCGCGTTGCACTTGGCCTGCGTCTTTTTCATGAACGGGCACTACATGATGTCTAGTGATTACGTGGACTACCTCGAATGCGGCATGCAACCGGAGGCGGACTCGCAGTACTAGGTCGCACCTTTCGTCCAGAGGATCTTCGACGACGTATTGAAGGTGCGGAGACCGGATGTCTGCTCCGCGATTAGGAGCCACACGTCGATGCACTTGGAGTGACCGGTCGGCGGGCGGCGGCGGCATGTGAGCCGCTGTTGACACCGGTACCAACGCGGTTGGGCAGCAGACTCCACAGCCGATGCACGGATCCTGCGCCGGCCCCGTACAAGGCGGATGTCGTCCGTCGTGGGTTCAAACACAGACCTGATTACGTACGAAGCTCTTGTTCGAACTTGTGCACTGGGCGCGAGACCCGATCCAGGCGGCATGGCGTCTTGTAACTCCTTCGGCCAGTGTTGTGGCACCATTGCGGATTCCTACGTATTTGACCGCCATGCGCTCCAGGCGACGCAAAACGCGGGGATGAACGTGCAGGATGAACTTCGTACGCAATCAGGATGACCTTTGCGGCGGTTGTACCGCGCGCGATTCGGACCCTTTTTGCTCGTCTGTCAGGCCGCCCTGCTGCTCGCGGTGAGCGCACCGAAGCCGGCGGAGGCGCAAGACTTCTGCGACGGGACCCCGCGCGTCGCCGTGGTCTCCGCCTTCGCCCCGGAGCTGAAGATTCTCACGGGAGAATTGCAGGAAGGGTCGGAGCATTCGGAAGACATCTAATGTTGAGCTCAACATTAGATGTCTTCCGCGATGCTGACGGCGATGCGCTCGGCAGATTCCCTGACCGAGTCGCGCGCGAGATGCGCATAGCGCGCGGTCGTCTCCACCCTGCGGTGACCGAGCAGCCGGCCGATGATCGGCAGGCCCTCGCCGAGCGCGAGTGCCCGCGAGGCGAAGCTGTGACGGATGTCGTGGATGCGCACGTCATGCAGTCCGGCCCGCGCGCGGATGGTCTGCCACGCCCCGTCGATGTCGGTCATGTGCGTACCCGGCTTCGCGCCCGGGACGACCCAGGGATTGCCCGGCTCGCGCGGCAGCGCCTTGAGCACCTCCACCGCTGACGGGGACAGGTGGACCGTGCGGTCGCCGGTCTTGCCGTTGACGATGCGCATCTCCGCCCTGTCGAGATCGACATGCTTCCATCGCAGGGTGAGGATCTCGGTCTTGCGGCAGCCCGTCAGCATCAGCAGGCGGAGCGTCGTGATCGCGCCGGCCGATACTTGACTGCCCTTGCCCGAGACCTCGTCGAGCACCTGCCCGAGCCGGGTGAACTCCGCGTCGGTGAGGAAGCGTTCGCGCTTCCGCTTCGGGTTCATCGGAATCGACTGGCAGGGATCGACCAGGTCCTCGGGGATCATGTCCCAGCCCTTCGCGAGCTTGTACATGTAGGTCAGGGTCTCGACCACCATGTTGGCCATCGCGGGGATTTCGCACAGGCTCTCGTGCATGACCATGACTTGCCGGCGCTCCACCGCGGCGACCGGCAGCTTGCCGAGCGCCGGCACGATGTGGCGGTTGACGACGCTGCGCGCCGTGCGCTGCGTCTTCGGCTTGCAGCGGCGCGCGACATGCTGCTCGAGATAGCGCTCGGCCAGGTCCGCCACATTCGGCCCGCCGGCGTACTTCGCCGGGAGCGGCAGAGGGACCGGCTCCTCTCCGGCCTTCACCCGCGCGATGATGAGGGCGGCGCGCTGGCGGGCCTCATCGGCGCCGATCACCGGGTGGCGCCCGACCGTGATCCGCCTTCCCTTGTGCGGATTGTCCGGCCCGTCTGGCCCGCGCGCCTGGGCGACGAAGACCTTGCCGCCGGTCGGATACACCCGCACCCCGAAGCCGGTGAGCTCGCGGTCCCAGAACACCGTGTCGCGCTCGACGGCGAGCGCCGCCACCGTGCGGTTGGAGAGTTTCCTCGTTTGCAGCATCGCCATCGTCCGCGCCCTCCTTACGCCGCCTCGGCGTCTTGCGGCGCGAGGTGGGCGCCGATGCTGTCGCCGGTGCGCGCCGCGGCCGCCTTCTCGGCGTCGTGCACCAGATGCGCATACCGCGCGGCGGTGCCGACCTTGGAGTGGCCGAGAATCCGGCCGATCATCGTGAGGCTCTCGCCGAGGGCCAGCGCGCGCGAAGCGTGCGAATGTCTCAAGTCATGGATGCGCACGCCTTCGATGCCGGCATGGTCCTGGATGCGGTTCCAGTAGTAGGTGAGGTCCGGCAGGCAGATGCCGGGCTTCCTGCTGCGGATGACCCAGGGATTGCCCTCGACGCGCTCGATGCCGTCGAGCACCTTCAGGACGGGCGTGGTCAGCGGCACCATGCGCGGGCCGCGCTTGCCGTCGCGGAGCCGGAACTCGCCCGCCGTGCGGTCGACGTCGTCCCAACGGAGCGTGAGGATCTCGGACTTGCGGCAGCCGGTCAGCATCAGCAGCCGGATTGCGGCGATCGCGGGCGGCCACATCGAGCCGTCGGCTTCCGCTTTCCGGAGCGCCGCGCCGACGCTGCGGTACTCTTCCTGGCTCAGGAAGCGCTCGCGGGACTGCTCGCGGTAGTGCCTGACCGCCTTGCAGGGATTGCGGCCCCGGGGCACAAGCTCCCAGGTCTCGGCGAGCGAGAACATCTTCGAGAGCATCGCGACGACGTGGTTGGCCATCGACGGCGTGTCGCGCAAGCGGTCATGGAGTTCGATGACATGACTGGACCGGACGTCCTTCACCGCCATGGCGCCGAGTGCGGGGACGATGTGCCGGTCGATGGCGGTGCGGTAGAGCTTCTCCGTCTTCGGCTTGCAGTGGACCTTCACATAGGCGCGCATGGAACGCGCCGCGAGATCCGCGACGGTGGGGTCGGGTTCGGGCTCCGGCGGGACCGGGTCGAGGCCGCGCTTGATGCGGTCGATGACCTCGGCCGCCTCGCGGCGCCGCTGGTCGATCGCCTCGCCTGCGACGGGTCCGAGGGTGACGCGCTTGAGGCCGGCGGGTCCGCGGGACTGGACGACGTAGACCTTGCGGCCGTTGCGCTGGACGCGCACGCCGAAGCCGGCGATATCATGTTGCAGTGTTTTGACGGGAATCGCCAACGGCAGTCCTAGGCAGCCAGAGACAGGCAGAAGTGTGATAACATCTTGATGTATTGAGCATTTACGAAATTCCCCGCCTTCGTTTCGCACTTGAAACACCGACTTCGATACACCAGAATAGACCGCGTCTGGAAGCCAGTCGCTTGCCTTGTGCTTACGGATTGAAGCGGGTGGGC
>CBDCME010000066.1:0-22197 GCA_965218865.1 Alphaproteobacteria bacterium
GGGCGTCACCGCGACCGCCCAAATCCGATCGTCGTGGCCTTTTAGGGTACTTGTGCAGGTGCCGCGATCGAGGTCCCAAATTTTTAGGGTGCGGTCTATAGCGCCGGAGATGGCGCGTTTGCCATCGGGCGTCACCGCGACCGCTAAAACCCCTTTCTTGTGGCCTTCGAGGACGGAGGGTGCGCCCCCGGGCTCGGCTGCGCGAACTTCTGGCTGTGGTTCAATTTCTGTCGACTCGCGGCACGCAGACAGAAGTTTTGCGTACGACTCGTTCTTTCGGTCCCGCCAATCGATATGCGCGAACTGGGCGATCACGTCGGGGGGCGAGCACGTCTCGATGAGCAAGGGAATAAACCGCAGTTCCACGTTGGTGGGATCGCGAAACAGCAAACTGTAATGTTCGAGGGTGGCCCAACCGGAACCGAAATAGGCGGGCGACATGCACATAACGAGCGTTCGCGATTGCTCGATCCCTTGCTGAATTTTGAGTCCGATCATGGCCCCCGGCTTGACCTCCCACTCGTCGAGCCAAACTTTGAGTCCGTCACGCTTCAGCCGCTTTGCCAGCGCGTGGACGGTCTTCTTGTCCTTCGAGCTATAGCTGAGAAAAACGTCGTATTCGAACTTTTGGGGCATCGATCCATCGCCGCGGAAACTATCGCGGGCAGATTGAAACCTCGATCGCCCTTTCGCGCAACCCTAAATGCCAAGCGGCCGAATCGGACGCGCGCTACTTGCTCAACTCCCAGTCCCTAGCCAGGCGTTCGGCTTCGTCGATTTCCTCGGGGGTCATTTTTTCGGCGAGGATGGCCAGGTAGCCGCGGGCGCCGGTGTGGCCTTGGGCGGCGGCGAGGCGATGCCACATGTACGCCAGGACGTTGTCCTGGGCAACGCCATGACCGGAGGTGTACATGTTTCCAAGGTAATATTGGGATACGGGATCGCCGCGCTCCGCGAGCGCCTTGATCCCGCCGATGACGTCCGCGCCCGCCGGCGAGCTCAGAGCCACCAACATACCGATGATCGCAAGCGCCCTCCTTGGCTTCTCCATCGCGCCGTCAATCCATGGTTATCGCTCTTTTCAGGTAAGCCCTAATCGCTCCCGCATCAACCCCGCCGCGGCGATCGGGGCCGCGATCAGTCCGCGTCGGGCGGGACGAATTTGTAGATGCCGATGGGCACCGAATGTCCCTTGACCCGTTTCTCTCCGAGAAACGTGACCCCGTCGGGTTTCGATTCGAGGGCCTCGACGACGTCGGCGGAAATGACGCACGACTCGCCGATGGCCTTGGCGGTTTGCTCCATGCGCGCGGCGATGATGATCGGATCCCCGTAGACACCGATCGATCGTTTGGCGTCGCCCTGTTCGCTCAAGACGACTTCCCCGCCGTGCACGCCAACGCGGAATTCCGGTACCCGCCCGAAGAGCTCGCGGTACGAGGGTCCCGCCTTGGCGATCGCGGCGTACATGGCGCCGACGGCGCCGACGATGTGGTTGCTTTCGATGGCGTCCGGCCAATCCCATATCGCCACCAGACCGTCGACGGTGAACTGGAAAATGTCGCCGCCGTGATCGGTAATGGGTTGGGAAAGGTCGAACAGAAATTTTCCGACCATTTCCTTCGGCGATGTCCCATGCTCTGTTGAAAAAGGCGAGGCAGGCATGGTTGGGCTTCGAGGCTAGGCGGCCTCTTTGATGGTTTCAATGGCGCTTTTCGCTTTTGCCTTTTTCACGTGATCCTCGAGGGCAGCTCTGAGGATGGGGAGTTGCCGGTAGGCCTTGAGGCGACGGAGGTCTTTTGGGCTTCCAGGAGGCCGGCGGCGGTCCATCGCAAGGCCATCTCGGCGTTGCGCCAGCGCTTGACATTGTGCTGCACCATCCTGACCGTTCCCAAGGCATTCTCGATGGCGTTGGTGCAGGCCAAGGAGCGCCTGAGCTTGGGCGGCAGGCCCAAGCGGATCACGGTGAGGATCTCATCCAGGCCCTCCAGGATGGAAGCCGAAACGCCGGGGGCCTCGGTCTCCAGGCGGCGCGCCAGGTTATTCATGAGGCGTTCGGCTTTCTCGGCATCGTCTTGGTCCCAGGCTTGCCTGAGCGCCTTCTTGACGCCGGCATGAAGGCTTTCGTCGAGGCGCTCGATGATGTTGCGGCCCTTGTGGACCTGGCAGCGCTGGAGGGCGGCCACCGGCCCGAAGGTCCGCTTGATCGCCTTGGAGAGCGCCTTGGCGCCGTCGACGATGAAGAGCCGGGGCACTTCCGGGTCGAGGCCGCGGGCGGTCAGGTTGTCGAGCAGCGCCTGCACCGTGGCGGCATTCTCCGTGGCACCTTCGGCCAGGCCTAGAACATGCTTCTCGCCCGCGCCGTCGATGCCAATAGCTGCCAGCAACACGTGATCGCCGACGTGCAGCCCGTCGATCTGGATGACCAGGAGATCGAGATCCGAAAGGTCGCTGGCCAGGAAGGCCTTCAGCTTCTTGCGCGTCATGGCCACGAAGCGCCGCGAGACCGCGGACTTCGAGGTCGCATCGCCCGCGCGTGCCGGCAAGTCGCCGCTGGCCTCGCCGGGCAGGCGCACGGCGCGCGCGTACTTGCGGGTCGAAACCGTAAGCAGCATGATGTTCATCGCCCAGGACTGCAAAAGCGCCGGGTCCGAGAGCAACTCCCAGCTCGGCAAGCTCATCTCCTTGCCCGCAAGATCGCGCACCCGCGGGCGCGTCAGCTTCACCTTGCCCCCGTGATAGGCAATCTCGCTCTGGGTTGTCCCCCAGCGATGGCCCTGCCGCTCGGCCGTGCGGGCGTGGCGCGCTCCGCAGAGCACCTCGCTATCCTCGTCCAGCATCTCGCCCAGGGTCTCCACCCCGGCCAACAGGCAAAAGCGATCCACGCTCATGCGCAGATCATCAAAAGCCTCCGGCAAGGCCGGCGGCAACAGCGGAAGCGGGATCTCCAACAGTTTCGAACGGCGGCTGTTCCGTGTAGTCTTGGTCATGGCGTCGTTCTCCTTGATGGATTCAACACCCAGAGCCTAACGGTTCCAGGCGAATGACGCCTACCTCACTTTTTCAACATCAGCCGGGACATTGCCTTTCCTTCGCCCTCAAGGGGCCGAGCTCCTCGACGAAGCCGGTAAAGTTCCTCATGTCGAGGAACAGAATGACCTTGCGTTCCATGACGGGGCGGTGGTAGCGGCCCACGAGAAGGTGGAAGAGAGTCTTCGTGCCGATGAAACCGATCACCCGAAGCACCAACACGCCCACCAGCGAGACCGCGATGATCATGGCCAGCGCCGTGGGAAATCTTGCGTAGGCTTCGACCAACCTGTCCACCCGACCCAAGGCCACGTGCGTGAGGTGAATTCCGATGATCGCGACGATGCAAACGAAGGCGGTATAAATCAGAATCGATTTGATCGGATGCATCGCGCGCAGGGTCCGCCCGGCCGCGCCGTGGACGTAGAATTCCTCGAACGAACTCACCGCGACACCGATACACGCCGCGGTCAGCAGGGCTTGATCGAGCGGGGCCCCGATCAGGGGGGCCAGAATGAGCGCGAACAACTCGAAGACCACGCCGACGATGGCGATCGCGATGAGCTTTTTTCTGAGGGAGATCGGCATCCCTACCACCCCCGCCGTGGCGCCGCGCCCGTCGGCGGCGCGGATGGGTGTGCCGTCCGGCGAATTTCGAATCTAGGGGGATTTCTTGTCATCGGGCGCCGCGGTCACGACTTGTCCGTGAGTCGGAGAATGGGGCGGGGCGTAAAAAAATACCGCCAGCCGGGAAATCGATTATGGCCGAGCCCGCCCCAGGGGATGGCTGGGTGTCCGCGGCGATCGGCTCGCGCTTATTTTTCCGGCTCCCATTGCTCCACGAAACGTTCCGTTTCGGCGACTTGCTCGGAGGGTATCCCGACCGCGAGTTCGTCCCGGTCCCTTTGAGCGGCCTCGTGGCCTTGGGCCGCGGCGAGGCTGTACCACCTATGCGCGGCCGCGAAATCTTGCGGCACGCCGTTCCCGAGCGCGTGCATCCTGCCAAGATACCACTGGGAGGTCGCGGATCCTCGAGCCGCCGCCCGGCGGAACCACTCGGCGGCTTCGTCGTAATGCGGCGGCATCCCGAGGACGTAAATGAATCCGAGCACGACCTGGGCCTCGGAATAGCCTTCTTCCCCGAGTCTCTCGAGGTTGATGATGGCCGTTTTGTAATCGCCTCGTTTCATCGCGTTCCAGGCGCCCTCCATGTGATGAAGTTGTTCAGCCAACTCTCGGATCCAGCCGAGTGGCTCCCCTGCCTTCAAGGGAGAGCCGAGGGCGGCAAGAAGAACGATAGCGGTAATGATGCCCAGTCGTTTACCCATCGCAGGCTCCATCGGTTCGGGTCGTTCCTTGGGTGTTCGTGAAGACTAGCACAGATCGAGAACGATAATCATGGGGGTTCTCGCGCCGCATTTGTCCGTGGCGGCCAGGGCTGCCCGGCTGCCCCGGGCCACGACCGGGAGTCTCCCGGGAATGCGTCCGAGCTTGATTTTTTCGAAATATGATTGAGATTGGTCGGAGTGAGTGGATTCGAACCACCGGCCCCCGCCTCCCGAAGACGGTGCTCTGCCAGGCTGAGCTACACTCCGTGCCCGCGGGCTGGAAGGTATAGACCCAAGCTTGGCTTGTCGCAAGAACAGGCGAGTTGGGCGCGGCGACGTCTTGCCAGGGTGATTCGATCCGCGTAATTTTCCGGCAGGCGGCACCGGGCCGCTCGGACGACGACAGAAGGGGAGAGGAGCGCGCATGGCTGCCAAGTCGAAGCCCAAGTCTTCGGCCCGGACGAAGGAGACGGCGTCCGGCGAGGAGCTGCTGACCTACTTTCGCCAGATGTTGACCATCCGTCGGCTCGAGGAGCGGGCGGGACAGATGTACGGCATGGGGTTGATCGGCGGATTCTGCCACCTGTATATCGGCCAGGAGGCGGTCGTCATCGGCATGCAAGCCGCTCTCAAGGACGGGG
Organism: Alphaproteobacteria bacterium; assembly: GCA_965218865.1. GTDB lineage: Bacteria > Pseudomonadota > Alphaproteobacteria > JAAXGF01 > JAAXGF01 > CBDCME01. Next base: position 5,000 of record CBDCME010000066.1, read on the forward strand.
ATTCGGTGATCACGAGTTATCGGGACCACGGTCACATGGTGGCTTGCGGCATGGACGCGAACGGGATTCTCGCCGAGCTTACCGGGCGCCGCGGCGGCTATTCCAGGGGCAAGGGCGGGTCCATGCACATGTTCAGCCGAGAGCGCAGGTTTTTTGGCGGACACGGAATCGTCGCGGCCCAGGTCCCGATTGGAACCGGCCTCGCGTTCGCCCATAAATACCATGGCGACGGCAATGTATGCTTGACCTATCTGGGCGACGGGGCCATCAACCAGGGGCAGGTGTACGAATCGTTCAATATGGCGGCGCTGTGGACTCTTCCCGTCGTATATGTGATCGAAAACAACAAATACGGGATGGGCACTTCGGTGGCTAGGGCCTCTGCGACGACCGATCTTTGCCGGCGCGGCTCGGCCTACGGTATTCCCGGCAAGGAAGTCGACGGCATGGACGTGCTCAAGGTGCGCGACGCGGGTCGCAAGGCGGTCGCGCACGCGCGCAAAGGCAAGGGCCCGTACATCCTCGAAATGAATACGTACCGCTACCGCGGACATTCGATGTCCGATCCGGCTCGGTACCGGACCAAGGAAGAGGTTCAGCGCGTGCGTCAGGAACAAGATGCCATCACCATGATCCGCGAGCGCCTGATCAAGGCTGGTCACGCGGACGAGAAGGGACTCAAGGAAATCGACAAGGAAGTCAAGGCGGTCGTCGCCAAGGCGGCGGAATTCGCGCAACAAAGTCCGGAACCCGAGGCAACGGAATTGCACACGGATATTTTTGCCGATGCCTAGACCGCGCCTATCGTCACCCTGATACGCTCACCTCTCGCGACGGAGAAGCGATGCCCACCGAAATCAGAATGCCCGCGTTGTCGCCGACGATGACCGAGGGTAACCTCGCCAAGTGGCTGAAGCAGGAAGGCGATACCGTCTCCAGCGGCGATCTGTTGGCGGAAATCGAGACCGACAAGGCGACCATGGAAGTCGAGTGTATCGACGACGGAACCCTGGGGAAAATCCTGGTTCCAGCGGGAACGGAGTCGGTCGCCGTCAATACGCCCATCGCGGTCCTGCTGTTGGAGGGCGAAGACCCGGCTGCGGTCGATGACTTCGTGGTCGAGGCGGCCGCGGGTCCCTCTTCCGCGCCCTCGCCGGCGGCGAAATCCGCGACCGCAACTCCCGAGGCGGTCGTTCCGGCGCCGGAGGCGTACTCGGGTCCAATGGTGACCCAGTCGTTGCGCGAGGCCTTGCGGGATGCGATGGCCGAGGAAATGCGGCGCGACGAGACGGTCTTCCTGATGGGTGAGGAGGTCGCCGATTACCAGGGCGCCTACAAGGTTTCGCAGGGGTTGCTGGACGAGTTTGGGACCCGGCGGGTCGTCGATACGCCGATTACCGAATACGGTTTTTCCGGCATCGGAGTAGGTGCGGCTTTTCTTGGGCTGCGGCCGATCGTCGAGTTCATGACCTTCAATTTTGCCATGCAGGCGATTGACCATATCCTCAATTCCGCCGCCAAGACCCGCTACATGTCGGGAGGGCAGATGTCCTGTCCGATCGTCTTTCGCGGCCCCAACGGCGTCGCGTCGCGGGTTGGGGCTCAGCATTCACAGTGTTACGCGAGCTGGTACGCCCATTGTCCCGGCATAAAAGTGATCGCGCCCTATTCGGCCGCCGATGCGAAGGGTCTCCTAAAATCGGCTATCCGTGATCCCAATCCGGTGGTGTTCCTGGAAAACGAACTTCTTTATGGCAAGAGCTTCGAGGTTCCCGAGGATCCGGAGTTAACGATTCCGATCGGCCTCGCCAAGGTCGTGCGTTCAGGGGCCGACGTCACCATATCGGCGTTTTCGCTGGTTGTGGGCCTGGCGCTCGAGGCCGCGGAAACGCTGGCCGCCGAGGGCATCGAGGCCGAGGTGATCGATCTCCGCACCTTGCGCCCCCTCGATACCGCGATGGTCTTCGAATCGGTCAAGAAAACCAACCGCTTGGTAACGGTCGAGGAGGGCTGGCCCGTGGCCGGGATCGGATCGGCCGTGTCGGCATTGGTCATGGAGCAAGCCTTTGACTGGCTCGATGCGCCGGTGAAGCGGGTCACCGGGGTCGACGTGCCGATGCCCTACGCCGCGAACCTTGAAAAACTCGCCTTGCCGCAGCTGGCGGATATCGTCGCCGCGGTCAAGGAGGTCTGCTACCGGACCTAGGCGGCCGATCCCCGGGGGGACGAATATCATGCCAATTCCAGTTCTGATGCCGGCGCTGTCGCCAACCATGACCGAGGGCAACCTCGCCAAATGGCACAAGGCCGAAGGCGAAGCGGTCAGCAGCGGCGACGTCATCGCCGATATCGAGACCGACAAGGCCACGATGGAAGTCGAGGCCATCGATGACGGGGTCATGGGAAAAATCCTCGTGAGCGAGGGGACCGAGGGAATCGCCGTCAACACGCCCATCGCCCTGATCTTGGAGGAGGGCGAGGATGCTTCCGCTCTCGAATCCGTGTGCCTCGCCGAACCGGCCGCGGAGCCCGCCGGAGGCGCCAAGCCCGCAAACGATGGCGCGGGCGTGGCGATCCCGGCGCCGGCCCCAGCAGCGGCGCCGGCCGCTCGCCCGGTCGGGAGCGGTGATCGTGTATTCGCCAGCCCGTTGGCGCGGCGAATGGCACGAGACGAAGGGATCGACCTCGCCGCTCTCAAGGGCAGCGGCCCGCGCGGACGCATCGTCAAGGCCGACGTGGTCGCGGCGCTCGCCAGCGGCGTTGGGACCGCCCCGGCGTTAACCGAGGTCGCCGGTCTGCCACCCTTCAGCGAATTGCCGCACACCACCATGCGCAGGGTCATCGCCCGCCGCCTCACCGAATCGAAACGGGACGCGCCCCACTTCTATCTCACCGTCGAGTGCGAGATCGACAAGCTCTTGAGCGTCCGCAAGGAGCTCAACACTGCCTCCGACCCCTATAAGATTTCGGTCAACGATTTCATCATCCGGGCCTGCGCCCTGGGGTTGCGCGACGTTCCCGACGCCAACGCCGCCTGGACCGACGATTCGGTGCGCCACTTCCAGCGCGCCGACATATCCGTCGCCGTTGCCATACCGGACGGTCTGATTACGCCGGTCATCCGCGATGCCGGCGAAAAGGGCCTCGTCGTGATCTCGAATGAGATGAAGGACTTGGCCGTCCGGGCCCGTGAAGGCAAGCTCAAGCCCGAGGAGTACCAAGGCGGCACGTTCAGCGTCTCGAATCTTGGGATGTTCGGCATCATGGAGTTCGCGGCCGTCGTTAACCCGCCCCAGGCTTGCATCCTCGCGGTCGGCGCCGGAACCCAGCGCGCGGTTGTCAAGGACGGGAACCTGGCCGTCGCCACGGTCATGAATTGCACGCTTTCGATCGACCACCGCGCCGTCGATGGCGCCGTCGGCGCAAAATACCTGGCGGCGCTCAAGAAGCTGATCGAAAGTCCCCTTTCGATCCTGTTTTAGGCGCCGATCTTGCCGTTCCGTCTGGATTCATCGCTCAAACTGTTTTAGGAGACGCGCCGTGGCTGGAAAATCCTTCGACGTCATCGTGGTGGGCGGTGGTCCCGGCGGCTATGTCACCGCAATCCGGGCGGCGCAACTGGGCATGAATGTCGCCCTCGTGGAACGCGAGCATCTCGGCGGTATCTGCCTGAACTGGGGCTGCATTCCCACCAAGGCGCTGTTGCGGACTTCCGAAATCCATCATCTCCTGGGCCACCTCGATGATTATGGTTTAAGCGTCAAGGGCATTTCCTTCGACGCCGGAAAGATCGTCAAGCGTTCGCGTTCCATCGCTGGACAGTTGTCGGCCGGGGTCAAACATCTTCTCAAAAAGAACAAGGTCACCGTTGTCGACGGCCACGGAAGCCTCGCCGGCCGGGGCCGGATCAAGGTCGTAAAGGACGGGAAGCCGGTGGCGGAACTCGCCGGCGCCCACCTCATTCTCTCCACCGGGGCCAGGGCTCGCACTCTGCCGGGCCTGGAACCCGACGGGAAATTCATCTGGACTTATAAGGAAGCGATGATTCCCGACAAGATGCCCAAATCGGTTCTGGTCATCGGCTCGGGCGCGATCGGCATGGAGTTCGCCAGTTTTTACAGCGATATGGGCGCCGCCGCGACAGTGGTCGAGATTCTGCCCGAAATTCTACCGGCCGAGGACCCCGAGATTTCCGCCTTCGCCCGCAAGGCGTTCGAAAAACAGGGGATGAAAATCCACACCGGAGCGACCGTGAAGTCCTTGAAAACTGGTGCCAAGGGCGTGAGCGCCGAGATCGAGGCGGGTGACGGCAAGAAGAGCAAGGTTAGCGCCGAACGGGTGGTTCTGGCGGTCGGTATCGTCGGCAACGTCGAGGACATCGGACTCGAGGGCACCAAGGTGAAGGTCGACCGGGCCCACGTCGTGGTCGATCAATGGCTGCGCACCGGGGAGACGGGCGTTTACGCCATCGGTGATCTGGTGGGTCCGCCGTGGCTGGCGCACAAGGCGAGCCACGAGGGAGTCATCTGCGTCGAGAAGATCGCCGGCGTTTCCGGTGTCCATCTGCTCGACACCGGCCTCATCCCCGGCTGTACCTACTGCCGGCCGCAGATCGCCAGCGTCGGTCTGGGCGAAAAGGCCGCCAAGGACGCGGGCCACGCGGTCAAGGTCGGCCGCTTTCCCTACATCGCCAACGGCAAGGCCATCGCCCTGGGGGAATCCGAGGGCCTGATCAAGACCGTATTCGATGCCAAGACCGGCGAACTGCTGGGGGCCCACATGGTGGGCGCCGAGGTGACCGAACTGATTCAGGGGTTCGGCGTCGCCAAGACGCTCGAAACCACCGAGGCCGAGCTCATGCACGCCGTGTTTCCCCATCCCACCCTCTCGGAGATGATGCACGAGTCGGTGCTTGACGCCTACGGCCGGGCGCTCCACTTCTAGGCCAAGGTGATTGCGAAGGTCTCAGCGATGTCAGGAGCGAGCCTGCTGAACGACGCCCCGGTGGTGCCGCGCAAGCCGCAGTGGATACGGGTCAAGGCGCCCGGCGCGCCGGTCTATCACGAGACCCGCCGGCTGATGCGCAAGCTCAAGCTGAACACGGTCTGCGAGGAGGCGGCGTGTCCCAACATCGGGGAATGCTGGTCGAAGCGCCACGCCACGGTGATGATTCTGGGGCGTGTCTGCACCCGCGCCTGCACCTTTTGCAACGTCGCCACCGGGCGGCCCGATCTACTCGATCCCCACGAACCCGATCACCTCGCGGAGGCGGTCGCCGCGCTTGGCCTCGAGCACGTCGTGATTACCTCGGTCGATCGCGACGACCTGGACGACGGTGGCGCCGGCCAGTTCGTCCGCTGTATCGAGCGTATCCGCGTCACCTCGCCGGGGACGACGATCGAGGTCCTGACACCCGATTTCCGCAATAAGAACGGCGCCGGCGAGGCGGTGGTCGCGGCCCGTCCCGACGTTTTCAACCACAACCTCGAAACCGTTCCGAGGCTCTATACCGAAGTCCGGCCCGGGGCGCGCTATTTCGAATCCCTGCGTCTGCTCGACAGTGCCAAACGCGGTGACCCCGGCATCTTCACGAAATCGGGAATCATGGTCGGCCTTGGCGAGGAGCCGCGCGAGGTTCTTCAGGTGATGGACGATCTGCGTTCCGCCGAGGTCGACTTCCTGACCATCGGCCAATACCTGCAACCGACCCCGCGCCACCACGCGGTGGACCGATTCGTTACCCCCGACGAATTCGACGACTATGCCCGCAAGGCGCGCGCGAAGGGGTTCCTAATGGTCTCGGCCTCGCCCTTGACCCGCTCCTCCTACCACGCGGCGGAGGATTTCGCCAAGCTGCGCCAAGCCCGCGAGGACAGGCTCCGGCGGGCTTGAGCATGGGTGATGCCGACCCACGCCGAGAAGCGCGAACTCCCGTACAGCCCCGAGCAGTTGTTCGAACTGGTTGCCGCCATCGAGCGCTATCCCGAGTTCATTCCCTGGTGCCGCGCGGTCCGAGTCATCCGACGCGACAGCGATTCGATCACCGCCGACGTGGTCGTCGGCTTCAAGGTGTTTCGTGAACGATTCACCTGTGTCGTGACCCTGGCGCCGCCGTCGGCGGTGGACGTCGCCTATCTCAAGGGTCCGCTGCGCTATCTCAACAACCATTGGCGCTTCATCGCCAACCCCCAGGGCGGATGCACCCTCGATTTCTACGTCGATTTCGAATTCCACTCGGCGCTCATGCAACGAGTCATCAAGCTCCTCTTCAACGAAGCCGTACGCCGCATGGTCTCCGCCTTCGAGACCCGCGCCCGCGCCCTCTACGTCCCCGGCGTTAAAAACAAAACACCCGTGCCCAGATAGTCCGCTTCAGAAAAAACCGAATAGCCGGAAACCGGGGACAAATCGGGGACAGTTTACTAATTATTGGAGTGACGCGGATCGAATGCTCAGGCGGCAATGGCGCCGTGATAGAAGGCCGACGCCGGGTTAATCGCCCACTGGACTGGACCGGCAAACGTGCCCAACCCTACATTTCATTCGCATCTGTCATCCCCAGGGCAACCCATCAGCAAGAAATAAAGAAGAGGATATACGCTCGGCTCTATTCTCCATTGTGAGTCAATCCCCCACGGCCCGGCACCAGTGTCTTTCTCTAGCCAACCTTCTCCTAATGAACCATCCTGGCTCCCTGATTTCCCTTGTATATTCTTGATGCGAGGCCTTCCAGCCTTAGCGCCACGGTGCTTACCATTCATGAGGACAAGCATCTTCGCCAGCCTTTTTACCGAATAAGTTTCTTGGATTTTGAATTCAAGGTAAGTGCGGATGTCACCCAAGTTTTCCCAATTTCCATCCTTCAGCGCGCAAAGAATAAGGAAGCGATCCTTTCCAACCTCCCCGCGTACCATGCGTTCCCACCATATTTTGTTCTCGTCCGCGTTCGGCAACAGAAATTTTTTGCCAAAATCGCCGAATATGTTGACCGCGTCAAACGGACGCTCGGCGCCGATGTTGACGTCTCCGCCATCACTCGCGGCCTTCCGCTCCTTCGCTTCACTGTTGAAGGCGGGGAAAAATACCAGTGTGGCGACCAACAACCCGAGCAGCTTGTGCACTGCTAACTCCCTGAGGTGGAACCCGAGAATCGGACAATAAGCCAAGTTGGACTCCTACCCCTACAACTTGTTGGCGGGAGGAGGGGGATATAAAGCGAAGACACAGGTAACAAGGCGCTGAATTCCCAGCAATGGCGGTCTTTGCGGCAGAGGATTCTCACGCTGGAGGCGCCTGCGAATGTTATGCGATAAGCGTTCATTGAGGGGCGGTTTTTCAGGTCAGCCATTATCAGGCTACAATTCGCCTTTACTCGAAAATCTGCTCTCGGTCACTGACACGGTTGTCACGATATGGTTTTTCAGCCCACGAATTTTGCGGGAATGTGTGATGGCGGCGGCGGCGCGGTCCTGGTGCGAATTCGGTTCGGTGGGCCGGATCGCCGTTCGCCAGGCAGAGCCGGCCGAACGAGACAACGGCACGATTGAATGGGGGCAGGTTACTGGACGTTCTGAAACTTGGCATCGCGGTGGTATTGGCTGGCGTTATTGGCTTCGCCGCCCATCGGGCCCGTATTTGCTCGGTGGCCGCGGTCGAGGAGATCATGACCACCCGACGCGGATACATGCTCGCGGGCTTCGCCAAAATGGCGCTATGGGTGTTGGGCGTGACCCTGCTCGCCGACTGGATCCTGCCCGTCGATTTCGTTCCGGCGAGCGCTCGGCAAATCTCGATGCTGACGATCGGCGGCGGGATCCTTTTCGGTGTCGGTGCCACCGTCAATGGCGGCTGCGCCTTCTCGACGTTGACCCGACTCGGCGGCGGAAACGTCGGCATGGTGGCGTCGTTGGCCGGCTTCCTTGTCGGTGCTGGCGCCCATGGTGTCGTGACCGCGGTGGGCCTGACGCCGGCACTCGTGGAGACGACCGCGGCCCTGTCGACCGTGGGGCCCTGGCGGGGCCTCCTAACGACGGTGCTGAGCCTTTGGATGGTCTGGGAATTGATTCGGTTGTGCCGCTCCGCCAACCCCGGAAACTGGCGTCAACGGCTGTTCCCCGAGCAATATCGGTTGTTGACGGCCGCGGTGCTGATGGGCCTGAGCCATGCCGTGATCTACGCCTTGATTGGCCTGTGGCCGTATACGCAACTCTTCGGCCAGGTCGCGCGCCGCGCCATGGTCGGGACGCCACCACGCCCCTCGGCTCTTTGGTTTTTGTTCGCGGCGTTGATTATCGGGATCGGTTTGTCCGCCTGGCAAGGCCGCCGATTCATTTTGCAGTGGCGCCCCGACCCGAAATGGGCTGCCTATGGCGCCGGAGGCGTGCTCATGGGCCTTGGCGCCGCGATGATACCCGGCGCGGCAACGACGTCCTCATCCTCCACGGCATCCCGTCTCTTTCAGCCCACGCCATACCGGCGTTTCTGGCGATGCTCGTCGGGATCGCCACGACCTTGATCACCATGCGGTCACTGGGTCTGAAAATCCCGCGATTGGATTGCAGCGGTGACATCTGCTCGGCCGATCCCAAGTAAACAGGCCAAGTTTCGGGTCGGGTGGATCGCCGGATCAGGGTTCGGTGTAGGATTCGTGGTCACCGGAATATCTGCCGTCGGCCCATTCGCGGAACCGCAGTACACGTGGTCGAAACGGCGAGGTATCGTCAATACCTGTCATTCGCGTTACCGGCCCCGACCAACTCATATTGTGAAGGCTTGTCCGACGCCTGCCGATCCGCGCACCGCGCCGCACCCGCCCGTGTCCGACAAGCGTCCGACAACCCTTCACAATCTGAGACGAATCCGTCACACGCCAGGCACGGCCGCTGCCAGATGTTAAGCCGTCGCAGCCGGAGGGAAAGCTGCCATTCCGTCTCTAATTTCCGGAGCTGGGGGGTAAGCCGCCGCACGGCACGGCCCATCAGATCGACAGCAGCTAGCCAACTATAGACGATTTCCAATCAGGGATTTTCGCCGGGAGGGTGAGGCAGCTTCTCGATTGCTTCTTCAAAATACCGCACGTCCCCGAGCACGCGGGCAAGGATGAGTGCGCCTTCCAGACAGGCAAGTACGGAGGAGGCACTAGGGCCCTTCCAATTCGATCCGAAGGCTGTGGTCAAATATTCAAGGATCATCTTGAAAAACTCTCTGACCGCCATATTGACCGGCTGCGGTAGACCGTCGCGCTCGGCGCCAAAAAGCCCGCACAAGCACATTTGATCATCCATAACGAGCGCATCACGAAACAGCGCCGTTACTCTTTCGATCGCCTGGTCTGGCGAATGGTCTTTGGCATCGTCCAGTCGCTCCCGCGCACGCATGGTATAGCGCGTGGCGAGCGCCTCGCCCAACGCGGCCTTCGTCGGGAAATGGTAGTGGACGCTGGAACTCTTGACGCCCACGTCCTCGGCCAAGTTGCGAAAGCTGAAGCCGTTATAGCCTCCCGTCCGCGCCCGGCGTTCCGCCGCATCGAGAATACGTTCATGGGATTGCTGTTTAGCCATTGGGTTCTCCAAAATTTCTATCGATTGATAGATAGTGGTTGACATGGAAAACATCAAGTGGTATTGGTCTACCTATCGATAGATCATTCCTACTCAAACACCAACCCAAGGAGTGCGGAACATGTCAAACAAACTCAGCATCATCGCCGGCGGCTCGACCGGCATGGGAAAAGCTACCGCGGCCGAGATCGTGCGCGAAGGCCGCACCGTCCTGATTATTGGGCGAGATGAGGCAAAACTCGCGGCGGCAAAGGCCGAGCTTGACGCTTTGGGCACCGGCACGGTCGAAACCTTTGCCGCCGATCTCTCCGATCAGGAGTCCGTCAACGGCCTGGTATCCCAGATCGAGGACGAGCCACGACACATAGATCAGCTGGTGAACGCGGCGGGATCATTCTTTTTCACCTGACTTTCGTCTGCCCGTGGTGTGACCGTAGCGGTCCGCCGCTCGATGTGGAAAGAGGAGACCTTCAATGCATGTGCGAGGAATATTCCCCGTCGCTCTGGGGTTGGCGTTGCTGTGCCCAGCAGCGAACGCGGACTCGACGATCACGGCCGATGAACTCGTTGATTTGGTGTTGGCGAACAATCCCACGCTTCCCGCGGCCCGAGCCGAATGGCACGCCGCAAAGGAACGTGTGGAAGCGGCCGGCGCCCTCGACGATCCGTCGTTTACATATTACTTGGCGCCCAAAACCCTGTGGGGATCGAGAGACGCGCCCCGGGGCCATAATTCCAGTCGTCACAGAATATCCCGTGGCAAGGAATACTGCGCCTGCAGGAGCGCGTTGCGGCCGAAGAATCCGAGGCAACCGGTCACGGCGTCCAGACGACCCGGATAAATCTACGGGCCGCGGCGAAATTGGCCTTCGCGGACTGGTACCTTGTTCATGCGGCGCTGAAAATCAATGAAAAGAGCCAGTCCCTCTGGAACGATTTCAAAGCCGTCGCGGAAACGAATTATGCCAATAACAAAGCCTCTCGCCAGGACGTCATACAAGCCGAAGTCGAATTTTACCGGCGGGATCAGCGTAGAATTTTGCTGGAACGACAACGCGCCGAGGTCATGGCGCGTATCAATGCCTTGGCGAACCCCGAACCCGGCCAGCCAATCCCGCCGCCATCATACACGGCGGCGCTTACGCCCCTACCGAATCTAGCGACCCTGCGTGAACAGGCCATCGATTCTCGTCCCGAACTTCAAGCCCTGAGGAAACAGCTCGGCGCCGCCGAAAGCCGCGTCGCTCTTGCCGAAAAGGATTTCTTCCCCGACTTTCAGTTGCGGGCCGGTCACAACGCTCTTTGGGACAATAGAGATAAGAGATGGAACGTTGGGTTCAGCGTCAATATCCCCTTCGACCAAGGCAAACGCCGTGCGGCGGAGAGTGGCGCCCGCGCGCGCGCCAAGAAATTGGAGTGGGAATTACGGAATTTAACCGCAACCTACCAAAGTGAAGTCGATCAGGCCTACGCCCGGGTCAAAAAAACCGAGGAAATTTTATCTCTTCTAAAAAGCCAGTTGCTGCCGCTGGCGGAAGAAAATCTCGATACGGCGCTCGGCGAATACCGAGCCGGAAAAGGAGACTTTCAGGCCCTTGTGCGCACGGGCGAACAGATCATCGAGGTCGAGCACAAGTACGAGGAAGCCCAAGCCGACTACATCCGCAATCTTGCCGCCCTCGAACGCGCCGTTGGCGAAACGCTTTCGCCCAATCCAGCCGAGCCCCACGACTAAATGGCGCTATCCCCGACCAGGCCATCAAGGTGAAAAACGATGCGTATCACGACAGTGTTGATCCAGGGCTAGTTTTTTGTCCGCCCAGTGATCAGGGTGAGGTGATCGCGGCGCTGGCCATTTCATTCTCGGTGTGGCAGTGTGCCGGTCATGGCGACGCTGCCGGTCTCGGATTCGTCCATTGATTTGCGCGCGGTCACGGTGCGTCCGACCTGGGGCGCGCAGGAGCACCGGCGCTGGGACCGGTTGGTGGAGCAGCACCACTACCTGGCGTTCCACGGCGTCATCGGCAAGGGCCTGCGCCATGTCGCGGTGCATGGCGAGACCTGGCTCGCACTGATCGGCTGGCAGCCCGGCGCGTTCAAGCTGGGCGCGCGTGATCGCTGGATCGGGTGGTCGGCCGAGCAGCAGTTCCGGCGTCTGCATCTGATCGCCAACAACTCGCGCTTCGTCATTCTGACGCCTGGCCGAGTGCCGAACCTGGCCTCCCGTGTGCTGGGGCTGAGCCTGCGGCGGCTGTCTGAGGACATCCAGGCGGTGCACGGATATCCGGCTCTTCTGGCGGAGACGTTCGTGGACGTCTCGCGATTTGCCGGCACCTGCTACCGCGCGTCGAACTGGCGCTCTCTGGGGCTGACGCGGGGCTTTGCCCGTGAGCCCGGAGGGGCAGCGCGCTGGCGCCACCACGGTCAGCCCAAGGAGGTCTTCGTGTTCGGACTGACAGACGGCGCCCCCGAGGCGCTGAGCCGTACCGGGATGCCGGCACACTGGAACGCCGAGCAGCACACCGAGCCGATGGCCGCGCCCCGGCTGCGCAGCCTGTTCGAGTGTCTGGGTGAGGTGCCCGAGTACCGCCATGCCCGGGGCAAGCGCTATGCGCTCAACACCATTCTGGTGATCGCCGTCGCCGCCCGGCTTGCCGGATACCGGGGGGTGAACGCGTTCGCCCAGTTCGCCGCCCTGCTCTCCCAGGAGCAGCTCGAGGCGGTGGGTGCGTTCTGGAGCCCTTCCAAACAGCGCTACACCCCGCCCGCGATCACCACCTTCCACAAGACCCTCACCGCCCTGCCGCCAGAGACCCTGGACAACGCGATTAGCCAGTGGACCGGCCAGCATGGCAGCGCGCACGCGCCGGTCGCCATGGACGGAAAGGATCTGCGCGGCGCCTCGAAGCAGACCGAAGACGGGCGCAGGATGATGGTGGCGGCGGTCGAGCACGACACCGGCGTGGTCCTCGGGCAGGTCGAGGTCGACCGCAAGAGCAACGAAATCCCGGCCGTGCGCGAACTCTCCAGCGGCCTCGACCTCACAGGCCGGATCGTCACCATGGACGCGATGCACGCTCAGCACGAGACCGCGCGCTGCCTGCTCGGGCGTCGCGCCGACTACGTGATGAGCGCGGTCAAGGACAACCAGGAGATGATCTTCGAAGACCTCAAGGCGATCGACTTCAGCGATGCGCTCTGGCACGAAACCGTCGACAAGGGCCATGGCCGCATCGAGCGCCGACGCTGCGCCGTCGTCGACCTCTCCGCTGCCGAGTGGGACGGCTACGCCAACCTCCACGGGCGACGCCAGGCCATGCGCATCGAGCGCGAACGCGAGATCCTCAAGACCGGCAAGCGCAGCATCGAGGTGACCTGGAGCCTCACCTCGCTCGGCGCAGAGCGCGCCGGACCCGAGGAGTTGCTCGAACTGGTGCGCAACCACTGGCATATCGAGAACCGCCTGCACTACGTGCGCGACTTCACCTACGACGAAGACCGATGCCGGGCCTACGTGCGTCACCTGCCCAGAAATCTCGCCTGCTTGACCAACGCGGCCATCGCCATCGTGCGCTGCGACGGACGCTTCCGTTATCTGCCCGAGGCCAACCGGCACTATGCCGCCCGGGCGCAGGAGGCCCTCGACGCGATCATGACCGCGCCCATCGCCTGAGACAGCACGCCTCTCCCCCGGACCGGGACGTGCCGCCGAGCGGCGCGGGCGGACCGGTGTGCCTGTCGAATCCGAAAACGCCGTCCGGTGGCTTCGAGCAGTCCCCATGACGTCGTCGAGGCAAGCTCGGGGCTCCCCGAACCCCGTGCACCGAGCACGATCCCACTCATCCCGAACCCTCAACCGCGACTAAAAATTGTTCCTGCAGTGTTGATCATGGTTGCTTTAACCGAATGTTCGCGTTGCCGCCGAACGGGCACTTAATACCAACCGCCCTTAACATTGACTTGTGCGAGCCCACGCTCTGAGGCCGATGGACATGATCTTCCAAGGTTGGTCGGTCAGGTTGTTCCAGGCTTGGCAAGAGGCCTCGACGATGGCTTCATAGGAGTCGAAGACACGATTGGAGAGCCAGTTCTGGCGGAGGTATTGCCAGACATTTTCGGCGGGATTGAGCTCCGGGGACTTGGGTGGCAAAGGCACGAGGGAGATGTTCTCCGGGATGCCGAGTTTGGCAGTGGTGTGCCATGCGGCTTGGTCGAGCAGCACGACGGCATGGGCGTTTGGGGCAACGGCCCGGCTGATTTCCTCGAGATGCAGGTCCATGGCTTCAGTATTGGCGCGCGGCATGACCAGCGCCGCGCCCTCACCGCGCTCGGGGCAGATGGCGCCGAAGAGATACGCCGAAGAGGTCCGTAGGTCCTTGACCTGGCGCGGGCGCGATCCCTTTGGGGCCCACTGGCGCACCAGGCTGTTCTTCTGGCCGACGCGCATTTCATCTTGAAACCAAACCTCGATGGGCGTGTCCGGTGGCTGTGCCGCTACGATTTTCGCCAAGTGTTCGGGAAAACTTTTTTTTAAATTCCTCCTGTGCCCGCGCATCCTGGCCGACGTGGCGCGGGCGCGCGGAAATATGCGAGAACCCGAGCGCGGCCAGCAGCTTGCCGACGCTCCGCTCGTGATAGTCCACGCCGAAGCGCGTTCGGATCAGTTGCTTGAGATCGATGCAGCGCCAGCGCACGACCCCATCCCGTTCGGGATCGGGACCGGCCTCGATAGCCCGCGAAAGCGCCGCCATTTGCGACGGCGTCAACCGACGCAACGCCCCGTTCGGCTTGCGGTCGATCAGACCGGCCGGACCTCCCGCGTTGAACCGGTGAACCCAGTCCCGCAACGTCTGCCGATCCATGCCGCCAATACCCGCCGCGCACGCTCGATCCATCCCATCGTAGATGGCCGCCATCGACAAAAGCCGTCGCGCCTGGTTCCCATCATCGCTCCGTGCCGCAAGAACACGGACTCTTTCAGCATCAAAGTCGTTTCGCAAAGGAATCGTTGGCATTGAACACACTCCCTTGTTGCCAACAACCTTGAATCACACAAAACCTAGCGTGTAAACCTTTGCGCGAGTCAAACTCTGGGGCGGTTGGTATTAATCAGGCGCTGCGGCGCGGGTTGGCACTGGCGGAATCTGAATCGCGAAGTTTTTCCCGAGCCGATTTGCTAACCGCCGTCATCGAAGGTGCTCTTCTACGTGTACGGCCCATCCTGATGACGGTTTCCGCGATCGTCGCCGTTGCGATCGCTCGAAGTGGGACCGGTTCGGAAGTCGATGCGGTGGATCGCCGCGCCCATCGTGGGCGGTACTGGTCAGTACCACCGTCCTGACCTTGATCGTGATCCCGGCAATTTTTCTGCTATGGAAACGAAGGAGCCTCACGGATCATTCCGCGCGCATCATATCCGCGCGCTTAACCTTGGTGTGGCAGTACCACGAAATGTCCCTTCCGGGTCGAAATTCGCCTTCGTGGGACCGAAAGATTTAGGATGGCTTCCTCCTGGGTAACAGCGGAGTCGCAGTTGGCTCAAACCTTTGTTGTCGGGCCGCGTCGCGGATGAACCTTCTGGCGGGTTTCCGTCGGAATGCCGGTGGCCGTATTCATGGAATGCGCACCGCAACGTGAGGCCACAATGTGCACCCCCAGAAGCATCGCGAGCGTCAGCGAGGTTTGCCGGAATCGGTCCCCCTTTGGACGATGTGTGGGCCAAGATGAAACCCTGAAGGGATTTTTATAGCCCTGATACGTATATTCCCTATATAGTCGTCCGTGAAGAACCCTGATTTCAAGCTGAAGCGGCGATTGGGTTTGCGGTGGGGTGCGAGATGTCGCTGAGGAGCGCGGCCAGGATTTGGACAAACAAACGCCTCAGCCATTTGAGGACAAGGCGGTAGTTGTAGCCGGCGCCGGCGAGGATGGCGTTGATCTTGTCGCCGTCGCGGCCTTTGAGGAAGTTGCGCCCCAGCCTGCCATCGCTCTTGAGATGTCCGATCACGGCCTCGACGGCGGAGCGCCGCCTGAGCTCCTTCTTGATCGTCGGCGTGATGCCGCGTTTCTGGCCTGATCTAAAGACGCGGTGTTTGTTGGGGTAATCGTGGCCCTGGTATCCCTTGTCGACATAGATGCGCTCGGCCGATATCCCCGTCCAGCGTTCCATCTCTTCGATCACCTGCCTCAAGGTGTGGCCATCATAGGGATTGCCGTGGAAGGCCTTGACGTGGGCGACGAACTGGCCGCCGGGGGGGCGGGAATTGGTCGCCGCCACGGAGACCTTGCAGCCGAACTCGTACGGCTTGTGCGCCTTCCCTTTGCCGATGCATTCGACCTCGGGCGCGTGGAGCGAATAGACCTTGGGCAAGGGGTCGCGCCGCTTCTGGGTCGACACCCGCTCGGCCAGCCACAAGGGGCGGCGGAAGGTATCCCGTAGGCTCTCCTCCTGGGCCGTCTTGCGGCGGATGTCGCGGACGGTGCGCCCGAGATAGGTCTTGAGCTTGCGCAGGGCCTTGTTGGCCCGCTTGTGCTGTTTGGCATGGCGGTAGCGGCCTTGCATGATCAACGCCCTCTTGCCCAGGCGGGTATAGGACTGACGCAGGGCAATGCCGTGCTCCCGTGCCAGTCGCACCAGCCGCTCGCGGGCTCGTTGCATCAGTTTGGCGTCGGTCGGAAAGGCAATCGCCTTCTCTTGTACGGTGGTGTCCACCGTCACCCGCTCGAGGTCCTTCTCCCGCAGCGCCCCCACCCGGTGGGCCACGGCCAGGCTCTCCTGGAATACCTTCTCCAAACCTTCCGGCCCGATCCGGTCCCGCCACCGGGTCATCGACGAGCGCTCCATGGGCAGCTCATGCTGAAAGTACTCTTCGCCGCAGAAGCACTGGAAGTATGGGTCGTAGACCCAGCGCTCGCAGACCTCCTCATCCGAGAGATCGAACATATGCTTGAGGATGTGCAGCCCAACCATCAACCGCGTCGGGACCCCCGGCCGACCCTCCTCCGAATACAAGGCTTCATAGGTCTCGTCGAAGAAAGTCCACGCGATCCGGCCCCCCAACACCACCAACTCGTGGCGCAGGTTGATGATGTTTTCGAACCGCGAGCGGAACAGGTCCTCTATTCCCGATGACACCTTGCGCGATGGCT
The DNA here is from genome assembly GCA_965218865.1 of Alphaproteobacteria bacterium. Lineage (GTDB taxonomy): Bacteria > Pseudomonadota > Alphaproteobacteria > JAAXGF01 > JAAXGF01 > CBDCME01. The sequence goes on from CBDCME010000066.1 coordinate 21,709, forward strand.
TCATCACAGTTCTCCAATCCCAATCGACGGGAGCAGAGAATCACGTTCCGCAACGGAAGGGAATCCCCAAAATCAATTATTTCAAATCACAAGCTTTTCAGGCCCAAAACCCGTTTTCTTGCAAATCCGATTACTTCGCCAAACCGAAAGAGCTACCAACATCAGCCGCTTACGCGTTCTTCACGTAGTATTTCTTCGTGTGCACTTTACCCTCGCCCTTGGCGGGAGGATTATTTTTTATTCCGGGGGACAGTGGATTCCCACCGGGCGGAATATCCGTTGGGGTTTTTGGGCACCAGAATGGGCACCGGACGGGGTCGTATGAAGCCGTATAGAGGCGGATAGAGCCTTAACGTGGTTCAAAAATGCCGGAAAACCGGGACAGTTTCGGACAAAAGGCGCCGGAACCGGATTGGTTCCAGCGCTTTCGAACCCCGTCACCAATAAATTTCTTGTAATCGGGGCGACCCGAAGGGCGAATCGGTGGTT
>CBDCME010000067.1:0-86222 GCA_965218865.1 Alphaproteobacteria bacterium
TCGGAGGACTGACGATGTTGGAGGCGGTCCATGATGCACCGCATGGCAGGGATAGGGCACTATGGCGCGGCGAGAGGGCGGTGTGGGAAGAGGCCCGTAGCCTAGTACAGCGTCTGGAGAAGCGAGGGGAGATCCAAACATGATTGTCGCTGACAACGAAACAGCAGTTGACCTGCTGTACTACGAGTCAGTCGCGAGAACGGTAGTTCGACTTCTGAGTGAGAAATCGGACGAGCCGCTCAGCGTCGGCGTTCACGGCGACTGGGGCGCCGGGAAGTCGAGTGTGTTGATGATGATCGAAGAAGCGCTCAAGGAGCAGGACGGGGTGCTCTGCGTGCGTTACAACGGTTGGCTGTTCCAAGGCTTCGAAGACGCCAAAGCGGTACTCGTCGAGACGATCGTCGAGGAGCTGCTGCGCGCGCGCTCGGATTGGAGCAAGGTACGGAGCAAGGCGCAGGACGTGCTGCGCCGGGTGGAATGGATGAAGTTGGCCCGGAAAGCCGCGAGCTATGGCCTAACGGCGGCGACCGGCATACCCAATGTGGAAACGGTGCGAGATTTGGGAACCGTCGCGAGCGCATTGATTGGTGAAGGTAAGGATGCGGCGACGGCCGGGAATCTGGCGACGCTCGTAGACCGGGCGGGGGAGTTTGTCAGAGAGGCTGAGGAAGTGAGTGCGCCGGAGCAGATACACGCGTTTCGGAAGGAGTTCGAAGCACTGCTGGAGCAGGCCGAGATCGATCGGCTGGTGGTCCTGGTCGATGACCTGGATCGCTGTCTGCCGGCGACTTCGATCGAGACGTTGGAGGCGATACGACTGTTCCTGTTCGTGCCGCGGGCCGCATTCGTAATCGCGGCCGACGACGAGATGATTGAGTACGCGGTGCGCCAGCACTTTCCGGATCTGCCCGTGGCTACGGGCCCTGCCACGTACGCAAGGAACTATCTTGAGAAGCTGATCCAGGTACCGTTCCGACTGCCTTCGCTCGGGTACGCGGAGACACGAATCTACGTGACCCTGCTTCTGGTACTGAACGAGTGCGGGCAAGAGTCGGACGAGTTTAAGGGGCTGGCGCGGCTGGCCCGGGATGTGCTGAGGCGGCCTTGGCGGGGACCCGGACTGCGCCGCAAGGAAATCGAAAAGGAGCTCGGGTCGGTGACCGAACCGGTGGAGCGGTCGCTCGACCTCGCGAACAGGATCGCGCCCATCCTCACGGACGGGGCGCGTGGCAACCCCCGTCAGATAAAACGCTTCATAAATGCGATGCATCTGCGGCTGGCGATCGCCGAGGAAAGAGGTTTTGGCGACGACATCGAAGTGTCCGTGCTGGCGAAAGTCATGCTGGCGGAACGGTTCGCGCCGGAGGTGTATGACGTGGTCGCGAGGGGTTCGGCTAGCGCTGGGACCTCAAAGGAATTGGCTGTGCTCGAGGCGTTTGTCGCCGAAGAGGTTGCCGAAGGCAAGGGTGGCGCGGGTCCCGAGAAGGTGGAGGAAGGCGTCGGCGCAGGGGATGCTCCCGCGGTTCTTCGCGAATGGCAGAACCTTGAATGGGCGAAGCAGTGGGCGAGAATCGAACCTGCGATCGCGGGATACGACCTCCGGCCGTACGTGTTTGTGACGCGGGACAGCCGGAGCCTCTTCGGCGCGGTGGCATCGCTGGGAGAGCTCGACGAACTGCTTACGAGACTGCAAGGGCCGGCGCTGCAGGTTAAGCAGGCGTCGGCTACCGTGGCTCGTCTTGAGGCGTCGGACGCGGAGCGGTTGTTCGACGCCTTGCGTGCGAAGGTGACGGCTACGGAAGACCTGAAGGTGCGTCCGGCCGGAGCTGAGGGACTCGTGGAAATCTGCCGGCATCATGAGTTTCTGCAATCTGGCCTAGTGGCTTTGCTGAAGGATTTGCCGGCATCGCGGTTGGGCCCATGGGCGGTGAGCGGATGGAGCGCTGCGTTGACGGCCGAGAACGCGAAGCGCGACTTTGCGGAGGTGCTGTCCGGTTGGGCGGCACAGGATGAGAATCAGGAACTTCGGGCCGCCGCCGTGGCAGCTTCGCAGCTTCGGGGCAAGAGGAGAAAACGCTGATGGGGACCTCCGGCCCTCGCGACCCGTTGACAAAGGTGTTGGTCCCTACCTTCGTGGATGACCCTCCGACTGAGCCTGCAGCATCACCGCAGGACGAAGGAGAACTAGATGACGACGGGGACGGAACGGATGACGGCTCCGAAGCCGGCTCGGGTGCCGAAGAAGGTGACTCGGGCCGTGTGGTCTATCCGGAGATTTCACCGACAACGGGTGCAACACTGGGAGGAGCGCGAGGAAATTTGACGCGAGGCGCTCGGACCTCGGATGCGCGGGCGATCATGCGCGGTGCGGGACAGTATGTTCGCGCGAGTGGCGGTGGCGCCGGAGTCGCCCGGTCGATGCAAAGTTCGCGGATGGCGGCCGGTGGGGTAGCGGCCGTCGCGAGGGCTTTCGCAGAGCGAGGGCCAGAAGAGGCGCTCCGACGGTTCGACCTAGAGACCCTTGCGGGTGCGCCTGCGGAGGACGTATTCGTCGCCCTGACCGACGCCCTTTGTCCTCCGGGCAGCAGCATCGAGGAGGCTATTGCGCGGGACGCCATGCTGGAGACCGTCGCGGCGCTTGCGGCGGACGGGATCGGGAGCTTCGACGGGCTCACATCGGAGCAGCTGCAGGAGTTCTTCATCGGCGTGGTGAGCCGGTCGATTGAAGGCAAGATCCTTAACGAGGTGGGGACTAACACGGTGCATGTTCCCGACAATGTGGGGGTGGTGGAGCGGGGACAGCGCATGCTGCACGAGTTCATCGAGGGGTGTGTGCGAGATCGGTTCGAAGAGTTTGGGACGGGTCTGGCAGATCTGGAGAGCGATGATATCGATGAATTCGTTGGCGATTTGTATGAGGCCGCTCTCGATCTGGTGCGCGCTATGGGCGAGGCGGCATGAGGAGGTTCAGCCTGATCGGACGGCTCGGTCGTCGGGACAACGGGACGGTGGTTCCGATCCAGGGCGATTCCGCAGTGTTCGAGATTTGCCTTGCCGACGATAGCGGGAACCTAGGTTTCGGGATAGGACGAGCGCTGCGGAAGCTTTCGTCGCTGGGCCTGCGAGCTCCGGCAACCGCCGTGGACCTAGTGGTCCTCGCCGCCTTGGTAAACGCGGGAGACACTCGCGTCTCGAGGAAAAAGAACGGGCAGGATGGATGGACGAGGGAGATCGATCTATATCTCCCTGTAACCGCGCCGGACTTGTGGAACGAGGTGGCGCCGGATGTCGAGTACCTCTTGAAGTTCCTGACCGGTGACCGGTGGCGGTTCGTTTTTCGGGCGCGACTTGGGCGAATTCCCCCCATTATAACCGGCACAAGTCTCCTGCGCGTGGCGGGCGTCGATGAAGTGAGCCTTCTGTCGGGCGGGCTCGACAGCTTCATCGGGGCGGTGGATCTGCTAGCCGCGGGGCGTCGGCCCCTCTTCGTGAGCCACTACTGGGACGCTGAGACGGCCAATGCGCAGGCGAGGGTGATTGGCGCCTTGAGGCAGCGGTTCCAGGTTCCAACGGTGCGGTCGGTTCGTGTTCGGGTCGGATTCAACAAGAACGATCTCGCCACTGAAGAGACAGAAGACACCCAGCGAGGTCGGTCGTTTCTCTTCTATTCCCTCGCGGCGCTGTGTGCGGCGTCTTTGGAGCATGAGGCCCAGGTGACCATTCCGGAAAACGGGCTGATCGCGCTGAACGTTCCGCTGGATCCGTTGCGGTTCGGACCGCTAAGCACACGCACGGCTCATCCGCACTTCATTGTTGGAATGGAGCGGCTTCTCCAACGCATCGGCCTCCAGGTAAGTTTGGTCAATCCGTATAGGCACTCGACGAAGGGTGAGATGGTGGAAGCCTGTGGAGACAGGTCGTTCTTGCAGCGTGAGGTGGGGAACTCGATGTCCTGCTCGTCGCCGGCGAAGGTTCGCTATCAGCGGATGTCGCCGCGGCACTGTGGGTACTGCGTGCCATGTCTCATTCGACGTGCATCGCTTAAGAAGGGACTGGGGGTCGCGGATCCGACGGAGTACGGGATTGTTGATCTCCGCGCGCGGCCCCTTCGAACGGATCGGGCCGAAGGCGTAGATGTGCGTCGCTACAACTGTTGGCAAAGCGGATTGAGGAGCGGCCGCAACTCGCGAAGACCCTCGTTCACAAGCCCGGACCTCTAGTCGATGAGCCAACCGAGATACCAGCGTATGCCGACGTGTTCAGGCGCGGCATCCTGGAAGTGTCTGAGTTGCTAGATGGCGTTACCGCGCAGCCGAGCTGAATGACGATGCGTCCAAGCTATGTCGTCGCCCGTGAAGAACGCGTAAGCGGCTGATGTTGGTAGCTCTTTCGGTTTGGCGAAGTAATCGGATTTGCAAGAAAACGGGTTTTGGGCCTGAAAAGCTTGCGATTTGAAATAATTGATTTTGGGGATTCCCTTCCGTTGCGGAACGTGATTCTCTGCTCCCGTCGATTGGGATTGGAGAACTGTGATGAAGCCATCGCGCAAGGTGTCATCGGGAATAGAGGACCTGTTCCGCTCGCGGTTCGAAAACATCATCAACCTGCGCCACGAGTTGGTGGTGTTGGGGGGCCGGATCGCGTGGACTTTCTTCGACGAGACCTATGAAGCCTTGTATTCGGAGGAGGGTCGGCCGGGGGTCCCGACTCGGTTGATGGTTGGGCTGCACATCCTCAAGCATATGTTCGATCTCTCGGATGAGGAGCTCTGCGAGCGCTGGGTCTACGACCCATACTTCCAGTGCTTCTGCGGCGAAGAGTACTTTCAGCATGAGCTGCCCATGGAGCGCTCGTCGATGACCCGGTGGCGGGACCGGATCGGGCCGGAAGGTTTGGAGAAGGTATTCCAGGAGAGCCTGGCCGTGGCCCACCGGGTGGGGGCGCTGCGGGAGAAGGACCTCGAGCGGGTGACGGTGGACACCACCGTACAAGAGAAGGCGATTGCCTTTCCGACCGACGCCAAACTGATGCAACGAGCCCGCGAGCGGCTGGTGCGACTGGCACGGGAGCACGGCATTGCCCTGCGTCAGTCCTATACCCGCCTGGGCAAGAGGGCGTTGATCATGCAAGGCCGCTACCGCCATGCCAAACAGCACAAGCGGGCCAACAAGGCCCTGCGCAAGCTCAAGACCTATCTCGGGCGCACCGTCCGCGACATCCGCCGCAAGACGGCCCAGGAGGAGAGCCTACGGGATACCTTCCGCCGCCCCTTGTGGCTGGCCGAGCGGGTGTCGACCCAGAAGCGGCGCGACCCCTTGCCCAAGGTCTATTCGCTCCACGCGCCCGAGGTCGAATGCATCGGCAAAGGGAAGGCGCACAAGCCGTACGAGTTCGGCTGCAAGGTCTCCGTGGCGGCGACCAATTCCCGCCCCCCGGCGGCCAGTTCGTCGCCCACGTCAAGGCCTTCCACGGCAATCCCTATGATGGCCACACCTTGAGGCAGGTGATCGAAGAGATGGAACGCTGGACGGGGATATCGGCCGAGCGCATCTATGTCGACAAGGGATACCAGGGCCACGATTACCCCAACAAACACCGCGTCTTTAGATCAGGCCAGAAACGCGGCATCACGCCGACGATCAAGAAGGAGCTCAGGCGGCGCTCCGCCGTCGAGGCCGTGATCGGACATCTCAAGAGCGATGGCAGGCTAGGGCGCAACTTCCTCAAAGGCCGCGACGGCGACAAGATCAACGCCATCCTCGCCGGCGCCGGCTACAACTACCGCCTTGTCCTCAAATGGCTGAGGCGTTTGTTTGTCCAAATCCTGGCCGCGCTCCTCAGCGACATCTCGCACCCCACCGCAAACCCAATCGCCGCTTCAGATTGAAATCAGGGTTCTTCACGGACGACTATGTCGACTTCCACACGCATCTCGATCTCTATCCCGATCCAGCGGCGGCCATTAAGAAGTGTGACTCTCGTCGAGTTGCGACTCTGACGGTGACCACGACGCCGCGGGCGTTCCCTCGCAACTGCGAGTTGGCCGCAGACAGCCCTTTCGTCCGTGTTGCTCTCGGACTCCATCCGCAGTTGGTTGCGGAGCGGGCGGGCGAGATCGAAATATTCGAAAGACTGCTGCCGACGACGCGCTATGTGGGGGAGATCGGCTTGGATGCGGGGCCACGCCACTACCGGTCGTTCGAGCTCCAGAAGAAGGTGTTCGGCGCGATTCTCAGGCTTTGCGCCAAGGCGGGCGGCAAGATCCTTAGTGTTCACAGCGTCAGGTCCAGCAAGCACGTGCTTGACCTCGTGGAGCAGTGCCTTCCGGTGGATCGCGGCAAGGTGGTGCTGCATTGGTTTATGGGCAGCCCGAAGGACACACAACGAGGGGTTCGGTTGGGGTGTTATTACTCGGTGAACGAGCAGATGCTGGCTTCGCCAAACGGACGTAGGGTATTGGAGGAGATCCCGGAGGACCGGCTCTTGACCGAAACCGACGGACCTTTCGTCAAGCGAGACGGCGAAGCGATTGGTCCAGGAGACGTGCAGTGCGCGGTGGAGCTACTTTCGGAGTTGACGGGAAGGTCGATTGCCACAGTTCGGCGGCAAGTAACGGCGAATCTGCGATCGCTCATCGTCACCTGATACTTTGTGGCGTTTGGTGCGGAAAGGGCAAGGCAACGGCGATCGTGCTTGTGATCCGGCTGTCTTTCCGGAATCGCCCACGAAACAGCGAGATACTCCACGCTCAGCCCGGTGTGCTGTTGCTGGTGGGCGGGGTGGCGCTGTTCGCGGCGCCTATCCGTACGCGGTCGTCCAGCGCGACTGGGCGCGGTTGCGATCCGCGGTCGGCATGCGGCAAGTCATGTTTTATCGACAGTCCTGAACATTTTCGGTCTCGGACTCGGAGTTGGGGCTGTTGAATGAGTTGCGGACGTTGTGCGAATCGGTGGACGGTTGAGGGGTGACGCTCCCTGTGAGGTTCGGTGCGTACACCCCCCGGCGGTCATTTGCGGGTCAAGCGTATCGTCGCGCGGTTCGGTAGCCCGGAGCGGTTCACGGCGTGTATAGGCCACGGCCCCGGAGTGGATGGCGCGCGGCCTTATCAGCACCGTCCTGGGCGAGCCCGAATTGCGCCAGCGGATTCGAGCGCTGGCTATGGGCATGATGTCTGGCGGTTGGGGTGTTGGTGGCTACGGAAAAGTGCGCGTAAACGGTGCACAATAAGGCCGTACGACATTCGGAGCGGGCGGGACATGAAAGGCCACTCGCGGGCGGAACGGCAACCAACCGCGCCCCACCAGCGATCTCTTTCCCTCAAAAAACTGCCTGATTACGCACAATTCTCAGCCCGGTCCCGCGATTTCCCATGGTCGAGGACCTCCTGCGCGGGCTTCCAGCCCGCGGACAGCCGAAGGCCCGCCAATGTCTGCGCGGGGTCGACCGACACTTTCGTTTCAGGATGCCGGCGAGCGGCGCCGACAAGGCGTTCACGGTGTCGCACATTTCCGCTCAGCTATTTGCCGTGTAATAAACCCCACCGAGACTCAAAGACATACACCCGCGCGACGCAGTGGTTCGGCGAGTCAGGCATGCCGTGCCGCGCGGTCGGTTCGGCTCAGGCGCCCGGGCAGCCCCAATATGGCCCGGCACGAAGGCGTTCCCGAAGGCAGTGTCAGCCTCGTTCAGGCGAGGCGCGCACGTAGCTTAGATCATTTCATGACTTCGGGGTGGGCCGGCACCGGACCATGAGCGTTTGGGTCGAGCCAACGAAATTGAACCCTGCCCGAACGATCGGACGGCAACTGGAAAGGAGAAGACTCATGTTTGCATCGCTCAGGAAGTTGGCACTCTCCGCGGTTGCGTTATTTTCTAAGACTTTAGCCAGCAATCTTGCCCTGAGAGTCTTGATGAAGGGCAAGTCGCCCCGACCCTACCCTTTGTCGCTTTGGTCACCGGATCCGGGACCGGTACAGAAAGGTACCTCCGTGTCGGCGGCGGACTACACGTCCTGGCCCAGTCTGGTCGACCGCACTTTCACGGGGCGCCATCTGCCGCCGCGCGACATCCCGAACCTGCCTTGCATCTCCGAAGTTGAAAAACGGCTCTTTCGACGATCCGCCGAAAACGGATTCATCGCGAGCCCACGCATGTCGGTCCTTTTTACTTTGTTCGCACAGTGGTTCACCGACAGTTTCCTCCGGACCCAGGAACAATTTTTAGTCGCGGTTGAGGGTTCGGGATGAGTGGGATCGTGCTCGGTGCACGGGGTTCGGGGAGCCCCGAGCTTGCCTCGACGACGTCATGGGGACTGCTCGAAGCCACCGGACGGCGTTTTCGGATTCGACAGGCACACCGGTCCGCCCGCGCCGCTCGGCGGCACGTCCCGGTCCGGGGAGAGGCGTGCTGTCTCAGGCGATGGGCGCGGTCATGATCGCGTCGAGGGCCTCCTGCGCCCGGGCGGCATAGTGCCGGTTGGCCTCGGGCAGATAACGGAAGCGTCCGTCGCAGCGCACGATGGCGATGGCCGCGTTGGTCAAGCAGGCGAGATTTCTGGGCAGGTGACGCACGTAGGCCCGGCATCGGTCTTCGTCGTAGGTGAAGTCGCGCACGTAGTGCAGGCGGTTCTCGATATGCCAGTGGTTGCGCACCAGTTCGAGCAACTCCTCGGGTCCGGCGCGCTCTGCGCCGAGCGAGGTGAGGCTCCAGGTCACCTTGATGCTGCGCTTGCCGGTCTTGAGGATCTCGCGTTCGCGCTCGATGCGCATGGCCTGGCGTCGCCCGTGGAGGTTGGCGTAGCCGTCCCACTCGGCAGCGGAGAGGTCGACGACGGCGCAGCGTCGGCGCTCGATGCGGCCATGGCCCTTGTCGACGGTTTCGTGCCAGAGCGCATCGCTGAAGTCGATCGCCTTGAGGTCTTCGAAGATCATCTCCTGGTTGTCCTTGACCGCGCTCATCACGTAGTCGGCGCGACGCCCGAGCAGGCAGCGCGCGGTCTCGTGCTGAGCGTGCATCGCGTCCATGGTGACGATCCGGCCTGTGAGGTCGAGGCCGCTGGAGAGTTCGCGCACGGCCGGGATTTCGTTGCTCTTGCGGTCGACCTCGACCTGCCCGAGGACCACGCCGGTGTCGTGCTCGACCGCCGCCACCATCATCCTGCGCCCGTCTTCGGTCTGCTTCGAGGCGCCGCGCAGATCCTTTCCGTCCATGGCGACCGGCGCGTGCGCGCTGCCATGCTGGCCGGTCCACTGGCTAATCGCGTTGTCCAGGGTCTCTGGCGGCAGGGCGGTGAGGGTCTTGTGGAAGGTGGTGATCGCGGGCGGGGTGTAGCGCTGTTTGGAAGGGCTCCAGAACGCACCCACCGCCTCGAGCTGCTCCTGGGAGAGCAGGGCGGCGAACTGGGCGAACGCGTTCACCCCCCGGTATCCGGCAAGCCGGGCGGCGACGGCGATCACCAGAATGGTGTTGAGCGCATAGCGCTTGCCCCGGGCATGGCGGTACTCGGGCACCTCACCCAGACACTCGAACAGGCTGCGCAGCCGGGGCGCGGCCATCGGCTCGGTGTGCTGCTCGGCGTTCCAGTGTGCCGGCATCCCGGTACGGCTCAGCGCCTCGGGGGCGCCGTCTGTCAGTCCGAACACGAAGACCTCCTTGGGCTGACCGTGGTGGCGCCAGCGCGCTGCCCCTCCGGGCTCACGGGCAAAGCCCCGCGTCAGCCCCAGAGAGCGCCAGTTCGACGCGCGGTAGCAGGTGCCGGCAAATCGCGAGACGTCCACGAACGTCTCCGCCAGAAGAGCCGGATATCCGTGCACCGCCTGGATGTCCTCAGACAGCCGCCGCAGGCTCAGCCCCAGCACACGGGAGGCCAGGTTCGGCACTCGGCCAGGCGTCAGAATGACGAAGCGCGAGTTGTTGGCGATCAGATGCAGACGCCGGAACTGCTGCTCGGCCGACCACCCGATCCAGCGATCACGCGCGCCCAGCTTGAACGCGCCGGGCTGCCAGCCGATCAGTGCGAGCCAGGTCTCGCCATGCACCGCGACATGGCGCAGGCCCTTGCCGATGACGCCGTGGAACGCCAGGTAGTGGTGCTGCTCCACCAACCGGTCCCAGCGCCGGTGCTCCTGCGCGCCCCAGGTCGGACGCACCGTGACCGCGCGCAAATCAATGGACGAATCCGAGACCGGCAGCGTCGCCATGACCGGCACACTGCCACACCGAGAATGAAATGGCCAGCGCCGCGATCACCTCACCCTGATCACTGGGCGGACAAAAAACTAGCCCTGCCTCCGGACCCATCCCTCCGACCCGCGCATGAACACGCCAAACCATGAAATCGATCTATGTCAAATCTACGGACTGACGGAATCGACCGCAGAAATCTTGCGAAGCGAAAATCAGGGCAAACTGCGTTGCACTTACATCGACGGAGCAATGTTTCCTGACAAGTTGTTTGATGAAAACGGCGAGGTCAAGCGGCATTTCGCGAAATTGCCCTACCTGGACCAGGTACAGACTCTACTCGAGAAGGCAGAGAAGGACCTTGGAATTCCGATCGAAGAACGAAAACCGAACCTCTATGCGACGGGGTTGGAACGCGGTAACACCACTATTGGCTATACCTCCATCAGTACGATCTTTCTCCGCGAACATAACCGGCTGTGCGACATATTGGCGGCAAGACACCACGACTGGGATGACGACCGCCTGTTCCAGACGGCACGCATGATCAACATGGCATGCGCGCTCAAGGTCATTATTGAGGACTACATCAATGCGCTGGCGGGCGATCTTGGTAAGTTCAAGCTGGTACCGGGTTTCGCAGACAAGCAGCGCTGGTACCGTTCCAACCGCATTTCTATTGAATTCAACCTGTTGTATCGTTGGCATGGACTGGTTCCGAACACTATCAAGCTTACCGATACCGATCTTGAACCATCCGAGTTCATGTACAACAACGCCTTGATCGAGCAGCACGGTGTCGAAGCCGTCATAAGAGACATATCGAGTCAAAAAGCTGGAGCCATGGTCCTTCACAACACGCCGGAATTCCTGTGGCCAGCCGAGCTTGCCGGTCTCGCCTTGTCGCGCCAGTTCATGGTCCAACCATATACGGAGTATTGCGACCTATTCGGCGTGAACCGGCCAACCTCCTTTGAGGAACTCACTGGCAACGAAGAGAGGGCTAAAGAACTTAAGGATATTTACACTGACGGTGTGGACACGGTGGATTTCATGGTCGGACTGCGTGCGGAGAAACGCCCTAGAGACCGTGTGCTTGGCGACCTGATGCTCAATATGGTCGGATTCGACGCCTTCTCCCAGGCGCTCACCAATCCCCTGCTTGCTGAAAATGTCTACATGCGCCAGACATTCAGCGAAGTCGGTTTCGAAATTATTGAAAAAACTGATTCGTTTGGGGATATAGTCAACCGAAACAATAGAGGAGAAATTTCACCCACCGTCCCTGTATCGTTTACTGCATAGACGGGACCGCTTGGTCAGCGTCAATTGTTTTTTCGGGAAGATCTATTTGTTGTTGACCACGCAACACTTCGTGAATGGAGACGGGGAAGGGCACTTGTGAACGGTCGTTGGGACTGGCTGCCGATCAGGCGCCCGCGCTCGTCGCGAAACCTCCTATTCGGTCTGGTAGTTGGGACTTGAGGGGCTCGGATATCGAACGACGGCAAGCTCGATTCCGTCCTCGATGGGTGATCCGTCGTCGGTGCTGGTTTCGATGTTCTCTATCGGCTTGCCCGCGAGGGAGAGGAACGATGGCACGACCGTCACGTTGGCGGACATTCCGGGGTCGACCGGAATCGGACAGACAGCGACGACGGCGGCATCACTGGCTTTTTGGGCCTGAATATCGATATAGTGGTCTATCTCGATCATTTCGCCGGTCATGACATTCGTGGGCACTGTCATGTCCTTTTCCTGTCGGTAGACGGATCTTGCGGCTACATGGGCAGTGGATTGCAGCCCTGAAATTGCGATCACGGTGAAGCGGATCTTGCCCAATGTGAAGTCGGAGGGCAGGCGTTCGAACGAAAACTTGAGGCAGGTCGGGCCGTTGGGTACCGGTTCCAGGGTGATGCTCACGAGAGCGGGCGACGGGGAGAAAAACACTCGACTACCTTTTCGACGATCCCGATGGCTCCGGTTGCAAAATCGACCACCGCGGCACCGGCCACAGCGAGCCCGGCAAGTGCAATCCACAGCTTCTTCCAGATCGGTGTCGGGGGCGGATCGGTTTGCGGAGGGGTCATTCGAAGGGCTGTTTCTGGATCAGGTTCTGGGACACGCGGGCCAACTTGATCGTTTTCTCCGTCTCGGCAACCCGCTTTTCGCGGAGCACTTCGTTGCGCTTGAGCATCGATTGGATGTAGGTGCTGCGGTAGATCCGCTGGATCGCCTCGACAATTTCTGTGGAGAGCGCAGCGTTCTTGCCTTCGGCGGAATCGAGAGCGGCGCGGCGGACGTACTTGGCCTCGGTGATTCCGCGCTCGGTTGCGGCCTTCTCGACCAGCTCCCACCCGGGATCTGAGAATCGGATGGTCTTCGCCCTTCGCACGTCGCGTCCCCTTTCTTGTCCGTCAAGGACGCCGTAGACCGTTTTTCGCTCTGTTCAGGCAAACTTTCTCCTCCCTACGAAATGTTCGATTGTACCCATCCGGTCAGGATCGCGGGAGGTGTGACGGATTGGGGGAGATGGGCGCCGGCGCCCGAATCAGGGATTCCGAGGGTCGGCCGCCATTCGCAGCCATGGCGAACCGGGATAGTGCGCAAATCCGGTTACGGCATGCTTCCGCAAATCGGGGGGGGCGGAATCAGACGCGTTGCGGTGACTCCGGGGATACTTGGAAAAGAACGCTAAAACAATGGGATACAGGAACTCTCTGGATCGGGAGACGCTGGAAATCTCATACCAATTGGTCAGCGTCAACTGTTTTTTTCCGGCGACGACAATTGGAATTGCCGGTGATTGGGCCCGGAGCGCGGGGTCGGTCCGATGACCCTGCTCGGGTCCGGCGAATCGGGGATCGAGGAACGTGACCGGCTGTAACCGATGGGGTGGACGCCCCTCCCGACGGCATCGCGATGTGCCAGGTTGGCGGTGTTGTTAACGCCAAGCGAGGAAGGGGGCGTCCATGGAACAGGTTTACATGATCGGGATCGATCTGGCGAAGAACAGCTTTCAGCTGCACGGTGCGCGGGCGGACGGGTCGGTTGCTTTCCGCAAGAAGCTGAGCCGGGCGAAGCTGTTGGACTTTGTGGCTGCGCAGCCACGCTGCACGGTGGCGATGGAGGCGTGCGGCGGCGCGCACCATTGGGGCCGGGAGATCGGCAGTCTCGGCCATGCGGTGCGACTGGTCCCACCGATCTACGTCAAAGCGTACGTCAAGCGGCAAAAGAACGACGCGTCGGATGCGGAGGCGATCTGCGAGGCGTCGTCGCGGCCGACCATGCGCTTTGTAGCTGTGAAGACGGAGGAACAGCAGGCTCGGGGCATGCTGTTCCGGACGCGCGATCTTCTGGTGCGCCAGCGCACCCAGACGATCAATGCGCTGCGCGGCCATCTGGCGGAGTTCGGTGTCATTGCCCCGCAGGGGCCGGCGCATGTCGGCCGGTTGGCCTCGGCGCTTGAGGGACCGGCTTCGGGGTTGCCGGAAGCGGTCCGCGAGCTGGGCGGCCTTCTGCTTGAGCAGATCGCCGGCCTCGATGCGAAGATTGCGGGCCTGGAGAGGGAGGTCCACGTGAGAGCACGGCAGGATGAGGAGGCGAGGCGCCTGATGAGCGTGCCGGGGATCGGACCGATCAGCGCGATGGCGATCCAGGCCTTCGCACCGCCGATGGAGAGTTTCCGGCGCGGCCGCGACTTTTCCGCTTGGCTCGGCCTCGTGCCGCGCCAGCACACGACCGGCGGCAAGCCGAAGCTGGGCAAGATATCGAAGATGGGCCAGCGCGATCTGAGACGGCTGCTGATCACAGGTGCGATGACTGTGGTCCGCTGGGCGGTTCGGCGCGGTGGCGCTGGCCAACAGGATGGCGCGCATCGTCTGGGCGCTACTGACGAAGAAGGAGAGCTACCGGGCTCCCGCCACCGCCTGAGAGAACGGCGAAGTGCGGGAAGCCGTCGGGGATGTGGGCAGGACGGAGGACAGGTAAGGGCAAAGGTCAACGAGACCGGGTTGGGAAAACCAGCATCCGAACGGAGAGCTTTCAAGCTCGCGTAACCGATTTGGACCCAATCCGCGTATCTCCATACGGGCCCGCGGCGTGGCATCTGCCGCATAGAGAGGCCGGACACACGACAGCACCTGACCGCATGCACCGAGCCGACCAAAAACTGCTTGCATCAACGGGGGCGTCCACACACGTTCGGCGAAGCCGTGCCAGTTCGGGCCGACGGCGGCGGTGAACGACCGCGCTGGCCGGAAACCCCTCGGCCGCGCGCCCTGATCTCCCGCGTGAGCCGGACGGCCCCACGGCTTCGCCGAACGGTTACGACCGGCTCACGACGGATTCGACAGGAGGGCGCAGAGCTGGTCCGGAGCGGCGCCTAGAGTTTGGAACTCAATTGCTGCCGAAACGCTTACGGAATTTGAAAAGAGATAAAAAAATCTTTTAGAACAGTCTACTAACAGTATAAACAACATTGGCGTCAAGCAAATAGTCGGTCATCCCATCAGCCCGACTTCGCGGCCGAGATTGTTGAACGTCTCGGTCTTCGACACGCCGAGCATCCGGAACGCATCACGATAGAGCGTCTGCCCTTCGAGGGTGCTGCCCACGACCGCGCGGGCGAACCTGCGGCTTACACGGGAGAGCGTCGTGCGGTAGAAGTCACCGCCGCCTCCCCCACGTTGCGCGAGGGTGCGGAGGCGCGCGGTTTCTTGCGCCCAGGCGATATCGAAACGCCCGCGGTCGAGCCAGCCGGCGTCGAGCAAGCGCCGGAGAACGACGAGGGTGCTCACCTTGAAAGCCCGCGCCAGCCGGGCCAGCGCGTCGGGGAGTTCCTCCTCGTCGCGTAATTTGGCCCTGAGGTCGGCCAGCGGCACGAGGAACTCCGCCGCCACCGCATTGCACCACACCTCTTCCCGCTGGAATCCTGGCCTTGGCGCAGCCTCGCTGTTCGACAGGGCCGATGCACCCAGCCACAGATGCGCGAGCTCATGGGCAAGTGTGAACATCTGGGCCGCTTTGGTATCGGCGCCGTTCACGAAAATCAGGGGCGCGAGAGGATCGCACAGGGCGAAACCGCGAAACTCGGCTGGGTCGAGGCGGCGATGGTTGTTGCTCACCACGACTCCGCTGACCATGACAAGCACGCCAGCGTCCTCCGCCTGGCGGATGAAGAGCCGCAAGGCATCGGTCCAGGTCGGGCAAGCACGGCGGTGGGCCGGATCGAAGTCCAGCGTCGCACGCATCCGGGCCGCGACCGCATGCGGCGCATCCTTGATCGACGCACCGCTCACGAAGGCGAGTTCCGGCTCCTGCGCGACGCGGACGAACTCGCGATACCAGCTTTGCCGTTCCTGACAAGCATAGATCGTATCGAGCAGGTTCGGGCTGGCGTGTGTCACGGCCTGCCCGGCGAGGGTGCGGAAGTCGGGAATGGGCACGCGTTCCTCCGGCGGCTCGGTGAGGAACAGGTAGCCGACCGGGACGTGGACGGCATCGGCAAACGCCTCTACCTGCTTCAGGGTGGGCTGCGCCTCTCCCGCCTCCCACTCCGGCAGTTTCTTGAACTTGGTCGCCAAGTCTTCTTGCGCAACCCCGGAGCGCTCCCGTGCCCAATGGAGAAGGTCTGGATTAATGGGGACGCGCGTCATGCCACCGGCCATTACCGTTCCCCGGCTACGCTTGCGAGGGCCGCCTTGAGCACCTGGAAGCACACCTTGGCAGTGTGTGCGTCTGGCGTGAAACCAGAAATCATCTGCTCATAGGGGTGGATGTGGTTACGGAAATCTCTCAGGCCGTGGCTGAACTTCTGTACATCAGGTTTCAAGACGCCCCCCTCGGTTGCAACGTCGATAAATTGAGCAAGCGTCCACTCATGGAACTGCTTAACCTTGCCATCGGTCGACTTGGGGCTTGCCGTCGACCTGTTGAACAGGGCCGGTTCCTGTTGGGCTTTGCCCAGAAGGACGGCTTCTAGAACGCTGCCGCACAGCAGCACGACCGATAGGTACGCGCTCGCCGCCAACGCTTTTCGTGCCTCATCCAGACGGCCTTCGATAATTGGCACGACGGCTTGTTCGACCGGGAGCTTCCGAATGTTCGGTATTGAGAATTCTTCGTGGAGAAACTCCTCGACGGTTTCTGCCTGTCTTGCCTGTCGCCGATTTCCGGTGAGCCGCTCAATAATACCGCGCGCCTTTTTCAGAACCGGCGCATTGGTGTCCTTTCCGTTCAGCTCACAATCGACTTCATACGAGTCCAGCATCTCTGAGAGGACCCGCCCGACCAAGGCATCCGGTTCCCGCTCCCAAAAGGCTCGCATTTTCTTCGCCTTCGATGTGCCGTAAGTCTGATATTTGCTGCCGTGAATGTCGACCTTGTGGCGATCGAAAAACTCACCATAGGTCGCATCGCTATAGTCCAGGACGTAGCCGCCGCCCATATCCAGGATTCTTTCGAGATAGCGCTTTTCAACATCTGTGAGACTGCTCACGCGACGGCCTCCATGGCGCTTTCAGCATCTCGAATGCGAATTTCACCGGAAATGAGCCTGGGCAGGAGTGCGTCTCGAATGAGGGCGAGGGTGTGGGATTCGCGTTCAGCGATTTCGATGCGGCCGTCCATCTGGCCCGATACGAACTCAAACGCTTCGATAACCTCTTTGGGTGCATTTACGCACCGGATCGCATGGAAGTCCTTCTTACTGATGGAGCCATAGACAGTCCCCTCCGCTTCGAAACGATCGAAGACGTCGGAGAGATCATGCATGAAGTAATGGGTGTAAGAGCGAGCCCCGTTCCTCTGCCTGTTGTTCGGCGTGGAATATTGACCCCCTATTGGGGGTTATCGGCGTCCAAAATTGACCCCCCTGGTTTTGTGCTCTTGAACACACCTCGTTGTTTGGACAGACGAGGTGGGGGAGATGCTGGTTGTGGAGACGATTGCGCGGATCCGTCGGGATCATCTGGTGAGGGGTGTTCCGATCAAGAAGATCGCCCGGGATTTGAGGGTTTCGAAGAACACGGTGCGCAAGGTGGTGCGGGGTGATGAGACCTCGTACAGCTACGCGCGCAAGATCCAGCCGATGCCGAAGCTGGGGCCGTGGGTGGGTGAGCTGGAGCGCCGGCTTGAGGCCAACGAGAAGAAGCCGCGCCGGGATCGTCTGTCTCTGCTGCGGATTCATGAAGACCTTGCGGCTCTGGGTTATGGCGGCGGCTACGACGCGGTGCGCCGCTACGCCAGGGCCTGGCGTCGGCGGTGGCGGCTGTTGTCGCCGTTGCAGGGTTTTGTGCCGCTGAGCTTCGATCCCGGCGAGGCCTACCAGTTCGACTGGAGCCACGAATACGCGCGCCTGTCGGGTGTGACGACCAAGGTAAAGGCAGCGCACATGCGGCTCTGCTACAGCCGCATGCAGCTGGTTCAGATCTTCCCGCGCGAGAGCCAGGAGATGGTCTTCGAGGCGCACGAGCGGGCCTTCCACTTCTTCGGCGGGGTCTGCCGGCGGGGCATCTACGACAACATGAAGACGGCGGTGAGCACGGTGTTCGTGGGCAAGGAGCGCGCCTACAACCGGCGCTTCCTGGAGCTGTGCTCCCACCATCTGGTGGAGCCGGTGGCGTGCACTCCGGGTGCGGGCTGGGAGAAGGGCCAGGTTGAGAGGCAGGTGGGTGACGTCCGCGGCCGCCTGTTCGTGCCCAGCCCGCGGGGCCGCTCTTACGCCGAGATCAACGCGTGGCTGAAGGATCGGTGCATCGAGGACGCCAAGAAGCGGCCGCATCCGACGATCGAGGGCAAGACGGTGTGGCAGGTGTTCGAGGAGGAGCGCCCCTTCCTGATGGCCTATCGCGGCCCCTTCGACGGCTTCCACGCCACCGAGGTATCGGTCTCCAAGACTTGTCTGGTGCGCTTCGACAACAATCACTACAGCGTGGCGGCCCGTGCCGTCGGGCGGACGGTCGACGTGCGGGCCTATGCCGATCGGATTGTCATCCGCCAGGATGGCGAGACCGTTGCCGAACACCCCCGGAGCTTTGGACGCGGTGAGATCGCTTACGATCCGTGGCACTACGTGCCGATCCTGACGAGGAAGCCCGGTGCGCTGAGGAATGGCGCGCCTTTCAAGGGTTGGCAACTGCCCGGCGCGCTGGGCCGCATGCGGGCGCGGCTCACCGGCCGCGACGACGGCGATCGTCAGATCGTCAAAATCCTCGCGGCGGTGCTGGAGGACGGGCTGAAGGCGGTCGAGGCGGCCTGCGCCGAAGCGCTCGCCTGCGGCGCCTGCAGCGCTGATGTTGTGCTCAACATCCTCGCCCGGCACCGCCAGCCGCCGCCGCCGCCGGCCATCCCGACGCCCGAGGGCCTGCAGCTTCGCCACCAGCCGGTGGCCGACTGCCGCCGCTACGACCGCCTGAGGGAGGCCGGTCATGGAGCGTCATGATGTGCTGGCGATGATGACGGCGCTGAAGCTTGCAGGCATGCGCGCCGCCTACGACGACATCCTCGCCGACGGGCTCAAGCGCCGTCATCCGGTGCAGCAGATCATCGGTACGCTGCTGCAGACCGAGGTCGCCGACAAGCAGGCGCGCTCCATCAAGTACCAGATGACGTCCGCCAAGCTGCCGACGGCCAAGGAGCTGGCCGACTTCGACTTCGCCGCTTCCCCGGTCAATGAGCCCCTGATCCAGGAACTCGCCGGCGGCGACTTCCTGGAGAGCAAGCGCAACATCGTGCTGGTCGGCGGCACCGGCACCGGAAAGACCCATCTCGCCGTCGCCATCGCCCGCGCCTGTATCCGAAAGGGCGCCCGTGGCCGCTGCTACAACGTCGTCGACCTGGTCAACCACCTCGAGGCCGAACTCCGCTCCGGACGCCAAGGCCGTACCGCGGACCAACTCGTCCGACGCGACTTCGTCATCCTCGACGAACTCGGCTACCTGCCCTTCGCACAGGCCGGCGGGCAGCTGCTGTTCCACCTGATGAGCCGGCTCTACGAGCGCACCTCGATCATCGTCACCACCAACCTCGCTTTCGGCGAATGGCCCTCTGTCTTCGGCGACCCAAAGATGACCACCGCGCTGCTCGACCGCCTGACCCACCATTGCGAGATCATCGAGACCGGCAACGAGAGCTGGCGCTTCAAGAACCGCTGCTGACCCGGCAGGCCGTGCCTGCGGCCCGCTTGCCCCGGTGGGTCAACAGGCACCCCCCACGCGGCTTCGCTCCGCGCACCGCAAGGCGCTACACGAAGCCGCGCGGGTCCCCCCTATCGGCTACCGGGACAACCTCCGCCGTGCCACTCAGGGGGTCAATATTGCACGCCGATAGGGGGTCAATTTTGCACGCCGATTGACAGTCGAGATGCTCACCCTTGAGTGCGAACCCTGCGGGCGACATGGCCGCTATCGCGTCGAGAGACTGATCGAGACCTACGGGCCGCGGGCCGGACTGCCCGACACTCGCCATGTCCTCGCGGGTGAGGGAGAGTGTCGCCGTTCGGTCAGCCCGCCGCGGTCTTGCGCGGCGCTTTTCGTGAGAGCCCGACGGTGACCGGGACCGGCGCGAAGGGTTGCAGCGCTATCGGATCAGCAGCCGCTTCGAGATCGGACCTCCACTCAACCTCAGTCTCGAGGGCGAACGCTCCGAGCACGGAACCGGCGTGCCTGAGCACGGTGTCATGCTGCGTGGGCAGCTGCACTTCTGAAGCCCGGCCACGGTCAAACGGCGGGCCGGCAACGTCGCGATCTCAGTCGGGCGGCGTGCGCGGTGTCACTCGGAAACGTGCAGGATCATGCTCCCATTTGGACCAACATTGGACCAAATGGAAGACAGTTCCAGCCTGACCTAGAAAGAACAAAGCCAGTAATATATTGATATTACGGGCTTTGTTTGGTTGCGGGGGTAGGATTTGAACCTACGACCGTCAGGTTATGAGGTTGTCCTGGATGTGCCGAGGACCGCACCGGAAGAAGGTTAAGGAGACAATTAGGTTGGGAGGTCGTTGCCGCGCATGCAACGAAGCGCTTCGATGATTAAGATGGGGCATGCAGAGCGGGACTCGCAATGGTGTAAACGATTGCGCGATGACGAAGGAGAACGGAGAGCCGGCGGATGACGGACCGCAATTGGCATCGCAAGTGGATGGAGCAATGTGACGCCGCCGAGACCATCAAGCTGCGGTACGGTCTCAAGGCGGCCTTTGATTACGTGATCGCAGAGAAGCTGCTGCACTTCGCCGAAGCGGCCGCCCGGCACCCTGAATTCGCCCGCGAACTGCCCCGGTTTGTGACCCGGGTGCGGCAGATGTTCACGGCGCAAGAGCTACAAGCGCACCTCGCACGCATCGAGCGCGAGCATCGTGAATCCGCCTTGGCCGTCATTGATGACGATGACCTGAAATTTGAACACCCGACAGCGGCCGCGGAGCGGGCGCGGCAGTTCGATGTTGTCAAGGACTTGTTGACCGCCACCGCGCTCGGCACGTCGTGACCGGCGTAGTCAAGCCGCAACCGGAATCGTCAACCCAGGAGGTTCTGGCAGGCCTCGTCGAGCGCGTGACGTTTCACAATGCCGATAACGGGTTCTGCGTTCTGAGGACAAAGGCCCGAGGCCATCGCGATCTCGTAACGGTCGTCGGCCATGCCGCAATGATCTCGGCCGGAGAGTGGATTACGGCATCGGGGGAATGGATCAACGACCGCACCCATGGTCAGCAATTCAAGGCGCGCTTCATGCGCACCTCGGAGCCGTCTTCGATCGAGGGCATCGAGAAATACCTCGGCTCCGGCATGATCCGCGGCATCGGCCCGGTCTACGCCGGGAAGATGATCAGGGCGTTCGGCGAGAAGGTATTCGATATCATCGAGGCGGAGCCGGAACGGCTGCGCGAGGTGACCGGCATCGGCCGGGTGCGCGCCAAACGCATCACCGACGCCTGGGCGGAACAGAAGATCATCCGCGAGATCATGGTTTTCCTGCACAGCCATGGCGTCGGCACGGCGCGCGCGGTGCGGATCTACAAGACCTACGGCGTGGATGCCGTTCAGGTCATGACCGAGAACCCGTACCGCCTCGCACGCGACATTCGCGGCATCGGGTTCAAGACCGCCGACGCGATCGCCATGAAGCTCGGCATCGAGAAGACGGCCATGATCCGGGTGCGCGCGGGCATTGCCTATGCGCTCACCGAGGCGATGGATGACGGTCATTGCGGCCTGCCGTCCGAGGAACTTTCGCCGCTCGCCGTCGAATTGCTGGAAGTCCCAAATGCGTTGGTTCAGACCGCTCTGGACTTCGAACTGGCCGAGGGAACGGTGGTCGCGGACACGGTCGCCGGAACTCCCTGTATATTCCTTGGCGGCCTGTACCGGGCCGAACGAGCGATTGCCGAACGGATTCTGAAGATCGTGGGCGGAAAGCTGCCCTGGCCGGATATCGATGCCGGCAAGGCGCTGCCCTGGGTCAAGGGGAAGACCGGCCTGTCGCTTGCCGCGAGCCAGGCCGATGCTGTTCGCCTGGCCCTGACTTCCAAGGCCATGGTCATCACCGGCGGGCCGGGCGTGGGCAAGACGACCATCGTCAACGCCATCCTGCGCATCCTGGCCGCCAAGGGCGTGACCCTGCTGCTGTGCGCGCCGACCGGCCGCGCCGCCAAGCGGATGACAGAGGCGACCGGGTTTGAGGCTATGACGATCCACCGGCTGCTCGAAGTCGATCCCAAGGGCGGCGGGTTCAAGCGCGATGCAGACAACCCTCTCGACTGCGGCCTGCTGGTCGTCGATGAGACCTCGATGGTGGATGTCATGCTGATGCAGGCGCTACTGAAGGCGGTCCCCGACACGGCTGGGCTGCTGATCGTGGGCGACATCGACCAACTGCCCTCGGTCGGTCCGGGCCAGGTTCTGGCCGACATCATCGCCTCCGGCGCGGTCCCGGTCGTACGGCTGACCGAGGTATTCCGCCAAGCGTCGCGAAGCCGGATCGTCACCAGCGCGCACGGGATCAACCGCGGCGCCATTCCTAATCTTTCCAAGCCCGAGGGCGACAGCGACTTCTATTTCGTGCAAGCGGACGATCCGGAATCCGCGGTGCCGGTGATCCTCGAATTGGTCAAAACGCGTATCCCGAAGCGCTTCGGGTTCGATCCGGTGCGCGACATCCAGGTGCTGTGCCCAATGAACCGCGGCGGTGCCGGCGCCCGCTCGCTCAACATCGAACTGCAGGCCGCCCTCAATCCGGCCGGGCAACGCAAGGTCGAACGCTTCGGCTGGACTTTCGCGCCCGGCGACAAGGTGATGCAGATCGAGAACGATTACGACAAGGAAATCTATAACGGTGACATCGGCTATGTCGACGATGTCGATCCCGATGAAGGTGAACTGACCGCGCGTTTCGACGGGCGCGCCGTCGCCTATGATTTCGGCGAGCTTGACACCCTGGTTCCGGCATACGCCGCGACGATTCACAAGAGCCAGGGCTCGGAGTATCCCGCCGTCGTTATCCCCCTCCTGACGCAACACTACGCGATGCTCCAGCGGAACCTGCTCTACACCGGCGTGACGCGCGGCAAACGGCTGGTCGTCCTGGTCGGACAAAAGAAGGCAGTGGCGATCGCCGTGCGCAACGTCTCGGGGCGGCGCCGTTGGTCGAAGCTCGACGAGTGGCTGGGCGGCGAGCGCACCGGAAACCAATCAAGCGCTTAGCGATGACGGGCGGAAGGCCGGAAAACACCACGAAGGAGCCGCGCCTGTCGTTACCGGCGCCGAAAGTATGAAAGCAATCAGTGGACGAGGATGCGCGGTCTATGGATACGGAGATCAGCGCTTGTCCGCCGATCCTCAGCGTGTTGCGTCCTGGCCCTGGTGCTGGCGGGCTGTGGCATGACGCGAGATCCGGGTGTCCGGGAGAACCGCGAGGCGCCGGTGGTCGTGCGTGCGGAGTTTCGAGAGGTTCCCGCGCCCGCGGAGGCCGTGGTCCTCGCTCACCGGATTCTGCATAGAGAAAGCGCGGAATTTCTGATGGGCGCAGGACACCGGCGCGCGCTCGCCCGTGAGATCGAGGCGGTTCTGTCCCGGATCCGGGACGCCGAACCGACGGCCGCGGCGGTGACGGTGCGGCCCTCCCACACGATCGGGCGGCTCATTCTCGGTGTGGAGCCGGATCTCCTCGAAATCCTCTCCGGCCTTCTCGACGACGCAACCGGGCTCGTTGAGCTCCGCACCGGATGGGCCGAATTCGATGCTCTCAACGCCCGGCTGGGCCTGTCGGCCGTGACCCTGTTTACCGGCCCTCGGCACTGCCGTTTTCCATGTCGACGAGCATGTGAATATAGTGGCTGCGGTCGAGGCCTATGCGGCGATGGACGGCGTCGGATACGCGGAACAGGACTCTCACCTGGGAGACGCCCGGACATCGACGCATCGAAGACGAGCGGGGCCTGGCATGTGATCATCCGCTAGGCGTGGGGAGACTGCCCGGCCGGCTGTCTCCACCAGCAGCTCTCCTTCTTCACCGTCACGGACACCGATGTCGAGCGGATCGAACCGGCGCGGGCCATGGTCATGCTCGAGTTCGCGACGCTTCTCGATAACCGAGGGTGGCGTTGATCCCCTCAGGCGTCCAAATCAGTAGTTGGCAGCCGTCGACGGAAACACCCGCCCGCCAGCGAGTGCTGGCCGGAGCCCGGAAAGGGCTCGACGCCTGCTGCGGTTGGCGTTCAACGGGGTCGCCGGTGCTTCGGTTTCCGCGACCGACCCGGTCCGCGACTCTCCATTGTCCAGCCCGATCAGGCAAGCCTGCTCAGCCGGTTGCCGAGCCGTCCATCGACACGCCCACGGCATCCGCCACCCCCTTGGCATAGTCGGGATGCACACGGCTGAATTGTTCGAGCTGCCGGTGGACGATTTCGGCGGGAACGCCCTGCATCGCTTCCGCGATGTTGGAGAACAGGCGCCGGCGCTGGCCTTCGTCGAACAACTCGAACAACGCGCGAGGCTGGGAATAGTCGTCGTTGCCATCACGGTGATCGTAGCGGGCGGCGGCGCCGGTGATCCCAAGAGGCGGCTCGCGATATGCCGCATCCTCGGTCGGGCCGTCGAGGGAGTTGGGCTCGTAATACGCATCGGGATTGCCGGTGTCGTTGTCGAAGAAGCGCATGGCGCCATCCTTGTGATAGTGGTGCACCGGGCATTTCGGCGCGTTGACGGGAAGCGCCTCGTAATGGGTCCCGAGGCGGTAACGGTGCGCATCCGCATAGGCGAAGATGCGGGCCTGTAGTACCTTGTCGGGACTGAAGCCAATGCCCGGCACGACATTCGACGGACTGAACGCAGCCTGCTCGATCTCCGCGAAATAGTTGTCCGGGTTGCGGTTAAGTTCCATCACCCCGACCTCGATCAACGGATAATCGGCGTGCGGCCACACCTTGGTCAGGTCGAAGGGGTTATAAGGCGTCTTCTCCGCGTCCTTCTCGGGCATCACCTGGACATAGAGCGTCCAGCTCGGAAACTCCCCGCGATCGATGGCACCGAACAGCGCCTCCTGATAGGTCTCACGCGATTCGCCGATGACCTGGACCGCTTCCTCGTTCGTATAGTATTTGTGGCCCTGGCGGGTCTTGAAGTGAAACTTGACCCAGAACCGCTCGCCGTCGCGATTCCAGAAGCTGAAGGCATGCGATCCATACCCGTTCATGTACATGGGCGCCGTCGGAAGCCCTCGATCCGACATCAGGACCGTGATCTGGTGGAGGGATTCCGGTGACAGGGACCAGAAGTCCCACATGGCGGTCGGCGAACGCAGGTTGGTCTTCGGATGCCGCTTCTGGGTGCGGATGAAATCGGGGAATTTGAGCGGGTCGCGGACGAAGAAGACCGGGGTGTTGTTTCCGACCAGATCCCAGTTGCCTTCTCCGGTGTAGAACTTGACTGCGAAACCGCGGACATCACGCTCCGCATCGGCAGCGCCGAGTTCACCGGCAACCGTCGAGAAGCGAAGGAGCAGGGGCGTCTCCTTGCCGAGCTCGGAGAAGATTTCCGCCCGGGTATATCTCGAGATGTCGTTGGTGATCGTGAGCGTCCCGTAGGCGCCCCATCCCTTTGCATGGACGACGCGCTCCGGAATCCGCTCACGGTTCTGGTGGGCCAGCTTCTCGATTAATTGGTAATCCTGCAGCAGCACGGGGCCGCGTGGTCCGGCCGTCTGGCTGTTCTGATTGTCGGCGACGGGTGCGCCGGCGCTTGTCGTTAGGGGTTTCATGGCACGCTCCTCTGATATCGGGTTTGGTGCGGATAGAATGACCATCGCCTTTATATTCGTGAAATAGATTGTTTTGATCAATCTTATCGGTCATTCTTATTTGTCACGCGATGAACATTCGCGATCTGAGATACGCCGTCGCCGTTGCCGAGCTGGGCCACTTCGGCCGCGCCGCCGCCGCGTGCCACGTCAGCCAGCCGGCGCTGAGCGGGCAAATCCGGAAGCTGGAGAACCACCTGGGGATTGCGCTGTTCGAACGGACCAAGCGCATGGTCAGGATCACGCCGGCCGGAGAGGAAGTCATCGCACACGCCAGGGCACTCCTCGAATTGGTGGACCTCATCGAGGAAACCGCAAAGGCCAGGGTCGATCCGCTGTCTGGTCCGTTGCGGCTGGGCATGATTCCGACGATCGGTCCCTATCTCACGCCCACCCTGTTGCCTTCGGTCGCCCGTGGCCTGCCGAATATCAAGCTCGAACTACTTGAGGAAATGACGGAGGTCCTCGAGGGTGCGTTGATCGACGGGCGAATCGATGCGGCGATCCTGGCGACCCCGATTTGCGATCCGCGACTGGCGGAAATCTCGCTCTACCGCGAGCCGTTCTGGGTGGCGCTGCCGCACCGGCACCCGCTGGCCCAAGAAGAAGAGATCGACGTGTCCGACGTCGGCCTGGACGAGTTCCTGCTGCTTGCGGACGGTCACTGCCTTCGCGATCAGGTTCTGTCGTTCTGCTCGGAGGTAATGCGGAACGAACCCACTGTCAGTACGCAGCACACAAGCCTCACGACCGTCCTTGCCCTGGTCGGAGCAGGCGCGGGCGTGACGCTGGTCCCGGCCATGAGCCTGGCCGGCGCGTGGGTGACCGATTCCGGCATTGCCTTGAGACGGGAAAAATCGAGGACCGCCTCGCGATCCGTGCGGCTGGCCTTTCGCAAGTCGTTTCCGAGGCGGGCAGCGCTCGAGAAGCTGGCGGACATCGTTTGTGCGATCCTGCCCGACACTGTCTATCCCGAACGGCGCTGACGTGGCGGATCGTGCACCTGGTTCGGACGTTCGAGGAGCCGGCCCCGGATGAGGGCTTTCTCATGGCCGTCGATCGGTCCTGAACAAGCGGGACTCTCGGTCGCTCGATGAAGCCCTTTCGCTCACGCCAGATGTGGTTCGCCTCACTGCTGCTATTCGTGTTGTTGAGCCTGTCGGCCTCGCGTCATGCAGTTGCCGGAGAGACTTGGCGCGGTCTGGTGGTCGCGCCCGAGTTCCGTTGTTCTCCCTACATCTCCCGGGACTATTCCTATCCCCAGTCGGTGGAGGCCGGAATCGTCTCCGAGCTCGGCGGGATTTATAGCCCCTACACACTGGAGCGCTTCGCCAGCACTCGCGAGACCGACATCGAGCACATCGTCGCCCGGTCGGAGGCACACGACAGCGGGCTCTGCGCCGCCGATGCAGCCACGCGCCGACGTTTTGCGGCCGACCTGCTCAATCTCACCCTGGCGGCTCCTGGCCTCAATCGTCACGAAAAGCGAGATCACGATGCCGCCGGCTGGCTGCCGTCTGTGAACCGGTGCTGGTTCGCGGGCCGCATCGTCGAGGTGCGCCGCAAGTATGGTCTCACCATCGACCGGCTGGAGGCGAAGGCGCTGGAGAACGTGCTCCGGTTCTGTCTCACGACCGAGCTTCCCGGTATCCCCGGCGGCCCGGTGCCGCCTCCCGCGAACGGCGTCCCGGAAGTGCCTGTCGATGCACCAGTGGACGGCATCGATGCCCTGCGCCTATGGGACGACAACCGCAACGGCCGGATCACGTGCGCCGAAGCGCGGCGCCACGGCATCGCCCCCGTGCCGCGTGGTCATCCCGCCTATCCTTTCATGCGGGACGGCGACGGAGACGGCGTGGTCTGCGAGTAGGCGCAGGTCGACCGCGATGGGCATGACGCCGCGCCGCGTGAGTACCGGCATTGGGTGTGCGCCGGTGGGCGCAAGCTCAAGGGGCTGATCCGGCGGCGGGGGCGGAGGCGTCGTTCTATGCCGGGTAGGACGGGGAGCGCGCCGCGCGCCGCGCCTGCAGATGCTCGGTCGATCGGCCGCCACACGACACGCCCCAGCCTCGACGAAGACGGCCGCCTATCGGCCGCCCTCGTGGTCGACCCTATGACGGCCGACCAGGTGGGCTCCGAGCGGGTTCGCCGCCATCCCCACCGCCGCGCTCGATCCGCCCCGCCGTGCGGCGTCTCCCGCGGTCCCCGCGCTTATCGGGTCCGGGTCCCCATCCGAATCGACCGCTACCGCCAGTGCGGTGAACGGACCGTGTCACGGCGTCCGCGGCCGAAATCATCCTATTCGGCCGTCTTCGATCCCATCGATGCCGTCTCCGCAATCTTGCCGTGGCGGCAGCGCGCCAGCACGGTCATGCAAGGCCGCGAGCGCCAGTCTGACGCAAGGGATCGAATACTTCGACCGCTTAAATGACGCCTTCTTGCCGCCTGTAGACGGATTCGACCAGTAGTTTCAAGAGGTTGTGAGGAAGCGACATCAGCGTCCCGAGCCGTTCGACCTTCGGGTGCCGACGCTCCGGCGCAAGGTCAACCGCGAGGAGCACGACGCGGTGCCGCGGGAGTTCCGGCGCTGGGTGTGGGCCGGCGGACGGAATCTGAAAGGGCTGATCAGGCGGCGAGCGGCGGAGGCGGGACTCTATGGCGGTTAGATCGACGCTTCTGACATCCGGCCTATTTTTCCTTAAATTTTAGGTACGGAGAAAATTTATCAGAGTGAAGCGGCAGTTGGTCCGTCAACCATTTTAGGGTGTCGGATGATTTCTTAGAGTCTTTCTCAATGTTCCCCGTCAGCGCTTATGGGACAAATTGAGGTAATTGGATAACGGAGGATTTCTGGCTCATCGTGTGACCGAAGGGAACGAAGATGAGGCAGAAATCCATGAGCAAGAACGACCCGGCGGAAAGAGCTGTTCGGGATATTCGCCGCAAGACGCGCAAGCAGTATTCGGCTGAGGAGAAGATCCGGATCGTGGTGTCGGGCCTGCGCGGCGAGGACAGCATCGCCGAGCTGTGTCGCCGGTAGGGGATCGCAGAGAGTCTTTACTACAGCTGGTCGAAGGAGTTCCTCGAGGCCGGCAAGAAGCGGCTTTCGGGAGATACCGCCCGCCAGGCGTCCTCGGGCGAGGTCAAGGACTTGCACCGCGAGATGCATGACCTCAAGGAGGCGCTTGCCGAACAGGTGCTGGAGAACCGGCTGCTTAAAAAAAGCATGATCGGGGATGGGGGAGACGGCGCATGAGGTACCCCGCGTCAGAGAAGCTGGAGATCATCCGCCTGGTCGAACGCTCCCCCCTGCCGGTCCGGCGCACCATGGACAAGCTGGGCATTCCGGCGACCACATTCTACAGGTGGTACGATCGCTACCGGGCCTTCGGCGAAGCCGACCTTGAAGACCGTACCAGTGGTCCCGGCCGGATCTGGAACCGCATCCCCGACGATGTCCGCCGCCAGATCGTGGACCTGGCCCTCGATGAGCCGGAGTTGTCGCCGCGGGAACTGGCGGTGACGTTTACCGATACCAAGGGCTACTTCGTCTCGGAAGCGTCCGTCTACCGCCTGCTCAAGGCCCACGACCTGATCACCAGCCCGGCCTTCGTCGTCATCAAGGCAGCCGATGAGTTCCGCGACAAGACCGCAGCCCCGAACCAACTGTGGCAGACCGACTTCACCTACCTCAAGGTCATCGGCTGGGGCTGGTTCTATCTGTCAACGATCCTCGACGACTTCTCGCGCTACATAATTGCCTGGAAGCTGTGCACCACCATGCGGGCTGAAGATGTCACCGACACGCTCAAGCTGGCCCTCGAAGCGTCAGGTTGCAGCAGCGCGGAGGTCGTTCACAAACCCCGGCTCCTCAGCGACAACGGCTCGTCTTACATCGCCGGCGATCTTGCAGCCTGGCTTGAGGATCAGGGTATGGATCACGTCCGCGGCGCACCGAACCATCCCCAAACCCAAGGCAAGATCGAGCGTTGGCATCAGACCCTGAAGAACCGTGTCCTGCTGGAGAACTACTATCTGCCGGGTGATCTCGAGGCCAGCGTCGGCACCTTCGTCGAGCACTACAACCACCGCCGCTACCACGAAAGCCTCGCCAACCTCACTCCCGCCGACGTCTACTTCGGACGGGACCACGCCATCATCGAGAGAAGGAGAAAGATCAAAAACCTGACCATCAAAAAACGCCGCTTGGCCCATCACAACCAAGCGGCTTAACATCAACCAGGATGAGCCAGAGCCTCCGTTAAGAAACAGGCCCAGATGTCCCAAATATTTTGATGACGGACAGATGGGGTTGTTGAAGAAGCCCGGCGGCCGTGATTCTCTGTGCCCATATCTTGTGTTCGATTCTGGGACGCTACGAAATGTTAGGACGCAAGGCTCGCGACCAGTTGGAACTGTTCATTACCGGGTCGCTCGATCAACTGGTGCCCGAGGATCATGTCCTGGCCCGCGTGGATCGTGTTCTCGACCTTGGATGGCTGCGCGAGGAAGTGGCGGACTGCTACTGCGCGGACAACGGCCGGCCGGGCATCGATCCGGAGGTGGTGGTGCGTCTGATGCTCGCCGGCCTTCTTCTCGGCATCGTGCACGACCGCAGGCTGCTGCGGGAAGCTCAGGTCAACATCGCGATCCGGTGGTTCATCGGCTACGGGTTGCACGAGCATCTGCCCGACCATTCGAGCCTGACGCGGATCCGCCAGCGCTGGGGCCTACCGCTCTTCCCGTGATCGGATTGTGACGGTGCTGGATGAGCTTATCACAACCGAGGGCTTAACTGATCGAAGCGGCAGACGATGTGGCCTGCGCGACATTTCGCTACCGCCATGGCGACGCTGGCTCTTCCGACCTGATGATCCTGGCCGCGGCCGGACGGTTAGCCGGACCCGACGGCATAGATTGCATCCTCCTCAAACACCTCTTCGATCAGCCTGCTGATCAGCTGCGGCTTGATCGGTCGCACCGACAAGTTCGTATCGTGGTAGGTCGGGTGCTCCGCCGTCTTCAGGCCCGTAATCCGCGCCTTGACCGGCGCACTGTCACGCCGATGGCCCGCGGCCGCCCAGGCCGTAAGCGCATCGTCCAGAAATGCGCCCGAACAGGCATGAATGCCGAGCGCCGCCGGCCATGGACTGGGCGCGGCCGCTTTGGCACAATGCGCATACTGGATCATTCCACGTCAAATCATGCAGGGAGCCCAGCCGATGACCGCTTTCGATGACCGCAAGACAGCCGCCGAAGCAAAGTTCAAGCATGACCAGGAGCTTCAGTTTAAAGTCATCGCGCGGCGCAACAAGCTACTCGGCCTGTGGGCGGCGGAGCAAATGGGCATGTCGGGCCAGGATGCCGAGGCCTACGCCAAGCAGGTCGTGATCGCCGATTTCGAAGAGCCGGGCGATGCCGATGTGTTGCGGGAAGGTGCTTGGCGATCTGATCGACAAGGGGATCACGGCGGACGAGCACAAGGTGCGTCACGAGATGACTCGCCTGCTTGAAGAGGCGAAGACGCAGATGGCGACCGAATAGCACGCGATCATTTAGCCAAATTAACAGGCTGCTATGAATTGGATTCAGGACGCTTTATGCCGCGGTGGTGCTCGATATCCTGCGGGGGCCGGGCCTGGTGTTCGCGCCGGATCGATTCCGGGTCAGCTTCAGCCGAGTCGCGTCCGCCAATGCACCACCGGCCTATCGCCAATTCGTGGATCGAAGCATCCTTTCCCGGTCGGGTCCACATGCAGCCACGAGAGCAACGGAATTCAGGGACTGCGAATCCCGTCGCCCGCCGATAGCAACTCAATGACACCTCAAATGAATTTTGGAATTTGCAATTACCAAAAACATATGGTCGCGAACGCTTGAACCGCCCCCAACGAGGTCCTGTGCGTGACCTGCCCCCATTTAGTGGTCCACCGCTTATGAGACACAGCAAGGGTCTGAAGCTTCCGAAGCCGCCACCTCGCGTAATCGCGAGTTTGATGCGGTTTTGGTCTCTATGCAAAAGCAACTGTGAATTTTCGCCGCCGCAGCAACACCCGATTGGCGAAGGTTCGAAACCCAATCGCTGTGCAATCGCGAATAGCGAGAGAAGGTTTCGATCCCAGTTTCGTTCCCACCGCCAAATCAATGACTTAGAGTGATTTTCACACACATTGATGGACAACAAAAAGGGGCCGAAATGGCCCCCTTGCTAACGATTTGCTAACAAGAATCTAATCTGGGGTACTCAAGATGTTCCCGAACACGAGGTCTATTTGCCGCGCGGCCTCCTCCTGCATGCCCGGTAAAACATGGCTATAAATATCGAGGGTAGTTCCCACTTTCGCGTGGCCGAGCCGTTCGCTCACGACTTTTGGGTGAACGCCTTGCTTCAACAGCAAAGTTGCGTGCGAGTGCCGCAGACTGTGAAATGAAATGTGTGGGAGACCAGCACGACGAACCGATGCGGCAAACTCACTGGTAAAGGGATCCGGAGGCCATGGATTTCCGTCCGGGCGGGGAAAGACAAGGTCGTTGTTGGTATACACATTCCCCAGGCCGGCCGCGAGATTGGAAAGGGGATAGGAGGTGCCAACTTGGCACCAGCTATCAAAGAAGGCAACCTAAAACCGCCTTTGGACCCGAAAGAGGATCTTGGAGATTGGCTCATTAAGCGAATCGAAGAGGAAGTGAAGCGCTTTAAAGGGTACGACATGGCTGGTTGTTTAGACAGCTTCATGGACGATCGCGGCCTACTGGTGATGTTCGACGGGGCAGACGAGATTGCCGCCGAGCACTACGACGCCATGCAGTCAGCGCTCAACAATGTCAGCGAACGATTGGCGGCTAAATCTGGCAACAATATTGTAATCCTCACAATGCGGTCGCAGTTTCATGTGCAGGTCCGGCACAACTTCGCTCAACAATACCCAACTGTCCTTCACGTCAAAGCTTTCAGACCAAGCGACATTTTTTCGCTGTTGAACAAATGGCCATTCCACGCGAACACCGCGGAGCACGCAGCGCGGATATATGCTGATCTCTCCGATCGGCCGAGCCTAGGGGTGTGCCCAACTAGGACTTTAGCCGCGCCGGACACCGCGCCCGATTCGACGGCTTATACCAACCGCCCCAGAGTTTGACTCGCGCAAAGGTTTACACGCCAGGTTTTGTGTGATTCAAGGTTGTTGGCAACAAGGGAGTGTGTTCAATGCCAACGATTCCTTTGCGAAACGACTTTGATGCTGAAAGAGTCCGTGTTCTTGCGGCACGGAGCGATGATGGGAACCAGGCGCGACGGCTTTTGTCGATGGCGGCCATCTACGATGGGATGGATCGAGCGTGCGCGGCGGGTATTGGCGGCATGGATCGGCAGACGTTGCGGGACTGGGTTCACCGGTTCAACGCGGGAGGTCCGGCCGGTCTGATCGACCGCAAGCCGAACGGGGCGTTGCGTCGGTTGACGCCGTCGCAAATGGCGGCGCTTTCGCGGGCTATCGAGGCCGGTCCCGATCCCGAACGGGATGGGGTCGTGCGCTGGCGCTGCATCGATCTCAAGCAACTGATCCGAACGCGCTTCGGCGTGGACTATCACGAGCGGAGCGTCGGCAAGCTGCTGGCCGCGCTCGGGTTCTCGCATATTTCCGCGCGCCCGCGCCACGTCGGCCAGGATGCGCGGGCACAGGAGGAATTTAAAAAAAAGTTTTCCCGAACACTTGGCGAAAATTGTAGCGGCACAGCCACCGGACACGCCCATAGAGGTTTGGTTTCAAGATGAAATGCGCGTCGGCCAGAAGAACAGCCTGGTGCGCCAGTGGGCCCCAAAGGGATCGCGCCCGCGCCAGGTCAAGGACCTACGGACCTCTTCGGCGTATCTCTTCGGCGCCATCTGCCCCGAGCGCGGTGAGGGCGCGGCGCTGGTCATGCCGCGCGCCAATACTGAAGCCATGGACCTGCATCTCGAGGAAATCAGCCGGGCCGTTGCCCCAAACGCCCATGCCGTCGTGCTGCTCGACCAAGCCGCATGGCACACCACTGCCAAACTCGGCATCCCGGAGAACATCTCCCTCGTGCCTTTGCCACCCAAGTCCCCGGAGCTCAATCCCGCCGAAAATGTCTGGCAATACCTCCGCCAGAACTGGCTCTCCAATCGTGTCTTCGACTCCTATGAAGCCATCGTCGAGGCCTCTTGCCAAGCCTGGAACAACCTGACCGACCAACCTTGGAAGATCATGTCCATCGGCCTCAGAGCGTGGGCTCGCACAAGGCAATGTTAAGGGCGGTTGGTATTAGGATGGGCTCCAAATCGTGGAGGTGGGCCGAAATACCGGCGGAAGCCAAAATGACGCGTCCCTCCGGCAAGGCAATCGCAAGTTCATCGAAAACCTGTTCCGTCCGGGTCGTGCTGATGAGATCACCAATCGGCAATTCCGCAGCCAAGGGCGGCAGCAAAAGACCCGGCACGGTTTGAAATACACCAGAGAATATATCTTTCTTCTTATATTTGTATTTGTCCCTCGTTTCAAACAAATCGATCAACCGAGAAATCTCGGGAGGAATATACTCTGTGATTTTCGATACGACTTCGGGATTATTATCCTCTGAATTTTGGCAATGTCCCGGCTGATGTTGAAAAAGTGAGGTAGGCGTCATTCGCCTGGAACCGTTAGGCTCTGGGTGTTGAATCCATCAAGGAGAACGACGCCATGACCAAGACTACACGGAACAGCCGCCTTTCGAAACTGTTGGAGATCCCGCTTCCTCTGTTGCCGCCGGCCTTGCCGGAGGCTTTTGATGATCTGCGCATGAGCGTGGATCGCTTTTGCCTGTTGGCCGGGGTGGAGACCCTGGGCGAGATGCTGGACGAGGATAGCGAGGTGCTCTGCGGAGCGCGCCACGCCCGCACGGCCGAGCGGCAGGGCCATCGCTGGGGGACAACCCAGAGCGAGATTGCCTATCACGGGGGCAAGGTGAAGCTGACGCGCCCGCGGGTGCGCGATCTTGCGGGCAAGGAGATGAGCTTGCCGAGCTGGGAGTTGCTCTCGGACCCGGCGCTTTTGCAGTCCTGGGCGATGAACATCATGCTGCTTACGGTTTCGACCCGCAAGTACGCGGGCGCCGTGCGCCTGCCCGGCGAGGCCAGCGGCGACTTGCCGGCACGCGCGGGCGATGCGACCTCGAAGTCCGCGGTCTCGCGGCGCTTCGTGGCCATGACGCGCAAGAAGCTGAAGGCCTTCCTGGCCAGCGACCTTTCGGATCTCGATCTCCTGGTCATCCAGATCGACGGGCTGCACGTCGGCGATCACGTGTTGCTGGCAGCTATTGGCATCGACGGCGCGGGCGAGAAGCATGTTCTAGGCCTGGCCGAAGGTGCCACGGAGAATGCCGCCACGGTGCAGGCGCTGCTCGACAACCTGACCGCCCGCGGCCTCGACCCGGAAGTGCCCCGGCTCTTCATCGTCGACGGCGCCAAGGCGCTCTCCAAGGCGATCAAGCGGACCTTCGGGCCGGTGGCCGCCCTCCAGCGCTGCCAGGTCCACAAGGGCCGCAACATCATCGAGCGCCTCGACGAAAGCCTTCATGCCGGCGTCAAGAAGGCGCTCAGGCAAGCCTGGGACCAAGACGATGCCGAGAAAGCCGAACGCCTCATGAAGAACCTGGCGCGCCGCCTGGAGACCGAGGCCCCCGGCGTTTCGGCTTCCATCCTGGAGGGCCTGGATGAGATCCTCACCGTGATCCGCTTGGGCCTGCCGCCCAAGCTCAGGCGCTCCTTGGCCTGCACCAACGCCATCGAGAATGCCTTGGGAACGGTCAGGATGGTGCAGCACAATGTCAAGCGCTGGCGCAACGCCGAGATGGCCTTGCGCTGGACCGCCGCCGGCCTCCTGGAAGCCCAAAAGACCTCCGTCGCCTCAAGGCCTACCGGCAACTCCCCATCCTCAGAGCTGCCCTCGAGGATCACGTGAAAAAGGCAAAAGCGAAAAGCGCCATTGAAACCATCAAAGAGGCCGCCTGGCCTCGAAGCCCAACCATGCCTGCCTCGCCTTTTTCAACAGAGCATGGGACATCGCCCTGAATCTTTTGCGATCGCACACAAGTCTACTTTGTCTCGGATGTTCCGTTCGCGGGTCTTCCTGTGGTATGAGACGAGTTTGCCGAACCACCGGTCGCTCGCGTCGCGGCAATCTATCGTTTGTAATTTTATTGCCCCCGGCGGCCCGACGAATCGATAAACCACATCATCGGCGATTTTCTCCTTGGAATTCGTACCTGAATAGCAAATTCCAAGATCGCGAGGATCCGCCGGCTCGACCCACAAATTCTGATAATGCGACCCGCTCTCAAGGCTCAGTATTCTGGCGCTAAACTCTTTGGATTGTTTCCATTTCTTTACAAGACCCGGCTATGATTTACTATAATCTGTAATCTCGCTCGGTGTCAGTACTGTGTCGGTATCTCCCTGATCCATGTTGGTTTCTCTTGGGTTTGCGTCGGATCCCCACCCACACAACGCACCGAGAAATTCGTGCTGTCGGACAATATGATTCCAAAGGGTTGGTACCTCGGGTAGATTCCCGGGCTTCTTATTGTCAACGACGTAATCTTCGTACTCTTCCAGCCCCGTGATGCGAAAATACTGAAAGAGGGCACGGAAATGGACGAGTCTGTCGTTAAACTGGCGACCGACTTCGTCCAATATCCGGAAATTCCGATGGGCGATATATTCACGCTTATTGCCCAAGAAAAAGAAATAAAACGCGGCAAATAGGCCGGCGATTAAGGCAATATTAATAAGGGAAACGCCGATCAGGCTTGTCGCCTGCCGCCTGGGCCGAAGGTTCGATTTGCCGTTCTCTGGCATCTCCCCTCCCTCAAGCTCCGGTTCCCTTTTCTGGAGAACTGTCGGGTTCATTTATTGGCACAATTATAACCCGACTATGCGGAGTTGCAAAATTCCAGGTTGCAACCTATCCCAAATTACGCGAGGCGCCGGCGGATGTTGTTCAACCGATTGAAACGGCGTCGGTTTTTGTATCTAATACCAACCGCCCTTAACATTGACTTGTGCGAGCCCACGCTCTGAGGCCGATGGACATGATCTTCCAAGGTCGGTTGGTCAGGTTGTTCCAGGCTTGGCAAGAGGCCTCGACGATGGCTTCATAGGAGTCGAAGACACGATTGGAGAGCCAGTTCTGGCGGAGGTATTGCCAGACATTTTCGGCGGGATTGAGCTCCGGGGACTTGGGTGGCAAAGGCACGAGGGAGATGTTCTCCGGGATGCCGAGTTTGGCAGTGGTGTGCCATGCGGCTTGGTCGAGCAGCACGACGGCATGGGCGTTTGGGGCAACGGCCCGGCTGATTTCCTCGAGATGCAGGTCCATGGCTTCAGTATTGGCGCGCGGCATGACCAGCGCCGCGCCCTCACCGCGCTCGGGGCAGATGGCGCCGAAGAGATACGCCGAAGAGGTCCGTAGGTCCTTGACCTGGCGCGGGCGCGATCCCTTTGGGGCCCACTGGCGCACCAGGCTGTTCTTCTGGCCGACGCGCATTTCATCTTGAAACCAAACCTCGATGGGCGTGTCCGGTGGCTGTGCCGCTACGATTTTCGCCAAGTGTTCGGGAAAACTTTTTTTAAATTCCTCCTGTGCCCGCGCATCCTGGCCGACGTGGCGCGGGCGCGCGGAAATATGCGAGAACCCGAGCGCGGCCAGCAGCTTGCCGACGCTCCGCTCGTGATAGTCCACGCCGAAGCGCGTTCGGATCAGTTGCTTGAGATCGATGCAACGCCAGCGCACGACCCCATCCCGTTCGGGATCGGGACCGGCCTCGATAGCCCGCGAAAGCGCCGCCATTTGCGACGGCGTCAACCGACGCAACGCCCCGTTCGGCTTGCGGTCGATCAGACCGGCCGGACCTCCCGCGTTGAACCGGTGAACCCAGCCCCGCAACGTCTGCCGATCCATGCCGCCAATACCCGCCGCGCACGCTCGATCCATCCCATCGTAGATGGCCGCCATCGACAAAAGCCGTCGCGCCTGGTTCCCATCATCGCTCCGTGCCGCAAGAACACGGACTCTTTCAGCATCAAAGTCGTTTCGCAAAGGAATCGTTGGCATTGAACACACTCCCTTGTTGCCAACAACCTTGAATCACACAAAACCTAGCGTGTAAACCTTTGCGCGAGTCAAACTCTGGGGCGGTTGGTATAAGGCAGATTCTTGTACGGATCTGAAATCGGTAAACTGTCCCCTTGTTTGAGTTTTATTGGGAGAGTTTTTTGAGTTGGAATTTTAGCTCGGCGTAATCGACGGAAGCGTTGGTGACGCGCCGGTAGATCGAGAGGACTTGATCGTCGAGGGCGTCGCCGCCGTAATCCATTTCGAGGCTGTTATAGATGTCCTTGTTGTGATTGAACTCGCTTTCCAAGGTGATCATGAAAAGTTCGAGCACCGGCAGGATTTCCTCGGGAACCGTTTTGGCGTCGTACATTTTTTGGGAATTGTGTAGTAAAATCCGCAAATAACGCTTGACCATTGATTCAAAAGAACATATTATTCTCCGCATATAACGGAGACAGAAAATGCCCAAGCCCAAAGGGACTGTGGAAACAATCAGCATAGTTCAACTTCTGCGGAAGTTCCCGGACCAGGAAATCTGCACAGCGTGGTTGGAAGAGGTGCGCTGGGCTGGTGAGCCGACTTGTGCTCATTGCGGGGCGAGGGACAAGATCGGCGCTCCTAAGAGCAAGCCGCACACCTACTGGTGTGGACATTGCCGGAAGCACTTCACCGTAACGACCAACACCATCATGCACTCGACCAAGACGCCGTTGCAAAATTGGGTCGTGGCGATTTACAGCGTCATGACGGCCCGGAAGGGCGTAAGCGCCATGCAGCTCTCAAAGGAGCTCGGTGTTCAGTATCGGACTGCCTGGTACATGTTGCACCGCATCCGGGAGGCTTGCGCGGGCGGCAAATTCCGTCTGGACAACGTTGTCGAAATGGATGAGGCTTATATCGGTGGGCGAGAGACCAGCAAGCACGCGAGCAAAAAACAGTGTGCGGGGCGAGGACCGGCGGGCAAGGTTCCGGTTATGGGTGCGAGAGAACGAGGCGGAAAGACAGTCGCCAAGCCAGTAGCTAACGCCGACGGAAAGACTGCAACCGAGTTTGCCAAGGATACCGTCGGCGCTGGAGCCACGATCCATACCGACGATTCAAGGATTTATCAGAGCCTCCCGTATCGTCGCGAGTCGGTCTGCCACAGCGCGAACGAGTATGTGCGCGACGATGTGCATACTAACAGTATCGAAAGCGTGTGGGCCGTCTTGAAACGCAGTATCCACGGCACCTGGCACCACGTCTCCGAAAAGCACCTGCACCGCTACATCAACGAAGCGGCCATGCGGCTCAACGATGGCGACGTGAAGATCGATACCATCGACCGCATGGACGCGCTGATCCAGGCAATCGGCGGCAAGCGCATCCGCTACCGCGACTTGATTGCGTGACCTGCAACCGGCTTTACAGGGCCGATTGCAAGACGGTCATAGATGACCTGATCAAACAGGGTGTGCTAGTTGATCTGGTCTACCTTGACCCCCCCTTCAATTCCAACCGTACCTATTCGATGTTGTTTCAGCAGGATGGCGTGACCGCCCAACAGAAGGCGTATCACGACATGTGGGACTTCACGGACAGCACGCGCCAGCTCGTGCTGGATTTCCGATCCGAGCTTGAAAAATGGGAACTCGCGAAGGCGTTCAAGGATTTCATCCTTTTGTGGGTAAACATGCTGGAGCAAAGTTCGTCGGACGAGAAGAAGCTTCTCAACTATCTGATGTACATGACTCAGCGGCTTATGCGGCTCAAGCGAGTGCTCAAGCCAACAGGCTCGATCTACATGCACTGTGATCCCACGGTGAGCCATTATGTGAAGGTATTGATGGACGGGATTTTCGGATTTGGGAACTTCCGCAACGAAGTCGTATGGAAGCGCATGACTTCCCACAACGACGCGAAGCGGTGGGGTAAAATCCACGACACGATCCTGTTCTACACCATGTCGGACAAGTTCACTTGGACCGGTGAGGCGCGGGTTCCCTACGATCAGCATTATATCGCCACGAAATACCGCTGGGAAGATGAGCGCGGCCGGTACATGGATTCTCCCCTGCAAGCCCGAAGCTTGTCAGGTGGCGGCTACGACTACGAATGGCGCGGCATCCGGGACATATGGAAGTTCCCGAAGCATCGGCTGGACGAACTTGATGCGAACAACGAGATTCACTGGCCCAAGAAGGTCGGAGGAATCCCCCGGCGCAAGACGTATC
Organism: Alphaproteobacteria bacterium; assembly: GCA_965218865.1. Taxonomy (GTDB): domain Bacteria; phylum Pseudomonadota; class Alphaproteobacteria; order JAAXGF01; family JAAXGF01; genus CBDCME01. Next base: position 39,809 of record CBDCME010000067.1, read on the forward strand.
TCGATCAGCCTAAAGGCGTGTCCGTCCAAGACGTAATCACCGACATCGTGCGGAAGCGCGAGGCCACCGATTACCCAACAAAGAAGCCGAACCAACTTCTTGAGCGGATCATCCAGTCGTCGACCAGAGAGGATGACATTGTGCTCGACCCGTTCTGTGGATGTGGAACGGCAATTGAAATTGCGCACCAGCTAAAACGGCGGTGGATCGGGATCGACATAAGCGGTCCGGCAATTGATGAAATCGAGAATCGGCTCGGAAAACACGGCCAGTATCAGAAAATTCATTACGATCTCGTAGAGGGTAGTCCGCAGACAATGGCGGAATACAACCGCCTCAACGCCTATGAGAAGCAGGATTGGTTGATCCGCCGCGTCAATGGTCTCCCCAACCCTCGGAAGTCTGGGGACGGGGGTGTCGATGGCGACATGGATATTCACCTTGGATTGGATAAGGGTGGGCGCGACCAGTGGGGCCGCGTGATCTTTTCTGTCAAAACAGGCAAGCAACGCAAGCCTGAGCACGTCAGAGAACTGATCGGAACCATGAAAAACGAAGGGGCCGACATAGGGATTTTGATCCTGGATGTGGAGCCTACGGAGAAAATGGAGGAAGCGGCAAAGAAGCCTAAACCTCTTCGGTATCAACAGCGACTGGACATGCCACCCAAGGAGTACGACAGAGTTCAGATTTTAACCGCTTATGAAATCATCGAGGGGGCTAACATTGATTGTCCGCCGACCATGCAGACTGTCAAACAGTTTCGGAAATCTCAATTGGAGATGCAGGTATGAAAACCACTTCGGCCAGACCAGACCCCGTCGCCTTCGCCAAGACTGCCCTTGACCCCGCCACGCTACCGGACGTGGAGGACGCCATGCGTCAGATCATGGCGCATCCCGCCAAACCTAAATCAAAGAGTGAAAATCGTGAGCCTACGGTGGACGAACTCAATCAAAGGTGGAAGCTGCGGCGCGTTTGAGAGCGCGGCTGCGGATTTTGCTACACAATTCCCTTTTTTTTGCTTTCTCGACATGGGATTCCATCTTGTCCGTTACCGTCTCCATCGCGGTCACGATGCTTCCCAATTCCGCCACGCGTTCTTCCGTGCAATCCGCGCGGGCCTCGGGGCCGCACGCGACGAGCGCCCAGAAAATTGCTTTCACGGCGAAACCTGCGCGAAAATATTTGCGTCCAGCAGCCATCGGGCGTCCACGTGTGCGTCGAAACCACCACCCTAGCAGCAAGGTCACCGTCGCGGGCAAAGGGTGTGCCCGCTTGCCTCCGGCGAACACGGGGATCGCTAAAAATAGGTGCAAACGGCGTCCTCGACCCGGTAATCGTCGTCGACGACGTAGATCAGCCGCCATTTGTCGAAGGTGGTGCAGGGGTGGAAAATCGCGAAGCCGACGAAGTCTCCGATCGCGAGCGGGGATTCCGGGGGAAGCGAAACATAGGCATGCTGATCGTTGAGGCGGGATACCGGGTAGGCCTCGGCGAGAACCTGGACGCTGCCGCCGTCGCGGCAGTATTTGATCACCTTCGGCAAGTCGACGTCGTGGGAAACGTCGCGCTTGCCGACGTTGGCGATGGCCAGGCCGACCTCGGGCATCGACTGAACCACCCCCCAAACCTCGAGCGCCGGTTCGAATCGCCCGGGAATACCACGGGCGTCCTCGGATCGGGCCAGCATTTCCCGGAAATGGCCCTGGTAGAGTCCGGCGTCGTGGGTGAGGTAACAACCGCTCCGAAGAACGATCTTTACCGAGCCAGCGCCGGCGCCAAAGGTATCGGCCACCATGTCGAAATACGACGAGCCGCCCGCCGTCAGCAGCACCGGGTCCGTCGCGAACCAGTCTTCCTCGAGGCCGGCGCGCAACAAGTGGACCAGGTAATCCAAAAAAGAACGGATTCGGCCGTCCCTTTGTTCCCGGGTCGCGCCGGTGACGATCCCCTCGTAACCTTCGATCCCGCTCAGGTCGAGGTGTTTCGCGGCGCCGACGGCTTCAGCCACGGCCCGCGCCGCGGCGCGGTCGCGGCAGCCCGTCCGCCCGCCCCGGAAGCCGCCCTCGAGCAACACCCGAAGGGACCGATCGAGGCCCCGCTCGCGGGCCACCGTTTCCAACCTCTCGACGCCCGCGACCGAATCCACCAGGCAATAGAAGTCGAACCTCGGATCGGCGGAGAGTTCATCGACGACATAGGCGATGGCGGCCCGATCGATGAGCTGGTTGGCCATGAATACGCGCTCGATCCCGTGGGAGCGGCAAACCTGGAGCTGGTTGACGTTCGCCACCGTGATGCCCCAGGCCCCGTCCTCGATTTGGCGCCGATGCAACTGGGGACTCATCGTCGTCTTGCCGTGGGGACACAAGGCGACACCGGTGAGATCGAGAAACGCCCGCATCCAAAGGCTGTTTCCGGCGAGCGCCGAGGCCCGAAGCACGGCGATGGGAAGCGGCAAATCACCCGCCAACGCCTTCCAGCCCATATACCCGACCGCCGCAATCGGCATCTCGGGCGCCGACTTGGGAAAACCCTTGAAGAGAGGCCCAACCAACTCATCGGACATGGGTGAAAACCCGCCAGTCAAGCGACATTCGATTTGCCTCTAGAACCGGAATCCGTCGGCGTGATTTCCGAAACCGGGTATTCCCGCTGTTCGAAAATGCGCGTCCGCGCATTATTTGCGTCTGTTCCGGCCCATGAATCTTCGAACAAACTGTCAGGAACCTGGCAGGGCCCCTGGCTTGGCGACCACACAGTCGAGGGTTCCCTCGTTCGACGGCGTCGAGGTGTAGGTCACGACGCAGAAGTTGTTGTTTTCCTGGCTCTCCGGAATCTCGTCCGTGGCGTCGATGGTCAACGCAAACTTCATCTGTTTTGCCGGGCCCTTGACCGATTCGGGCAAATAGCTGCACGGCGATTCGGAGCGTACTTCCTCGAACGGACCGAGCGTGGCGTCCAATTTGCAGGCATGGGTTTTGTCCATCGTGATTCGAATAATGATGGGTTTCTCGGTGCCGGCGGCGTTCAAGTTCTTGATGTGAGGAAAGATCGCCAGGTATTTCCCCCCCAATAGAGCGGAATGGCGGGTGAATCCCACCTTGGGGATGACGAGGTCGGGAACCGTGGCGGCCGCCGCCGATTCCGCCCTCCCCTCGACCGTATCGCGCCGGCGCGCCTCGCGCTGGCGCAGGGATAGGATGCTCGATTCGTTGGTCACGGCGAACGATCCCAGGACCGCTAATTCCATCGGCTCCAGGGCCCGGGACATGTCCTCCAGGCTGTGCCGCGCGGCGGTGATATCCTGGTCGGATTTCGCGTCTTCCAGCTCGGCGGTCAAATCACTCAGATGATCGATGAATTCGGTCAGGCGAGCGATTTCCGCTTGGGTATCCGCGCTGGGCTCGCCGCCGCGCCCCGCACGCCGCATCCTCTTGCTGAGACGGTTGAGCAGTTTTCGCATTTTGCGAATTGAATTATGCAGTTTCACGGATTTGAAGTCGCTGAACATCTCGGCCTGGTCCATGCGGTCCGTGGCGTCTTCGATTGTCCACCTCATCGAGGTCAGCTCGGAAGCAATCCCGATTTCGTCAACCGCCCCGAGCGGTCCCGGAATCGCCAAAACGAGAGCCGCCAACAACAGGCCGAGGCAAGCCCCGGGGCTATGATCGACGACGAACCCAGGTGAAAGTTTCCGCATCATTTCCCCGCCTAACGTTAGTGGTCTCTCGGCAACGTCGGCGCCGGCCGACGTCGAACCGGTGGTGGTGGTGTGACGCCATTGTAGCACTTAGACCGGCCCGTGACAGTCTGTTCGAAAACTGTTCGAAAACTCGCGGCGCCGGCCCCCGCCCCCTCCCGGCCACCCACGAGAGTATGCTGATATGGGTGGCCGGGAGGGGGCGGGGGCCGGAACAGACGCAAAAAATGCGCGGACGCGCATTTTCGAACAGACACTGAGGCAAGCTCGGGAGCGATTATTCATCAGCCCTGCACCCACGGAAGGCCGGCGCTTTTCCAGCTTTCGGCCGTGGCCCGGTGCTTATCGCCATCGAGATTGCCCTCGAATCCGTCGCAAACGTTGTAGCAGCGGCTGAAGCCTTGTTGGGTCATCGCGATCGCCGCCGCCCGCGAACGCACGCCCGACCGACAAAGGAACAACATCGGCGTATCAACCGAATGGCTCTTGAGTTGGTCTACAAACTCGGGATTGGGCCGCATGTCGGGATACCGCTGCCATTCGATAAACAGGGACCGCTTCCCGATTCGGCCGAGGTCCGGAATCCCGACGAAGATCCATTCCGCCTTGGTGCGGACGTCGACGAGAACGGCATCCGGGTCACTCGAGAGGATTTTCCAAGCTTCAGCCGACGTGACGTCGCCGAGGTAACCTTCCATGTCGCTGCTCCGGCGAATCTTCCCTTGCTAGGTTACCCCGGCCACCGCTGCCCCACAAGCTCTCCCCACCCCAATGTCGATAGCACGAGGTATGTCCGGGTTTCGTAGCACATGATCTGTCCGGTTCTTGGAATTACTGGAGGGTCGGATACTATCGGAGGTGCGTGTGGCTCGGCTTGTCGAGGCGATTGGTCGTTATCGTAGTGGACGGTTGAGTTGTGTGGAGGCAGCGGACGTTTTGGGGATGAGCGAGCGGCATTTTCGGCGTCTTCGCGACCGTGCGGAAGGTGTGGAAGGGTTGATTGACCGGCGTCGGGAGCGAGCCTCGGCGTGGGCTGTGGCGGTGATCGAATGGCTTTTGGAACAAAGCCGCTATCGGGATTTCACGGCGAAGCATTTTCATGAACACGGGATCACGACTTTGAGCTTGGCACTACCTGGACCAAGAACCGGCTCCAGGAAGCGGGATTGGTGAAGAAGGCCAAGCGGCGTGGCAAGCACCGCAAGAAACGGCCGCGCCGTCCCCAGCCCGGCATGATGCTGTTCCAGGACGGCTCGCCGCATCGATGGATTCCGGCGCTCGAGCAAGACCTCGACCTGATCGCGACCATGGACGATGTGACCTCCGAGGTCACCTCGGCCTTTCTGGTCGACGAGGAAGGCACCCTGAAGGCGTTCGGACTGAAGGTGGGCAAGGTGGGCGCGGGGCGATTCGAGATGCGGGTCTTGGAGCTGCTCGAGGGCGAGGCCCGGCTTGGTGCCATGGTGCGGCCGATGCTGAAGGCGCGTGCCGCTTTGATCACCCAATTCGGCAAGCTTCACCGCTTGGTCCTCAAGGAGGTTCGCGGCGACGCGGTCTGCCGCCGGTTCATGACCACCCACAGCGTCGGCCCGATCACGGCCTTGACTACCGGGGTTGATGATCCGGAGCGATTCCGAAAATCGAAGAACGTCGGCGCCCACTTCGGGATCACGCCGAGAAAGTATAGCTCCGGCGAAACCGACTACTCGGGCCACATCAGCAAGTGCGGCGACGCCATCGTGCGCAGTGCTCTCTACGAGGCCGCCACGGTGCTGCTGACACGGGACAAGCGGCCCTCGGCGCTCAAGGCCTGGGGCGAGCGGATCGCCCAGCGGTCCAGCCCCAAGCGGGCCCGGGTGGCGGTGGCGCGCAAGCTCGCCGTGATCCTCCACCGCATGGGGCTCGACGGCAGCGACTTCCGCCGCGAGGCCGCGGCCAAGGCCGCCGGCTAGGAGGCTCCGAGATGACTCTTTTGCCAGCAAACAATCGCCGAGGAGAAAGCTCCATAAAACAAACGGTCGATCGAGATCCGCCGTGGCGGATGGTGCCCTGGTGGGGACCGGGGACGAGGAGAGCACGCTCAGAGTCTTGTCGTCGATCCAGGTCGTTTCGGATCGAACACGCCGAACAGATTGTCGCCGCCTCACCCTTCTGATCCCATCCTGTGCCGGCAAGCCCCGAGCACGTAGAGAAGCATGGACCACCAGGCCAACCCCACGCCCGCGGACCCGAATCACTTTGGAAGCTTGACCTTCAAATGCCGATTAGAGAAGACACTTGGCTTTCAGGGCCGGCGGGCGAGCCGCCGGTACGGTAGCGTCGGAGGGAAGAGTCCCCAATCAGCAATCATCGGCGGTAAAGGAAAGCGTTTCAAACGGGTTCATGCGGAATCGGCTTAAGGATGGTCCAAGTGCACAGGGGTTCAATATTTATGTAGAGATTACCAAGATATTTTCCATTCTTTCAACTACTTCCAGCTAATTGTTGAAAAAGGGCTTTAGAAAAATTTCGATTATTTTCGTTATGGTATTTCAGGAAGGACACCCTATATAATTAGGTATGGCTCGAATGCGCCTGGCAATTGCCCTCGCGGTGTTGCTTGCATCCGGCCCGGTTACGGCCGAAACCACGTCCGGCGACATAAACGAGAGCGAACTCGTAAAAATTGAGGCGTGGATGCACGAGATCGCGTTAGCGACGCGGATCAACGCGGATCCGGTCCTTCGTGCCATCATTTGCCGAATCCCGTTTCAAGAATTTACCCTCGAGACGATTCACCGCGCCACCGGCATTTCGAGAGCCCGGCTCCTAAGGGCGGTGGACGAATTGGGGGCGCTGGGCCTGGTCCGGGCGATTCCCATCGAGGGCGAGTTCCTCCGGATCGAGCCGCGCAACGGTGACGTCCTCAAGAAGATGCGCGCCTGGGCCTACGATTGGTGTGCCAGCGACGAACATTGCGAAGTAACTCGGTGAGCGGACGGGCCAGGAATTTCGCCTGCTTGCCCGGTATTCCGGAAAAACCTCCGGGCGGCCACCTGGGTCGGAAGTAGAGCCGACAACCGCTCATAACTCCAAGCGGTCACTCTCCCGTCCGCTGCCATTCAATTCCCCGAAAGGCGGGTTAGCAACGCCTCCGCCTCATTCTTGCCGCCGAAATGCATCCCTGAGCGCAGCGCCGCTTCGACTTCGCGGCGGCCTTCCTTGGCCAGGCCCATCTCGGTCAGGGCGACCGCGAGGTGGTACCGGACGTCCGGCACGTTCGGCACCAAGGTGGCCGCTTCAAATAAAAGCTTCAGCCCCCGTTCGACCTCGCCTCGCTGAACGAGAATCCAGCCCAGGGTGTCGATCATCCCGGGGTGCCCGGGCAACAACGCGTGCGCCTTCTCCGCGTAGGTTATGGCGCGGGGATCGTCCGACTTCTGATAAAGCAGCGCCAGGTTATTGAGAACGGCGACGTCGTCGGGGCGTTCCGCCAACAGCTTTTCGTGCTCGACGATCGCCGATTCCGTGTCGCCGGCACTGCCGTAACCGGATGCCAATACCCTCCGTGCGTCGAGATCGTCGGGGTGCTCAGCCACCCAGTCCTAGATCAACGGCAAAGCTGCCGCCCCCTCCCCGGCGGCGTTCCTGGCATTGAACAACCGCAAGATTACGTCCGAACGGCGCGCCTTCGCGAGGCCCGCGGCGTAAACTTCGGCCGCTTCGCGAAAGCGTCGCTCGCCCATCAGGCGATCGCCCTTCAGGATGTCCACGATCACGCCGTTAGGACGCGATTGTTCGAGCTCCGAAATCAGTGCTTCCGCGTTTGCCGGATCGCCCCGTGTCGTTTCGAGATCGATCAGGGCGAGGTAGGCGGGCAGATGGTCCGGTTCCCGCGCGATCGCCTTTTGCAGGGACTCGCGAGCCCCCGCTACGTCTTGGGCCTTTAATTACAGGCCGGCGACGGCCACCAGATTTGCCGTAGATTCCAAAACGCGCTCGGCGATTCGTGCGAAGGCGGCGGCGGCGTCCTCGAAGTTATCGGAGGCCAACGCGATCCGACCGACGGCTTCGATGATCTTGAGGTTATTCGGGGCGTTTCCTTCGAGGGCGCGCGCGAGTTCGCGGGCGGCGTCGACACGGTTCAAATCCATATAGAGTCCCACCAGGGCGATATGAGAGTCGACGGCCTCCGGGTCGAGCGCACGGACCTTTTCGCGCCATTTGATGGCCTCGTCGAAGCGTTGTTGGCTCTGCGAGATTTCGGCGAGGCCGATCATCGCGGCCAGCGCCTTGGGGTCGTCCTCGAGAATTCCCCGAAAGCGTTTCTCGGCGCCCTCGATATCGCCTTCCACCTGGTGCAGCCGCGCCAGATTAAGCCGAGCGATCAAAAAGTCCGGGTCGACTTCGAGCGCCGCCTCGAAATTCTTTCGAGCCGCAGTCAAGTCTTCCAGGGCAACCAAGGCGGTGCCCGCCATATTGTGTGGAATGGGATTGTCGGGGTCGCGGGCGATGAGGGTTCGCGCGGTTTCGAGCGACGACGCGTATTCCCCCTTCTTAAACCGCACGAGACCCAGCAGAATCCCCGGTTGAACGGCCTTGGGATCAAGATTGAACGATGTTTCGAGGCCGGCCACGGCTTCCTCGGTTTCATCCGTCGCGAGCAGGCTCCAGGCGAGTTGGGTGCGCAGCTCCGTGCCATCCGGTGACAGCACCACCGCCTTCTCGAAGGTCGCGGTCGCTTCGCTGTATTGCTTATTGCGCAGGTAGGCCGAGCCGAGCAAGGCGAGGAGTTGGGGTTCGTCCGGCTTTAACTGAACCGTGCGAAGCAGCACCTCGATGGCGCCGGCGATGCTCTCCTCTCGGAGCAATAGGGAGCCGAGAATCTTGCGTGCCTCGACGTGATTGGGCCCCATGTCGACAAAGGCGTCGAGATAACCGAAGGCGTCGTCGAAGCTCCCCTGGTGGTAGTTCACCAAACCCGCCAAGAGCAGGCTCTTCGGATCGTTCATGACGAAGTCGGCGTCGAGGGTGCCGAGGAAGGATTCAATCTCGCGCAAGACGTCTTTCGCCTTCGCCATCTCGCCGGCCCGCGCCAAGACCTGAGCGTAGAGATAATTGGCCTCCGGATGATGGGGGACCAGGGCGCGGACACTTTCGAGATCAGCGCGTGCCGCGTCGGCCTGGTTCGACTCAAGCAGAAGGCCAGCCCGGCGAATTAGCGACGAAATATGTTCCGGCGCCACGGCGATGGCCTTGTCGAGGCTGGCCAGGGCGCCCTCGGAATCTTTCCGAGAAATTTGGATCAACCCCTTGAGATGCCAGATTTCCGGGTCTTCGGGATCGATCTCGGCCGCCCGATCCACCAGCGCTTCCCCGGCTTCGCTGTCGCCCCGGCTCAGGACCACACGCGCCTGGCCCACCAGGGCCTCGGCGAAATCGGGCCGCAGTTCGGCGGCCGAGGAAAAGGCTTTCTCGGCGGCCTCGACGTCGCCCAGCGCGAGGTGGGCGTTGCCGTGGACGACAAATAGCTCGGACCTGACGTCGACGCTCGGGCCGCCGACGGGAAACGCGGTGAGGATTTCCGAGAACTTGCGTTGCAACAGATACACCTTGGCCAGGGGCACGACGAACAGGCTGTGATCGGCGCCGTGCTTTCGCGCCAAATTCAGTTCTTTTTCCGCCGCCGGATCGTTCTTGGCGCCCAGATAAGCGCGGCCCATGAGAAGGCGCGCGGCAATGTTGCGGGGGTCCTCCTTGAGCACGTTCTTGAGCTGAACGATGGCACCGTCGTAATCGCCTTCCTCGAAGCGGAGGAGGGCGTCCACGAAAAAATTCGTTCCTTCCGATGTGGGGGCCGTGGCGCGCGTCGCCTGATAACTCATGACGACGAGCAAGACCGCAAGGCAGAGCCTCAAAACGATTCCGCGCCGCCAATTCACCTGATCAACCATACGTGCCCTCGCAAGTATCTGCTTCGTTGTCGCAACTTGGTCGTCGCGACATTTTACAAGCTTCGCCTCGCCGCGACCATACTGGCGCGAAGGCCGATGGTGGGGCACGGGCTGGCGCCACTCTCGACAAAGATAACGTCATGCCACACAACACACCCGTCATCCACGTGCTCGACACGTGGATCCACGAAGGGCGTGCTGAGGTCTTTGCGCCTGGAGACACACCCCGACAAGACCTTCATCCTCGGGTCGCAGCCCGAGGACCGGGATCGAGAGAGGCTTCGACTTCTCAGGCTATCACTTCAGTCGGCAAGGGCTGGCGATCGAGAAGAAGACCGTGCAAAACTTTATTGTCAATGCATCCCGGCTTTTGGAGCAAGAACGGGAACGGCAGCAGTCGCCGTTTGGGATGTATGTCGAACGTTTCGTGCGTTGGGCGACCGGGGGACTGGGTAGACGCCGGCTGGAATTGACCGTCCTTAAGTGCGCCGCGCACGACGCCGCAACCACACGAGAGCCGGTAAACCGGCGGCAAATATCAAACCAGTAGCTGGGCCGGGAACTCCGGCCGCCTGCTGTTGTATCGATTTGGAGCCGGCGCACCTGTTATCATTCGGGAACCCGGCGCAGAACCCCGAGGCGGTCAACACTTCATAGTCCGGTATTCCCGCGAATATTAGTAGGGTACCGACAGTGTTCTCGAGGCTACCGGCGATATCCACGGGGATCAACGATTCGTCAAGCCGTACAAACCCGGGGAACGTGCCGATTTCATCGTTTAATGTGAAGGTAGTGCCCCTGTAGGTGATGTCGAAAGAAATGAAGTCGACGATGTCAACGATACCGCCGGCGCTGGCGTCGATGAGTTTCTGGTCGTCAATGACGAAATTCCCCACGAAAGGCCCGGCGCCACCGGGGCTGTTCTCGGTGAGCGTCAGGATATGATTGACACCGAACGCATACGTATGATGGCTCCATCCACCGATCAAAGCGACAGTGATCGCGCTCCCGGCGATCAGTTTCTTTAGTGACAGTGACATGTTCCAATCCTCCAACGAGACTAATCGCCATTTGTCGCAGCGCATCGAACGTTCGCGGCGTGCATCACTCGCAAATTCGTGCCGTCCGCCTGATAGCGATACTTTCTTTGTTTCGAGCCTCTCCGTGCTCCGATATCAAACACGCAAGGTTAATGCCACCCGAGAAACATTTGCATGATTACAATGGGTTATGTTCGTCCCGCATGGTTAACGGACCTTTTTCCTCACTGATTTTCGACCAAAGTGTAAAAAATTCCGACACCCCTTGCGCTTAAGAATCCGCGTAGCGCCCAGAAAACAAGGGATTTCGGGAATATGCCCATGTGTAAGGTTTCCCGACACCCCTCTCCCGAATCAGGTCCCCAGCCCCGCCACATCAAGCGATCATGCCGACCGTTTCGTGCGTTGGGCGACCGGGGGATTGGGTGGACACCGGCTGGAATTGAACGACCTTAAGTGCGCCGAGCGCGACGCCGCACCCACACGAGAGCCGGCAACCCGGCGGCAAATATCAAACCAGTAGCTGGGCCGGGGACACCCGCCGGTTCCGGCGAGATCGATTGTGTTCCGGAGCAACCACCATTGGTAACGACGCAAAAGGCTTCCTGATTACGCACTTTGCTCCGCGAGTTTGAGGAGGTTGTAGGGCATGGGCGGGGTACGTAGGGCGGCCCAGGCGAGGCGGGGAATCATCTCGTCCAGGCGGTAGCGGCGATTGAAGCGGTATTCGAACTGGGCCAGGTATCGCGGTGCGTGCTTGGGACGGATGGGGTCCCGCGGAGGCTGTTCTTGACGTTACCGAGGGTCGTATTGACCCATTTGAAGGCGGCCCATTTGGCGGCCTGGGGTCCGCTGCCGGTAACGGCGGGATAATGGCTGCAGCCAGCCGCGGTGACGGCGGTGAAGCAGCTCAGGCCGTCGCTGACGACGGTGCTTCCCGGGGTCAAGACGCGGCGCGACATTTTCTCGATCTCTGCCTTGCGGAAGCCCTTCACCCGGGTGAGCTTGAGCCGGTGCGGCCGACCCTCGGCGGTGGTTTCCACGGCGGCCACGAAAGGCGTTTTGCCGGGTGCGCCACGGCCCCGCTTACCGCCGCGCCGGGCGCCCCCCAGATAGGCGTCGTCGATCTAGATCCGCTTGCCCTCGCCGCCCAGCGGCTTGTTTTCCTCGCGTTCAAGCATCACCTGCATCAGTTTGTGATGCATCTTCCACGCCGTATTGTAGCTGACCCCGAGCCGGCGCCCCAATTCGAGGCTGGAAATCCCTTTCTTCGACTGGCTGATCAGGTAGAGGGCCTCGAACCATACGATCAGCGCCAGGTGGGTCGCATGAAAGATCGTCCCCGCCGTCAACGACACCTGGTAATGGCAGCCGCTGCACTGATACAGCCGCCGACTCTTGTGCTCGCTGTAGCGATCACCGGCACAGCGGGGACAAACAAAACCCTTCGGCCAGCGCCAGCCGAATACCACCGCCCGACATTTCTCCTCGCTAAGTTCACGAAACCGCCCCAAACTCAACCCCAACTGAACCGCATTCCTCGACATCGCAAACCTCCTGAAAAACCACCGGATGTTCACTTTTTGTACCATACCAAATCCGCGGAGGAAAGTGTGTAATCAGGAAAGGCTTTGCCGGTGAAGATATAGTCATCATTCTCGACATCACCGAAGTCAAGAAACCCTTCCTCGTCGCCGGAGTCGAAGCCGCCACCCGCCCCCGAGATTATTATGATCGGATCCACCGCGGCATCCAGGCATACACCTCCATCTCCTCCGACCAGGGATCCCCGTGTCAAGCACGGGGATGACGGGTGTGTTGCGAGGCATCCCGGACGTGGCCGAATCGCGTTTTCGATCATCGGAGGGATCAGTGGGTTTGGTTCAGTCGGCCCTTCCACCAGGGGGTCAGAAGTTGGAAAAAACGTGACAGCCAATAGATGAAGAATATGAAGGTCCGGTTGCGATGAAAATCGCCCCCGATAAAAACGATGAATTTGCTGAAAGTGTAGGACGTCACGGCTTTCGAGGTAACATAACGAACCAGTTTGTTCCTCGTTCCCAAATAGAAACTCTTCACCATATACGTGACGTATTTCTCATCCACGCGGAGTCGTTCTTGGTAGGAAGCAAAGTTATCCTTCGAATAATCACCGCGTTTGTGACAATCCAAGAAAAATTCCGCCGCCTGCTCGGCGGAGTCCATCGCCAGATGAACCCCGCTGGAATAACAGGGATCGATAAAAAACGCGGCGTCGCCGACGAGAACGAAGCCGTCCCCGATCAACCGCCGGCTCCGGTAGCCGAGGTTTCCCATGGTCCGAACCTTGTCGATCAACCTCGGATTCGGGGTCACGAATTCGCGCAGGTACGGCGTGGTTTCGATGAGATGACCGAGAAATTCCGCGGGTGACTTGCGCGCCGCCCGGTAATGCTTGACGTCGATCACGGCGCCGATGGAGGCCAGATTTTTTCGCAGCGGAATCGTCCACACCCAACCGTCCGCCAGCATCGCCCCGACGAACCATCCGGCCCGCGCGTCCTTATCCAACAGGGTGCATTCGTAGTGGCCGAACACGGCCATCCGATCGAGGCCGTTCCGCTCGCGGATTTTCAACTTGTTCGAGATCAGCGCCCCGAGACCGCTGCAGTCGAAGACGATGTTTCCCAACAGCCGTGTCTTCCCGTCGTCGGGGCCGATCGTCGCCACACCCACGACCCTGCCATTTTCCCGGACCACGTCGAGCACCTTGCAAGGCTGAAACACCGAAGCGCCGAGCGAGGCCGCGTTGCGCAAGAGCAGATCGTCGAACTTGGCGCGTTCGGCCATGACCGTGTTCGGGTGATCCCTGAAGCTCGCGGTGCCGTCGTGCTGGTCGAATCGTCCGCCGAGGGGGACGTCGCCGTAGAACCACTTGCCCCCCGGTTTGGTGAGGAAGGCTGCGTTGATCTGGTCGGCAACGCCCAGGCGCCGGTATATGCGCTGGGTCGCCGGAAGCAAGGACTCCCCGATGTGAAAACGAGGGAAAGTCTCCTTCTCGACGACGGCGGCGTTGACCCCCGCCTTCGCCAGAATAGCGCCCAAGGTCGAACCGGCGGGACCACCCCCGATCACCACCGCGTCAAAATTCACCGAGTCATGCCCCATCCGAATCCTACCCACGTCCCCGCCCCCAGCCCACGTGTCCGTGGGCGCGTCGCCGGACGGCCGATCACCTTCAACCGATTTTCAAACCTGGTGCCCGCAAATCTTTCAGGCAAATTACACGCAATCACCCGGCTGACCACAATAGGTTATTTGGGATCGCGACAGCGGCGACCGGCGGCCGGAGCTCCCACCGCCCGCGAGAGGACCGCTCGCGATTGAATTTTTGTTTGCCATGGAGCCGCGGAATCCGGCCGCCGCCCAGCTCGCCACAACGAACGGTCAAGCAGTTTCCCGTCAAGAATCCAGGATCATTCAATTGCTACCTCCGCCGTTCAAAATACGCTACAGATACGCCCCTATTCAGAAGCCAGGAACAATTTTTAGTCGCGGTTGAGGGTTCGGGATGAGTGGGATCGTGCTCGGTGCACGGGGTTCGGGGAGCCCCGAGCTTGCCTCGACGACGTCATGGGGACTGCTCGAAGCCACCGGACGGCGTTTTCGGATTCGACAGGCACACCGGTCCGCCCGCGCCGCTCGGCGGCACGTCCCGGTCCGGGGGAGAGGCGTGCTGTCTCAGGCGATGGGCGCGGTCATGATCGCGTCGAGGGCCTCCTGCGCCCGGGCGGCATAGTGCCGGTTGGCCTCGGGCAGATAACGGAAGCGTCCGTCGCAGCGCACGATGGCGATGGCCGCGTTGGTCAAGCAGGCGAGATTTCTGGGCAGGTGACGCACGTAGGCCCGGCATCGGTCTTCGTCGTAGGTGAAGTCGCGCACGTAGTGCAGGCGGTTCTCGATATGCCAGTGGTTGCGCACCAGTTCGAGCAACTCCTCGGGTCCGGCGCGCTCTGCGCCGAGCGAGGTGAGGCTCCAGGTCACCTCGATGCTGCGCTTGCCGGTCTTGAGGATCTCGCGTTCGCGCTCGATGCGCATGGCCTGGCGTCGCCCGTGGAGGTTGGCGTAGCCGTCCCACTCGGCAGCGGAGAGGTCGACGACGGCGCAGCGTCGGCGCTCGATGCGGCCATGGCCCTTGTCGACGGTTTCGTGCCAGAGCGCATCGCTGAAGTCGATCGCCTTGAGGTCTTCGAAGATCATCTCCTGGTTGTCCTTGACCGCGCTCATCACGTAGTCGGCGCGACGCCCGAGCAGGCAGCGCGCGGTCTCGTGCTGAGCGTGCATCGCGTCCATGGTGACGATCCGGCCTGTGAGGTCGAGGCCGCTGGAGAGTTCGCGCACGGCCGGGATTTCGTTGCTCTTGCGGTCGACCTCGACCTGCCCGAGGACCACGCCGGTGTCGTGCTCGACCGCCGCCACCATCATCCTGCGCCCGTCTTCGGTCTGCTTCGAGGCGCCGCGCAGATCCTTTCCGTCCATGGCGACCGGCGCGTGCGCGCTGCCATGCTGGCCGGTCCACTGGCTAATCGCGTTGTCCAGGGTCTCTGGCGGCAGGGCGGTGAGGGTCTTGTGGAAGGTGGTGATCGCGGGCGGGGTGTAGCGCTGTTTGGAAGGGCTCCAGAACGCACCCACCGCCTCGAGCTGCTCCTGGGAGAGCAGGGCGGCGAACTGGGCGAACGCGTTCACCCCCCGGTATCCGGCAAGCCGGGCGGCGACGGCGATCACCAGAATGGTGTTGAGCGCATAGCGCTTGCCCCGGGCATGGCGGTACTCGGGCACCTCACCCAGACACTCGAACAGGCTGCGCAGCCGGGGCGCGGCCATCGGCTCGGTGTGCTGCTCGGCGTTCCAGTGTGCCGGCATCCCGGTACGGCTCAGCGCCTCGGGGGCGCCGTCTGTCAGTCCGAACACGAAGACCTCCTTGGGCTGACCGTGGTGGCGCCAGCGCGCTGCCCCTCCGGGCTCACGGGCAAAGCCCCGCGTCAGCCCCAGAGAGCGCCAGTTCGACGCGCGGTAGCAGGTGCCGGCAAATCGCGAGACGTCCACGAACGTCTCCGCCAGAAGAGCCGGATATCCGTGCACCGCCTGGATGTCCTCAGACAGCCGCCGCAGGCTCAGCCCCAGCACACGGGAGGCCAGGTTCGGCACTCGGCCAGGCGTCAGAATGACGAAGCGCGAGTTGTTGGCGATCAGATGCAGACGCCGGAACTGCTGCTCGGCCGACCACCCGATCCAGCGATCACGCGCGCCCAGCTTGAACGCGCCGGGCTGCCAGCCGATCAGTGCGAGCCAGGTCTCGCCATGCACCGCGACATGGCGCAGGCCCTTGCCGATGACGCCGTGGAACGCCAGGTAGTGGTGCTGCTCCACCAACCGGTCCCAGCGCCGGTGCTCCTGCGCGCCCCAGGTCGGACGCACCGTGACCGCGCGCAAATCAATGGACGAATCCGAGACCGGCAGCGTCGCCATGACCGGCACACTGCCACACCGAGAATGAAATGGCCAGCGCCGCGATCACCTCACCCTGATCACTGGGCGGACAAAAAACTAGCCCTGATTCAGAAGCTGAACCGGCCACCGAAATGATGTATGGTTGTGACAAGTCCAAATCGGCGAAAGGTGCTAGAGTGGGGATCTGATCATGAAGTACCTCGCCATTGCCCTCGCCTGTTTACTTGTCGCCGCTCCCGTGCGGGCCGACGGCCCCATTCCCACACCCTTCGATGGTCCCGCGACAACCTACGAGGTGGCCCAGGAGTTCGACCGGCTGGTCGGCCTCTTGGGGGACGACGTTCTCAGGGAGCTTGTCTGCCGCCTTTCCTACGAACGCTACACCCCGGGAACCTTGAGTTATGCCCTCCACCTTCCCAGGGACGAGGTGATGCGGCGAGTCGATGTTTTGCGCGGGTGGGGGTTGGTGCGGACGTTCACCGGTGATAACACGATCGTCGAGCCGTCTCCCGGAAAGGGCCTGCGCACGCTGCGGCGGTGGGCGGCCAGATATTGCGCCGAAGGCGGTGCCTGTGGGATACAAATGCCCAGCGAGCAAGTGCGAAAGGACGGCGATTCCGAAAAACGGGCCGCCGGGGTTGGTGGCCAGGAGGTGGCCCCTCAAAACATTCTCCGCCGTTTGAAGATAACGATAGGAACGGTCCAGCTCTTGGTGGAGCTTTTCGACACTCCGACGGCGAACGCCATCTACAAGGGCCTGCCATTCAAGTCCAGCGCCCAGATTTGGGGAAACGAGGTTTATTTCGCGGTTCCCGTTCACGTCTCCTTGGAAGCCGACGCCCAGGCAGCCGTCAAGTCCGGCGAGCTGGCGTTTTGGGTCGAGGGCAACGCGATCGTGGTCGCTTTCGGACCGAGGCGGATCTCCAAGGGAATGGAAATCCGCCTAGCCCCGAAAACCAATATCTGGGGCCGCGCCGTCGGCGACGTACATCAATTCATCGGCGTTTCCTCCGACGAGAAGGTCACGGTCGAAGCCGCCGAGTAGGGAGCGCTGTGATCGGGTCGCGACGGATCGCGCGGTCCGCGGCATTTACCCGCTTATAAGTAGTCGTCCGTGAAGAACCCTGATTTCAAGCTGAAGCGGCGATTGGGTTTGCGGTGGGGTGCGAGATGTCGCTGAGGAGCGCGGCCAGGATTTGGACAAACAAACGCCTCAGCCATTTGAGGACAAGGCGGTAGTTGTAGCCGGCGCCGGCGAGGATGGCGTTGATCTTGTCGCCGTCGCGGCCTTTGAGGAAGTTGCGCCCCAGCCTGCCATCGCTCTTGAGATGTCCGATCACGGCCTCGACGGCGGAGCGCCGCCTGAGCTCCTTCTTGATCGTCGGCGTGATGCCGCGTTTCTGGCCTGATCTAAAGACGCGGTGTTTGTTGGGGTTAGCCTCTCCTCCTGGGCCGTCTTGCGGCGGATGTCGCGGACGGTGCGCCCGAGATAGGTCTTGAGCTTGCGCAGGGCCTTGTTGGCCCGCTTGTGCTGTTTGGCATGGCGGTAGCGGCCTTGCATGATCAACGCCCTCTTGCCCAGGCGGGTATAGGACTGACGCAGGGCAATGCCGTGCTCCCGTGCCAGTCGCACCAGCCGCTCGCGGGCTCGTTGCATCAGTTTGGCGTCGGTCGGAAAGGCAATCGCCTTCTCTTGTACGGTGGTGTCCACCGTCACCCGCTCGAGGTCCTTCTCCCGCAGCGCCCCCACCCGGTGGGCCACGGCCAGGCTCTCCTGGAATACCTTCTCCAAACCTTCCGGCCCGATCCGGTCCCGCCACCGGGTCATCGACGAGCGCTCCATGGGCAGCTCATGCTGAAAGTACTCTTCGCCGCAGAAGCACTGGAAGTATGGGTCGTAGACCCAGCGCTCGCAGACCTCCTCATCCGAGAGATCGAACATATGCTTGAGGATGTGCAGCCCAACCATCAACCGCGTCGGGACCCCCGGCCGACCCTCCTCCGAATACAAGGCTTCATAGGTCTCGTCGAAGAAAGTCCACGCGATCCGGCCCCCCAACACCACCAACTCGTGGCGCAGGTTGATGATGTTTTCGAACCGCGAGCGGAACAGGTCCTCTATTCCCGATGACACCTTGCGCGATGGCTTCATCACAGTTCTCCAATCCCAATCGACGGGAGCAGAGAATCACGTTCCGCAACGGAAGGGAATCCCCAAAATCAATTATTTCAAATCACAAGCTTTTCAGGCCCAAAACCCGTTTTCTTGCAAATCCGATTACTTCGCCAAACCGAAAGAACTACCAACATCAGCCGCTTACGCGTTCTTCACGGGCGACTAATACCAACCGCCCTTAACATTGCCTTGTGCGAGCCCACGCTCTGAGGCCGATGGACATGATCTTCCAAGGTTGGTCGGTCAGGTTGTTCCAGGCTTGGCAAGAGGCCTCGACGATGGCTTCATAGGAGTCGAAGACACGATTGGAGAGCCAGTTCTGGCGGAGGTATTGCCAGACATTTTCGGCGGGATTGAGCTCCGGGGACTTGGGTGGCAAAGGCACGAGGGAGATGTTCTCCGGGATGCCGAGTTTGGCAGTGGTGTGCCATGCGGCTTGGTCGAGCAGCACGACGGCATGGGCGTTTGGGGCAACGGCCCGGCTGATTTCCTCGAGATGCAGGTCCATGGCTTCAGTATTGGCGCGCGGCATGACCAGCGCCGCGCCCTCACCGCGCTCGGGGCAGATGGCGCCGAAGAGATACGCCGAAGAGGTCCGTAGGTCCTTGACCTGGCGCGGGCGCGATCCCTTTGGGGCCCACTGGCGCACCAGGCTGTTCTTCTGGCCGACGCGCATTTCATCTTGAAACCAAACCTCGATGGGCGTGTCCGGTGGCTGTGCCGCTACGATTTTCGCCAAGTGTTCGGGAAAACTTTTTTTTAAATTCCTCCTGTGCCCGCGCATCCTGGCCGACGTGGCGCGGGCGCGCGGAAATATGCGAGAACCCGAGCGCGGCCAGCAGCTTGCCGACGCTCCGCTCGTGATAGTCCACGCCGAAGCGCGTTCGGATCAGTTGCTTGAGATCGATGCAGCGCCAGCGCACGACCCCATCCCGTTCGGGATCGGGACCGGCCTCGATAGCCCGCGAAAGCGCCGCCATTTGCGACGGCGTCAACCGACGCAACGCCCCGTTCGGCTTGCGGTCGATCAGACCGGCCGGACCTCCCGCGTTGAACCGGTGAACCCAGTCCCGCAACGTCTGCCGATCCATGCCGCCAATACCCGCCGCGCACGCTCGATCCATCCCATCGTAGATGGCCGCCATCGACAAAAGCCGTCGCGCCTGGTTCCCATCATCGCTCCGTGCCGCAAGAACACGGACTCTTTCAGCATCAAAGTCGTTTCGCAAAGGAATCGTTGGCATTGAACACACTCCCTTGTTGCCAACAACCTTGAATCACACAAAACCTGGCGTGTAAACCTTTGCGCGAGTCAAACTCTGGGGCGGTTGGTATTAGTCGAGCCGCCCGTACAGTTGCTTGGACAACGGGTGCGAGGTCCCCATGAACGGATCCAGCGGGAAAGGTTTTCGGTGCCGGCTTGTCGGCGTGCTTCTTTGCGGGCTGATGCTTTTGCCGGCCGAGAACATCGGCGCCAAATCGCCGGCCCAAGGGGCACATCTGGTCGACGCCGGGGCCAGAAGCCTGATCGCCTTCCCGAACTGGTCCCGTATGCTCAGCCGCCACCATGCGGAGATGGCGACCGACGAAGGCTCGTGCGGCGATGCCTTCTTTGTCAGTTGTCACCTGCGGGATTGGCGGCGGTTCCTGGCGAGCTTGCACGACGAAGCCCCGATGAGGCAGCTGGAGTTGGTCAACCGCCACCTCAACCGGACCCCTTACGTTCCGGACGAGAACAATTATCGATTGGCCGATTACTGGGCAACGCCGCGGCAATTCCTGAGCTTGTTCGGTGATTGCGAGGACTTCGCCATCGCCAAATTCATGTCGTTGTGGGCCCTTGGGTGGCCAAACGACAGCCTGCGGATCGTGGTTGTCGAGGACACCGAATGGAATCGCCGCCACGCCGTCCTGGTCGCGTTCCTGGGCGGCGAATCCTGGGTACTGGATAACGATAACCAGGAAATCCTGCCGCTGGCCACCGCTCGGACCTACCGCCCGCTGTATTCCGTCAACGAGGAAGGCGGCTGGTACCACCGCCCCTGAACGCCTCCCGCGGCTTTCTGTTCGAAAACTCGCGGCACCGGCCCTCTCCCCCTCCCGGCCACCCACGAGAGGTTGCTGATATGGGTGGCCGGGAGGGACTCCCCACCATTGAGCAAGGGGGAAATGAGAGGTGGTCACGCTGCCGGAGTGAGGCGGCGTTGGGCTTTTTTTGAGCATGGGATGGATCGAAGAGGGTTTGATTTCTGAGCATGGCGCAGGCGACGGCAAGCAGTCTATCGGCGACGGTTCTCAGCGCTCTGGCGTGGCCGTGTCCCCGGGCCCTAAGGGCGGCATAGCATTGGCGGCTGATGGGATCGTGTTGGATGGCGACGCGGGCCCAGTGGTAAAGGGCGGTTCGCAGCCGAACGTGGCAGGCCTGACGCATGATGACGAGACAGCGTTTGCCGCTCCGGCGGGTAACGGGGGCGGCGCCGGACAAGGTGCGCAGGGCCTGGTAATTTCTTTCCCGCAGGGGCGTCGAGGCTTCTGCGAGCAGCGTGGCGAGGACGGTCCTCCCGATTCCGGGCATGGAAAGCAGGATGTCCACGTCGCGCTGCTCGGATTTCTGCTCCGAGGCGCTGTCCTGTTGATCGGCGATGTGTCGGCAGAGGCCGTCGATGCGGCTTCGGGCCTGCTTGACCTGGCGCAAACGCTCGGCCAGGGAACCGATATGAGCGCAAGCGGCGGCGATAGTTCCCGGCGCGACGGTGAGCGGCTTTTGGCGCAAGAGGCGCAACACTTCAGGCGCGTCGATTTTGCGGATGCGGTGGGTTTTCAGCAGCTTGGCAACGGTATTGGTCCGGATGCGCCGCGCCTTCTCGGGAGTGGGCGCCTTCTTCCACAGGGCGAGAAACCACTCGCTGGCGACATCGTCGCTGACCTCCAAGGCCTGGGGATAATAGCGTCTCAACTGTTCGCGCAGGTGGTTGGCGAGGCGCACGCGCTCCTGGCCGAGGTCCTCGGCCCAGGCGCGAATATTCGCGCAGTTCGATGATGGCGGGAGCATCGGCCTTCAAGCGACGAAAGCAATGGCCGTCGGTGCGCAAGGAATCGCCGAGGACATGGGCGTCGCGGCGGTCGTCCTTGGCGCCGGCGACGGTGAAACGATCGCGAAAGCGGTCGAGCTGCTTGGGGTTGATACTGTGAATGGCGAAACCCCGCTCCAGCAAGGTATCGACGACCGCCCCATGCGGGACCTCGATGGAGACGGCAATCCTCTCCGGCACACTGCCACTCTTTTTCG
Source organism: Alphaproteobacteria bacterium (assembly GCA_965218865.1). GTDB lineage: Bacteria > Pseudomonadota > Alphaproteobacteria > JAAXGF01 > JAAXGF01 > CBDCME01. Next base: position 61,443 of record CBDCME010000067.1, read on the forward strand.
TCAGCCACGCGCACAACTCGGCCAGCCCTTCCCCGCTGTGGGCGAACGACCTTTCAACGACGATGACGCCGTTACCATCAAGAAGGCAAACCTGGTGCCTCTCGGTCGCCCAGTCAATGCCAGCAAACCAATCAAAGTTCATCGCCTTTCTCCTCTCTTGCCTCGGACCGCCGCGACGCCGAACATTCCCTGTACTGGCGCTCGCAGGCGCAACTCCCCACCGGCTGTCCGCCGCGGCCGTCCCTCCGGGGCACGCGTCCCCCCCAGGCGCTCGAAACACAGGGAGCAATGGGTCGCTCCCAGAAGGCTCGTCCGATCCGAAAAAATGACCCGATCAGATCTTCAGCTGACCGCATTTTGTGGATAACGCTCCGCGTTACCCACAAAACAACAACCACATCAACTTTCTATGTTCGAGTGGTCAACTTAAATGGTACAGGGAGAGGGCCGGGACAGACGCATTTTCGAACAAACACTTAGAATTAGGTCGCTCCGTACCGCGCGATTCGGAGCTGTTTGGGCGCGGATGCCCTTCAGCGCGATCGCGGCCAGTCTCGGCATCGTCAATCCCGGTTGTGGGCTTGGCCCGGATTGTCGATAATGCGAGTCTCGGTGGCGTTAGGGGTTGAACCGCGTGGAACGAGCGAAGATCGATCACCTTCAAATGGTGCAGGGCGTCATCACCAGGATGGCCTCCAACAGTTTCGCTCTCAAGGCGGTCACCGTAACCCTCACCGCCGGGGTTCTGGCCTTCGCCGCGGGGGTGACCAACGCCTCCCCGGTCATCCTCCTGGCGGCCCTGGTCCCGATCGTCATGCTTTGGGGCCTGGACGCCCAGTATCTCCGACTGGAGCGCTTGTTCCGGCGTCATTACGACGCCATTCGACGTAACGAGGTCACGGAATCGTTCAGCATGGACGTCACCCCGTACGACACCGAGGTAGAGCCGTTGTTCCGGATCGCGTTATCGTGGTCGGTGGCAGCCTTTTACTTGCCGATCGCGTTCGTCCTTTTCGTCGTTTGGGACCTTCTCGTGTACGCCCGCGCCGGCCCCTAGAATTATTGGGGAGCATAGGGATTGCGGCCCTTGCGCAGGAGGAGGCGGAGGGGGACGCCGGGCAGGTCGAAGCGATCACGAAGTTGGTTGACGAGGTAGCGTCGGTAGGAATCGGGGAGTGCCTTGGGCTGGCTCAGAAAGAGGGCGAAGGTCGGGGGACGGGCCTTGATCTGGGTCATGTAGCGGAGCTTGGGACGGCGCCCGGCGACCAACGGCGGCGGATGGTTCGCGACGACCTCGGCCAGGCAGCGGTTCACCGCCCCCGTGGGCAGGCGTTTGTTCCACCTGGCGGCGACCTCGGTCACGGCCGGCAGGAGAGACGAAATCCCGTCGCCAGTCCGGGCCGAAAGCGTCACCACGGGAACGCCCTTGGCCTGGGACAGGGCATCACCGAGGCGTCGGCGGATGGCGGCTGCCACGACCGCGCCGTTTTCGACCAGGTCCCATTTGTTGGCGGCGATGAGGAGTCCGCGGCCCTCGCGCACGACGAGGCGGGCGATGACGAGATCCTGACGATCGAGGGTGGCCCCGCCGTCGATCACGACGACCACGATCTCGGACCGGCGAATAACGTCGAGGGTCGCGGCCACCGCGGCTTTTTCGAGCGCCGCCACGACCGTCGCGCGGCGCCGCAATCCGGCGGTGTCGAAGAGCCGCAGGCGATAATCCCGATCCTCCCATTCGACCGCGATCGAATCGCGAGTCAAACCGGGTTCCGGGCCGGTGAGCATGCGCTCCTCGCCCACGAGCCTGTTTAGAAGGGTCGATTTCCCCACGTTCGGCCGACCGACGATCGCCAGGTCGAGGGCCGACTCGGCGACCCCGTCGGCGCCGTTCTGGGGTGGCATCCGGACCGCCAAGGCATCGAACAACCCTTCCAGGCCGAGACCGTGTTCGGCGGAAATGGCGAGCGGCTCGCCGAGGCCGAGGGCGAAGGCCTCGAACAAACCGTCGTCGCCGGCCCGGCCCTCGCACTTGTTGACGAGCGGTATGATCGGCCACCCCCCGCGCCGCAGGACTTTGGCAAAATGACGATCGTCGGGGGTGATGCCGGCGCGGCCGTCGACCATGAAGAGCACCGCGTCCGCGGTTTCCAGGGCGCGGTCGGTTTGTTCCCGCATCCGGCCGGGCAGGCTCGACGGGGTTGCCTCGCTCAAGCCGGCCGTGTCGACGACGGTAAAACTCAGCCCGCCCAGGCGGCCGTCACCGACCCGGCGATCGCGGGTCACGCCCGGCTCGTCGTCGACCAGCGCCGCCCGCCGGCCGACCAGACGGTTGAACAGCGTCGACTTGCCGACGTTGGCGCGGCCCACGATGACGACGGTAAAGCTCATGGCCAAGGGGTTCGGTTTTGACGGATGGTACCCACTCACGACCGAGTTTTGAACCACTCGAGTACTGATTTTAAATTGCATTATGAACAGTCGGGTCGAAATTCCACCCGTCGTCCACCGAGGTGGACCCGGAAAATTCGATGATCGTCTGTTCGAAAACTCGCGGCGCCGGCCCCCGCCCCCTCCCGGCCACCCCTATCGGCAACCTCTCGTGGGTGGCCGGGAGGGGGCCGGAACAGACGCAAAAAATGCGCGGTCGCGCATTTTCGAACGGACACTAAGGCATGCCCGAGAACGTTCAAGCTTTATTGAAACGGGAAGGTATTTCCCCGCCATTCTCTTTGTCACGCGGTGGCACCGTGCGTCGGAGCACCGCTCAAAAATCTCGGCGATGATGGGGCGGCCCCGTCCGTGCCCTGTACGTGATGACACGGATTGAAATTTGCCGGCGGAAGCTTTAGATGTTAGGGGTGTGAAGTGGTGCATTTCGGTTCTGGAGGGTATGGATGGGAGTCGGGAACGGGTTATTTCGGGTTTGTGTCATCGCGGTGTTTGTGTTTGCGGTGAACGGCATGTCGTGGTCGCAACCGGCACTGGCCGAGAAGCCGCGGACCATCGATGTCCTGTTGAAGGACAACAAACTTCCCCCCGGTGTGATCAACGTCTTTCCGGGAGACCGTATCATCTTCCGCAACGTCGACGACCATTCCCACACGGCGTCTGTCGTCGAGCCTTCCGAACGCTTCCTCGAAAAGGAAATCGAAGCCGGCACCTCGGCGATGTTTGTCGTCCCCATGGGCATGCCGCCCGGTGAGTACGAGCTCAATTGTACTACCCACGAGGACATGAAGACGACGATCGTCGTCGATTCACGGGAATAAACGCGAACACCACCAGCCAAATTTTGAGTCAGGACGGCACGAAACGCCAAGCCCCGATACGCAACTTCCTTAATCGATCATTTCGGCCTTATTCGATCATCCCATGCCGATTTCACCGGCCTGAAGAAATCGGTTGATTTTTCCCTGGTGGCCCTTTCGCGCGAACTCCGCCTCTGACAAAGGGTTTCCCGGACAAACCCGGGGAGGACATGGCGGCCATCTCCCCGAAGGGCTTTTGGTTACTCGTCACTGTCCTGGTTGACACGCGACCAGGCGACGAACCATCGATTGCGGGGGCAAGATTTTCCTTTCGGAACCGAAGATCCCGGCAAGGACCTCCCGGACGCGTTGCCCCCCTATCAAAAGATGCTGCGCTACCTGCGCGGCCACGGGAACTAACCTGACATCCGGCCTGACATCCGGCCGGGGGGGAGCATCCAAAATTCCCCGACGGGACGATCGCCGATCAGTTCTTCAGCGCGGAGCAGTTCGAAGCCTACCGCGAATTGGGATTTCGGATCGGCGAGGCGCTGATCAAGGGCGCGGGTTTGGAGGAATGTGTTCGCGATCTATGGTTCCGCAAATCGAAACCATAACTCCGGAAACCTCCCTCGCCTCCCTGGCATCGTCGTGCACCTGGGCGCGGGCGCGGGGCCGCACTTGCCGACGGCCTGGGCCGATATGGCGGCGGGTGTTGGCGGAATGGGTGATTTCAATTGAGATGGGCAGGCGTTCCGACTAAGTTCACGTCCCTCGCTGGCGAATTCTTGAAATTCGGCCGCCGTCCACGATAACGGGAGAACGACATGACGGGCAGTAAATACGTTGCTTTTGGGGTTTTTTTGATTTCCTCGCTGTTTTTGCTGGGCGGCACGGACGTACAGGGCGTTGAAAATCGCTTGTCCGACAGGGATATCGATTGGTGCGATGAAAATTTCAAGTATTTCGAACAACTTGGCGAACGCAAATTTTTGGAGGTTCAGCGCTGGAGCTTGAAGGCCCGTGTCTGTATCCATCTCTATAAGGACCCGATCTGGAGTTACGAGGGCAAGGTTCGAACGGAAAGGCTCGCGTCAAGAAGTACCTTTTACATGGACCAAGAGATCGAAAGGAGTAAGAAACAAGCCGAGGTGGGCGTCGCCAATCCGGGCATCACGCCGGAGGCGAAGGAAAAAACGAGCGACCAGCGGATCTTCGATCTCGAAAAGAAAGTCAAGGAGCTGGAGATGGTCATCGCCAAGAAAGACGCCCTCTTGGAGGAACAATCAGACTCTTGCGGGGATCAAGCAACTCCTTAACAGTCTGATCGAAAACTCGCGGCACCGGCCCCCGCCCCCTCCCGGCATCCCAATTCAGCATACTCTCGTGGGTGGCCGGGAGGGGGAGAGGGACAGACGCAAAAAATGCGCGGACGCGCATTTTCGAGGAGACTGTAAGGGCCGCGCGGACGCGGCGGTGGCGCGGGCGGAAACGCTCATCCAGCCGCCGCCTGATCGCCCCGATATCCACGCTTCCGATCCGCTGTCCTCGAGGGAGAATCAAGGGCCGTCTTCAAGGGCCTTTTTGAGAGGTCCGAGGTGTTTTTCGTAGGCGCGCCAACGCCCAACCGAGGTCGTGAAGAGGCCTCGGCGGACCTGAACGTTGCTGGCGGTGGTGACGGCCCGGGGATTGCGCTCGAAGCTAAGACAACCCGGGTCCCAGTTCAGGCCTAGAAAGGCGATGATCTCCCGGCTGGTCTTTTCCTGATTGGTGATCAGGGCCTCGTAATCGACCTCCAGCATGGCCAGCGGCAGGGTTTCGCGCCAATGGCACATCAGGCGTTGGTAGGCGCGGTAATAGGCGCCCAGATTCTCGAGGTCGTTGCTGAAGATATGGCGGTGGGTGAAGTTATGAAAATAGCAGGAGACACAATTGTCCAAGGGGTCGCGCCGGCAATGAATGACTCGTGCCTGGGGCAGGATCACGGCGAGGAGACCGAGGAAGAAGAAGTTTCCGGGCATTTTGTCGGTGATCCGGCTGGCGGCCGGCGACAAGGCGCGCAAGCGTCGGAGATAGCGTTCGGCGAGGCTTCGCGCGGCGTCGGCGTCGAGCCACTCGAGCCAATCCGGAAAAGGGGTTCCGGTTCCGGTGGCCATTTTTCCCAACTCGGGGAGTTCGCCGGCGCCGTGAACCGCGGGATGACTGGCGACGATCTGCTCGACCAGGCTGGTTCCCGAGCGCGGCACGCCGACGATCACGACCGGTAGTTCGCTGGCGACACCGTATTCCCGGCGTTCGACGAAGAACGGTGCCGTGAAGGCGGCGGTCAGCCGGTCGACCCGGCGCCGGTGCCCGACGACGTCGAAGCGTTGGCCGAGATCGGCGGCCCGCCGGTTCCGCAAGGCGTTGCCGGTGCGGTAGGCCGCGAAGGCGTCGTCATGGCGGCCGAGGGCGGCGTAGATTCGCCCGAGGGCGAATTGGAGTTGGATCGCTTCGCTCAGCGCCAGATTTTCGTCGCCGCGCAAGGCTTCCAGGATCGCAATTCGTTCGTCGTCCGCCGCGGCGGGCTCCAGTTCGAGCGAGGCGCAATAAGGCTCGACGTAACGAGGGTCGATCTCGATCGCCCGCCAATAGGCCGCCTTCGCCGCCTCGAAGTCGCCCTGGGTTCGGCGGGCGTCGCCGAGGAGATTGTGGGCCTGGGCGAGGGTGGGGTCGCGGGCGACCGCTTCCGAGAGGGCGGCGACGGCGTCCTCGACAGCACCCGAATCGAGCAGGGCATGGCCCAGATTGGCGTGCCACGCGGCCTGGTCGGGCTGGCAGGTGACCGCCCGGCGGAAACTTTCGACGGCGGCGTCCAGCTTGCCCATGTCGTAAAAAGCGTTGCCGAGATTTATGTGAGCCTCGGCGAAGTTCGCGTCCAAGGCCAGGGCCCGGCGGAAACTGGCGATGGCTTCCGCCGGCCGGCCGCCGTCGTAGAGCGCCGTGCCGAGGGTGTTGTGATAGGTCGGATGGGCCGGGTCGGCCGCGGATGCCTTGGCCGCCAGGGCCGCACAGGCGGCGCCGTCGCCACCCCGCTGGGCGATCAGGGCGGCGAGATGAAGCGCTTGGGCGTGTTTGGGCCGCGATTCGAGCAGGCGCCGGCAGCCCGCCTCCGCCGCCGCTAGATTGCCCGATTCGTAATCCCGGACGGCGCGGCGCCAAACGCCTTGCGTCTCCCCCGCTGCCTGGTCACGCTCCCGGGCGCGCCGTCGGCCCATTTCACCTGCCCCCATCCCTACCTCGGCGCCCGAACCATACCCCAGCCGCGGCGCCGGACGAAGCCGGCTTGTCCACGAAGGCCGATGCTTCGGTGTTCGGGGGGACGCGCCCGCGAACGAAGTGATCGAGCGGTCTTGATTTCAACGAACGAATTCTCTATGTCAGGGTCTCGTTTACGGGATCATCATTTTTCCGTGGCTTAGTCGCTTGGGCGATCGACAACGGCTTTTCGCGCCCTCGCCACCGGATTTTCACAACCATCAAAGCGGCCGGTTATCATGGACCATCTCGACAGGCTCGAGAGCCAAAGCATCTACATCTTGCGCGAGGCCTTCAACAAAATCGACAAGCTGGCGATGCTGTGGTCGATCGGCAAGGATTCGAATGCCATGTTGTGGCTGACCCGCAAGGCGTTCTTCGGTCACATCCCCTTTCCGCTCGTCCACATCGACACCTCGTACAAGCTGCCCGAAATGATCACCTTCCGCGACCGCATGGCCAAGGAATGGGGCTTCAAGCTGATCGTCGGCCAAAACGAAAAGGCCCTGGCCGAGGGCATGAACCATACCAAGGGCCGGGTGACGTGTTGCACGGCACTCAAGACCGAGGGCCTCAAGGCCATCACCGAAGCCCACGGGTTCACCGGTGTCATCGCCGGCATTCGGCGCGACGAGGAGGGCACCCGCTCGAAGGAACGGGTTTTCAGCCCCCGCGGCGAAGGCGCTCAATGGGATTTCCGCGATCAGCCGCCCGAGTTCTGGGACCAATTCAAGACCGACATGCCTCCCGGCACCCATCTGCGGGTCCATCCGATCCTCCATTGGACGGAGGTCGACGTCTGGCGCTACATCAGGCGCGAAAACATTCCCGTCGTCAGTCTCTATTTCGCCAAGGACGGCAAACGCTATCGCAGCCTCGGCTGCGCCCCCTGCACCAATCCGATCGAGAGCAAGGCGACGACGATCGACGAGATCATCGGCGAGTTGGAGAACACCCGGGCGCCCGAGCGCGCAGGAAGGGCCCAGGACCAGGAAGCCGAGGATGCTTTCGAACGCCTCCGCGTCGACGGCTACATGTAGGTGCCCGGGTCACGGCGGCGGCAATGTCAAGAGAAAACCTTTCCATCGTCTTTGTCGGTCACGTCGACCACGGCAAGTCCACCCTGATCGGCCGAATCTTCAACGAAACCGATTCCCTGCCGGAGGGCAAGGCGGACGCGATCCGGAAAATGTGCGAGCGTCGGGGGATGCCTTTCGAATGGGCCTTCCTGATGGACGCCCTGCAGGCCGAGCGCGATCAGGGCGTGACGATCGACGCCGCCCACATTCGCCTCAAGGGCGCCCGCCGCGATTATCTGATCATCGATGCCCCGGGGCATAAGGAATTCCTCAAGAACATGGTGACCGGCGCCGCCGGCGCCGAGGTCGCGGTCCTGGTCATCGACGCCGCCGAGGGCGTCCGCGAGCAGTCGCGCCGTCACGGCTACCTGCTACGCCTCTTGGGAATCAAGAGCATCGCCGTGGCGGTGAACAAGATGGACCTCGTCGACTACGCGGCGGCGCGATTCGGGGAGGTCGCCCAGGAAATCCGTAGCTACCTGAAAAGCATCGACGTTCACGCCACCTATATCGTGCCGGTTTCGGCCAACGCGGGCGAAAACATCGTCGCGCCCTCCCCGAGGATGACTTGGTATCAGGGACCCAGCATCATGGAGGCGGTGGAACACTTCGCGCCGAGGGCGGTGGCGAGCGAACTGCCCTTGCGGCTTCCCCTGCAGGACGTCTACAAATTCGACGCTCGGCGCATTTTCAGCGGCCGAATCGAAACCGGAAACCTCAAGATCGGTGACACGCTGCTGTTTTCGCCCGCCAACAAGACCGCGCGGGTGGTCGCTCTGGAAAGCTGGAACACACCGGTCCCCAAGACCGCCGCCGGAGAGGGCGAATCGGTCGGCTTCACCCTGGACGAGCAGATTTTCGTCGAACGCGGCGAATTGATCAGCCACGCCGATCGCGCGCCGGTCGAGACGAACGTCTTTCGGGCCCACATCTTTTGGCTCGGGCGCGAGCCGCTCAAGGCCGGAAAGCAATACAAGATGCGGCTCAATACCGACGAAGTCATGGTCCGGGTGCAAGCGGTGGAACGGGTGATCGACACCCACGATCTCTCCAAGGCCGATACCGATCAGCTCGAACGCAACGGCGTCGCCGAAATCGTGCTCCGCAGCAACAGAATGGTGGCCCTCGACGAGTTCGCCGAGAATCCCCGGGTCGGCCGCTTCGTCCTAATCGACGGCTACGACATTTCCGGCGGCGGCATCATCAGCATGCGCGGTTATCCCGACCAGCGCCGCCTGGTCACCGTCAAAGCCACCAATATCAGCCATGTCGAATACGACGTCGACCAGGAAATTCGCGCCGACCGCAACGGACACCGTGGCGGCGTCCTTTGGTTCACCGGGCTTTCCGGGGCCGGAAAATCGACCCTGGCCATCGAGGTCGAACGGTCCCTTTTCCGCAAGGGATATCAGGTCTACGTCCTGGACGGGGACAACGTCCGCAACGGACTCAACACCAATCTCGGCTTTTCACCGGAAGACCGGGCCGAAAACATTCGCCGGGTGGGCGAGGTTTCGGCCTTGTTCGCCGACGCCGGTTTCATTGTCGTCACGGCCTTCATTTCGCCCTATCGCTCGGACCGCGACCGGGCCCGCGCCGCGATCCGGAACTTCGGCGACATCAGCTTTCACGAAATCTACATCGAGGCCGACCTGTCGGTGTGTGAAAGCCGCGACCCCAAGGGCCTTTACAAAAGGGCCCGCACAGGGGACATCAAGGAATTCACCGGTGTCTCCGCGCCCTATGAAGCCCCCGACAACGCCGAACTCGTGATCGACACGGGCCAAAGCGACATCGAGGATTGCACCGCCCAAATTCTCGATTACGTCGACCGCAATCTCTCCTTGACCCAGTCCTAGGCGTTAGATTTTGACGATTGGGCCCGCCCACGATCGCGATTCGATCTACCATGACCGGGGTTGAAAAGTGGTGACGGCGGCGGCCATCGACGTGGCCGCGAACTTGGCCGCGGTCCGGCGCCGAATCGCCGCCGCGGCGGCGGATCGCGACGGCGTCACCCTGGTCGCCGTCGGCAAGGGCCACGGGCCGGAGCGCGCGGTCGCGGCCCTGGGCGCCGGTCAGCGCGTGTTCGGGGAAAACCGAGTCCAGGAAGCGGAACGGAAATGGCCGCCGCTGAAGGCCGCTTATCCCGACGTCTCGCTTCATCTCATCGGCCCCCTGCAATCCAATAAGCTGCGCCCGGCGGTGGCCTTGTTCGACGTCATCGAGACCGTCGACCGGGCCAAGATCGCCCGCGGCCTGGCGGCGGAATTCGCCCGTGTCGGAGAGGCGCGGGATTGTTTCATTCAAATCAACAGCGGCGGGGAAAAGCAGAAATCCGGCGTCCTCCCGGCCGCCGCCGACGCCTTCATCGAAGAGTGTATCGGCCCCCTCGAGCTGCCGGTCGTGGGCCTGATGTGCATTCCCCCGATCGACGAGGAAGCGGCCCTGCACTTTGCCCTCCTGGCCAAGATCGCCCGCCGCCACGGACTGCGCCAGTTAAGCATGGGCATGAGCGGCGATTACGAGACCGCGATCCGTTTCGGCGCTACCCACGTCCGCGTCGGCAGCGCCATCTTCGGCCCCCGCTCCTAGTTTTTCGGGGCCAGTGGCGCTGAGTGCACCGCCCATCCTCGGCCCCCACCCGGTCCGGCGAACGGCCGAAAAAGACCGTGAAATCCCGCGCGGAGGTATCCCCGCTGGCTGCTGGCCGTGAAACCGCGTGTCCTCGATCATGCGCCGGCGCAAAGAGCTGATAACTTTGTCAGTCATGCTCCTGTCTTGAGAGTGGTTCCGGAAAACCCCAAATCTCAACCCAGGACATCCCGTTACAACAAAGACCTCACCACCCGCACCAAAAAATACCGCGAGAGCGGTTTATACCAACCGCCCTTAACATTGACTTGTGCGAGCCCACGCTCTGAGGCCGATGGACATGATCTTCCAAGGTTGGTCGGTCAGGTTGTTCCAGGCTTGGCAAGAGGCCTCGACGATGGCTTCATAGGAGTCGAAGACACGATTGGAGAGCCAGTTCTGGCGGAGGTATTGCCAGACATTTTCGGCGGGATTGAGCTCCGGGGACTTGGGTGGCAAAGGCACGAGGGAGATGTTCTCCGGGATGCCGAGTTTGGCAGTGGTGTGCCATGCGGCTTGGTCGAGCAGCACGACGGCATGGGCGTTTGGGGCAACGGCCCGGCTGATTTCCTCGAGATGCAGGTCCATGGCTTCAGTATTGGCGCGCGGCATGACCAGCGCCGCGCCCTCACCGCGCTCGGGGCAGATGGCGCCGAAGAGATACGCCGAAGAGGTCCGTAGGTCCTTGACCTGGCGCGGGCGCGATCCCTTTGGGGCCCACTGGCGCACCAGGCTGTTCTTCTGGCCGACGCGCATTTCATCTTGAAACCAAACCTCGATGGGCGTGTCCGGTGGCTGTGCCGCTACGATTTTCGCCAAGTGTTCGGGAAAATTTTTTTTAAATTCCTCCTGTGCCCGCGCATCCTGGCCGACGTGGCGCGGGCGCGCGGAAATATGCGAGAACCCGAGCGCGGCCAGCAGCTTGCCGACGCTCCGCTCGTGATAGTCCACGCCGAAGCGCGTTCGGATCAGTTGCTTGAGATCGATGCAGCGCCAGCGCACGACCCCATCCCGTTCGGGATCGGGACCGGCCTCGATAGCCCGCGAAAGCGCCGCCATTTGCGACGGCGTCAACCGACGCAACGCCCCGTTCGGCTTGCGGTCGATCAGACCGGCCGGACCTCCCGCGTTGAACCGGTGAACCCAGTCCCGCAACGTCTGCCGATCCATGCCGCCAATACCCGCCGCGCACGCTCGATCCATCCCATCGTAGATGGCCGCCATCGACAAAAGCCGTCGCGCCTGGTTCCCATCATCGCTCCGTGCCGCAAGAACACGGACTCTTTCAGCATCAAAGTCGTTTCGCAAAGGAATCGTTGGCATTGAACACACTCCCTTGTTGCCAACAACCTTGAATCACACAAAACCTAGCGTGTAAACCTTTGCGCGAGTCAAACTCTAGGGCGGTTGGGATAAGAGCCGGGAACAAGTCTTTTGAGGGCGGGAAATAATCGTCTTCAGCGCGGACCGGCTTAATTCCCCTCTGGACCAAATCCTTTCCGACGCGAACGAACAACGGGACCCGGCGGACAACGCCGTCGATTTCGGGTTTCAGGGTGAACATTCCGAGGCCTTGGGCCGCGTCCTCGAGTTCCGGCAGGTTTCGGGTGATTCCCAGGAAGTTGAAGGTCACACCCGCGGCATCGCCACCTTTTTGCGCGAGGGTGAATTTGAGGGGCGGTTCATCACGGTTGTAGGGCAAACGGCGGCTTGTCGTCGATTGTCCCAGAACCACGCGGCTGTTTCGCAAAGCGTCGGCAAACACCGAGTCGTTGCGCGGAAGGTCCTCGATCAGTCGGCGGGTCGATTCGTCCATCACGTCGACGGTTTTGACGAAGTTTTCGGGCGACGACCGGTCCGGCTCGGCGAACACGATATCGAACCCGATCGAAGCGACCCCCCCATCCATGAGCGTCTTGATCAATTTGGCGAACAAGGTGCGGGGCCAGGGCCATTGACCGTACGCGTCCAAACTCTCTTCATCGATGTCGACAATGATAACGGGGTAGGGCTTATCTTCCCGGGGGTGGGCACGCTGGTAAAAATCGAAGGTCTTGAGACGCGCGACCTGGAGCGGCGGAGGATCCCACAATTGGACGCCAACAAAACCCACGATCAACGCGAGCGCCACCCCGTACATGGCACCGTACTGCTTAAGGAAACGCACCGACTTCAGTCCCCAATATCGTTGCTATCGAATTTCCCATAATGGCTCGACATTTCCACTTGGATCAAGAAGCAGGTTACACGAAAATACTTTCGGCCTCCAGAAAACGTGGAGATCTTCGGTCCACCCGCGGCGGCGAGCCGATTCGTCGATCACGTCGACGGTTTTGACGAAGTTTTCGGGCGACCGGCTCGGCGAACACGACGTCGAACCCGATCGCCGCGACCCCGGCGTCGGTCAGCGTTGTTATCAATGTGGCGAATAGGGTTCGTGGCCATTGGCCGTACGCCTTTAAACTCTCTTCATCGATGTCGACGATAATCACGGGAAGTTGCTTTAATTCCCGGGGCCGGTTCTGCTGGTAAGAATCGAATATCTTGAGACGCGCGGCCGCGACCGGCGGAGGATCCGAAAGCTGGACGCCCAGCATGACCACCATCATCAGGAGCAACGCGTACATGACGGCGTAATATGCCAGGAAACGCAACGGTGATGTCCCTGGTCTCTCCGCGATCGAATGACGCCACCCGAAAATGAGTCAACATTCCCCAAATGGATCGAGAAACTTGTATAAGGTTATCGGAAAATGCATTTGGCTTCCAGCAAACCTGAGAGTATTCGATCCACCCGCGACGGTGAAATTCCGCTTCCGGTCGCGGGTTCGGATCTCCATTAATTCGCCGATTTCGTTCGTAAAATCATATGGTTGGGCAAACTCGAATATGACACCCGCCCCCACAAAGACTTGGCTGAGCCCCTTGTTGAAACCGCTGAGGCCGGCGTTCCGCGAGGTCGTCGTCATTTCGCTGTTCGTAAATCTGCTGGCCTTAGCGCTGCCCGTATTTATCCTCCAGGTTTATGACAGGGTCGTTTTCTACCACGGGATCACCACCCTGTTCGGTCTTTGCGCGGGGGTCATCCTCGCCATCATCTTTGATTATGTCCTGCGCCAGGCTCGAAGCAGAATATTGCAACGGGCGGCGCTCCGGATAGACGCCAAACTGGGCGACTCGGTATTCGACAAGGTGATGTCCTTGCCGCTGAATATCCTCGAAAGCAGGCCCTCCAACCATTGGCACGTGCTCTTCCGCGACATCGATACGGTCCGCAACGTCTACTCGGGATCCACGGCGGTCCTGGCCATCGATTTGCCGTTCGTGGCCATATACCTGATCATCATTTTCGTCATCGCGGCCCCGATCGCACCGGTCATCCTGTTCGCGATTCCCTGTTTCATCCTTTTGGCCGTACGCTCGGGAAAGGTGATGGAAAGGACGACCGGAGCCGAACGCGAGGCCGGCATCAACCGCGACGCCTTGATCGCTGAAATTCTCGCCGGGCGCGCCACGATCAAGGCCCTGGCGCTGGCTCGGACCTTCAAGCCGCAATGGGAAGAAAAGCACGTGGGCACCATCGACCGGGCCCTGGCGAGAGGGAGCAAGGGCGACGGCTACACTAATTTGGCGCATACGTTCTCGGTCCTGACGACGGTGGCCCTGACCACTTTCGGGTCCCTGGCCATCGTCGATCAAAGGATCACCATCGGTGCCCTGATCGCGACCAACATGCTGGGCAACCGAATGATCGGTCCGTTCAGTCAGTTGGTCGGGGCGTGGCGGTATTTCGCTCAATACAAACAGGAGGTCACCCGATTGAGCCAACTCTTCGGGATGGCCAGCGAGCGCCAGGTCAGCAGAATTCAGTTGCAGCGCCCCAAGGGCGAGATCGTTCTCGAGGACGTTACCTACGGCTACGATCCCAACCGGCCGCCGGTGGTCGACGGCGTCCGGATTACCATCTGACCGGGTGGGCTGGTCGGTGTCGTCGGCTCCAACGGTAGCGGCAAGACCACGCTGCTCAAGCTGATGCAGGGGCTTTACCAGCCGACCTCCGGGCGGGTATTGATCGACGGAGCCGACATCAGCCAATTCACCCGCTCGGAGATAGCGGGGTGGATCGGTTACGTCCCCCAGGAGTGCGTCCTCTTTCGCGGCAACATTCGGGACAATATCGCCGTTGCCGTTCCCGACTGCGGCGACGAGCAATTGATTGCCGCGGCCGAGCTTTCGGGGGTCCACAAATACGTCGTCGATCTGTCCGAGGGGTATGACACCGACGTCGGCGAGGGCGGCCTCCGCCTTTCCGGTGGTGAACGCCAGCGAATCGCCATTGCCCGCGCCTTGGTGGCCGATCCGCCGGTCTTGCTTCTCGACGAGGTGGGCGCCAACCTTGATCAGCGGGCCCTGACGGGTGTGCGCGAGACCCTATTGAAACTGGCCTCCGATCACACCATTGTCCTGGTAACCCACGTCCCCATGCTCTTGACTGCCTGTCAGCACGTCATCGTGATCGACCGTGGTCGGATCCGATTCGCGGGTCCCTCGCGTGACGTCGTGCCGCGGCTTTTCGCCGGCGCGATCAGCAAGCAGGACGAACAGCCTGTCGCCAAGAAAAAATCGACCCAAAAGACCGCTGCCGAGAAGAAAGCATGAGCCGGCTCGACGATTACATGGCTTCGTTGCCGCCGCCCGCCTACCGGCTTCTCGCCGGGATGATCGTCCTCCTGATTGTCTCTTTCTTCGTCTGGGCGACGTTCGCTCAGCTCGAAGAGGTGTCGATCGCCACGGGCGAGGTCGTTCCCCAGGGGCAGATCAAGACAGTCCAGCATCTCGAGGGCGGAATCATTCAGAAGATCTACGTTGTCGAGGGCAACCGAGTCGAGTCCGGCGACCGCCTGGTCCAACTCGATCTCACCGCCTCGAGCGCCACGGAGGAGGAACTCGCGGTACGTCTCGACGGCTTTCTCGCTACCCGTATCCGGCTGACGGCCGAGGCCCAGGCCAATCCACTGGAATATCCCGAGGACTTGGCAACGCGGCGGCGCGATCTCGTCGAAAACGAGAAGGCCACCTTTGCCGCGCGAAAACTCGAGCTCGACAGCGGACTCGATGTCTTGCGCGAGCAGGTCCGTCAGAAGGCCTTCGAGGTCACCCAATTCAGGTCCCGAAACGAAGCCGCGATCAACGATTTGGCCTTGGCCCGCGAGGAGTTCGCCATGTCCACCGATCTCCTCAAGGACGATCTCATTCCCAGAATCGAGCATCTGAAGCGGCAGCGGGAAGTCGAGGCGTTGGAGGGTGAACTCAAGACGTTCAAAATCTCGATCCCGCGGGCCGCCGCTTCCCTCGCCGAGGCGAAGGAGCGGTTGAACGAGGAGACCTTGAAGTTTCGCCGCATCGCCCGCGAGGAACTCGGTAAGATCGAGGTCTCCATCGCCCAGATCACCGAATCCTTGACCAAGGCGACGGACCAGGTTCGGCGGACGGATATCCGCAGCCCCATCGATGGTATCGTCAAGAGCTTGAGATACCATACGATCGGCGGCGTCGTCCGCCCGGGCGAGGCCATCATGGAGATCGTGCCGACCCAGGAGAAACTCGTTATCGAGGCCAAGCTCAGCCCCATCGACGTCGGTTACGTCCGGGTTGGACAGCCAACGATCGTCAAGATTTCGACTTACGATTTTGCCCGCTACGGCGGCCTCGAGGGCGAGGTAATCAATATCTCCGCCGATTCGCATACGGATCGGGACGGCCTCACCTATTTCCGGGTCATCGCCCAAACAGACAAGACCTATCTGGGCAATTCCCCGGGAGAGCTTCCGATCGCGCCCGGAATGCAGGCCACCGTGGATATCCACACCGGCAGCAAATCCGTCCTCAGGTACTTGCTAAAACCGGTGCTGAAACTCAAGGAAGAGGCCTTCCGCGAGCGCTGATTTCCCTATCGCGTGGCCCCGTGTTCGCGCAAAAGGTCCGCCACCTTTCTTTTGTTTTTGGATTCGGCCATGTGCAGGGGCGTTCTGCCGAACCTGTCCTTTGCGTTCACGAAGGCACCGTTTTCAAGCAATGCCTTGACCACCCTCGGATCGCCGCGCGTGGCCGCTTCATGGAGCGGGATAATGCCCTTGGAGTCCGGCTCGTTGACGACGGCCCCCAGTTCGATCAAGAGATTCGTGACCAGCAATTGACCGTTCCCGGCCGCGAGATGAAGGGCCGTGGTCCCGTTATCGTCCTTGTCGTTGACGTCCTTCCCCTGGGATACCAAAAATTTGATCATTCCCGTCTGGCCGTGCTTGGCCGCGATAAGCAGGGGGAGCCGGATCCACCGTCTGGGACGTTGTTCGGGTTTCAATTCCGGTGGCCGCGGCGTGGTCGCGGAGGGTTGCGAAAATTGCGAAGGCTCCGCGAGCGAAGGGGTATTGGGTTCCGGTCCGGCCTCGGCGGGGGGTGCCGCTAGGGCGCCAAGTCCGATAAGCGCCAGGAAGGGAATTATTCCGCCCCTCATGCGTTTACTGTCTCCGACGCGGCCGCTATCTTATTGAATGAAGCCGCGAAGGCGCTTTGTGTAAACATGGGGAATTCCTGTCGCGGGTTTGGGGCCAAAACCTCTGATTTGGCCCTTGGGGCGAATATGATCCTTTTCGATCCCGCGCGCGACCTTCAAGTCAAGAAGTTAGCGTTCCGACGGAACTCGTCCGCTCGACATTTGACGACGGAACCACTCCGGGGATTCGCCAAGGCGAGTGAATCACCGGAGTGGAACCGCGTCGCAACCCTTTGTCCGCTCCTATTCCTGGGGAGAAACCTTTAGCGTGCTTGCATATCGCTCGCGGATTTGGCGAGACGAACGAGCTGAATGAATTCCGCGCGATAGCCGAATTCGTCGTCGCCCTTGGCACCGTTGGCGAGATCGATAACGGCGTCGTAGTTGAACTCGCCGGTGTATTTGCCGCCCTTGAGAATTTGGCCGAATCCCGCCACGGCGGTGGCAAACCGCGTTTCCCGCGTGAGCCACACCGGCGCGTCCTCCATTTGGGCAATATCGTTGGCGATGGGGCGCGTCATCAGGTTGGAGGTATCCTCGTCCGGCGACTTGTAGCGGATCTTGAGGAACCCGAATTCGTCATTGAAATCCGGGCCGCTCGCCGCTTCCGTTTTGGGGCCATAACGGAGCTCCTCGATCGATGCCGCGCCGCTGCCCACCGTGGTAAACTCGTAAATGGCGGTTACCGTGTGCCCGGCACCGATGTCGCCGGCGTCCACCGCGTCATTGTTGAAGTCTTCGCGTCTTAGCGCCCGCGTCTCGTACCCGATCAGGCGGTATTCGGCGACCTTTGCCGGATTGAATTCGACCTGGATCTTGACGTCCTTCGCGATCGGGAAGAGCGTCGACGTGGCTTCATCGACCAACACTTTTCGGGCCTCGTTGAGGGTGTCGATATACGCGGCCACGCCGTTGCCGTTTTGCGCCAGCTGCTGCATCAGATGGTCGTTCAGGTTGCCCTGGCCGAAGCCGAGTATCGAGAGGAAAATGCCGGTTTTCCGTTTGCGTTCGACGAAATCCTTGAGCTCGGCGGGGTTCGTGATGCCGACGTTGAAGTCGCCGTCGGTGGCCAGAACAACGCGGTTCACGGCATTCTTGTCGAAGCTGCTTTCCGCCAAGGCGTAAGCCTGACGGATGCCCTCGGCGCCCGCCGTCGAACCGCCGGCACTCAAACGTTCCAGCGCCGCGACGATCTTGCCGCGTGCCTTCACCTCGGTGGGTTCGAGGACGGTACCCGCCGCGCCGGCGTAAACCACGATCCCGACGGTGTCTTCCGGCCGCAAGCTGTCGAGCAGCATTTTCATCGATTGGCGCACCAGCGGAAGCTTGTCGGGCGCGTTCATGGAACCGGACACGTCGAGCAGGAAAACCAGGTTGCTGCGGGGTATGTTGTCGGGCTCGATGTCGTAGCCCTTGATTCCGATATGCAGCAGCTGTTTTCCCGGGGCCCAGGGGGATTCGGTGATCGCCACCGTGGCTTCGAAGGGGCGTTCCATCGTCGCCGGCAAGGGATAGGCGTAATCGAAGTAATTGATCATCTCCTCGATCCGCACGGCGTCTTTTCGCGGCAGCACGCCGCTGTTGATCATTTTGCGGACGAAGCTGTAGGACGACGTATCGACGTCGATCGAGAACGTGGATACCGGGGCTTCCGAAACCAGCTTGATCGGATTGACCTCGAAATCCTCGAACTTGTCGCGCCCCACGTCTTCGTAGTAACCGGGGGGTTGGATATCTGCGTCATCGCGTCGACCACGGGACAATCCGAGCGGCTCGGCAAGATTGGCTGGTTGCGCGATTTCAGACCGAAAGCCGGTAATCGACGACGTCGGTGACGGCGCGATCGCGTCCTGGGAACGAGCGCTCAATCTCCGCGCCTCGGATTTTCCACTCGCGAATTTCTCGCGCGCCTCCGCGAGCGAAAATTCGTCCGCCTCCTTCGTGATTCCCGTCGGCGCCTCGGCCTCAAGCAGGGGGGCGTTTTCGTTTGTCTGCCCGCTGTATTTCGGCTGCTCCGTAAGCCCGGACATCTCACCTTCGACGCTCGCGACGATTTCGTCGAACATCTCTTGAGGCGCCGGCTGGCCCGACTGCTGCGAGACATAAACGGCCGAGGTCACGGCAAGCAGCGCGGCGGATGCCGTCGCGAAGCCGCCGTAGAGCAGCTTTCTTTGAGAAAAAGTCATCCGAGTTCTCCTTGTCTTGTTGGTTGATCCGCCGGTAAGACGGGAGAACAGGGAAAATCCTTGGGATTTTTTATTGTCGCCTTGCGCGGCCTCGAATTCCGTCACCGAGAGGTTCACCGCTCGTTCCTTGGCGGGTTCATCGGGGGGCGGAACCTTCGCCCTCCGCAATAGGTCGTTCAGCGCTTTTTCATCCATGACCGCGCTCCGATTCGAAAACGGCGTTTAGTTTCTTGCGGGCTTCGTGAATGCGCCAGGAAACCGTGCTTTCGGCGCACTCCATCACCTCGGCGGCTTCCCGGTGCGACAGACCCTCGCAGACCACAAGTAGCAAGGCCTCTTTTTCGGCGGCCGGCAGTTTCCGCACCTCCTCCAATACCTGCTTGGCGTAGACCGCGCCATCGACGTCGGCTCCCGGCGCCTTGATCGCCGTGTGCTCGTCGAGCGTATCCGAACGGTGGCGGGCGTGCTGGCGTTGCCAATCCTTGGCCGTGTTGACGACCAGCCGGTAGAGCCAGCTCGTGAAGGCGGATTTTTTCTCGAAGCCATCCAAGGCTCGGGCCAGCTTGACGCACGCGGATTGGGTCACGTCTTGCGCGTCCGCCCGATTGCCGCACCATCGATAAGCCATCTTGTACATCGCGTCATAATGCCGCCGCACCAGGATCTCGAAGGCGCGGGAACTCCCGCCGCACGCCCGATCGATCAGCCCAAAGTCGTCCAATTCGTCCATACAAGAACCTTTTTATAGAATTAGACGTCCGCCCTTCGGAGTTCCTTGGAAAAAAGTATGAGCGCCGCCGGGAGCAATGTACCGGACGGGGCAGGTGACGAATTTCGACGCCTCGCCGCCGAACGTCAAATCGATCAAATCCGAATTGTCGGGGCGCCCGGCGTTTAATAAGCTTCGGAATCAGCGCTGGAACGGACCTCGTTTGCTTGTTCGTTGGGAAACGACTCACCTCGGCAGGCTAGCTGGCGGTCGCCCGTGATCCGAGAGCAACATCCACAAAATATGCGCGCTTGCTAATCCATTATTGGAAACGAATCACGCTGTCCCGAAATCGGTGGCCAAAATCCAACGCCGTCGTTGACGTACCCAATTAGAAACCGGGAATCACCAGGTTGGTAACCGTCGCCAAGTCCAACGCTTTGACAAAGTAATTTCATGAAATTGCAGGCACCATCAATGCAGTCAAGAAGGATGGGCAGGAGCTGCCGATGCCTAAAGTTATCTCCTGGCATACCTTGAGTAAGGGTCGCAGTTATACGCCAATTTATGGGCATTCCGCGAGATTTCGCCGTTCCTTGCGGTCCGATTTGCAGGATGTGGGGCTGATGAGTCAGCACATCCCTGACGCCATCGTTCTCGCGCAAACGATCAAACCACAAGGTGTTGTGAAGGAGCGCCTTACTCAAAATTTCTTTGTCGCACCGCGGTTTTAGCCTGTCGAATCCATTGCCATTCGTCCATTTCACGGCAATTTTCAATTTTCTCGGGGCGCTTTTCCAATTTTCGAATAAGAGAGGACGCGACGTGTCGATTAATTCATCGGCAAGCCGCCTCAACAGGTAAAATGAAGCTTATTAGAAGAATTTCGATTCGTTCCAAACCCTCGAACCATTTTGTCGTTTGTCGGCTGCTTCTGTCTCGTATCTCACAAAGTGTGAGTATCTCGTATTTCGTGGTGCAGGTCTCGCAAGCAAACAGTCATCTGACGGAGCGTCCGCTCGGGCGAATGCAATTGAAGCCACACGCCACCAAGGTTATATGCTGAGAAAGACTTGTGAGTTGGTTCACCGTGTTGGAAAAGACGCACCACGGGTAACCGAAGAACTCTGACCCCCCTAACGTTCTTCGTCCAGCCATGACGGCGATGTCCCATGCTCTGTTGAAAAAGGCGAGGCAGGCATGGTTGGGCTTCGAGGCTAGGCGGCCTCTTTGATGGTTTCAATGGCGCTTTTCGCTTTTGCCTTTTTCACGTGATCCTAGAGGGCAGCTCTGAGGATGGGGAGTTGCCGGTAGGCCTTGAGGCGACGGAGGTCTTTTGGGCTTCCAGGAGGCCGGCGGCGGTCCATCGCAAGGCCATCTCGGCGTTGCGCCAGCGCTTGACATTGTGCTGCACCATCCTGACCGTTCCCAAGGCATTCTCGATGGCGTTGGTGCAGGCCAAGGAGCGCCTGAGCTTGGGCGGCAGGCCCAAGCGGATCACGGTGAGGATCTCATCCAGGCCCTCCAGGATGGAAGCCGAAACGCCGGGGGCCTCGGTCTCCAGGCGGCGCGCCAGGTTCTTCATGAGGCGTTCGGCTTTCTCGGCATCGTCTTGGTCCCAGGCTTGCCTGAGCGCCTTCTTGACGCCGGCATGAAGGCTTTCGTCGAGGCGCTCGATGATGTTGCGGCCCTTGTGGACCTGGCAGCGCTGGAGGGCGGCCACCGGCCCGAAGGTCCGCTTGATCGCCTTGGAGAGCGCCTTGGCGCCGTCGACGATGAAGAGCCGGGGCACTTCCGGGTCGAGGCTGCGGGCGGTCAGGTTGTCGAGCAGCGCCTGCACCGTGGCGGCATTCTCCGTGGCACCTTCGGCCAGGCCTAGAACATGCTTCTCGCCCGCGCCGTCGATGCCAATAGCTGCCAGCAACACGTGATCGCCGACGTGCAGCCCGTCGATCTGGATGACCAGGAGATCGAGATCCGAAAGGTCGCTGGCCAGGAAGGCCTTCAGCTTCTTGCGCGTCATGGCCACGAAGCGCCGCGAGACCGCGGACTTCGAGGTCGCATCGCCCGCGCGTGCCGGCAAGTCGCCGCTGGCCTCGCCGGGCAGGCGCACGGCGCGCGCGTACTTGCGGGTCGAAACCGTAAGCAGCATGATGTTCATCGCCCAGGACTGCAAAAGCGCCGGGTCCGAGAGCAACTCCCAGCTCGGCAAGCTCATCTCCTTGCCCGCAAGATCGCGCACCCGCGGGCGCGTCAGCTTCACCTTGCCCCCGTGATAGGCAATCTCGCTCTGGGTTGTCCCCCAGCGATGGCCCTGCCGCTCGGCCGTGCGGGCGTGGCGCGCTCCGCAGAGCACCTCGCTATCCTCGTCCAGCATCTCGCCCAGGGTCTCCACCCCGGCCAACAGGCAAAAGCGATCCACGCTCATGCGCAGATCATCAAAAGCCTCCGGCAAGGCCGGCGGCAACAGCGGAAGCGGGATCTCCAACAGTTTCGAAAGGCGGCTGTTCCGTGTAGTCTTGGTCATGGCGTCGTTCTCCTTGATGGATTCAACACCCAGAGCCTAACGGTTCCAGGCGAATGACGCCTACCTCACTTTTTCAACATCAGCCGGGACATTGCCCCCTGGAGCGCAGCCGCGGCGTGACCACCCTTCCTCCAGTCTACCATTCGGGTCGCACCCGAATCCTGGCCGGCGCCGGTCTTGCGATCGCTCTTGCAGGACATATCATCATCTTGGATGCTGGCGCTATTTTGGTGCATGCAGCCGCAAGCCGGTCTGCCGCGGCGCAACCGGTCCCGACCTTTGCCGACACGCCGATGGCTGACCTAAGGATTTCTCAGGCCGTGTCGGATGAAGGCACGCTAACGCCAGATGATTTTCGCTGGCGACAAGCGCTCTCGGAACAGGACGTACGGCTTGCCTACTACATCCGCACGACGGCCGAAGGTCAGTGGTCCGGCGATCCGAGACCACCGGCCCTAGCCATGAAAGGACTTTCGCCGCGTGCAAAAACTATGACGAGAGATTAGTTTCTTCGGATCTCATTAGCGTTGGACCTCACATTCGTCGTCACTTATGCACGGCCAGTTTGCTGCATACTCCCTCATACGTTCACGCGCCTCGTCACTTGCGGCCTCAAGACACGTACCCTTTCCATAACGGCAGGGAGCGGCTTTAACAAGGCCAACTATCGAAAGATCGCGGACCGCGTTCTCGAACCTCCTTAAACTGCCATCCAACACAGAGAGTGACATCTGTACCTTGAAAGAATCCAACGAGATTCTCCCGTCTGAAAGCCTGCAGATTATTTGTCTCTTGAATGGATCAGCCCAGAACTGGGACCCGATAAATACCTCTTTCCCAAAGCGCTCTATATCGTTTTCCATCTCGTCGTATTCCGTACCGTGAATGCCACCCAGCAACTTATCAAGCCACGACTGAGCGTGGGCACTTTGGTCGCCGGTGAAAGAAACGACAAACAACAGCACCACCACATAACGTAAGCGGTCAAACTGCGGATCTATTTACGAATGGCCCAGAATGAAGAACTGCCGGCGTTCGCCGGCTTTCCGGAAGGCGTACATATCGTCGATCCGATCGACGATCTTCGGAATTTCGGCGACCGCGTGATCGAAGCCACGATTGACAGGCTGCGCCGTGCGTTTGGCTTGGCTGGGAGTATCCCCGAATACCGGGTATCCGAACCATTGTCCCGTCTGGTGGCTTCAATGCGGCAAAGCTATTTTGGCGGTGCGAAAACGGCCATGGCGCCATATGTTCGACATGTCTTGTCCGATCCGCTCCCGTGCATGCTGCGCAACATCAAGGTGCTCGGTGGGTTGGTCCGGCGTCGACGGTATTTTATACCAACCGCCCTAGAGTTTGACTCGCGCAAAGGTTTACACGCTAGGTTTTGTGTGATTCAAGGTTGTTGGCAACAAGGGAGTGTGTTCAATGCCAACGATTCCTTTGCGAAACGACTTTGATGCTGAAAGAGTCCGTGTTCTTGCGGCACGGAGCGATGATGGGAACCAGGCGCGACGGCTTTTGTCGATGGCGGCCATCTACGATGGGATGGATCGAGCGTGCGCGGCGGGTATTGGCGGCATGGATCGGCAGACGTTGCGGGACTGGGTTCACCGGTTCAACGCGGGAGGTCCGGCCGGTCTGATCGACCGCAAGCCGAACGGGGCGTTGCGTCGGTTGACGCCGTCGCAAATGGCGGCGCTTTCGCGGGCTATCGAGGCTGGTCCCGATCCCGAACGGGATGGGGTCGTGCGCTGGCGCTGCATCGATCTCAAGCAACTGATCCGAACGCGCTTCGGCGTGGACTATCACGAGCGGAGCGTCGGCAAGCTGCTGGCCGCGCTCGGGTTCTCGCATATTTCCGCGCGCCCGCGCCACGTCGGCCAGGATGCGCGGGCACAGGAGGAATTTAAAAAAAGTTTTCCCGAACACTTGGCGAAAATCGTAGCGGCACAGCCACCGGACACGCCATCGAGGTTTGGTTTCAAGATGAAATGCGCGTCGGCCAGAAGAACAGCCTGGTGCGCCAGTGGGCCCCAAAGGGATCGCGCCCGCGCCAGGTCAAGGACCTACGGACCTCTTCGGCGTATCTCTTCGGCGCCATCTGCCCCGAGCGCGGTGAGGGCGCGGCGCTGGTCATGCCGCGCGCCAATACTGAAGCCATGGACCTGCATCTCGAGGAAATCAGCCGGGCCGTTGCCCCAAACGCCCATGCCGTCGTGCTGCTCGACCAAGCCGCATGGCACACCACTGCCAAACTCGGCATCCCGGAGAACATCTCCCTCGTGCCTTTGCCACCCAAGTCCCCGGAGCTCAATCCCGCCGAAAATGTCTGGCAATACCTCCGCCAGAACTGGCTCTCCAATCGTGTCTTCGACTCCTATGAAGCCATCGTCGAGGCTCTTGCCAAGCCTGGAACAACCTGACCGACCAACCTTGGAAGATCATGTCCATCGGCCTCAGAGCGTGGGCTCGCACAAGTCAATGTTGAGGGCGGTTGGTATTAGTCGCTGAGACCGAAACGAAAAAATGATTCGTGGG
>CBDCME010000068.1:0-14225 GCA_965218865.1 Alphaproteobacteria bacterium
TTGAAAATCATATGTTTAGGTTCAAAGGAGGACTTCCGGTGAACCTGATTTCGATCTTCAAATTGTTCCCCACTCAAGAGGTATGCATTGCCCATTTGGAGTCGGTCAGATGGCCTGGCGATGCGTCCTGCCCGCACTGTGGAAGCCTTCGGGTGCGCCGTAAGAAAGAGAACGACAAGGTGGGTCGGTGGAACTGCCACGATTGCACCAACAGTTTCAACGTGCTGCAAGGAACCGTGATGCAACAGACCAAAATCCCGTTGCAAAAGTGGTTCCTCGCAATAGCCATTATGGTGAATGCGAAAAAAAGCCTGTCTAGCTGCCAACTGGCGCGCGACCTGGAGATGAACCAAGGCTCATGCTGGTACATGCAACAACGCATCCGCGCGGCCATGGCGAGCGAGGAACGCGAGTTCCTTAGCGGCATCGTCGAGGTGGACGAAACCTACGTCGGCGGAAAGCCGCGCCGCAACAAGCGCGACGACGGCGATCCGCCCAAGCGCGGGCGCGGCACCAAGAAAACAGCGGTCATCGGCGCCGTACAGCGTGGCGGCAATGTCGTGGCCCAGGTCTCCCACGATCTCACCGGCAAAGGCGTAATGGGTTTCATCAAGTCCGTGGTAAACACCAACGAAACCATCCTCGTTACGGACGAGTACAAAGCCTACAACGCCGTCGATAAGATCATGGCCAGGTTGAGCATCAATCACAGCGAGAAATACGTTGATGGCGACGTGCATACAAACACCATCGAAGGCTTTTGGTCGCACCTGAAACGCGCATGGTTCGGACAGCACCATCACTACAGCAAGCCATGGACGCCGCTGTATGTCGCGGAAGCCTGCTGGAAATACAATCGGCGGGAGCGCGTGGACGGGTTCGATGGGTTCCTGAAGGGAGTGTTTGCTTGAACGGAAAAGGGCTAGCGGTTAGACAAGACGAACGCTCAGAAAAGGTTTAAGGCTGTATCATAAGTTCATCCCGCAATTCGACAGCCAATACCTTGCGAACACTTTCAGCCTTGATTCCCCTTCCATAGGCGCAATTCTGAATTTTCTCTCGTAGATTGATGTCTTGAGCGAATCGTACATTAACATATGTTATGCAGTATTCTTGTATCTGATACGGATTCTTTTCCTTTATTTTATCTGCTATATTCGGGGCAACTGATTTAACCCATGCCTGCCCATCAACCTCTTGAGAGATGGATTTTCCTAAGTCAGTCAGT
This sequence comes from Alphaproteobacteria bacterium, assembly GCA_965218865.1. Lineage (GTDB taxonomy): Bacteria > Pseudomonadota > Alphaproteobacteria > JAAXGF01 > JAAXGF01 > CBDCME01. Next base: position 1,229 of record CBDCME010000068.1, read on the forward strand.
CTGAGTGGACTGGCACCCTCAACGACCGATGGTGGCGGTAGCCGATAGAATATCTTTTTGACATCCGACTTGATCTCCCCCAATTCTCGATCAATTTTATCAGCTAACTTCCTCCACCCGGTTCTATCTGAATTGACGCCACCAATCCATTTCCCGATCGCGATTAAAACGCCGCCAACCGTTAGTGCGGCCACGATCCACAAGGGATTTGCACCAAAAATCTCATTCATTTGGTGTTTTTATCCAAATCCGCGTACTTACGCAATATGGTAATCTATTCAATGCGCTACGGGATATTCGGATGCCATTTCATGAACGGAAAACGAACAAAACACATCATCTTGCGGTTTGAGAATTGCGGGCCACAAAATACGAACGCCTCTGGTGGGGACCGGCGGAGCCTTATTCGCAAGCCTCGGCGTTCACCCGCAGATATTCGGCTATGAAAATGTTCACTTACTACCGCGCAGCGACCCGGTGAATCCTTCAAACAACCTCAACGGGTGCATCGGCGGACGACTTCACAAGCTTGATGCCGTGAAGGCAATCGGACTTGTTCACATACCCCTCGCTAGATACTGCAATGGTCTCTCCGTTAGCGGCCTTGAAGCGCCAGCGCCATTCTGATACGGAATCTTTGTAAACTACGTATTTCATGGTAGGTTTCCTCTATGAATGATGGGTTCAAGACGTTCCTTGCAAACTACAATTACGCCGGAAGGAACTGGTGTATCGATTTCCCCGCCGAGAGCTTTGAGGACGCCGAGGCGCGCCTGAAAGCCATGACCTGGGGGAAGATTGACGGAATACTTATGGCGGAAATCCCCGTCTCGCCTGTAACGTCCACTGCCGGGGGCCTCATTGTGCGCCTGATATGCTGGGCCAAAAACGCATTCTCTCAAATCCTCTAATTCCGTAAAACCAAGACCCCCAGCGCACGGAATCTAAACATCACAAACCTTTCCGCCAGATGAACGAAGACGGGAACCTAGATGCTCTGAATCCGAGAGTCAAGCCTCAATCCGTTAATTACCAAACTTTTTTTTAAATTCCTCCTGTGCCCGCGCATCCTGGCCGACGTGGCGCGGGCGCGCGGAAATATGCGAGAACCCGAGCGCGGCCAGCAGCTTGCCGACGCTCCGCTCGTGATAGTCCACGCCGAAGCGCGTTCGGATCAGTTGCTTGAGATCGATGCAGCGCCAGCGCACGACCCCATCCCGTTCGGGATCGGGACCGGCCTCGATAGCCCGCGAAAGCGCCGCCATTTGCGACGGCGTCAACCGACGCAACGCCCCGTTCGGCTTGCGGTCGATCAGACCGGCCGGACCTCCCGCGTTGAACCGGTGAACCCAGTCCCGCAACGTCTGCCGATCCATGCCGCCAATACCCGCCGCGCACGCTCGATCCATCCCATCGTAGATGGCCGCCATCGACAAAAGCCGTCGCGCCTGGTTCCCATCATCGCTCCGTGCCGCAAGAACACGGACTCTTTCAGCATCAAAGTCGTTTCGCAAAGGAATCGTTGGCATTGAACACACTCCCTTGTTGCCAACAACCTTGAATCACACAAAACCTAGCGTGTAAACCTTTGCGCGAGTCAAACTCTAGGGCGGTTGGTATTAGCCCCGCGCCAAGGCGGGGCTTTTTTGTGCGCCATCGTTCTCGGGAAATCATAACAACTGGTCATCGATGACCCCAGGGGCTTTTTGTTGGCAATTGCCCGGGGAACGTGGCCCCCTTTAATTTTACGTTTCGAGGGTCGATACTCCGGTCACTCCGCGGGCTGGAAAGGTTTCACCACGCGAAAGCGCTCGGGCAACTCACCGGCGGTGCCGTCTTCCTCGGCCATACGCTCGATTTCTTCCTCGGTGATCGAACGCAGGCGCGCCGAATCGGTTTGATCCTCGGCTTCCCGGTAGATGCCGTCAGCCTGTCATGACCTTGCCATCAACCAATTTGGCCTTGGTGAGGCGCTGCTTTTCCGTGCTCATAACGTTTTCTCTCTGGATTCCGCGCGGGCCTTGCCGAGATGATCCGGCAGCGGACTCGGAGCCACGTGTATACCGCAGTTAGATGATCAACTCGGCACGGAAGGAATATTTGGGGGTATCCTTGCCCCCGGCCGTCAATCGCCGTAGGCGATGGCGGGGAGCCAGGTGACGAGGGCGGGGAAGGCCGCGATGATGGCGAGGCCGAGGAGTTGGAGGAGGACGAAGGGGGCGACGCCGCGGTAGAGGTGGCCGATGCGGACCTCGGGCGGGGCGACGCCCTTGAGGTAGAACAGGGCAAACCCGACCGGCGGAGTCAGGAACGAGGTTTGCAGACAGACGGCGACCATGATCGTGAACCACAAGGGGTCGACGCCTAGGAGGGGAACGACCGGTTGCAGCAGGGGCAGGACGATCAGGGTGATCTCGATCCAATCGAGGACGAAGCCAAGGACAAACACCAGGCCCAGCATCACTGCGAGGATGGCGGCCGAATCGAGGGGCAGTCCGGTGAGCAGGGCCGCGATCACCTCGTCGCCGCCGACGCCCCGGAGGACGACGGAAAAACACGCCGCCCCCAGGAATATCGCGAAAATGAACGAGGTCGTCTTGGCGGTGGCGTGGCACACCTCCCGCATGACCCGCGGCGACAGACGCCGACTGGCGGCGGCGAGCAGGGTCGCCCCCATGGCCCCGAGGCCCGCCGCTTCCGTGGGCGAGGCGATACCGAAAAAGATCGACCCGAGGACCGCGAGGATAAGGCCCAGCGGGGGTATCAACGAAGTGAGGGTCGTCAGCAGGAGGTTCGCCGCGCCCGGCCCCTGGCACGAAGAATCCGCCATTGGCGGCGCCGCCTCCGGTTTGAGAAAGGCGACTCCGCCGATGTAGAGCACGGACAACAACGCCAGGACCAGGCCGGGGAACACGGCGCCCATGAAAAGGTCGCCGACGGTCAGCAGCATTTGGTCGGCCATCAGGACGAGCATGATGCTGGGCGGAATCAAGATGCCCAGCGACCCGGAGGCGCAGACCGTCCCGACCGCGAGCTCGACCCGGGTGTTGTCCCGCAGCATCGTCGGCAAGGCCAGGGTCCCCAGGAGCACGACGGAGGCGCCGATGATTCCGGTCGAAGCCGCGAGGACGACCCCGATCAGCGTGACCGATATGGCCAGACCGCCGGGAACCCCGCCGAAGAGCGCCTGGGCCGCGCGCAGGAGTCGGTCGGCGCCGCCGCTGCGGTCCAACATATGGCCCATGAAAATGAACAGCGGAATGGGGACCAGGGCGTAGCTGCTCATGATCCCGAAAATGCGGTTGACGACCAGTCCCAGGTAGGAGAGATCGGCATCGACGTCGAATCCCCAGTAATTGAGGCCATCCCCCACAAGAGCGAAAATGAGTCCCGTGCCGGCGAGAACGAAGGCGACCGGATAGCCCGTCGCCAGCAGGCCGATGAAGGTCGCGAACATCAGAATGACGAATACGAGGTTGAGATCGAGGGGCATGTCAGCGGCGTGGCTTCGCGGTGCCCGCGAGGAGATGGCGCATCCCCACGGAGAGCGATTGGAGGGACAACATGAACAGCGCCGCGGTCAAAATGAGCTTGATCACGTAGCGCGCCGGCAACCCGCTCGGCATATTGGAACGCTCGTTCAAGAGCCAGGATTGCCAGAAGAAATCGGTCGCGTGGAGAGCGATGATCAAGCTAAAGGGAAACAACAGCAACAAGCACCCCAGACACTCGATCCACGCCTGGGCCCGAACCGACAACCGCTGGCGCAGGACGTCGACGCGGACATGCCCGTCCTCGGCGTAGGTCCAGGCGAAGCCGAGCAGGAAAGCGGCGGCGAAGAGGTGCCATTGGATCTCTTCGAGTTCGATCAGCCCGAGACCGAGGAAGTAACGCAGAACGACGTTGACGACGACGACCACGACGAGCAGCGGATAGAGCCACGCCGCCGCCTTGCCGATCCAGCCGTTGACCGAATCGACTGCGTCCGCGAATTCGGTTAGGAAGCGCACGGGGTCATCTTTCCGCCACGCCGGGCGCCCGGCGGATGGGGGCCGGCGAGCAATTTTCGGAATCCGCTAGCGGGCGTACGCGAGTCCACGCCACTCGGCGTTTTCGGCCAGAAAGGCTTCGAGCGATTCGCGGGCCCGTTTGAAGTCGGCGTCGCGGGCGCTCTGCTCGTCGAGGACCTCCACGGCGGAATGGCGGAATGCCGCCAGAAGCTCCGGCGACCAGCTATGAAGCGTAACGCCGCTTTGCTTGATTCGGGCCACGGCGCGGCCCTGGGCGGCGACCCCCCGGGTCAGGCCCCAGAGCACGGCGTCGCCGCAAGCCGTTTCGACCAGGGCCCGTTGCTGTTCCGTCATGGCGTCCCAAACCCGTTTGTTGACGAGCAGTTCGAGAATCGACGAGGGTTGGTGCCAGCCGGGAAAATAATAGTGCTTGACCACCTTGTGGAAACCGAGCACCTCGTCGGTCGCCGGGGTCGAGAACTCGGTCGCGTCGATGACGCCGCGCTCGAGGTTGGTGAAGATGTCCTCGGCGGCGAGAAGCGTGATCGAGGCGCCGAGTTTCTTCAACACCTCGCCACCCAAGCCGGAATAGCGGATCTTGAGGCCCGCGAGGTCGCTGACAGATTCGACCGGCTCGGCGAACCAGCCCGAGGCCTCCGGCGGCACCACCCCGCAAGGCACCGGAACGATACCCTGGCGGGCATAGAGTTCGCGCCACAATTCCAGACCGCCGCCGTGATAGATCCAGGCCAGGAATTCCGGCGCCTCGGGACCGAAGGGAACGGCCGCGAACACCGTCAGCGCCGGCATCTTGCCCATCCAGTAGCCGGGCCAGGCGTAACCCGAATCAATTGTCCCCGCCGCCACCGCATCGAAGATTTGCAATGAGGGAACCAGCTTTTTCGGCTCGAAGAACTTGAATTTTATGGTGCCGCCAGAGGCCCGGGCGATGGTCTCGGAAAAATATTTCGCCGTATCCCCAAGCGCCGGCAAGTTCGATTGCCAGGCACACTGCATCTTCAGCTTGAGCCGGTCGGCACCGTGCGCCGGACCAAGTGCCCAAATCAGCGCCGCCATCACCACGGAAAAAAGAACAGATCCCCGATTCATCGCCAAACGGCCTCCGGCAGGTCGCACAAATCATCGACGGGCGGGATTATGGTCGCCGAGACCCGGCCTGTAAACGCAACCGGCCAACGCCCCTGCCCCCGGGGTACGACGGCGGCGCGGCAAATCCGAGCCAACCGAGCACGATTCAGTGGGCGTTCCAGGCCCCCAAATTGCGGATTTTTTGATTCAATTCAGAGAATTCTTACTCTTGCTCGCGGCTGAACCAAAACAATTTTCGGCCGCTTTCGGAGACCAGCGTCGACTTGACCACCTTCGCGCGCGATTGCAGCAGGGAGTTGGTTTCGGAATAGTCCGAAAAAATGTCCTCGCGCAAACTCAAGAGTTGCCCAACCATCGGGTCGGTCTTGGGCACGAATTCGACCACGCCCGCGGGCGCCATATCGACAGTCCAGTCGACGAGTTGAGCCAATGGAATATTGCGGGCGATCGCCAGGTGATGGCCGAACGCCAGGGCCAGAATGGCATCCGCGCGGGTGCGTCTCCGCAGGCCCTGGCGTTCCGACTGGGCCCAACCCTGGTCGGGCGATGGGTTGGCGGCGTCGAGAAACAGCGGCAAGAACATCAGCTTTTCGCTTTCCGCGCGCGCATACGCGAGGTCCAGGGCGTCGTGATCGAAATCGAAGCCGACGACGGTTCCCGCGCCGGCTTCGAGCGCCAGCTTCGAATAGTCGCCGGTATTGCAACCGAAATCCCAGAGCAGGCGCGGCTTCGCCGCAGCCACGAACTCGGCGACAAAGGCCTTTTTTGCCGCGACTTCGGAGGACTCGTAGCCGTGGGATTGGGCGTAATCCGCCCACATCGTTTTGTTTGCGTCCGCCGGCCGCAGGCCTTCGATCCAACGCGCCAGCCGAGAAAGCAGATTCCGAAACGCGGAGCGGGGAAATCGGGCCGATTTCAGAGCCGCGGCGCGGTTGGCCGGGCCGTCTTTCGCGGCCTTTACCTGAAAGCGGGACGGCAAGACGATGTTCGTGAAGATATTCCTCGACGCCTTCCGCCAAAACGGCAGCAGTCGGTTGATCTCTCCGACGCCCCCTCCTGGTTGCCACGGTACCAAGCGTTGTGAGGGACGCCGAGGATGGCGCGCAAGAGAAGCGGCGCTAGAAATTGCTCGCAGAATTGGCGATGTCCGAGCCAGAACTCGCCGTCTTGATAGCGCCGAAACGACAGCCAATAGATGAAGATGGGACGCGGGCCCTCGAAATGGACGTTGTAGGCCGTCGCGTCCGACAGCGTGACACCGTGGTCCAACGCCTTCCGTTGAACCTCGAGGTGCAGCAGCGCCGCCGCCTTTAGGGCGGAGAAAGACCATTCATAGGGGTAGGAAACAAAAGCCAACCTTGGATGCTCGACAACGAACGAAGCGCCGGACGCGTGTGATCCGATGACCCCGGGGTCAACGGGATCGGCCGCGACCGCAAGCCCTTTATCCACGAGTTCGCCCATGAGTCCGCTGGAACGGACGAACTCGAAATCGGCCGCGGCACGGGCCATGATCGTGCGAAAGACTCTGTCGTCACGATGAAATATCCGTCCCTTGGGATCCCTGAACGAGCCGGTATCGGGCCGAACCGCCGTCATTCGTCGAGCTGGACGCCTTGGTTCGGGGTCTCTGGGGCTTTTTCACGTTTGAAAAATGCCTTGATCCGGTGCCAATACAACTTGAGGACAACCAAACCTCCGGCAATGCCACCAAACAGGGCCTGGAGCATGATACTTCCGGTACCGGGGATCAAGGTACGCCTGGGCGGGCGATACAACTTCCCAAATCGCGAGAACACACATCGCAAACAATAATCGGTTCAAAGTCGTCACGTCACATCTCCGGTTCTTGATACCCGCGAACTACGATTCCCCAAAGCGGCGATTCCCCAAAGCGGCACGCCATTTATCGATCGTCGTGAAGCCGTTGCCGCCGAAAAGCACTCGGCCATGGCCGACCTCAGCCGGTATCTTTACTGACGACGTTTTGGAGAGCCGCGCGATCGTTGATCAGCACCTTGCCTCGTTTCAGGAGGATCCAGCCACTCTTTCGCCAAGACTGCAAATGTCTGTTTACGGTCTCACGGGAAATTCCCGACAGTTCCCCAAGCGCCGCCTGGGAAATGGTGACGACTTTTTTGGTCGGGTCGTCATCCTGCCTAAGATGTTCCAAACCCAAGAGTCGTTTCGCCAGACGCGCCGGAACCGAGAGAAAGGCCGAATCCTCGACGAGCTCGCTCGTCCAACGGATACGCGCACACACCAGCTTCAGCATATGGGTCGCCAGCTTCGGCTCGGTTTCCATCAAATTCAAAAATTCGCGTCGCGGGATCATCACGAGCTTGGTGGAAACCAAGGCAACCGCGTCCGCCGTTCTCGGTAATCCGTCGAGCAGCGCGATCTCGCCGAATACGTCGCCCTCCTACATGACGTTCAGGGCGAGTTCCTTCCTGGCGGGCGAGCTGGTGCTAATCTTGACCCTTCCGGAAAGGACGCCATAGACACCGTCTCCCGTGTCGCCCTTGATGAAGAGTGTCTCGTTCGCCCCCAATTTTCGGGTCACGACGAGTCCCATTATCCGCGACCGCGTTTTCTCGTCCAGGTCACGGAACAAATAGTGGCGCGCAAGAAAATCCTCGAACATCGGTGCCCCCGGGCAAAATAATACCCTCTCCCAGCCCGTAACCAAACCTTTATGACGCTAATACGGGGACAGTGAACACATTTTCAATCGCTTGGTGATACCCCGTCGCGAAGATCGAACGAGCTTGGCGCGCGTGGGGTCGATCATTCGTCCCCCAGTTCCGAGAGCAAGTGCATGACCCGGGACTCGAGGGGAGCCTCGCCCTGACCCGAAAAGATGGCGTTGACGAAAGCCGTGATCGGGGCGTGAATTCCGCGCTCGTCGGCAATTCGCTGGACGGCCTGGATCGATTTGCTGCCCTCGAAGATAATGCCCGATTTGACCTGATCCACCTTGATGAAATTCTTGCCGATCATCAACCCCAGCGTCCGGTTGCGGCTCTTGTCGACGCTGGCCGTCAGGGTGAAATCGCCGAAGGCGCAGAATTTACGCGAAATATCCACGTCCGAACAGAGTTCCGCCAGGAAACGGCACATCTCCTTGTAACAATAGTTCAAGAAGCCGAAATGGGTATTTTGGCTGTGAGCGTACGCATCGATGATCCCGACGGCGATCGAATACACGTTTTTCAAGACCCCACAGTATTCGACGCCGCGCCGGTCCTCGCTGAAATCGAAATGCAGGTTTCCGGCGCCCAACATCCCGCGAGCCAGTCGGCGGGCCAGTTCCCCGGGTCCGCCAAGTGTCGCGTAACTCGTGAACCCGCGCATCAGCTCGTCGGCGAAAGTAGGCCCGGAAAGCGCCACGACGGCGGCGGGCGCGGCCTCGGCGGCGATCACCGACGACATCGTTTCCAGGGCCGGGTAGGCAATACCCTTGGCGGTCGAAATCACGACTTTTCCGCGCACGGCCTCGGCGGCCAAGCGGGCGACTTCGCCGGTAACGCTCGAGGGCACGCAAAACGCGACCACGTCGGCTTCCCGCAGCGCCTCGGCGCCCTCGGAAATACAACAGGCCCGAACATGATCGTGCAAGGCGACATCGGGAAGATAGTGGAGATTGCGATGCTTGTGGTTGATTGATTCGACGATCTCCCTGTTGCGCCCAAGCAGGGTCACGACTTCGACTCCCGGCGCGATCGTCTGGGCCAGCGCCGTGCCGAATCCGCCGGCGCCCAGGACCGCGAACTTCACCGGGACCCTCCGGGGCGGGCATCAGCCAATAAAGCCGCCCGCGCGGTGGACCCGACGAAGTGTTGCCGGCCAGGCGGAGATGCCCGCGTCATCACCTTAGGCCAGCGACCGGGAATCATTCTTGATCCTGGCGTTGACCACGGCGAGATCGGCCTCGGAATCGATCTCGAAACAGAACAGATCGGATATATCGACGGGGAACAATTTCAGCCCTCTCGGAATCGCGAACTCCAACGCCCTTTCGAAGAAATCGAATTTCTCGCAGGCCGCCAGACAATCCAGCAATAGCGGTACATCGCCAGCCACAACCTTGTTGATTCCGACGGCTTCACCACGGGCGCCACTCACTTCCTTGGAGACGCGAACGATCGCGCCCGTTCCGTCGGTCCGGTACTTGACCTCCTCCTGCCCGACCGAGGACGTATTGACCGCCATGCACGAACCGGGAAAGGGTGCCAATCGGGCAATGACCTCGGAGGCAAACACGACATCCCCGTTGAGCCAGACGACATCGCAATCCTTCATCTCCCGTAAACCGAGCCGGAGGCTCTGGGACGTGTTCGTCTTCTCGAAATTCTCGTTAATGACGTAGGTAAGACCCGGGTACTTGTCGACGATCAAATCCTTTTTGAAGCCGACCACCACGCAGATGTCGTTGCGCGCGACATGGCGCGTAAGCCCCGCGATCTGTTCATCAAGGATCGTTTTGCCATTGGCCAGAACGGTGAGCGCCTTCGGGTGCGGCCGGCCCAGGCGGACGCCGATCCCGGCGGCGAGTATGACAACCTTCATAAAGTGCCTCGCGGGTCTCGCCGAATTACGATGCAGACAAGCTAATGGAGGCGTTCGATGCAGAAATCGATGACCTCGCAAAGAACCGTCTTGTACACACTTTCCGGGAACAGCCCGAGGGCGTCGCGTGCCACGGCCCCATAGTGGCGTGCCCTCTCGACCGTGTCCGATAGGGTTCGATATTTCTTCATCAGCCGCATGGCCTGGGCGAGATCGCCCTCCCGTTGGTTCCCGTCCTCGAGGACGCGCCGCCAGAATCGACGTTCGGCTTCGTTACCCCGGCGATAGGCGAGAACCACGGGCAGCGTGATCTTGCCGTCGCGGAAGTCGTCGCCGACGCTCTTGCCGAGCAGGGCCTGGCCGTCCGAATAATCGAGCACGTCGTCGATGAGTTGAAACGCAATCCCCAGATTCAGCCCGTAGGTCTCGAGCGCCTCCTCCTCGGCGTTCGGACGCTCCGAAACGACCGCTCCCAGGCGGCAGGCGGCGGCGAACAGCGTCGCCGTCTTCGAGGTAACGACGTCGAGATAGGCGGCCTCGCTGGTTTCGGTGTCGTTCGAGGTGATGAGTTGCAGCACCTCCCCCTCGGCGATCCGCGCCGCCGCGCTGGCAAGGATATCCAAAACCTTGAGGGAACCATCGGAAACCATGATCTGAAACGAGCGGCTGAACAGAAAATCACCCACCAACACGCTCGGCTTGTTGCCCCAAACGGTATTGGCGGTGGCGTTGCCGCGGCGCAGATCGCTGTCGTCGACGACGTCGTCGTGCAAGAGCGTGGCCGTGTGAATGAATTCGACGCAGGCGGCGAGGCCGACGTGGCGGCGGCCTCTGTAGCCGCAAAGTTGCGCCGCCGCCAGCGTCAGCATGGGACGCAGGCGCTTGCCGCCGGCGGCAATGATGTGGCCGGCGAGTTGCGGAATCAGCGCCACCGAACTGTTCATGCGTTCGAGGATGATGCGGTTGACTTCGCGTAGATCCTCCATCACGAGCGCGTGCAAGCGATCTAAGGCGGTCTGCGATGCGCGGCGCCGTTCGTTTTCGAGATTGACCAGGACGGTCACCTGTTCTCCCCTCACTTGACGCCAAGCCCCTCTCTACGCAAGCATGGCTTTCGACCCGCGGGCGACTCTAGCAAAACGGCGCGGGCTTTCAATAGGGGGAAATCCTCGATGCTCGAACTCATGCGTACCAACGACCCGGTCCGGCTTTCATGGGCGCTCGCGATCTTGGCCGCTGACGATATCGAATCCGTGGTCCTCGATACCCACACCAGCATCGTCGAGGGCAGCATCGGTGTCCTCCCCCGCCGGCTCATGGTCGACGATGATGATCTCCCACGGGCCCGGCGCCTGTTGAACGAGGCCGAGAAAGCCAACAACCTTGTCCCCGACCACACCGGCTAAGGCCACGAGCGACGACGCCCTTTTGGATGGCCGGGTTCGTCTCCGTCAGTTCACGAGCGGTTATCGCGTCGCCATCGACCCGGTTTTCCTCGCCGCCGCGGTTCCGGCCCGGGCCGGCGACCGCGTCCTCGACGTCGGTACGGGCGTTGGCGCGGCCGCCCTCTGCCTCGCGTTCCGGGTTCCGGGCTGCTGGACCGCCGGGATCGATCACCAGCCCGAACTGGTCCGTCTCGCGGCTCAAAATATTGTCCGCAACGGGTTCGAAAACGATCTCGCCGTGGCCGTGGCCGACATTTCCCGGACGACCTCGCTGCGCCCGGCCAGTTTCGATCACGTGATGGCCAATCCGCCCCACCTCGATTCGGCCCGGTGCAATCCTTCCCCCGACCCGGCGCGGGCCGCCGCCACCGTCGAATCCGCCCCCGACCTGCGAACCTGGGTATCGTACTGCCTGGCGATGGTCCGGCCCCGGGGCAGCCTCACTCTAATCCACCGAACCGACCGTCTGGACGACTTGCTCACCGCCTTGCACGCCCGGGCCGGCGCCATCGTCGTGTTTCCATTGTGGCCCGAAAGCGATGGCAAACGGCCCGCGAAACGTGTCATCGTGCAGGCCCGCAAGGATGTCGCCTCGCCGACACGTCTCGCCCGGGGTCTGTCTCTGCATCCTTCGGGCGAGGGGCGCTTCACCGCCGCCGCCGATGCCATTCTGCGTCAGGGCCGACAGCTGGCCCTGGAGGCGCCTAATTGGGGGATGATGACGGGATGCCGATGATTGGTCGTACGATGAGGCCAGGGCGATGAAGATTCGCCGCCTGCTCGCCAAACTGCCCTTCCGGCCAGACCGCATTCTGGCCCCGGTCGTTCCGGTGGTGCGACTTTCGGGGGTCATCGGCGGCGTCGGCCCGCTGCGCCGGGGCCTCAGCCTAGCGGCACTCCACCGAGAGCTGGAAAAAGCCTTTACCACCGACGGCGCCGTCGCCGTCGCCCTGAGCGTTAATTCACCCGGGGGATCGGCGGTGCAGTCGGCCCTTATCCACCGCCGCATTCGCGCCCTCGCGGACGAGCACGGGATCAAGGTGATCGCCTTCGCCGAGGACGTCGCCGCGTCCGGCGGCTACTGGCTGGCCCTGGCCGGAGACGAAATCTACGCCGACGCGGCATCGATCATCGGCAGCATCGGTGTCATTTCCGCCGGCTTCGGATTCGCCGAGGCGATCGCGCGGCTGGGAATCGAAAGGCGCGTCTATACGTCCGGAGAACGGAAATCGATTCTCGACCCTTTCCGTCCGGAAGATCCGGAAGACGTCGCCCGAATCGCGGAAATCCAGGCCGACATCCACGCCGGCTTCAAGGCCCTCGTGAAGGCCCGCCGCGGCGCCAAGCTCAGCCAGGACGACAACCACCGGAAGGAACTGTTCTCGGGTGCCTTTTGGACCGGGAACAGGGCCTTGGAAATGGGTTTGATCGACGGCCTCGGCGACCTCGGGAGCGTGCTTCGGGAACGCTTCGGCGCCAAGGTTCGTTTCCGATTCCTGGCCGAGGAGCGAGGCCGGCTCTGGCGCCGTTTCCAGATCGGACCCGGCCCCGGTGATTGGGCCGAATCCGCCCTCGGCGCCCTAGAGGCCCGCGGTCTCTGGTCCCGCTACGGTCTTTAGAAACCAAGCGGGGACGGCGAGCCGTCATCCTCCGCCCTTGACCGGGACGCCGCCGCCAACGCACATTCGCTCGCATGTTCACGAAGATCTTGTTCACCGCCGCGATCATCGCCGCCGTCCTCTACAGCGTCAGGGCGCTCGGCTTCTTGAAAGGGGCCGCGCGGCGGCACCAAACACGGCCAGAAACGGAAAAGAACGGCGCCGCGAATCCGGAACTCACGGCCGAAGACATGACCAAGTGCGC
>CBDCME010000069.1:0-152542 GCA_965218865.1 Alphaproteobacteria bacterium
ATGGTGTCTCAGCATGATCGCCGCATGGGCGTGGAAGCACGATAGAAACATAGCGTTTTGGTGCGTTGTGTTTTTTATAATGGTCACTGTAATTGGGCTTTTGTTTGCGAGCTTATTGCCAAATAATTCAATAGATTCGCCGCGACCATACTTTACAAAAGCTAGAGCAGAAATATCACGTAGTCTAATAAAAAGTAACACAACCTCTCCAGTTTATGTTCTTACTGTGTCTGTTCAAAATAATGAGATACCAGCTAAAAACGTCGTTAGCCATCTTCTTATATTAGATGGTCTATTAAGATAGACGACTGAGCCAGTGACAATGGATAGGATTAAGAACGCCAATGACGTTGGTAGATTGCAATATTTAAACCACAGAATCAATATAAACATAGGCCGAAATGCCAGGGTGGCCTTTGTTGTATTTGAGATAAAATATTCAAGTGCCTCAGGTGACGACGTTTATTCACAAGTGTGGTTTATGAAATTTACTGGATCGTCTCCGGATGGAAAATTCGATCCGCCTCTTGTCGATGCAAGTCACGCTGAGCGTGAGAAAATAGACAAATACATAAGGTTACGGAATATCCCTATGTTATCAGATTCATGGGATGAAATGAATGTCCAAGGGTAAATATTTATCTTTTGAAGAAGCTCGTAAAATGAGGATTCTAAATCAGTTTGCCAGAGAACATCCCTCAGTTGGCAAAAAAAGCGTGTTCTACGCTTTGATGAGTGCTATGGCGCATGGTGAAATGCCAGACAGCCAAATCAAAAGGCAGCCAACAGTTCATCAAACATCTGACTGGGGCGCTTCCGGCGATTGTAGCGATACTCGAACTCTTTCACGTACTTCTGAAGGTGTTTGCCGGAAACATGAACATGAGTCCCTCGAATCGAAAGTTTCAACCGCGCCCAAAAGCCCTCGATCCCGTTAACATGGCAATCTCCGCGCACATATTCCTCGGCACTGTGGTTCACCGTCTCGTGTCCGAAACCGGCCTTGGCAAGCCCGTTGTAGGATTTCAACTCGTCGGTATGGACGGTACTTCCGGCTTCGACGTTGGCAACGATTTCTGGTTGAAGCGTTTTCTTCTGAACATTGGGAACCACCTTCGCCATAACGTCGCCGCCGCGCTCTACCATGCCGAAAACTACGGTCTTGTTGCGCGTGTATCCCCGTCCTTTGCCCTTGGCCTTCCCGCCGACATAGGTTTCGTCGGCCTCCACCGTGCCGCCCAGCGGGGTTTCGCCGTCAGTTTTAGCCATGTATTTCCTCAATTCATGACCCATACGCCATGCCGTTTTGTATGTAATGCCGAGTTGGCGTTGCAATTCCTTCGCCGCAACCCCGTGACGAGTCGTGGTGAACAGGAACATTGCATAGAACCACTTTTGAAGCGGAGTGCGCGTCAGAGCAAACGGCGTCCCCTGCATTGGGTGGATATGATGACCGCAGTTGCAAGTATAGGCTGGCATCTTTTTCAGGCGATGAAACTTCCCAGTCTCACCACATCTGGAGCAGGTCGGCTTTTCACTGAATCGCGTCTTGAACAGATGGTCCAAGCATGTGTCGTCATCAGGAAAGGTTTCGAAAAAATTTTGTACCGTCCAAGCCATCGTTATCTCCTATCGTTGATAGGAATATAAGCTAGCCAGTGGCATACGTCAAGGGGATAATTGCGGGAAATTCGGTTGGTGTCATCGATGAGGCAATTTCGAGCCTGGGGGAGCTGTTGACCTTGGTTTCGGATGAGGACGAAAAAAGGCGGATTGTTACAATTTTGATGCGACTTCGGGCCTGTCGAGAAAATTGGTGCGCAAATCCGAACCTGATTACGCACTTTGCTCCGCGAGTTTGAGGAGGTTGTAGGGCATGGGCGGGGTGCGTAGGGCGGCCCAGGCGAGGCGGGGGATCATCTCGTCCAGGCGGTAGCGGCGATTGAAGCGGTATTCGAACTGGGCCAGGTATCGCGGTGCGTGCTTGGGACGGATGGGGTCCCGCGGAGGCTGTTCTTGACGTTACCGAGTCGTCCGTGAAGAACCCTGATTTCAAGCTGAAGCGGCGATTGGGTTTGCGGTGGGGTGCGAGATGTCGCTGAGGAGCGCGGCCAGGATTTGGACAAACAAACGCCTCAGCCATTTGAGGACAAGGCGGTAGTTGTAGCCGGCGCCGGCGAGGATGGCGTTGATCTTGTCGCCGTCGCGGCCTTTGAGGAAGTTGCGCCCCAGCCTGCCATCGCTCTTGAGATGTCCGATCACGGCCTCGACGGCGGAGCGCCGCCTGAGCTCCTTCTTGATCGTCGGCGTGATGCCGCGTTTCTGGCCTGATCTAAAGACGCGGTGTTTGTTGGGGTAATCGTGGCCCTGGTATCCCTTGTCGACATAGATGCGCTCGGCCGATATCCCCGTCCAGCGTTCCATCTCTTCGATCACCTGCCTCAAGGTGTGGCCATCATAGGGATTGCCGTGGAAGGCCTTGACGTGGGCGACGAACTGGCCGCCGGGGGGGCGGGAATTGGTCGCCGCCACGGAGACCTTGCAGCCGAACTCGTACGGCTTGTGCGCCTTCCCTTTGCCGATGCATTCGACCTCGGGCGCGTGGAGCGAATAGACCTTGGGCAAGGGGTCGCGCCGCTTCTGGGTCGACACCCGCTCGGCCAGCCACAAGGGGCGGCGGAAGGTATCCCGTAGGCTCTCCTCCTGGGCCGTCTTGCGGCGGATGTCGCGGACGGTGCGCCCGAGATAGGTCTTGAGCTTGCGCAGGGCCTTGTTGGCCCGCTTGTGCTGTTTGGCATGGCGGTAGCGGC
The DNA here is from genome assembly GCA_965218865.1 of Alphaproteobacteria bacterium. Lineage (GTDB taxonomy): Bacteria > Pseudomonadota > Alphaproteobacteria > JAAXGF01 > JAAXGF01 > CBDCME01. The sequence goes on from CBDCME010000069.1 coordinate 2,811, forward strand.
CTTGCATGATCAACGCCCTCTTGCCCAGGCGGGTATAGGACTGACGCAGGGCAATGCCGTGCTCCCGTGCCAGTCGCACCAGCCGCTCGCGGGCTCGTTGCATCAGTTTGGCGTCGGTCGGAAAGGCAATCGCCTTCTCTTGTACGGTGGTGTCCACCGTCACCCGCTCGAGGTCCTTCTCCCGCAGCGCCCCCACCCGGTGGGCCACGGCCAGGCTCTCCTGGAATACCTTCTCCAAACCTTCCGGCCCGATCCGGTCCCGCCACCGGGTCATCGACGAGCGCTCCATGGGCAGCTCATGCTGAAAGTACTCTTCGCCGCAGAAGCACTGGAAGTATGGGTCGTAGACCCAGCGCTCGCAGACCTCCTCATCCGAGAGATCGAACATATGCTTGAGGATGTGCAGCCCAACCATCAACCGCGTCGGGACCCCCGGCCGACCCTCCTCCGAATACAAGGCTTCATAGGTCTCGTCGAAGAAAGTCCACGCGATCCGGCCCCCCAACACCACCAACTCGTGGCGCAGGTTGATGATGTTTTCGAACCGCGAGCGGAACAGGTCCTCTATTCCCGATGACACCTTGCGCGATGGCTTCATCACAGTTCTCCAATCCCAATCGACGGGAGCAGAGAATCACGTTCCGCAACGGAAGGGAATCCCCAAAATCAATTATTTCAAATCACAAGCTTTTCAGGCCCAAAACCCGTTTTCTTGCAAATCCGATTACTTCGCCAAACCGAAAGAGCTACCAACATCAGCCGCTTACACGTTCTTCACGGGCGACTACCGAGGGTCGTATTGACCCATTTGAAGGCGGCCCATTTGGCGGCCTGGGGTCCGCTGCCGGTAACGGCGGGATAATGGCTGCAGCCAGCCGCGGTGACGGCGGTGAAGCAGCTCAGGCCGTCGCTGACGACGGTGCTTCCCGGGGTCAAGACGCGGCGCGACATTTTCTCGATCTCTGCCTTGCGGAAGCCCTTCACCCGGGTGAGCTTGAGCCGGTGCGGCCGACCCTCGGCGGTGGTTTCCACGGCGGCCACGAAAGGCGTTTTGCCGGGTGCGCCACGGCCCCGCTTACCGCCGCGCCGGGCGCCCCCCAGATAGGCGTCGTCGATCTCGATCCGCTTGCCCTCGCCGCCCAGCGGCTTGTTTTCCTCGCGTTCAAGCATCACCTGCATCAGTTTGTGATGCATCTTCCACGCCGTATTGTAGCTGACCCCGAGCCGGCGCCCCAATTCGAGGCTGGAAATCCCTTTCTTCGACTGGCTGATCAGGTAGAGCGCCTCGAACCATACGATCAGCGCCAGGTGGGTCGCATGAAAGATCGTCCCCGCCGTCAACGACACCTGGTAATGGCAGCCGCTGCACTGATACAGCCGCCGACTCTTGTGCTCGCTGTAGCGATCACCGGCACAGCGGGGACAAACAAAACCCTTCGGCCAGCGCCAGCCGAATACCACCGCCCGACATTTCTCCTCGCTAAGTTCACGAAACCGCCCCAAACTCAACCCCAACTGAACCGCATTCCTCGACATCGCAAACCTCCTGAAAAACCACCGGATGTTCACTTTTTGTACCATACCAAATCCTCGGAGGAAAATGCGTAATCAGGAATCCGAATGAGTGTCGTGTTTGTCCCCTCAATCCTGCCTGTTTTGGCCATCATTAAGTTGTCGAATCATTTGTTTACAAGCAGGCATCATGGAAAGCTGGTCCGGGCATCTCGGAATCCGATGTCGATACGGGCCTCGATGCTTGAGGTGGTCCTGGAAAATCGGCTGTGTAAAAGGATTTTCGGTATCCGAATGGAGCGAAGCGAATGTTAGACCGTGAGCGTTCTAATCGACGACGGTGGAGCCGAACCGATATCCAGGTCGACGGCTTCATTCTATATGGCGAGAAACAAATCAAAATGGTTCTCGAAGACTTGTCGCCCAAGGGGGCAAAGCTTCGCGTGGATGGCGAACAGCCGGGCCCTTCGAGCTACGATATCCATGTTGACAGAGCCGGAAAATTTCCCGTTCACGTCCGCTGGCGGAATGGAAATATGCTGGGTGTCGAATTCGAAGATGATGCCGAGGAAGTAAATCGCCGATTCGGGCCATATCTGGAATTAAATCTAGTACCAGCGGTCTCCCGGACCGGAAGTCGTGCGAAGCACTCAAAAGCATCGACGGGCTTGTTCTCCCACAGCAGTACCCCTCCCACGGCAGTGCCATGGTTACGCCTGTCATTCGGCGCTGAACATTGACCCCCTAAGCGGTCCCTGCGCGCGACTTTCGCGGACTCCTGTTACCCCGCCCGCACAGAATTATGAAATTTCCCTCAATTTCCCGGAACTTTCCGCATCCGTTAAGACTCTGTTAACTTTATCCGCGCCATCATCATCGTCATAGGCTCCTCCCCGAAGCCTATAATCTTCACGTCCCTTTCTAATCCCCATCACTGACCCCCGCTCCGGCGGGGGTTTATTTGTCATCCGTGCACGCCCCTCATATCAGCACAGACTGTTAGACCATGCAGGCGCTGTTGGCCAGCAGGCATTTTTGGTGATTTCGTCGGCCATTGCCTCACCCGTTGATGGAGCGGTCATACCGCATCCTTCAAACGACCTCGGTTCCTCCTCCTCGGGGACCGAAAACCCGCTCCATCGCCGGGAGACGATGGCTAGGCGGCGTCGAGGAACTTCTCGAGACGTTCAGTCGCCGTATCGTGATCGATTTTTTCGACCGCGGCGAACTCGCGCACCAACCGGTCGAGCGCCGCCTCGTACAACTGGCGTTCACTATACGACCGATCCGGTTGCCCCACGTTGGGGTGGAGATCGCGCACGACTTCCGCGATCGAGATCGGATTGCCGGAATTGATCTTGGCCTCGTACTCCTGGGCCCGGCGACTCCACATGGTCCGACGGACCCGCGCCCTACCGCGTAGGGTCGTGAGGGCCGATCCCATTTCCTTACGGGTCGACAGCCGACGCATGCCAGCCTTGCCCGCTTTTCCGACGGGAACCCGTAATGTCATTTTGTCTCTGTCGAAGCTGATGACAAAGACCTCTAGGTCCATTCCGGCAATCGCCTGCTTTTCAATCGATGTAATGAGTCCAACGCCATGGGTTGGATAGACCACGAAATCTCCGGTTCCAAACGCCAGTTTCTTTGCCATTCTCACGTCTCTCCGTCATTCTACCTGTTCGTTGCCTCGGCCCACGCGCGCGGTGAACGACGCACCAGTGTCGACCTCTCGCCGTTACGTCCACGCCGCACGGGTATGATTTCCCAAAAACTCGGTACCCTACTCGCGACCGAATTCGGTTCCCGGCTGATCGAAGCCCCCCAAGGTCAGGACACCAAGAACAACAAATACCACAAAATCGAGCAAAAAGACAGACCCCGGTCAAGGACCCTTGTCGGACCAGCCCACGGAATTACTTCGTCCCGTGGCCGAAATGCGATTCTAGTGCACCGGCGCATTCACTTCGTTCACGCCCCCGTGCACCAGGCCTTTGTCGATGCATCAACTTTCCAAACTTCGGCTGTCGCGTCCGTTTGGGTCGATGCACTAGCCGCTATTCGTCCCGGGGTTGGAACTGAAGTGTTTCATCTTGTCCGTGACCTGGGCCCAGTCGTCGGCGTCCGGCGGCGGCTCGCCCTTACGGGTGATGTTCGGCCATAATTCCGAGTATTTATGGTTGAAATCGACCCACTTCGCCATACTGTCGTCGGTATCGGGCTGGATCGCCTCGATGGGGCATTCCGGCTCGCACACCCCGCAATCGATACACTCGTCCGGATGAATGGCGAGCATGTTCTCGCCTTCGTAGAAGCAATCGACCGGACAAACCTCGATGCAATCCATGTATTTGCACTTGATGCAAATTTCCGTGACCACGTACGTCATTGCGGCCTCCAATTCCGCTCGCGTCGCTCGGGCGTTGAAGTCATTCGTAACCGGCGCCACGTCACGAACGCCATATTGATGAGGTTGGACGTCAACAACCCACCACTGCGTACCCGCGACGCCACACGTTGCTTTCGGCTGGATGCTCCGCCGATACCGGGGCGCTCCTGGCACCGCGAAAGGGACCCTCTCGGCTTCCCTATCATACCGTGGGCACCGGCTTCCCTATCACAAATATTTGTGATCGCGCAACCCTTCTCGATTTCGGGTGCTGTCCTAATTCGGACACTTCGATCTTGAAACTAGGACAACCCACCATCAATCACCGTAAACTTACCATGCCGGCGGCCAGTTGGCGCCAACCCTTCGGGGTTATCTGCCGCATCAATCAACTCGTCAATCGTCCAGATATGATCCGTGACGCCGATTGCCATGGCTGGGGTTATCCCCTGCAAGGTCTCGTGAGGTCGGCAAAAGTTGTAATGAGCCACGTACAGGCTCACGGCTGCCCTGTGGTTGCGGAGTTTTTTCGAAAAGCCGTTCGTCAGACGAGTGAACCGACGAGACTGCATCCGGACTGTGAGGTTTGAGCGCTCGACAAAACTCGTCGAGATTTTCATGGGCGCTCCGTTTACTACCCGTTTTGATACCGCTACTACATCGCCTGGGGCATATCGACGCGAAGCTTCCGCGCCCCTCTTGGGGTCGTAATGCTTAACGATTTGCCCATAATCGCATTCGGCCCCGAAAGCGTTTTCGATCGCCGGAGCGTAGTGAAGGAAGCCGTCCGTGTTAATGACGGGTCGGCTTATGATCCGGGCGCTTAGGTCATCCACGAATTCCTGGGTCGTGCCACCATCGCGTTTACCGGTCCTGTAACTGACGATGGCTTTTCGATTGGCATCAAGACCGATGAACGTGTACTGGTCGCCAGTTTCGCGGTCATCACCCGACCGCTTTTGCTTCTTTCCGACGAATGACCACAATTCGTCGAATTCCAACCGAGAGACTTCCAGACCGCGCATGATGGCGTCATGAAGGGCTTCGCATCCCTCTCCGACACGGACGCCTAACCGCATCACGGTGTCCCTGTGGATACCGGTAAGGCGCTCAGTAGCGCGAATGCTCACGCCCTCGGTAAGGGCTGAAATAGCGGCAATCTGCTTGTCACGCGGAAGAACGTTCATCGGTTGATCCCTTCGATCTTTCGGGGACGCAACCGCGAAACTGGAAATTCCAGTGATCCAGTGCTATGTTTGATGAGCGGATCATAGCTTAGGGCTGCGTCCCTGAGTGTTGGTCTAAGGGGCTTGCGGTTGTTTCAGCAGCCGCAAGCCCCGGCGAAAAAGGTGGTGGAGGTGACCGGACTTGAACCGGCCGGGCGGGGCTTGTAAGGTCTTACCCGGCGAACCTGCCACCCCCACCGGGATTTGTCGATTCAGGGCCGCTGCCTCACCTTCTCAGGGGATTGGGCAGCGGCCCTTCCTAATTGTCCTCGCCCCCGTCGCCGGTCGGCACATTCGCCGGGGGCTTGCGACCCTCCTATCCATTAATTTTCCTCCATGTGACTTGGCTGCAAACCACAGATAATGCCAAATTCGGTTTGTGTCAATGCTTAATGCAATTTATCTTGACGACACGGTTTGATTGAGATAAATAGGTCATATGGTAAGCCATCCGACAGGTTAGGAGAAAGCCAAATGAACGGAGACAACGAAACCGCCACTAGTGCGTCGTTCGGTGAGGCGAAGCAAAAACGTCAGCGTTCGAAGATTAGCTTTCCGTACACCGATCTCGATTCAGCGATCGAACTGGCGAAGGCTATCCATGGAAATGTTGGTCGCGGAGATTGTGATGATGACCAGCTTGCGGCCTGGACCAATCAAAGCGCTAAGAGCAGTACATTTCGCGTTCAGGTGTATGCTGCCCGGACATTTGGCATCCTTGAGAGCGAGGGAAGCAAGCACAAGCTTTCTAACCTTGGCCGTCAAATCGTAGACCCAAATCACGAGCGAAAAGCCAAAGCAGATGCGTTTTTGACAGTGCCCTTGTTCAATGCTGTCTACAGCAAATATAAAGGCGGGGTTGTTCCACCGACGGCGGCTCTTGAGCGCGAAATGGTTGAACTAGGTGTTTCCGAAAAGCAGAAGAGTCGAGCGCGCACCGCGCTGGAACGATCAGCAAAATCGGCTGGTTTTTTTGAGCACGGCGGGAACCGTCTGGTGATGCCCGGCATGCGTGATGGTGGCGATCCTGCTAGCGCGCCCACCGAAGACGAGCAGAAGAACGGCAGTGGCAATGGTGGCGTAGGCGACCAAGGCAGTTCCGGAACGGGGGGTGGTAATGGTGGCGGATACCACCCCTTCATCGAAGGATTGCTCCAAACGCTCCCGGAGCCGGGAACGCTTTGGACTATTGAGGGGCGCGCGGCATGGCTGCGAGCAGCAGCGACTAATTTTACCTTGATCTATAAGGGTGAGGGCGAAATTTCTGTGACTTCACAATGTGGGAAGCGAGATTCATCGGAGTCATAAAGTAATGTAAGAAGCGCACAAACTAGGACACTCCGCCTCTAATTAGGACAGCACCCAAGCATTATCGAATTGCACCGGGGAGAAATTTCCGCCACACATAGTACTGTGCCGAAATTCAACGCACGACCCACCGCGACGGCCGGCTTGTTGCTGCTGGGCGTTATCTTCGCGGCGCCCCCGGCCTGGTCAATCGACGATCCTTTCGGCATCGGACCGGAGGTTACGGAGATCGAAGAGGCGATCGACGAAGCACGCGCCCGGCTCGATCTGGTCGCCCGCGGCGAAAGCTTGCGAGATGCGCGCCTGAACCTTCCCCTCCGCTCGGTGCGCAAGGCATTGAGCCAGATGGCGCGCAAGGTGGACCGCAGTGCTGGCATCCATGGCGCCCTTCCGGACGTCGCGCAACTGAATAAATACATCGCTGTTATCGAAGGCGCGGTCGATGGGTTCGAACGGGCCATCGCGGCTCGGGAGCTCCGTGCCGCGTTTCATCAACTCGACGCCCTGGCGGCGATCGTCGAGGCAATGGCCCACGAGTTGCTGGCCTCCTCCGCGCGACCTTCGCCCGAACCGGTACCCTTGGCACCAGCACCTCCGGAGACGACGCCAATGGCCCCGGCGGTGGATCTGATCATCTCCCGCGTCGAGGTGACACGCTATCTGCGGCTGTTCGGAGAATCCACGATCGAGGTCACGCCTCACGTCACGAACACCGGACCCGAAAGAACCGGGGGGCCGATAGAGATCCGGATAACCTATTTCAGGCGCCATCGCTGCGCCATCGACGGTGGCCTCGGCGGCGGCGAGGAAAAGGCGCCCAACGGTCCGTGCGCGTCATTTCGCGAAAGCTCGTCGCTGCCGGCCGCCACCATTGCCTTCACGGTCGATGTCGACCCAGACCAACGGATTCCGGAAACCGACGAAAACAATAATCGTTGCCGTGTGTTCATCATTCCGGGGATCGTGACCGAGACTGATCACGACTGCCCCGACGATTAGAACTTCCGCCCCGGTTCAGTTCCCTGGAGCGGGTTTGGCGAAGACGGTGAGTTCGTGACCGTACCAGAACCTGTCGATACGGCGAGCGTGCGTCTCGGTGAAACCTTCCTCGCCGAGCCAGTCCGCAATGTGGGCGATCGGGGCGTAATGGATCCAGTCCCGGGCAATGACCAGATCGTGGAGACGGTTGGCGGTGGCTTGCCACAGGGGACGCTCGGCCATGTCCTTGTAAAGCAAGATGCCACCGGGCATGACCCGCGCGGCCGCCAGACGTATGAGCGAACGCCGATGGGCCGGCGCCACATGGTGCATCACGTCGATGATCGAAACGAGGTCGAACTTCCCGTCCGGCCACGGGTCCTCGATCTTCTGATGCCGGAACTCGATAGCCGTCCCCTCGGGGAGACGATTAGCCATGGCCCCGGCAAGCGAAATGGCGTCGGGATTGGCGTCGAAACCGATGCCTTTGGTGACACCCCTGAACGTCGCCAGAAGAGCGAGGAACAGTCCGGAACCACAGCTGATATCGAGAACCCGCGCCCCTCGGGGTACAAACTCGACAAGATCCTCGAATGGGCAGATATAGGGGCGCCAATGCTGCAGACGCCGCCCCAAGGAACTGCCGTCGACGTACAGCTCCCGGGCAATCGCCGCGATCTCGGAAGCTCGCAAGCGAGTCACGGCAGCTCCCAAACCAATGGCCGATTGACGATCAGAATCACGCTCCGGCGCGCGACGGGTTTCGGAAGCCGAGATCACGAGGTGCGCGCGACCAGGGCGCATCCCACGGCGATCAGGAGGGTTCCAATGAGCCGCTGCGAGGTTATGTTTTCGCCCAACAGAAAGACGCTGAACAGCATCGTTACGACAAACCCCAGCCCGACGAAGGGATAGGCGGCCGATAGATCGAGTTTCGACAGCACGAACAGCCATACAACGGCCGCAACCCCGTAAAGGAAGAAGCCCCCGATGACGAGGGGTGAAAGACCGATGGTGGTCGTCATGTTCCAAACGTTGCCGCTGGCAATCGCTTCGTGAACGACGGCGCGGGACATCGCGATCTTGAAAACCACCTGGGCGAACGCGGTGATGACGACGCTCGAAAGAATGAGCGCAAGGTTCTGCCAGGTCATGTCACCTCGTTCAAAAAAACCGTTGGACCACCGCCCGACCGCGCCTCAACCTGCCGCGTTTCGCATCCGAGTTCAACGACCAATAATCCTCTGATCATCCCGCGGCGGGGAAAATCGATGGGCATATGGGGAAATCGGTACGAGTCCACGTTGTGTCGAGGCGCCCCGAGCCAAACGATCCAGCCGCGGGCGCGGATCTTACCGATAACCGTCGGTTATAAATCTTATTAAAAGTAAAATATTTCACGCTGATTCTTTGTCTCTGACTCGAGAGTCCGAATCACATAGTTTATCGCATTATTTCAATTGTTTAGTGTCTGTTCGAAAAAGCGCGTCCGCGCATTTTTTGCGTTTGTTCCGGCCCCCGCCCCCTCCCGGCCACCCACGAGAGTATGTGGGTGGCCGGGAGGGGGCGGGGGCCGACACCGCGAGTTTTCGAACAGACTGTTAGACAACTAGTGCACCCGCGCATTCACTTCGTTCACGCCCTCGTGCACCAGGCCTTTGTCGATGCATCAACTTTCCAAACTTCGGCTGTCGCCTCCGTTTGGGTCGATGCACTAGTGGGATCGCCATGTGGCAAGCGGGTACCACATGGGTACCACGCGAAGTGATTTCAGCGCCCGATTCAGGCGCGCCAACCAAAGCCTACTCACCCAAATCGCCGCCATTTTACTTGCCGTTCTCGGTTGCTTGGCATGGCGTCGGCGCCTCGTCGATCTCGCGTTCGAGGCAGGCAAGCTGCTCCTGGACCAGCGCCAATCTCTCAATCTCCCGCGCGATCTCCTGGGCAAGCCGTGGAGACAAAGGACGACCTTCTCCGGTCACCAGGTTGTCGAGCGCCAATCGCTTGTAGTGCGATTTGATATTGAGGCCGCGAATGCCTTGGCCAAACAGGCGCCCTTTGATGCGGTTGGCCGAAGGCCCGAACGATTGGGAGCGGTAAGTAGGACCGGCAACTCATGAGTGGAAAGCGGCAGAAAACCCAGTACTCACTGGCCCTGGAACCGATGGGCCGGGGTGAACCCGCGGTCAGCGGTCAGCAAGGGGTCGAACCACCCATGGCGAAGCCGGAAGCCCGGCCGTCTCCCCCGACTCTATGTCGCGGGGACGGCTTAACCCGGTCGAACCGCCGTGGTACGAGACCCGTATGCCCGGTGGTGTGGGAGGGGCGGCGCCGCGAGGCGCCCCCCCTATCCCCATCTTTGAACCGGCCGCGCAGATAGGGTTCCGCCCCTTTTTAGGCCGATTTGGTGATCGGACGCTTCTAAGCCGGGATATTTCCCATGACCCTTGCGAAACGTGGGGAATAGCTCGCCTTCGGACCACAAGCTCCAAAAAAGGGGGCGGAACGCCGCGCGCCGCTCCATCCCCAAAACAGCGGACATTTGAACGGCTATGAAATCCGGACATCCATACGTGCTATCGACAGCCTTGCAGAGCCGAGTTGTTCCCCTCCGGCGAATTTGGTAACTTGCTGAGGTAACGTGCTTTCCGCGTTACGGCGGCAACATGTCGTTGCGGCGGCGACAGCTGAAAGCCGACGGATTGAGCACAACGCCACCAGCTCCAGACATCACACCCATCGCCATAGAAGAGGAGATGAAGCGCTCCTACCTCGATTACGCGATGAGCGTGATCGTCGCGCGGGCCTTGCCGGATGCCCGGGACGGCCTCAAGCCGGTCCACCGACGCATTCTGTACGCGATGAACGAACAGAGCTGCTTCTGGAACAGACCGTTCCGCAAGTCGGCTCGGATCGTCGGCGACGTCATGGGCAAATATCACCCCCACGGCGGCGAGGCGATTTATGATGCCATGGTGCGCATGGCGCAGGATTTCGCCATGCGGCTCGTCCTTGTCGACGGCCAGGGCAACTACGGATCCATGGACGGCGATCCGCCGGCGGCGATGCGTTACACCGAGGCGCGCATGGCCCGTCCGGCCCATATGATGCTTGAAGACATCGACAAGGATACCGTCGAATTTCAAGCCAATTACGACGATACCGCCCGGGAACCCGTGGTCCTCCCGGCACGGATTCCCAATCTGTTGGTCAACGGTGCCGGGGGCATCGCCGTGGGTATGGCGACCAACATCCCACCCCATAACCTGGGTGAAGTCATCGACGGCTGCTGTGCCTACGTCGACGATCCCGAAATCACCATCGACCAGTTGATCGAGCACATTTCGGCGCCGGACTTTCCCACTGGCGGCATCATTCTGGGTCGGGCAGGGTTGCGTTCGGCTTATCATTTCGGCCGCGGCACCGTCGTCATTCGGAGCCTAACCCACGTGGAAAGCGTTGGCCGCGATCGGGAAGCCATCGTCGTCACCGAAATCCCCTACCAGGTCAACAAGGCACGCATGATCGAGCGGATCGCCGACGTGGTGCGTGAAAAACGCGTCGAAGGAATCGCCGCGTTGCGCGACGAATCCGATCGCGACGGTGTCCGTGTCGTGATCGAGTTGCGCCGCGACGCCGTTACCGAGGTCGTGCTCAACCAGCTCTATCACTTTACTCCGCTGCAATCGTCGTTCGGCATCAACATGTTGGCCCTCGATGGCGGGAAACCCCGGATGATGAACCTGCGGGAGCTGGTGGTTGCCTTCGTCAGCTTCCGCGAGGTCGTGATTACCCGCCGTGCCGCCTACGAGCTCGCCAAGGCCCGCGATCGCGCCCACGTCCTGATAGGACTGGCCCTCGCCGTGGTCAACCTCGACGCAATCATCCTCCTGATCCGAAGGGCGGCGGACCCGACGGCCGCCCGCGCGGGCCTCCTGGAACGGCCCTGGCCGGTGGCGGAGGTCGCGCCTCTCATTCGTCTGGTCGCCGAACCGGGGCGGGACGTGATCGAGGGTTCCTACCGGCTTTCGGAGGCCCAGGCAAAAGCGATTCTCGATCTCCGCCTACATCGCTTGACCGGACTTGAGCGCGACAAGATTTCCGACGAGTTGAAGGCCGTCTGCGAACAGATCGAGGAGCTTCTGGCAATCCTTGCCTCGCCCGAGAAAGTGCGGCAAATCCTCCGCGGCGAGCTCGAGGAGGTCCGGGCCCAGTTCGCCGACAAACGCCGCACCGAGGTCGTGGACGTGGAGTTCGAGCAGGACATTGAGGATCTGATTCAACGGGAGGACATGGTCGTTTCCGTGAGCCACGGCGGATACATCAAACGCGTCCCCCTGTCGGCCTACCGCTCTCAGCGGCGCGGCGGCAAGGGCCGCTCCGGCATGGCGACGCGCGAAGAGGATTTCGTTGCCCGGGTCTTCATCGCCAACACCCACACACCGGTGCTGTTTTTTTCGACCTCCGGCCTGGTTTATCGGTTGAAGGTGTACCGGTTGCCCCTGGGAACGCCGCAGGCACGGGGAAAGGCGCTCGTCAACCTGTTGCCTCTCGATCTCAAGGAAGCGATTTCGACGGTGATGCCCATGCCAGAGGACGAGTCTCTGTGGGACCAACTCTTTGTCATGTTCGCGACCTCGTCGGGAAGCGTGCGCCGCAATGCGCTTTCGAATTTCACGAATATCAAGTCGAACGGCAAAGTGGCCATGAAACTCGCCGACAACGACCGCCTCGTGGGAGTGCAGACCTGCACCGAGGAGGATGACGTGCTCATCGCCACGCAGAGTGGGAAGTGTGTTCGATTCGAAGTCGGGATCGTGCGCGTCTTCAGCGGCCGTACCTCCTCCGGTGTGCGGGGAGTCAAGCTCGCTCCGGGCGATTCGGCCATCTCGATGTCGGTCCTACGACACGTGAAGATGGAGGCCGAGATCCGGGACCAGTATCTCAAGCTGGCGGCGGCGAAACGGCGGGCCGCGTCGGGTGAAAACGACGGCTCCGACGAGACCGTCGGAGTGAGCGGCGATACCGATGTCGAGACCCTGGAAGCGGCGCTTGGAGAGAAAACCGTGCGGACCCTCGAGGAGGCCGAGGAATTCATCTTGACGATTCGCGAATCCGGTTTCGGCAAACGCTCCTCGACCTACGACTATCGCACCACCAGCCGGGGCGGAATCGGGGTCGCCAATACGGAGATGCCACTGCGGCATGGGCCCGTGGTCGCGGCGTTTCCAGTCTCCGAGAGTGACCAGATCGTCTTGATGACCGACGGTGGCCAGCTTCTCCGCTGCCCCGTCAACGACATTCGAATCAGTGGCCGCAACACCCAGGGTGTGCGGCTTCTTAGGGTTGCCGAAGGGGAACGAATCGTATCGGTCGCCCACCTCGCCGATCAAGGCGAGGCGGACGACGACGACAACGGTGACCTGGCGGAGGATGAAGCCGTGGAATCGGATCCCGGCGATGCCTGATCCGCGCACCGCCATTTATCCGGGAACCTTTGATCCGATCACGCTCGGACACGTCGATATCATTCGGCGATCGCGAAGACTCGTCGGCCGCCTCGTCGTCGGCATCGCCGCGAACGCCGGCAAGCACCCCCTTCTGAGCCTCGAGGAGCGGGTCCGGATCGTCAGCGAAGAGGTTTCCAGAGTCGCGGACGATGCGGGCGGATCGGTCGAGGTGATCGCCTTCGATAATCTGTTGACGCAATTTGCCACGGATGCCGGGGCCGACATGATCATTCGCGGACTGAGGGCGGTTTCGGACTTCGAATACGAATTCCAGATGGCGGCGATGAACAGCCGGCTCGAACCCAAAATCGAAACGGTCTTCCTGATGGCCTCGGACGGCCATCACTTCATTGCCTCGCGCCTGGTCAAGGAGATTGGGCGGTTGGGCGGCGATATCTCCGGTTTCGTCGCGCCCGGGGTGCGCCGTTATTTGGCCGAGGCTCTCGCGCGTGAGCGGCGCTCGAGTTCTTAATCGCTAGCCCCATCGACGCCTCCCTGGCCATGCGGGTCGACACCTTCAGCTTTGCCTTGCCACCCGATCGAATCGCCGAACGACCGGCGACGCCTCGTGACTCCGCCCGCCTGCTCGACGTCGACGGAGACGGCTTCCACGATCGGATCGTGCGCGATCTGCCGCGCCTCTTGCGGCCAGGCGACGTTGTTGTTCTCAACGACTCCCGTGTCATTCCGGCGCGCCTCGCGGGCCGGCGCGGCGGCACCCGGGTCGAGATTACCCTGCACCAGTGTGTCAACGGCAACGCTTGGGACGTCTTCGCCCGCCCGGCCCGCCGTCTGCGTCCAGGCGACAAAGTCGATTTCGCGCCGGATCTTGGCGCCAGCGTCGAAAGCAAGAGCGCCGACGGGCAGGTACGTTTGCGGTTCAGCGTCGCCGACAAGGCCCTACGGAAGTTGCTGGATCTACATGGCGTCGCCCCCCTGCCCCCCTATATCCCCCGAACCGCCGGTCCCGATTCCAGGGACGGACGCGACTACCAGACCGTCTATGCCCGCCACGACGGTTCGGTGGCGGCCCCGACCGCCGGCCTGCACATGACGCCAGCGTTGTTGGAGGCCCTGAGGGCGCGTGGCGTCCTGCTGTCGTTTCTGACCTTGCACGTCGGCGGGGGGACGTTTCTTCCGGTCCGGACAGCGGACACGCGGGATCATCGCATGCATCCCGAAAGAGGACGCGTCAGCTCGGAATCGGCGACGGCGATCAACCGCGCCCGGACCGGGGGCGGGCGTGTCGTCGCGCTCGGAACAACGAGTCTTAGGCTGCTCGAGAGCGCCGCCGACGAAGTCGGTAATCTGGCGCCCTTCAACGGCGAGACGGACCTCTTCATCACCCCCGGTTACCGCTTCAAATCGGTCGATCTGCTGATCACGAACTTTCACCTGCCGCGTTCGACGTTGTTCATGCTGGTTTGTGCCTTCGCCGGACTCGAACGCATGCGGTCGGCCTATGCCCACGCCCGCGACTCGGGATATCGCTTTTACTCCTACGGGGACTGTTGTCTTTTGCGGCGGGCCGGGTGAGCCAAAAATTTGGCTTTCGGGTCACGGCCGAGGACGGCGCGGCCCGCGCCGGGAACCTGGACACGGCCCACGGATCCGTGGCGACTCCCGCCTTCATGCCCGTGGGCACGGCCGGAACGGTCAAGGCGATGACCGCCGCGGGCCTCGCCGAGACCGGTTCCGAGATCGTCCTCGCCAACGCCTACCATCTCATGCTGCGGCCAGGGGCGGAGCGCATTGCCCGCCTCGGGGGCGTGCGCCGTTTCATGAATTGGAACGGCCCCGTTCTTACGGATTCCGGCGGTTTCCAAGTGATGTCGCTGGCCACCCTCGGGTCGGTCGACGAAAGCGGTGTGAGCTTTCGCTCGCATATCGATGGGACGCCCCATCAACTGACCCCCGAGCGGGCGGTTTCGGTTCAGGATCTTCTCGACAGCACCATTACCATGGTCCTCGACGCCTGCACGCCCTATCCGGTGCCCGAGGACCGGGCCGCGGAGTCGATGCGGTTGTCGATGCGCTGGGCCCGCCGGTCGCGGGATTCGTTTCGGCCCCGCCCCGGCCATGCCCTCTTCGGCATCGTCCAGGGGGGCGTTTTCACCGATTTACGCGTCGAATCGGCGTCGTATCTGCGTGACCTCGAATTCGACGGCCACGCCCTCGGCGGTCTGGCCGTCGGCGAGGGGCAGGCGGCCATGCTTCGGGTCATTGAGACGACGGTGTCGGAGCTGGCCGCCGACCGCCCCCGCTACGCGATGGGGGTCGGGCGTCCCGACGATATCGTCGCCGCCGTCCAGCGCGGAATCGACCTCTTCGACTGCGTCTTGCCGACCCGTTCCGGCCGCACCGGACAAGCCTTCACGGCCGGCGGCACGGTCAACCTGCGGAACGCCCGCCACGCCGACGATCCCAGGCCGCTCGACGGGGACTGTCCCTGCCCTGCCTGTCGTGGCCACGGCCGCGCCTATCTTCACCATCTCGTCAAGAGCCATGAAATTCTGGGGGCCGTGCTCCTGACCTGGCACAACCTCCATTTCTACCAGAACCTGATGGCCGAGCTGCGCCGGGCCATCGCCAAACGGGAATTCGCGGCCTATTCGGCCAGGTTCATTGCCGACTGGGCCGCGGGCAATATCGAACCGCATTGAAGATGCCGACACGTTGAAAATTTCGACAGGATCAGTCGGCCGCGGCCAAGGCCTCGCGCAAGCGATCCGCGCCGTCCATGGCGAGGTTGCCGCCGAAAAGGATCTCCCGCAACGGGACCTCCTGGTCGTAATAAGCCTCGTTCCAGCTCTCTACCGACCACACCGAGGCCCCTTGCAATGGCAGGCCGGCGACGGCATTCCTCGAAGTCGCGTAGGCGACGATATCGGTGAAATCGCCGATGCCCGTAGCCCCGCCGCCGTGCGGGTCGGTCGTGAACCGGATGTCGTTTCCCAGAGAAAGCTTGCCGGAAACGAAGCCATCGAGGGCGCGATCCGTCATCACGAACAGGACGATATCCCAAAGTTCGGGAAAGATCAGAAATCCGATCGTGCCGAGACCCAGTTGATAAAAGGCCGGCGGGCTCCATTCGTCGAGTTCCCCCTTTCGGGTCAGGAAAACGCCGGTGCCGCCGCCGCTGCCGATAAGGAAACCGACCTTCGCCAACTCCGGGACGATCAGAACAGCCTTCGCCTGCGAAAGAACGGCACGATAGGGTTCGAAATCCGGTTCCGAAACCAGCGCCGCGAACTTTTCGCGGGCCAGATCGACGAGCACCTGTTGTTCCGAGGCCGCCGCCGGCCCAACGAAAGCCAAGCCAAGAGCGAAGGCCACGACGAGCCCCACCGAAGATCGGCCAAAGGTTAGGCCACGGGAACGAAAGCTACGGCCCGGTTCCACCAATCCATCCCTTATCGCGAATTCACCGTCTCGACCCGAGAACGGCGCGATGCTAGCACGACCCCGCCCCGCCGACCAACCAGACGCTATTGACCCCCGCCCGGCAGCTTCCTATCGTGTGCCCGCCGTCCGTGGGCGCTTAGCTCAGTGGTAGAGCATCTGACTTTTAATCAGAGGGTCCGGGGTTCGACCCCCCGAGCGCCCACCAACAAAATCAAGAGGTTAGGCGGAATCTGGAGGAAGGGGAGAGGCGGCATGTCCCGTTGTGTCCCGCTCCGGGGCGCCTATTGCGGCAAATCGACGTGGGCGGGGTCCGGTGTGTCGGTCGGAATAATCGTCAGCGGCCACTCTGCGGCGATCTATGGCGGTTTTGAGTTGTTGGGAGCGGCGGTGTTGTCAACTCACGGGACCATGCGCCCATCCCGCGCCCATGGTAAGCTGAGAGTTGACATGCACGAGCCTCCTTCAAGTGACGATCTAAAGGCGCGTTACATACAAGCCGCTGACGCCGGCAATTGGGCTCTTTGCCGGGTAATCTGCAATACGGCTGGCTGCGGGCCAGGCTCGACCAAGCCCCGGCTTCCAGGAATCTCGCTTGAGCAAAGAATTGGGATTTATCCGCTTGACTTTCCAACGTGCGTCGTTTAGACTTGGCCCCAACGTAAGGAGCGAGTCATGAGCAAATCCACAATCAGCCTCATTCAATTGTTCGAGCGGTTTCCCGATCAAGATACTGCCCGGGCCTACATGGAGCAACAACGTTGGCCGGACGGCATCGAATGCCCGCATTGCTGTGAGCGCAAGCGTATCGGCACCCGGAAGGGCGGCTACTACCGCTGCAACGCTTGCATGGAAGTGTTCACCGTGCGCACCAAGACCGTCATGGAGCGCTCGCATATACCCCTTCACAAGTGGATTTACGGGAAATACCTGCTGGTCACTGCGCGGAAGGGCATATCGTCTGTGCAATTGTCGAAGGAACTAGGCATCCGGCAGCCTTCCGCATGGTTCATGCTCCAACGCCTGCGCGAGGCTTGCAAGGACACCGGTGGGCCACTTTCCGGCATCGTCGAGATTGACGAAACCTATGTTGGCGGCAAGGAACGCAACAAGCACGAGAACAAGAAGTCTCACCCCGGCGGCGGCCCCAGTGGCAAAACTCCGGTGCTCGGGATGCGCCAGCGCGGCGGAAACACGGTAGCCATGGCCATCGAAGAAACCAGTAAGGAGGGAGTCCAAACTCCCATTCACGAGAACGTACAAGTGGGTTCCACGCTTCACACCGACGATCACAAGTCGTATTCCGGGCTGGGCGACACGCTCTACAAGCACGAAACCGTCAACCACAGCGCCGAGGAATTCGTGCGCGGAGACGTTCACACCAACGGCATTGAAAGCGTGTGGGCCGTGCTGAAACGCGGCTTGAAGGGCGTCTATCACCACGTCAGCCCCAAGCACTTGCCCCGTTACGTCGATGAATTCGCCTTCCGGCTCAATCAGGGCTCTTGCGAGCGGCACACGATGGACCGGATCGCATCCATGCTGGCCGGTGGGATTGGGAAAAGGCTGACCTACAAGGCGTTGATTGCCGATAACGGGCTTTCGAGCGCGGCGCGGTCATAGACACCAAAGAGGATTAGCTTTATAAAAGCGAGCCCCGGCAGAATTGTAGTTCTAACCGGGGCTCTTTCAACCGCGTTGTGCTTGACGGGACACGCGGACAGGCAAGACCTAAACCCTTCCCATTTTTCCGTCAAGCATGGCGCCCCCACCGAAAGGGGGCGATTACCATCCGTCCACGCAAAAGACTAGAAATCGGACGCATATAACTTTCGGGGCGGGATTGCAAGCGCAGTTCCGCCCCGAAAAATTGGCGGCGGGAGCATGGACGCCCGGGGAGGCGCGCTTCATGCCATGCTCCCGCCATAAGCTCTAGCGGCTGCCTCCGAAGGCCGCCGTCAGATCGTCTCGCTCAAGCGTCCCGGCCATGCCTTCATGGGATGCGCCGGTGAAGATGCCGGTCAGCACGCCGTCATCTCCGCCGGTGTTGACGAAGGTGTTTCCGCGCACGTCAACGGCGTAGCCCAAGTCCCCGTCGCCCCATTGCACGCCGCTCCCGGCTTCGCCGGGGGCCATGCCGGACTGCCAGCTTTCAAGGGCGGTGAAGTCTGCCGCGCCCTTCATGGTTCCGAGATTGACGCCCAACTGTGCATCACCGGCAACGGCCTCGACATTGGGCGTGAAGCCTAGCAGGGTGCCGGTCCATGTGGCCGTGCCTGACAACTCGGGATTGTCCGCCAGGTCCATTC
Organism: Alphaproteobacteria bacterium; assembly: GCA_965218865.1. Lineage (GTDB taxonomy): Bacteria > Pseudomonadota > Alphaproteobacteria > JAAXGF01 > JAAXGF01 > CBDCME01. The sequence continues at coordinate 21,445 of CBDCME010000069.1, forward strand.
CAGGCTGAATCCCATAGGCCCACGGCTCGGCGTATCCGTTGCGGAAGGCGACGCCGAACGCCGCATCTTCGCCCACGCCGACGACATGCGTTGATGTGCTATTCCATGGCCCGAAGTCCGTAGGTCCGTCACCGATCTCCAATCGGCCATACAAGGCCCTTAGGGCCTCCCGGTCCACGGGATACAGAATCGATGTGGGTTGCTGGTCGTTCTGAGAGGTATGATAAATGGCATTCGTCGCTTCGAGGATGGTGTCGAATTGGGCGGACACATGCCCTAAACCAAGCGCGTGAAGCATCTCGTGGGCCAGCAGGGTAATCGCGTTCCGCTCATCTCCGAGGGCCGGCGCCCCCCGGTTCATCTGTATGTACGAGTTGTCTATGCTCCCGTCGCCGGACGGGTGGTTCCAGGCCGTTCCGCCCGACGTTCCGCAATTGTAGTAAGCCGAGCATGGAAGGAATTCGATGTGAATAGTTCCGCCCAATTCCTCCCCGGAGACGAACCGCCTCCCTTCGGAATTCACTGTATCGAGAAGGGAGAAGTCAGCCAGCGGCAAGCCCATGCTCACCCGCGCCGAAGCCGGCAACGCGGCGTTGACCAATCCCACAGCGGCGGTAACGCGTCTCACGTCGGACGGAGATGCGCCCCCTATGACCCTCACCGTTGGGCTTGGGGTATATTTCTCTAACGGCATCGCGGCCTCGGAGAGATAGGCGGCCAGCGTTTCTCTACCAGCGCCATCGTTCAATCGCCCGTGCCGGATGCTGGTTGCGCCCCATGTGGCGGCAACGGACAAACCGCCGATATGCTCCAGTCCCTGGTCGACGCCGGCGAAGATGTTTTTACCATCATGGTACACCGGCAGTTGCTTGACGGTTCCAGGGGTTGGCGTAGGCAAACCGCTAATCTGATAAGGCAAATTCTCTTGCCTCGGAAACGATATCGATGCCGGCTCATTCAGGGCGGCTTGGCTATTTCCTCCGCCTCCCCCGCAAGATGCAAGAATCGGTAATAACGCAGCGGCAACCGCCGCAGCAAAATGTCTGGCTTTCATGTCTTCTCCGAATCGCTCGGGTGCCAGCCCGGCGGGTGCCGGGCCGGTCGCCAAACAACCTTCAACGCTTTGAGGATTCCCGCGCAAGCACGGGCGACCCGGCATGGGCCAGGCGTCGAAGGGTTTGGCGATGGGAAGGGATGCTAGAAAGTTAATGGGGGAAAGTCAAGCGGATAAATCCCAAAGAATTCAGTGGCGCAAGATGTATGGACTTGCTTGCAACCCAAGTAGGGCGAGGAAATGGCCCCAGCTCCGGGATAGCCTAATTAAGAAATGATTGCGTTACCGCGCCCGAAGCGCCGCCTCTATCTCTGCGCCGTAGGTGGTCGCGGTCGTCGTCCACGATTTCATCGGTCGATCAGTTGAAGGCGAACGGTATCTTCCGACGGCAAACCGTTGGCGGTGCGGTCCTCTTCGTCGAGCACGCGCCAGCGCCGGCCTTGCGCGGTCAGGAATTCAACGCGGGGGAGGCCGGGCGGTATGAGCGTCCAGGCGGTCGCACCGGAATCGGAAAAAGCGCCCTCAAGCTGCGAGGCCGATTCCTTCAATCGGGAAAGAATAGCCCTCGTCAGCGTGATCTTGCCGCCGAAGTGCGAAAGCTCGACCGGAGTCGAGAGCGAGAAGGCGCCCTTCTCCGAAATGATGTCAGCGGCGGGATTCGTCGTCACCAGTAGACCGCCCGAGGCAAGGGGTTGCCCTCCGATGCTTGCTCGAACCATGCGATCCGCGCTCGACACTCCGCGATCCGCCTGTCGAGCACCGCGAGCGATTCGAATTCCTCGCCCGCGCCGTCGCCGTGGTCGGTCTTGATGACGCCGCCAGCGCCCGCCCGCTTGTCGCGGATCACGAGGAGGCTTTGCAGCGTCCTCCGCTCTTGCGCGGCGATCACGCCGGGGTCGATGCTTGATGGTGCAGGAACTCGGAAGATCGTCTTCCTGATGGCCTTGCCGCTGATGTAGGCGACTACCATCAACGCCTCACGCTGCAATCCGCCGGTGAACTCCCGGAGAGTGTCCCAATCGAGGGAGAAGCCGGTCGCGCTGGCCTCGCCCTCGAAGCCGCGCACGTCGGCGATAAGCTCGCGGCGTTTCCGGGTCTGTGGAATATAGGTGTTGGCGATGATGTTGAAGCCGCCGAAGATCGTCCATTCGGGCGGTGCTCCGCCGTGCGTGATTCCGGGATTGCCCGCGTGGTCCGGGTCCATAGGCGCCATAAGGTCCGTGCGGCGAAACGCGCTCCACCGGGTGCTCCCGGTCGGCGGGGTGTAGCTGGCGTCCTCTCCGAAATCTACGTCTAGGTAGTCGAGCGGTATGCGACTCATGCGGCTTTCCTTTCGGCGGCAAGTGAAATGGCGCCAGCCTCGTGCAGCATGAAGCCCAAGCCAAGGTGAGAGACAAGGGCGAGAGAGTACACGAGCACGTCGAGCGGCTCGTTGGCGCGGGCGATCTTTCTCCACTGAAGGCGGCTCGCGCCGGTCCGCTTGTCGAGAATCCTCGTCAACGTCTCGCTAACGATGCCCTCGAATTCCACCAGTCCATATCGTGATTCGTCCATCGGCCAAACCATCGGTTTCGGCTCGATGCCCGCGATTGACTGGCGCATCTGACTGAAACATGACGCCTTGCCGCAATCCACGCCCACCAGCAACAGGCCCGACGGCCCGTAGTTTTCGAGGCTATCGGCGGTCACGGATCGACGCGCAAGTACCGACCCAAGCCGCCCCATCGGCAGGCCCTTGAGACACAAGTATCCGCCACCCCGGACCTTGCAGAAGTCGGCCACTTGCGGGCCGTAGTGTCCGCCGGTGTCGATGCCCACCACGACCGGGCGCAACAACGGTCCTGTGGCGTGCGGTCGCGGGAGCTCCATGAATTCGGCCAGTTGCTCCCATAGCTCCGGCGTGCCGGGGTCGCCGTGGAAGCGACGATATTCCAAGGCCCAGCGGCGAAGCCTGTACCAGCGTCCCTCATGCATGAGGCCACGGAATTCGTGACTGCCCCAGCCCTTCAACTGGCTTGCATCGTCGCGCTTGACTTCCACGAGGCCCCACGCGGATATTTCCGCCTCAAGGCGATTGTCCTGCACGTCGCACGCCCCGATAAGCACGGCGGCGCCGGCTGGCACGATGGCGGGGTCGTAGCTCTCCCTGCATGACGTGCGCAGCGCCTCCGGGGTCACACCTTGCGTGGCCCCGGCCTTGTACGGAAGTGCCAGGCGCCCGGTCTGGAACGAAATCACTTCGGCCAAGGAACCAGTCTGTTTGCGGTGAACGTCCGCACGCTTCCACTGACGCACTATGCTTCGCAAGCTCTCGAACGGCGACGTGAAGGCGTCCATGTGAAAGCCACGGGTGGCGGGAACCAGCGGCGCTTTCGTCGGTCGCCAGCGGCCCGCCTGTACGGCACGGCGGAAGGAAACTCCCTGCAAGGCCGATCCGCAACATGGCATGGTGTAGAAAGGATATCGTCGCGCCTTGTAGTTGACGTTCCGCCAGTCGGCGACGTTCTCGTTGCCGCACTCGGGGCAAAGTAGAAACCATCGCCGGGAGTCTGATTTCTCAAGCTCGTGCGTCGTCTTGCACTCATCCTGATATCCTGCGGATGACGCAGTTATCAAACGGCCCTTGCCGCCGAACGCGGCCATGCGGTCAACCAGGTCGCCGAGTAGGTCTTGGTGGAACAACCTCAATTCATCGACGATCACTATCTGTGCCGTCCTCATGACGCCGGCGCCGCCTTCCCTCGCGGAGATGACTTCCAACCGACCTCCGGTGTCCGTTGTGCGGGCGAAGGGTGGACGCTTCGGCGAATAGGCTTCACGGATCAGGTCGTCTTTACAAAGACGGCCCCAGGCCAAGATACGGGAGGCCAGCGCACGCTTGAGCTTGTCGTCAGGCTCGTAGACCAGGACGCTTCGACCAGCCGCCATGTGGCCAAGGCCGGCGGCGATCAGCGAGGCCGTCTTACCAGATTGTACGGAGCCCCGGGTCGTGACTTGTTCAAGGTTCGGGTCGTCCATGGCGTCCAGGACTTCGGCCCACGGTGCCGAGGCGATTCGGAACGGCCTTCCTGCCCGTGGTCCGTCTGCGACTACAAGGTTTCGGAGTGCCCAACGCCGGAGCGCACTTACACGGCCAGCGGCCAATGTCGCCGTCCCGTCCGGCACGCTTCTTTCGCCCGCTTGGCGATAGCGACGGTCGCCTCATTGTAGGCTTGTCGATCAACAAGGCCGATGCCCCACAAGGTTGCGGAGCGGATGATGCGCCTATCCGGCTCGGGCCAGTCTTCGGCCTCGACCTCCATTTCGACACTGAATCCGCGAAAGAGTCGACGCTTGACCATATCCCGCACGTCCGCCCGGTAATCGGGAATGTCAGCACGAAGCCATAGGCGCTCGGCTCCGTCTTGCAGTTCAAGCCCGCCGCCTCCGGTGCGCGCCAACATCTCGTTCCGGTCGTGCATCACATTCAAGATCACGTCGCTCCCCCGGATGTCGCCGAAGGCTCCGGCATCCACGCTCTCGCGGAATACGCCCGCGATATCCGCCTCGCTCCCGTAGGGCATGACGGTGCCCTCGATCTGGGCCCCGTCGGCGGCACGGACCTCAAGGGCCGCGAAGCGGTACTCGATGGTCATCGTTAGGCGACCTTGAATTTCAGGCGGTCGAAGCCACCGGCGCGGAGGATGCTGAAGCCGCTCAACATGCCGACCGTCAAGCCGATCTGGCCTTTCGCCCTTTGCGTGATTTCGTCCCGAATCATGAACAGCGAGTCCCACGTCGGGCAAATGGCATTTGCGCCCGCCGCGCCCAAGCGGGCGATGATGCCTCCCTGGAACGTGTTAGCCACGGCGGGAACGTTCGAGCTCGCCATGGTCTTCATGGTCAAGCGCGTCATGTAGCTCAAGGCCGACTCGGAGTCGTTCGCCTGGAACTTGCTCGCCAGGTCGCGAGCGGTGTTGTCGCCCAGGACGACCGAGCACTCCGAAAGGCCACCGGCAAACTTGCCGTCGATCCCTCGTGCCGCCTCGGCCGCCGCCAGCGCGAACGAGACGCGGGCCGGGGTGTCGCTCCGGTCCGTCAATCCGCCGTTCGCCGCCGTCGCCAGGAAGCCGGAGAATTGCGCCCCGGTCGTGCCGTCGCCCGCAAGGACTTGGGCATCCAAAAGATCGCTCACAGCCATGGACAGGTCGCCCCGCAAGGCTTCCTCCATGCCGGCAAGGACCGCTTGATCCTCGCGCCGGAACAAATAAGACCGCTGCAAGCGGGTCGGCGAGACGGTGTGCGCGGTGATGCCGGCGTCGGCGGCGGCGGTCTCTGCCCCGTCCTTGGCCAAAATCTGCGCGGTGTCGCTCGTCACGATGACGGGAAAATTCTGCACGCCGCTCGGGACCATCGGCATAGCAACGCCCAGGGTCGCGGTCGCGGAGCGGGCGAACACGCGGCCCAGGATGGGATGCTGTTGCAAGTGACTGTCGGCGGGTGCCGGCGAAACGGCCCGGTCCTCCGTGACGCGGGCCACCGGGCGCGGCGCGACCATATCCCATGGAAGCGAGTGGCCGCTCAATCCACGGTGTTCCTGTAGCTCCTTTTCAGCGCCGGTGAGCGGGTCGCCGTTCATGACGGCCCGGAAGGCTTGGCGCAGTTCGGCGCGTGTCTCCAAAGCACGGAATTCTCGCTCTTCGGCGGTTAAGCCGTTCACGTCGGGTGCGGCGGCGTCGGCCTCGTCCTCGGTCTTGAGAGCCGTCCGGTATTCGGACTCCACGGTGTTCAAGCTGGCGAGCAGTTCTCGGCGCTTTTCGATGGTCGCGTCGCCCGGCTCCAGGCCGTTGATTTCCGAGCGAATCTCCGACGCCCGGATTGCAAGCTGTACGGATTTCTTCATGGTCTAGTTCTCCAGTTGTTCCCGCGCATTGTCGGGGTCGAGGATGCCCTTGTCCACAAGCACACCTAGCGTCTGTGCCTGTTTGAGCGGTTCGGGCGGAATGGGTTTAGGTCCGGGCCACGAGGGACGTTTGAGAGATGCCATGGTGGCCATGCTCATGCGGGGAAGCCGGCCCGATGCGAAAGAATCCGACAACAATTCCCTATAGATCGGCAAGCGGTAATGGCGGTGCCACCAGCGGCGGCGGCGCGTTTTCTCCGCCAGCGCGTCAGCCCATGCCATGCGTAAATTGCTGAATGATCCGCTTGAGTAGTCGCTCAACAATTCGGACAACGGCATGTTCAACGCCGCGCCCACATCGCGCTCAAGCTGGGCTTCATATTTCCGTGCGGCCTCGTCCGGGCCGGCCATGACGCGCTTGATTTCTTCTCCGGGTCGAAGGTACGGAACGCTACCTACGCCGAGGGCATGGATAGGTTCGCGACGATCATCCACCGGACCAGCTTGCTCCACGAGGCCCGATCTTGCGCCAGCACTTGCGACGATCCTGTCCGGGGAGGCATTGATGATCGTGGAGGCGATCTTCGCCATTACGCCGAGGGCGTGGCCGGCGCCGGTCCTCGCGTTCAACAACCCGGCTGCCGACGGTAGTGCGCTCGCAATCCACGGCAGGGCCCGGGCCGCGCCCAGGGGTCTGTCACCGACATATCGCAGTCCCGCCATGCGAGAACGTGATGCGGTGCCGATCTTGAATCCAACTACGGTCTGGTTCCACGCCGGCCCCGACATGACAGGCGTGAAACCGTCTGGCGGTACAACCACTCCGTCTTCGAGGATCAAGAATTCACCGTCAACGATCACGCGGTCGAGCAAGTGGCGCTCCAAGTCGCAGTCGTGCGAGGCCGTCCACATTTCTTTCACTGCTTCGGCCACCTTCTCGGGAACGGTGTCGGGGAACTCCGGCGCCTCTGGCTCGCCCGTCAGGACTCCGCTTTCTATGACGGCCCTGTAGGCGATCAACAAGGGGCTGGTGCGCCCCAGGCGCCGGCTCTCGGTCAGCAAAGCGCCTTGGTTGTCCAGGACGGACAGGGCGGAAATGAGAATCGCGGGGCTTTGTTGCCACGAGTATGATCCGCCGGTGAATTGGAAGGCGGCGGCAAACAACGCGCCCACGTCGATCTCGGAAGACCGGATTTCAGGTGGACTATGGCGTTTGAATAACCCAAACATCGTTAGATGTAGAATGGTTCTAAAGTGACGTTATGTCAACGTTGCTCGGGTGACGGCCTCCGAAAATCGTGGGAATGTGCGATAGCCCCAACACCCCGCAGCTTTCGGGGCCGGACAGTACCTTTAGGATCGAGACCTCGCCCTAGGCCAGCCAGTGCAGGTAGGGCTGCATTTTGTGTACAACCATCTCCGGCCCTTCATCACCATATGCGGCGTTGAACCGCTTAGCCGCCCGTAGAGCGTCCTCGTACAAAGCCGTCCATTCCTCGACGTTGAAATCGTCGCCAACACCTTCTAGATCGTGCTGGTCAAGCAGGGTGTTCCTTACCTTGACGGCCAGCGCGAACGCTGCGGCCTGTTCGTCATTCATCCTCTTGGTGTCCATAGTCTTATCCTCCCTTGGTCACGTTGTTCAGGGCGCGCGACACTTCCTCGAACCAATCCACGTCGAGCCTGATATGGGTCACTCGCTCCGGGGTGTTGGCAGTCGCTTGAAGCCCGTCTAACAACTGGTTGCACTTCGCGGCGATTATCAGCCCAACAACAAACCCAATCCGTGCGGGGTCTACGTCTTGGAAACGCCTACATAGTTCTTTGGCCACGGCCAGACCGGCGGCCCGCGCCCTGTCATCGAGATCGGTGTCCATCGTTCATCCTCCATTGGTGTGAGCGATCCGCACGACGGGCACAGGCCAGCCGCGTCGGTCCGTTGGCGGCGTTCGCGGTTGTGAGATCCCCCCTATTAGACTCTTACTGAGAGGTCTTTTTCAATCCCTTTTTAGGGCTGATGATCAGTGGTGAGGGTAGGAGTGGAGGCGAGATGGTCCGCCCTCGGGCGGCGGCGTGCTCGCCCGGACGGACCAATCACCGGGGATGCTCAGCGGAGCCGGGCTATCGCTTGCGGCGGCCAGCACTTGTTGGGTATTGTGGCAATTGTCAGATAGCCACAGTACCAATCGACGTTTGTGCTGGCGGGCGGCTGCTTTACGACGGGTCGCCCGCCGCCTATCTCCCCTCCGCCCCGAAGCGTTCCCCAAGCCGCGCTTTCGCAGGCCGGCGAGGTTGGGCTTCTCAGGTCTGGGATTGCCGCTGTGATAGGCCCCCCGGTAGCGGCGGTGGTCGTGCTGCGGCCCCGGTGCGAGTTTCGCGTCAGCCGGCACGGTAGATTGCGGAATGAAAGCACTGCGTTACGAGCCTCTAGGGCGCCGCTTGGCGGGTTGCTCTATGCGGCGTTTCGTGGCTCGACGCGGTGGCGGTTTAGAAAGGTGTTAAGGTCGTCGCCTCGGTAGTAGACGCGCTTCCCAATCTTCATGTAGGCCGGACCGCGCTTCTCGTAGCGCCAATTTGACAAGGTGTTCGCCTTCCAAATGGCGAGCAATTCGGGATCGTCTGTGAGATAGATGCGCTCGGGCTGAAACATGAGGGCCGCTCCCTTGTTGGGTGTAGCCCTCTATATGTCCGATTATCTCCGGTCGGTCTTGTAACTAAAATAATCCCGTCGGACGAACCAGCCTGACGGCCCGATTGCGGCGGCGCAGAATTCCTTGAAGGCGAATTCGGTTTCGACGGCCTCGCCCTTGGTGCGTTGCTTGCGGATCGCTTGCTGGCATGTCAGGTGCTTCCAATCACGTTCACCCAGCATCCGCGCCTCGGCCTCGGCAATGCCCGCCCCAGCGGCCCGGAGTTCCCGGAAACGCCGGTGCGCCGCGACGGCATCGACGGCGCGAAGATTCGGACGGCCCTGCTTCGCCGCGCCGAAGCGGAGAACGTAACGCCTAGCCACGGCGGCGCAGCGGGACAATCTTTTCGTCGTCTCCGCCCTCCATGAGCGCCGCTACTTCGTCGCCGATGCGGCGGCGGTGCTCGCGGATACCGTCGCCCGACAACGCGACGTAGCGGGCCGGCATGGCTGTAGACTTCCATCCCAGCAGCGCCCGCAGCTCCAGGATGCCGAGCCCGGACGCGGCCGCCCTGGTCGCCACGGTGCGGCGGAGATCATGCAGCCGCACGTTGTCGATCCCGGCCGCCGCCGCCACGTCCCGGAACACGGCGGCCGTGTGCTTGTAGCCGATGGCGCTGCGCCCGTTGGTGAAGCACCACGCATTGATACGGGGTAACCGCTCGAGCACAGAGAGCGCCGCAGCCGGGAGGTCATGCCAGCGCCGGCCCGTCTTCGTTTCGGGCAGCAGCAGTGCGCCCGTATCCTTGTCGACGTGCTCCCACCGGATCGCCAAGATTTCGCCAATGCGCAAGCCCGTCATCGCGGCGAAGCGGATCGCCGCGACGGCGGCCGGGTTGCGCTCGGCGCGATCCGCCAGCGCGCCCGCCAGCGCCTCGAATTCGGCCGGCGACAGCACGCGGTCGCGTGCCGTCTCGACGCTTCGCTCGATCCCGCGCGCCGGGTTGGACCGTTGCGGCCGCCAACCCCAATGCTCCGTCAGGGTGAAGATGCGGCTGGCCAGCGCCAAGATGCGGTTGCGCATGACGGGCTTGAGCGGGTCGACCATCGCCTCGATATCGCGCGTTTCGACCGCGGCGACCGGCAGCGCGCCGATGGCCGGCAGGATCACGGATCGGCATTGCGATCCGTAGTCGTCCACGGTGCGCCGCTTCATCCGCCCGTTGGCGATGCGCCGCTCGGCGTAGTCGGTCAGGAAGCGCTTGACCGCATCGGCGACGGTCGGCGCCTCGGCGACCTCGCGGCGGCGGTCGAGCATGTGCGCCTCGCCGGCCCGCACGCGCGCCATTTCCCTTGCCGCCAGGTCGCGCGCCTGCTTCAGTGTCATTTCCCCGACGCGAGCCAGGGTGACGCGGCGATGCTTGCCGGCCGAGTGAAAATCGAGCACGAACGCCTTTGTCCCGCCCTTGGCGACGCGCACGCCGAAATTGCGGAATTGGGAATCCCACATGATCCAGGTCGACCGCCTCGGCGCGGCGTCCCGGATGCGTCGTTCGGTGAGGTTCATGTCGGCCCCCGCGTGTCCCGTTGTGTCCCGAAATCACAGGATAAGTCGGGTGTGTCCCGGTTTCAACAGGAAAAATGAAGGGCCGAAAACTACAATATTTCAACGCATTAGTACTTTACCGTAAATGTCCCGCCTTGACTTTTAATCAGAGGGTCCGGGGTTCGATCCCCCGAGCGCCTACCAATTAAAACAATGGGTTACGGTCGTGCCGTTGCCGGATTTCTATGTCGGGGTAGCAGATTGGGTAGCAAAATTGGCTGTCTCGCGAGCACCAGGGACACGACGATGAATTTCGGACAATGGCAAGTACGCACTTTCCGGCGATAAGATGACAGCCGACGCGATCGATCCCGATCCCCTTCAGATATTCTACCCCCACGCATCCAAACGGCGGAACGCCGTCATGAGGCAAGGCACCCGCTTTGTGCATTACACATCTGCGAAATCGGCGATGAAGATACTCAAGACAAGAGAAGTTTGGATGCGGAAAACCTCCTGCATGAACGACTTCATGGAAGTCGAGCACGGATTATTAATATCCTAATATGACACCTGACGATCAGGCGGCGTATTTGACGGGGTGGGGGCGGAAGTAACCGCGCACTCGATCCGATGAACGCTGAATTGCGCGCAAGACGGCGCGGGTATTCTTGTCCAGTTCGTCCTTGGTGCCGGGCTGCGGCTTTTGGCGCAACTTCTGCTTGACATCGTTGTTCAAGTATTCGTCCGGGTTGCACTCGGGGGCCGGGAGGTAGAACAGCTCGATCTCGTGGCGATGGCTCAGAGTCCAGGCCTTGACCCACTTGGCGTGGTGCACCTTCAGGTTATCTATGATCAGGAACACCTTCTGCTTTGCGTCCTTGATCAGCCGCCGCAGGAAGATGATGAAGCGATCGACGTTAAGCGCCCCATCATACAGCATGAAGCGCATCAGGCCGCGGTTGGAGACGGCCGAAATCATGCTCTTGGAGATCTTCTTGGCGGTCCGGCCAACCACCGGCGTCTGGCCTCTTGGGGCATAACTGCGGCCGATCTGGTCTTGGTTGGAGATGCCGGTCTCGTCGCCCCAGTAGACGACGGCTCTCTCTCGCTTGGCGCGCCCGGAGATCGCCGGGTAGTCGCGCTCCAACCAGGCGGCCACGGCGGCGGGCGAGCGTTGTTTGGCGCGCGCCAGCGGCTTTTGCGGGGTCATGCCCCAGCGCTTCAGGTAGAGCTGGACGGTCGACAGGCCAAGGCGCTTGCCCAACCGGCGCTCGATCAACTCGCGCACCGCACGGGACGTCCACAATGCAAACGGCAGTTTGAGCTGATCGGGCGTCTTGTCGGCGATCCAGCGGCGGACTTGCCGGACCTCCTCGGTGGTCAGCGCCCCCTTGCCCTTGCGTCCGGAAACCCGACGACCATCCAGGAGGCCGTCCTCGCCCCGTTCGCGATACCGCTTGAGCCAGATGTTGACCGTCTGCCGCTGCACGCCAACAACCCTGGCCGCCTCGGCCCGGCTCGATCCACCCTGCTCGACAAGCACGATCGCCCGACGCCGGAGTTCCTCCTGCGCCGCCCGACCAATGCCACGAAAGTCACGCGCTTCCATGCACTATGTATAGCACAGTCCGATCAATATGTCAGGTATTATTTTGGGATATTAGTAGAATGTCTGGCGGAGGCTTATTCTGGAGAAGCAGGGAACAAAATCAAAGCGGCGCTAAATGGCATATTCAGCGGAATTTCTGAAGAAATCGAGAATCTGTTTAACGGCTGGCAGCCCCATCTTCGAGAAAACACCTTCATTACATGCTTCTCTGAACATGTCGATGCAGAGGATGAATTTGGAAGGCTGTCAATGTGGAGAGCGTATAGCCCAACAACAGGCACGCGCTTGTCGTCAATAACATGCCTTTCCTCAGCCCGTCAGACGCTCTTAAGGCTTACACGAGCCCGGTCGCATATCTCGACGAGAACGCGTTTCCGCGTGAACTTGAGATGGTCGCTAACAACATCGAGGCCCACGCCGATTTTGTTCATGCGCTAGGCCGGGAGGTTGTCACCAGCTACGTCTTCGATGCATTCAAATTTGCCTCCCTTTGCACCAAGCATCCCGGATTTCGGGAGGAAATGGAATGGCGTGTAATCTATATGCCAACGATGGAGGAATCGATACATCTAGTAAAAGAAGTTAAAGTGATCGGGGACACGCCCCAACCAATCTACAAGATTCCTCTCAAAAACATTCCAGAAGAAGGTCTCAATGGGGCTGCGATCCCGGAATTGCTTGAACGCATTATTATTGGGCCGACAAAATTTCCTTCAGCGATGCGTGATGCCTTCGAAACTCTACTCGCTGACGCAGGAGTGGATGATCCCGCGAGCCGAATTCATATGTCAGACATACCGATTAGGGTATGACCTGTCGATCGCTTCGGACACTTCGGAATGCCGGGTGGGTTAGTGGAAAGATTGAAGCGTCCCGACGTCGGGATCGTGTTCGGCGAGCCAGCGTTTTACCATCGGAAGGTCGAACATCCAGGGTTGACCCTCGCCGCCTCATAAACATCGTTCGCGGCCTTTCTGAGAACTGGTTCGAGTTCGTTGAAAAAGTGATCAATTGTCATGGGTTGCCCTTTCCATTCGATCCATTGCCGCCGCCCTTTCCATTTTCCCGGTTTAATACGATCCGCTTCAGCGCCGCCTCGATCATGTCCCGGAGACGGTCCCGCTGGCGCCGGTTCAAGTGGAACAAGCGCGCCCCGTCCGTCGGTATCCGCAACAACTCGTTGCGGGCTTTCACGACCATGATCGCGAGTTCCGCCAGGAGCGGCTCGATCTCGACGAGTTCTCCCCGCCGGTGGCGCACTTCGTCCTCGGCTTTCGCCGCTTTCGCCAGGGAAATACGGTCCCTCGGTCCTAACTGGACAGACGGATCACCTTTTCCGTCGCCATAAACGCGGCGATGAAACTCGGCGACGTCCCTTTTGTACTGCTCGTCGTTAGCCGCGAAAGCCGGTGCGTTCTCTCGAATCCAAGCGCGCACCGTTTTCTCGTCAAATTCGTACGGCCGTCCCTTGCCGCCTCGAGCCGCGCTCGGAAATTTCGGACTCCGCTCAATGAGGTTTTTGAGGGTGTTGACCGGTACCCCCAAGCGCTGGGCCAGGTCTTTCATGTTGAGGAGATCGGCCATCGGGTCCGCGGCACCTAAACTTGCGGACAGACTTGCTGGCATTGATCCCTCCGGAGTGATTATTGTCGCTCTGAAATATACCGGTTTTTCATCCGGGAAACCAAATTTAGAAAAACTTCTGACAGCCTCACGCGCCGCGCAGCCGCCCCGCATCACTTTCGAAGCCTCGTGAAAGGACCCGCTCCCCGCGAGGCTGTCGTGCCTGCAGGTGGCCGCTGGCGGATATCCGTGAGGAGGCAATATGGCTACTACCAACGCCCGCACATGGCCTTTAAAAAGCCACCGGGCGGAAATCGGCCAGTTTACGGCGACAGAGTCCGTGAGACCGGCTTTGGCTAATCATGAGCAAGGCAGCCTTTATCGATCGGGTGGCGAAGAAGGGGAGTCTCAGCAAGGCGGAAGCCAAGGGCGTTGTCGAACTGGTCTTCGGGGAAATCGAGGCTGGCCTGAAGGCCTCGAAGAAGGACGGGAGGTACATGATTGGCACGCTGGACACGTTTTCGATTACCAAGCGGAAGGCGCGCATGGGGCGCAATCCCCAGACTGGTGAGGCGATCAAGATCAGGGCGTCAAAGAGCCTACGGTTCAAGCCGGCAAGCAATCTCAAGAGGGCGGCTGGGTGCTAGGCGGGGTCACCCGCCGATCCGCAACGCGGCATACCGCCGAGGTTCGCACCATTATCGACCGCTCTACCCCAGTAAGCAGCCGGAAATTGGGTGGCCGTTAGTCGGCCGCAGTTGACCCGAAGCAGACTCGCCTGCACCTGGAGAAGCACCCCGACTGACATTTCTGATACGATCGCATTTGCGGCCTAGAGACGCCAGATGATCAACTGGCTCCAAAGCGGTGGCAAGACAACGGGCAAGCCACCTGAGAAACCCTTCTGCCTCAAACTTGATATCCAAAATCTTCCCAGACTGGATGCCGTACTTCGCGCGCCAAACCTTGAGGTTCCCCATATTTACGGTTTCCATCGTACTCTCCTTTCGCCAGGCTCTCCCGCCCGTCGCTTACATCAATAAATTGTCACTTCACCCCCCACTTCCTACCCCCCCTCCGACCCATTTTATCGGCCTCAAAAAGGGGAACGGACTACCCATCGTCGCATCCGCCTAGCGACCAAGATAGACCCCGATGTCCAGGAAGCCATCAAGGATAACTGAGGTTTGGCATGGCGTTTCTCCTCTGGGGTGAGGTGGTCGGGCGGTAAACGGCCGGCCCGACCATTAGTGTGAATGGCGCATCGGGGATCTGCGTACGCAGGGGATGCACGCGATCCGAACCGTCACGCCACCATTTCTTCACCAGCCGCCGCTTGTTCATCGGCGACCGCCGCGCGCAGGTCCTTCAGGTTGTTGACCTGGTCGCCGGCGATCCAGTCGCCTTGACGCACGTCCTCGAAGAAGGTCCAGACCCGGTTATTGGCTTCGCGGGCGTTCCAGGGCGAGCCCTCGGCCTCGTAGATCGCTCGTGCCGTATCGACGCCGAGACGCTTTGTGCTGTCGTCGTCGAGCAGAGTTTGCAAGGTCGTGAAGCGTACCCGGTAAATCGGCTTCTCCAGGGCACCTGACACCTGCGTTACGACCGCCAGTTCGTGGACATAGAGCCAGGTGAACTCCTCGGCGAACCGGCTGCCGCTGAGGCCCTCGTAAGCGATCGCGATACGGCCGAGATCAACCGGCAGGGCCCGCCTCGCATTGTCGCTCAGAGCGCCTTTCGGGAAGGTGATGTCGATGATGGGCATGATTTAGTTCCTTTCACCTCTCAACGTTATGAGAATGTTCCGGTGATATTGGGTTTCGGGAGGATTGACAAACGATCATTTTTCAAGAATCATGTTAGAAAAACTAAACCAATGAACCGTTATTTGCCGCCCCTGAATTCGCTCCGCGCCTTCGAGGCTGCCGGTCGCCATTTGAGTTCCACCAAGGCCGCCGAGGAGCTGAACGTGACGACGGCGGCGATCAGTCATCAAATCAGGGCGCTCGAGGAGTTTCTCGGAGTGCAGCTTTTTCGGCGCCTGAATCGGGGGCTGTTGCTGACCGATGCCGGCCAGGCGTGCCTGCCCGGATTGCAGAGCGATTTTGATCAGCTTTACGAGGCCATCGTCCGGCTTCGCGATATCGATTCGCGGGGTGCCCTGAGCATCAGCGTCGCCCCGGCGTTCGCCGCCAAATGGCTCGTCCCGCGCTTGGAACGGTTTGACCGGGAACAACCGGAAATTGATTTGCGCATCTCCGCCAGCCTCGCCCTCGTCGATTTCCGGAAGGACGGATTCGACGCCGCCATCCGTTTGGGTCGGGGGGAGTACGAAGGCCTCCGGGTCGACAAATTGTTCGACGAGTCGGTGACCCCCATGTGCGGCCCGAGACTCGTCACCGGCGATCACCCCTTGATGACACTTGACGACTTGCGCTTTCACACCTTGCTGCACGACGTCTCGCTCGATTTTTCCCCGGCCGCTCCCGACTGGCGTCACTGGCTCGCGAGCGCCGGCGTCGACGGGGTCGATGCGACGCGGGGTCCGCGTTTCAGCCACCCGGACCATTCATTGCAGGCCGCCATCGACGGCGCCGGCGTGGTCTTGGGCTGGCGCCGTCTGGCCGCCGCCGACATTGCCGCCGGCCGCCTGGTCATCCCCTTCGCGCTGACCCTGAAGATGGGCCTCGGCTTCTACCTGGTCTGCCCCGAGACCACCGCCGAACGCCCAAAGGTCGTCGCCTTCCGCGCCTGGCTCCTGCAACAGATCGCCACCGAATACGGCACCGTGGCCCCGTAGACGTCGGCCGTGTTTTTCGCGGACAGTATACGAATTTATGTACTAGGCGATTCAGTTGTTCCTTGGCCGCCTCGTTTTGGAATTGCGCGGGGAGGAACAATCAGATTTGGGGTCTTGGGGTCTCGGCTCCAGAGGCCGGCTCGAACGGCCACGCGCGGGGGGGGGAATTCGCCGGTGTTGTATTCCGTCCCAAAAAATCCCGAACGCGACGGACGAGGATCGGTTCCCATGGCTAGAGACGATCGACCCGATGCGATTTCGCGCCGGCAAGCGCCGGCGGTTCGGGTCCTTATCCGGCGGCGCGTTGACGTGATGCACAATCGGGGGCCGGGTTTTCCCTCGGGAACGGGGGTAGTTCGTTACGACTAGCCCATAAAATTAGTATACTGTCCCCGTTATCTCAGGGTCCTGTAACAAGACGTAACTGATACTTTTCCGTTGTTGCGAGTGCGAGAATGGCCTTGTGTACTTTCAAATTATTCTTACTCGTCGGACGTGATAGGCGCTTTACAACAGCACCCCGCATTAGCGTTCGGCTGGCGAGTTGATTTTCGAGAAGCCCAAGCCGTTTGTCGAAAGAAAGTTTCGGGCGCAAATGATGGAAGCGATCATCACTGGGATCGATGAGTTTTTGATAGACGTAATCGACCAAGCCTTCGAAAGTCGGCAAATCGGTCCCTATCGAAATCCCCGCGCCGCAAAACAGCACGAGCTTGCCGTCATCGAGGTCATTCAATAATTCGATCGGCACATCAGGACCGTTCGCGATCAATACCGGCATTGCTACACTCGCTTCGCTCCGGACAATTGCGTTGCTCTATTCCCCTCCCGCCAGAATTTTTTTTCCGAAGTTGATCGGAAAAATGGGCGAAATCTGATAAGTTCCTACAACTCACTGACGGTACACCAATTACTCGATTTCGCAATTCCGAGAGACAATTAGTCGCCCGTGAAGAACGCGTAAGCGGCTGATGTTGGTAGTTTTTTCGGTTTGGCGAAGTAATCGGATTTGCAAGAAAACGGGTTTTGGGCCTGAAAAGCTTGTGATTTGAAATAATTGATTTTGGGGATTCCCTTCCGTTGCGGAACGTGATTCTCTGCTCCCGTCGATTGGGATTGGAGAACTGTGATGAAGCCATCGCGCAAGGTGTCATCGGGAATAGAGGACCTGTTCCGCTCGCGGTTCGAAAACATCATCAACCTGCGCCACGAGTTGGTGGTGTTGGGGGGCCGGATCGCGTGGACTTTCTTCGACGAGACCTATGAAGCCTTGTATTCGGAGGAGGGTCGGCCGGGGGTCCCGACGCGGTTGATGGTTGGGCTGCACATCCTCAAGCATATGTTCGATCTCTCGGATGAGGAGGTCTGCGAGCGCTGGGTCTACGACCCATACTTCCAGTGCTTCTGCGGCGAAGAGTACTTTCAGCATGAGCTGCCCATGGAGCGCTCGTCGATGACCCGGTGGCGGGACCGGATCGGGCCGGAAGGTTTGGAGAAGGTATTCCAGGAGAGCCTGGCCGTGGCCCACCGGGTGGGGGCGCTGCGGGAGAAGGACCTCGAGCGGGTGACGGTGGACACCACCGTACAAGAGAAGGCGATTGCCTTTCCGACCGACGCCAAACTGATGCAACGAGCCCGCGAGCGGCTGGTGCGACTGGCACGGGAGCACGGCATTGCCCTGCGTCAGTCCTATACCCGCCTGGGCAAGAGGGCGTTGATCATGCAAGGCCGCTACCGCCATGCCAAACAGCACAAGCGGGCCAACAAGGCCCTGCGCAAGCTCAAGACCTATCTCGGGCGCACCGTCCGCGACATCCGCCGCAAGACGGCCCAGGAGGAGAGCCTACGGGATACCTTCCGCCGCCCCTTGTGGCTGGCCGAGCGGGTGTCGACCCAGAAGCGGCGCGACCCCTTGCCCAAGGTCTATTCGCTCCACGCGCCCGAGGTCGAATGCATCGGCAAAGGGAAGGCGCACAAGCCGTACGAGTTCGGCTGCAAGGTCTCCGTGGCGGCGACCAATTCCCGCCCCCCCGGCGGCCAGTTCGTCGCCCACGTCAAGGCCTTCCACGGCAATCCCTATGATGGCCACACCTTGAGGCAGGTGATCGAAGAGATGGAACGCTGGACGGGGATATCGGCCGAGCGCATCTATGTCGACAAGGGATACCAGGGCCACGATTACCCCAACAAACACCGCGTCTTTAGATCAGGCCAGAAACACGGCATCACGCCGACGATCAAGAAGGAGCTCAGGCGGCGCTCCGCCGTCGAGGCCGTGATCGGACATCTCAAGAGCGATGGCAGGCTGGGGCGCAACTTCCTCAAAGGCCGCGACGGCGACAAGATCAACGCCATCCTCGCCGGCGCCGGCTACAACTACCGCCTTGTCCTCAAATGGCTGAGGCGTTTGTTTGTCCAAATCCTGGCCGCGCTCCTCAGCGACATCTCGCACCCCACCGCAAACCCAATCGCCGCTTCAGATTGAAATCAGGGTTCTTCACGGACGACCAATTAAGGTGTTCAAAATAATCACTCTTACGAAACAGCCGCTGTCGAGAGTTAAGAGCGCACGCTACCAAGCCGGTACCGGGTCATTGCGGTCCGATCATCGCATTTCGAGTTATTAAGTTATCCCACCGGCACACGCGGTCAGGGCCGGAAGAGGAGTTGGAGGTAGTGGCGGAATTGTTTTGATTGGCGGGCGATGAAGATGGGGTCGCGGTAGGACAGGGAGAGGATGAAGCCGCCCTCGACGATCGACATGATCATCTCGGAGAGTTCGCGCGCGCTGACCTCGAGGGCCGGTGTGTAGCGGGCGAGCACGGCCTCGAACTTGCCCTCGTAAAGTTCCGACCATTTGTCGAATCCGTCCCGAATGAATTCGTGGATCTCGGGGTCGAACTGCCGGCTCTCATAAGTGTAGGACGCGAAGACGCATCCCGGCAGGGGCTTGTCCAGATCGTTGATGAACTCCTCGAACAGCTTGAGGAAGATCAGGGTTTCCTGCAAGGGATCGTCGGCGAGCTGTTGGGCCCGGGCCGAAAAGCCAACGAACAGCTTGTAGTCGTTGTCCCAGTAGCGTTCGAGAAGGGCGCGGGCGAGTTCGGCCTTGCCCTTGAAGTGGTGAAAAAAGGCGCCCTTGGTCAGCCCGGCGATCTTGAGAACGTCGTCGAGAGAGGTTCCGCTGAAACCCTTCTCCAACAAAAGCGCCTCGGCCGTTTCGAGAATTCTCTCCCGCGTATTTTCGCCCTTTTGAGTCATCCTGCCTAGATCGAAAAATACCGCATGGTCTTCAATATGTGCCCCACGCGAAGAGATTTCAACGAACAATTGTTGTTCCTAATTCGTTGAAAAAGAACAATTTCGCGTTTGAAGCCCATGTTCCTCCCTCGAATCCGAAAAAATTGATTGACACAAAACAGACCGCTCGATATGTAACACACCGACCGGTCGGTAATTGATCGGCGCGTCTCCTCGGGGGGCGCATTTTCAACTGATCCCAGCGGACGAGGAAACAATGATTGAAGACGTCAATGGCGTTGACCGCCAACAACTGTTCGACACGATCGAAGCCGTGAAGGCCGACAACGCCATCGCCGAATTTCAGTTCCGGCTTGAGAACCGGTGGGTGAACGGCAGCGAAAACCGCTCGACCATCGGCGACTATTTCGGCGCCAAGGAAGCGCTTCGCCACACTCCGGCGTTCGAACTGACCAACGACGAGCCGCCCAAGCTCCTTGGCCAGGACCGGGCCCCGAACCCGGTCGAATACGTCCTCCACGCCCTCGCCGGGTGCATGACGACGACGCTCGTCTATCACGCGGCGGCGCGCGGGATCGAAATCAGATCCGTGAAAACGCGCTTCGAGGGCGATCTCGATTTGCGCGGATTTCTCGATCTCGCCGACGACGTCCGTAGCGGCTACCGGCGGATTAGCGTCGCCTTCGACATCGAGGGTGATTTCGACGAACAGACCAAGGAAGAGCTGATCGCGACGGCCAAGCGCTTTTCGCCCGTCTTCGACATCGTCTCGAACGGCGTTCCGCTCGACTGCAAATTGGCCGACGAGCAGGCCTCGCCCGGCGCGGCCGCCGCCTAATACCAACCGCCCTTAACATTGACTTGTGCGAGCCCACGCTCTGAGGCCGATGGACATGATCTTCCAAGGTTGGTCGGTCAGGTTGTTCCAGGCTTGGCAAGAGGCCTCGACGATGGCTTCATAGGAGTCGAAGACACGATTGGAGAGCCAGTTCTGGCGGAGGTATTGCCAGACATTTTCGGCGGGATTGAGCTCCGGGGACTTGGGTGGCAAAGGCACGAGGGAGATGTTCTCCGGGATGCCGAGTTTGGCAGTGGTGTGCCATGCGGCTTGGTCGAGCAGCACGACGGCATGGGCGTTTGGGGCAACGGCCCGGCTGATTTCCTCGAGATGCAGGTCCATGGCTTCAGTATTGGCGCGCGGCATGACCAGCGCCGCGCCCTCACCGCGCTCGGGGCAGATGGCGCCGAAGAGATACGCCGAAGAGGTCCGTAGGTCCTTGACCTGGCGCGGGCGCGATCCCTTTGGGGCCCACTGGCGCACCAGGCTGTTCTTCTGGCCGACGCGCATTTCATCTTGAAACCAAACCTCGATGGGCGTGTCCGGTGGCTGTGCCGCTACGATTTTCGCCAAGTGTTCGGGAAAACTTTTTTTTAAATTCCTCCTGTGCCCGCGCATCCTGGCCGACGTGGCGCGGGCGCGCGGAAATATGCGAGAACCCGAGCGCGGCCAGCAGCTTGCCGACGCTCCGCTCGTGATAGTCCACGCCGAAGCGCGTTCGGATCAGTTGCTTGAGATCGATGCAGCGCCAGCGCACGACCCCATCCCGTTCGGGATCGGGACCGGCCTCGATAGCCCGCGAAAGCGCCGCCATTTGCGACGGCGTCAACCGACGCAACGCCCCGTTCGGCTTGCGGTCGATCAGACCGGCCGGACCTCCCGCGTTGAACCGGTGAACCCAGTCCCGCAACGTCTGCCGATCCATGCCGCCAATACCCGCCGCGCACGCTCGATCCATCCCATCGTAGATGGCCGCCATCGACAAAAGCCGTCGCGCCTGGTTCCCATCATCGCTCCGTGCCGCAAGAACACGGACTCTTTCAGCATCAAAGTCGTTTCGCAAAGGAATCGTTGGCATTGAACACACTCCCTTGTTGCCAACAACCTTGAATCACACAAAACCTAGCGTGTAAACCTTTGCGCGAGTCAAACTCTGGGGCGGTTGGTATAAGGTAGTCAGAGGCGCAAAACCTGGATCAGAATGGAGCCAGATTGCAGAAACAAGCATGAGAATGATCGTGACAATTTCCGAAAATATTCTCGCCATGGCAATCCGTGAGCGAACATTGCGGTAGAATATTAACTCAGAAAAACATGTGATAGCATCGTTCTCAGGGTCTCGGAGAATTGAAAGCGGAGCAGCTCTGGGAAAGCACGCTCAATACGAACGTTCGTATGGTTCCTCCGAGTCTTGCTGTAGTCATTCTTTTCGATATCAACCGGCGAAAATTGTGTAAAAGTTGGCGTGGTAGCGCCTCTCCGAGCATGGTGTGATAATGAAGAGTGTTTTTTACGAAGTCCCGTCGCGATGCGAAAGGGTTTTTGGGAGAAGAACGGTCACCGGGACTTCGTAAAAAACACTCTTCATTGTGGAAACGGAATTTTAGCGGCTATAGCTCAATTGTCGGTTTCGTCGCGTCCCATGCCGGATCGTCATCCAATCTTTCGTACCACGATTTGATATTCGGAAATGGATCCAGCGGAATCCTCGATCTGGAGGATTTGATCAGGGCAGCGTGGCTGCCAACGGCAAAATCGGCAAGCGTAAGATTGTCGCCCGCTATAAACGCCTTGCCGTCAAGCTGATCATTTAGTATGGGCGCGAAACGGTGGAAATCTGCCAACCCAGCTTCGACGGCGCTCTCATCCGTTTCACCCAAATCCATCCAAGGCTTCGCGATTGTCTCCCAGCAAATAGCGCCGACCGCCTTGTTATAGTGAAGTGCTTCCCAAAAACACCATCGCACAATGTCGGACTTTTTTGCGGCTTCCTTCGGGAAAAAACTGTCGTCACCGTTCATGTCGGCTAGGTGCAGCATGATCGCCCTCGACTCCCACAAATTGAAGGCTCCATCAACAAATGTGGGGACACGGCCATTGGGATTTAGGGATAAGAATTTTTCTTGGCGCAACTCACCCGATTTCATGTCCATGTTGATAATCTCGACGTCAAGATCGAGATGATGGATCACTGCCTCGACTTGTCGGCAATTGGGCGACACCGGTATAACGTAAAGTTTCATATCAGTTCCTCTCTATCAAAAAATACTGTTCCAGACAGTTGAGGCTGCGCGACCAATTTTTCGCGTACGTCAGCGGCCTTAACCGGGATTTCCCAGATGGCTCTTCCCAATCGCCGACAATGGTAGCACCAAGTGGCATCCGACCGCGAATCCGACACGACACTGACACGATAGGCCTTGGTCCGCTCTTAATCGGGCTGGGTTGGCCAGTGATAACTCGTGTTAGGGTTGAGTGTGTAATACCATGGTGTGTGCATAATGAGCTGTGAGCTGGTCCCACATGGTTGGACAGGTTGGCAACGGGGCGCCCACCCCCAACGCATCCATTGGTACGGGATGCGAAATCCACTACGGGACATCCGTCGAAATGTGTTGTGCCCGAGACTTTAGGCCCACGAAGGGCGCCGGAACCGTCCTATCGCCGTAAAAAATCTTGCCCGACACCCCCAGTGGGGGTAATGACCTCATAGCTGCGGATTTGGCCAACTTTGGGGACGTGGAGTCAACGTCAAGATTTGATCTGCGCCCTGAGCAGGGAGATGGAGATCGGAGAATCCGGTCGAGATGAGGCCTGATGGCGGGAAAGACAGAAATATGAGAGCCTTCCGTGGGCAAAAATGCCGTTCCCGTATTCAAAGGCATGGTCATTCAAGCTATCGAACCATCGAACTTCAGCGGAACCGTTGTCCATCTGGAAAATATGAGGTTAGCTAACTCAGGAGGCTAGACAAATGTTCTCTCTTAAGAATTGGAAGATCTGTCTCGGTTTGATCCTTGTTCTCTCTTTTAGCAGCCGCGGTGTGATCGCCGCTGAAGCCTTCTTTACCGCCCTGCCGAAAGATGGGAAATGGTACAAAGCCCAGTTCCATGTCCATAACAACTGGGGGCTTCCGAACCTGATCCCCACGACATCGCCACATATCCCACTGGAATTCTATTTCAACCGAGATTACAACGTTGTCGCATTCGCGGATCTCAATTACACGACCCCCGTTTATAAGGGCATAAAGGATTATTGGGATCGCCCGGGCCGTAATCTGGTTATTGCAGGTAATGAGCTGAACTGCGAACCGATAGGCAAGCCTCCATACAAGGTTGTGGATTCCATTGTCATCGGACTGCCCGACGACGATCAACTCCCGGTACCGTGTGACAGGGACTGGACGACGGCGGAGGTTTTAGACGCTCAGGCAAAAATCGCTCGAGACAATGATGGCATCCCGGTTATTGCCCACCCCAACCTTTTTTACAGTGTAACCGCCGAAGACGTCCTCGCCACCGACCCGGAGCGAATCAGGCATATGGAGATCCGCAATGGTGAACCGGGAATGAACGACTTCGGTGGCAACGGCCATCCCTCTACGTTCGAGATTTGGGACACCGTTCTGTCCACAGGACGGCAAATTTTTGGGTGGGGAACCGACGACAGCCACCACTTCCCGGGGCAAAGTGATCCCAATCACCATAACCCTCGCGACCAAGCCTTGGCGGACAGGGTTTGGATGCATCTCTATATGACCGAGCTTAGCGAAGAAGCTGTCAGGTTCGCTCTCGACAACGGCCATTTTTATGCTTCGACCGGGGTGAAGTTCGTTGATTTCAAGATTGGCGACAACAGGATCTCAATCGTCCTGGACCCCACTTCGAGTGACATCGGCTGGCATACCTTCTATCTATCTGAGGGGGACTTCAATCCAACCACATACCGGACTCAGTTTATCGGTAAAGCAGGCGAAGTCTTGGCCGTCGACGAAACCTATGAACCGCACTATGAATGTTCAGGGGATGACCTTTACGTCCGCGCGGTCGTTACCAATTCAGACGGTTGGATTGCGTTCACAAATGCGTTGTTCTGCTCCGACGATTAGCGGCTAGATCGTCAGGCAACACTTTGGTGCCGCAACGACGGCACCGACCGGCCCATCGTCGAGGTGTTCACATGACCCGTACGGTGTACTCGTCTCCGCCATTCTGTTGAGCACCTGGCCACTGATCGCCACCTTTTGAGCGGGCAGACATGAGAACCGTTCTTTGTCCGCTGTGATCATACGGCGAACGCCAAGGAACGCCAGGTTTTCCTTGCGGTGACACCGTCTAAGGGAAGTAACTTCATAGTTGCAGATTCGGCCAATTTTTGGAACGCATTATGAACCGCTGTGCTTTGTCTGTGCCTTGAGCAGCATGGCAACATTCTCGGCGGCAAACTTGAAGCCCTTGGGAGGCTGAGATCGGGTATTTGGGTCGCTTGGGATCGATGCCTGTGATCTTGAAGCGTAAGCGCTCGGTGTTGAACTCTCGGCCAAAGTCGTCAGATGACAGGCCGTAATCCTCCGCGAAGATCGAGAATATCTCCCTCTCGAGATTGTATGCGGTCCCATCCGGGGTCGGAATACTGACCCGCAACCCGGACATACCTCGTGCTATCAACAACCGATTTTATTGTAGTTGTTATTAATGAGATTCGCGTCGATAATGTCCCTCGACTGGGCATGATTCGCTCTGAAATAAGGTGTCGAATCGAGTTTCGACTTTTAAGGCCATGACCGCGTTGGCGGGCAGTGCGTTCGATGGCCAACTCTCGAAAAGGGGAACGGAAATGGCAGATAATCGGACGATTTCGCGCCGTGGATTTGTACAAGGGACAGCTGGTGCCGTCGGGGCAACAATGTTTTCGGCGCCAATAATGAGGGCCATGGCCCAGGACGATCTGGTGGTTGGCTTCTTGGCGCTCGATAACTGGAACGACTACGGGTACACCCAATCGCATCTTGCCGCCGCCGAGGCCGTCGCGGGACTGGATTCGGTCAAAGTCTTAAAAGAGGAAGGCGTGCCGGAGGCTGTCGAGGCGCAGAAATCGATGAAAAGCATGATCGAGCTCTCGGGTGCCAAGGTCATCTTCGCGACATCCTGGGGGTATTACGACCCACACATCATGAAGGTGGCGGAGGAGTATCCCGACGTCCATTTCTTCCATTGCGGCGGCATATGGGAGGACGGGCATCCGAAAAACGTGGCCACTTACTTCGCTTACACGGATGAACCGGCCTATGTGACCGGTGTCGTCGCGGCCAAGCTCGCAGCGAATGGAAAACTTGGTTTTGTCGGCTCGAAACCTATTCCGGAGATCCTGCGGTTCGTGAACGGTTTTACCCTTGGGGCGCGTTCGGTAAATCCCGACGCTGAAACCAATTTCGTCTTGACCGGCGATTGGACCAACCCGGTCCGTGAAGCCGAGGTCACCAACAGCCTTATCGACCAGGGGATGGAAGTTATCGCTTGTGATGTTGATATTCCAAAGGTCTTGGTGGAAACCTGCGACAAACGCGGCGCGTTTTCCACCGGCATGCACGTCAGCCAAAGGGCGCTGGCGCCCGACACGTTCCTGACCGGCGCGGAATGGAACTGGGGTAAAGCGTGCATCGATTTCGTCAACGCCGTGCGCGCGGGCAAGGCTTACGAGCATAACGTCCGGGGCGGACTGAAAGACGACCTGGTCAGGGTATCGGATTACGGAAACGCCGTAACCGATGCCGTGCGCCAGGAGGCCAATGCCGTGATCGAGGAGATCAAGAGCGGGCAACGGCAAATCTACAAGGGTCCGATCCGGGATAACACCGGTCAGATCGTGGTCGCCGATGGTGAGGTGGTACCCATTTCGGACGTATCCCTGGAAACCGTTGAATGGCTGGTCGAGGGGGTGATCGGGAGCACCACCTAAGGCTCAAGATCCATTGCCGTGACGGCACACCCGGAACCAGTTGATCGGATTGGGCTGATAAGGAAGCTTCAGCTCAAACCCTCGCCGTTCGTCGAGGCGGTCTTTATCACGGCCTTTGCTCTGGTCGTTTCGCTGGTCCTTTTCGGCGTGTTTACGGCCCTGCTTGGTCACAACCCCCTCGAGATATACGGATCCGTCTATAAGGGTGCTTTCGGGAGCTGGTTTTCCTGGCAGAACACGTTGTCGCGCGCGGCACCGCTGATGTTGACCGCGCTCTGTACGGCGATTCCGGCGCGCTTGGGTCTCATCATCATAGGCGGCGAAGGCGCCATCATCTTGGGCGGCTTGGCCGCCGCCGTCAGCGGGATTTATTTGTCGGGGATGCCTTCAGTCATCGTCATCGCGGGCATGGCGATCGCCGGTTCGGTCATGGGCGGCCTTTGGATTGGCGGTGCCGGCGCCCTGCGCCATTTCCGTGGCGTCAACGAAACCCTCAGCAGTCTTTTACTCGTCTATCTGGCCGTGAGCATTTTCGATCATTTTGTCGACGGTCCGCTGCGGGATCCCAAATACGTCAACTTCCCGGCAACGAAACATATCGGCGAGGAAAACATGATCACGAACATGCCCGGGATGGACGTACACTGGGGTTTCGTGGTCGGAATCATTGCCTGTATCCTCGCTTATTTATTCATGCGCTACACGACCCACGGGTTTGCGATCCGCCTAACCGGCGGAAACACACGCGCAGCCCGCATATTGGGACTTTCCGTCGGTGGCATGACGGTGGGCGTATGTATGGTCGGCGGCGCCGCCGCGGGGCTCGCGGGCATGATCGAGGTTGCCGCCGTCCACGGCAAGGCCAGCGGGGGCCTCCATGTGGGGTACGGTTTCATGGGGATCCTGGTTGCCTTCCTGGCCCGGCACAATCCCATCGCGATCATCCCGGCCGCGCTCCTGGCCGGTGGGATTGACGCGAGTACAGGACTGTTGCAGCGTGTGCACGAATTGCCCGGCGCGGTCACGGCTGTTTTCCAAGGACTTGTCTTTCTTGTCATCCTGAGCTGCGAGACTCTTTACGGGCGATTCGAGGGCTTGGCGGCGCTCAAACGAAATGCGGTCGCGCGATGACTGAACCCGGCCTCGAATGGTTGGGCGTTCCGCTGGCGGTGGCCGCGGGCGCGATACGGGCCAGCACCCCATTTCTCCTCGTGAGTCTCGGCGAGTGTCTCACCGAGAAAAGCGGGCGGATCAACGTCGGCCTGGAAGGAACCCTGGTAACCGGGGCGATGACGGGTTACGCGGCGGCTTACCTTACGGGGTCGCCGTGGCTCGGTGTTCTTGTCGCGGGCCTGGCGGGCATGATGTTGGGACTGGTTCACGCCGGCGCCTGTGGCATGCCCCGCGTTAACGATATCGCGATCGGTATCGCCCTTTTGATCTTCGGCACCGGGATCGGGATTTTTTTTGGCAAACCGTACATTTATCCGCAAGCACCCCTATTGAGTGGCATCCATGTTGGCTGGTGGAGCGATGTTCCACAAATTCGCGCGGCATTGGAAATCAACCCCTTGTTCATCCTCGGGATTGTCCTTGCCCTCGCGATCGCATGGGGGTTCAAGCACACCTCCTGGGGCCTCGTGGTCCGAACCGTCGGGGATAGCGCCGACGCCGCCTCGAGCATGGGCATACCGATCAATTTCGTGCGCGCCGTTTCCACGGCGGCCGGCGGCTTCCTGGCCGGCGTCGGGGGGTCTTCGCTGTCGCTATTTTACCCGGGCAGCTGGCATGAAGGCCTTTCGAGTGGTCAGGGCCTCATGGCCGTCGTTCTCGTGATCTTTGCCCGCTGGCACCCCGTCAAGTGTATTTTCGCGGCTCTTCTTTTCGGCGGCGCTGGGGCACTGGGACCGGCGCTACAAGCACTCGGCATCACATCAGGCTACCACTTGGTCAATTCCGCGCCTTACGTCCTCACATTAGCCATCATGGCCATTGAATGCTCGCCGAAACGCACACTCGCCGGCGCACCAAGTGAACTCGCGGTCATTAAATGAAACGAATCGCGGACCGAATGTTCTAATGTCATAGCACGGAATGACGTGAGTCGGAGGAAGAAATGCCTTGGCTATAAGTATTTTGGCTGACCCGTATAATTTTCCGTACGACGGTAATTTGCGGCCGGAAAACACGGCGGTCATTGTCATCGACATGCAAAACGATTTTCTACACCCCCAGGGCTATCTCGCATCGATGGGTTACGAACTAGCTCGCGTCCGGTCGACGATCGAGCCAACTCGAAAAGTCCTCGCCACGGCAAGGAAACATGGCCTGTTGATCGTTCACACGCGGCAAGGTTGCCGGACCGATTTATCCGATCTCTCGGAGCCGATGCGGTATCGAAGCAAGCGGGGAGGCGCGGAAATTGGATCGCGCGGTCCTCTCGGCCGTTTTCTCGTGCGCGGAGAAGAAGGTCATCAAATCATCTCCGAACTCTCCCCTAAAAAGGGCGAACCCGTAATAGACAAGACCGGTTCTAGTGCGTTATACGCTACCGACCTTGAGTTCATACTCACCAAACGAGGTATCAAGTGCCTGATTGTCGCGGGCGTGACCACGGATATCTGCGTGCACAGCACGCTCCGCTCCGCGATCGATATGGGATACGATTGTTTGCTTCTGGAAGATTGCACGGCGGCGTCGGTCCAGGCGAACCACTTGGCGGCGATCGACATGATCAAACAAGAAGGAGGTTACTTGGGTACCGTCAGCACTTCGGAAGTTTTTTCGGAGGCGATGCGGTGACGGAATCGAAGCCTCCAAACCTCAAAACCGCGAACGTATCGAAGCGGTTCGGCTCGCTTGTTGCCCTCGATGACATTTCGCTTGAACTGATACCGGGCTGTTTTCACGCGCTGTTGGGCGAGAATGGCGCCGGGAAAAGTACGCTCGCCAAATGCATTATGGGCGATTACATCGCGGACAAAGGCACGGTATGGATCAATGACGAAGAGCAGAAAATTGATAATCCGCGCGCGGCCCACGCACTCGGCATCGGAATGGTTTATCAGCATTTTTCTCTCGTTCCGAACATGACCGTGGCCGAAAATCTCGTGGTTGCCCGAATCGATAAGCCGACGTTCATCGATTGGTCGGCCGAAAATGAACGCCTTGATCGATTTTTGGAAACGATGCCATTTGACGTGAATCCGTCCGCGACCGTGATTTCGCTGGCCGCGGGCGAAAAGCAAAAAGTTGAGATTTTAAAGCAGCTTTACCTGAACCATCGGATCTTGATCCTTGACGAACCGACCACCGTCCTCACGCCCGAAGAGGCGGACAGACTGTTTGATATGCTTCTGAGCCTGACCCGCAAGGGGGAGCTCAGCGTTCTCCTCATTACCCACAAATTTCGCGAGGTGTTTAAATTTGCCCAAGAGGTGACCGTCTTGCGCCGCGGCAGAGTTGTGGCTCGTGGGGAGACGTCGGAATTTTCACCGGAGGTGTTGGCAAAAGCGATGATTGGGGACGAGTCCTTACCTCAACCCGTCGAGAGAGCCGCGTCGCCAACGGTATTGCCCAAGTTGGAGATCAAGGACTTATACGCGGACAACGACCGCGGTATTTGTGCGATAAAAGGTATAACCTTGAAGGTGCGAAGTCGTGAAATCGTGGGGATTGCCGGCGTTTCAGGGAATGGACAAAAGGAAATGGTCGAGGTTCTCGCGGGTCAGCGGGAACGTTCCTCGGGCGAGATTCGAATCCACGACGAACCGTATTCGGCGACTCGCGTTGAAATTGCCAAGCATAAAGTTTCGTGCCTGCCCGAGGAACCACTGCGCAACGCCTCCGTGCAGTCGATGAGTGTCGAAGAAAACTTGGCCTTTCGTGATTTCTTCGAAACACCATTTTCCGTCCGTGGGTGGCTCCTCAGCGACAAGGCGATCCGCCAAAACGCCGTCGCTCTCATCGGACGATACCGTATCAAAGCGTCTTCTCCGGACGCCCCGATACGCCAGCTTTCGGGTGGCAACATTCAACGCGCGGTTTTGGCGCGCGAACTCGCGCGAACCGTCGAAGTCCTTGTTGCCGCAAATCCTTGTTTCGGTCTCGACGTCGCAGCCGCCGCCGAGATTCACGCCCAGATCATGGCGGCGCGTAACCGCGGAGCGGGTGTCCTCCTGGTGAGCGAAGACCTCGACGAAATCTTCGCCTTATCCGACCGGGTTCTGGTCATGTTCGAGGGTCGCGTGGTTCACGAAACGGAGGCGGCGGCCGCCGATATGGCGTTGATCGGCCGCCTCATGGCCGGCCACCACGACGGCGAAGACGATACCGGTGAAGCGGCGTAACGGAACGGGTTTCCACAGCCGCACGGCAATCACGTTTTCGCTGCGCATGACACGGCGCGCCCGATGCAACGTGTCCCGCGTATCGAGTTCTGGAATTTCGAATCGGCCGAGGTTTCAATGCGCCGACAAATACTTATCGACAAGTTCGTTCAGTCGGTCTCGGCCAAAACTTGCCTCGTGACCGGCGTGGACGACTGTAACCGGTATTTTTCGAAGCCGTTCCATCGTTTTTACATAATCGACGGTGTTGCTGTCGGGAAGTTGGTCTAATAGAGGGCCGTCGTAAATTGCATCTCCGGAGAAAAGTACGCCCGTACGTTCCTCCCACAAGCCCATGCTTCCCGGCGAGTGGCCGGGCAAATGAATCACCTCGAAAAAACGATTGCCCAAATCAAAGATATCTCCCTCTCCAACCAGCCGAGTTGGCTTTGCCGGTGGGGTTTTGAATGTATCGGGATTGAAACCGATGTGGGGGTAGGCGGTCAGCAGCTCATCCGGGATCTCGTATCCGGCGTCAACGAGCTTGTTCCGAAGATCGTCGTCGAAGCCCGCCGCGCGAAGGGCACCCCAGGCGACCGGATTGGCAAGGGATTTGGCTTCCTTTCGGTGAACGGCCCGGTCGTCGAATTCATGCATGCTCCCCATGTGGTCGTAATGGGTGTGCGTGGCGATCGCAATGATCGGCTTTTCGAGGAGATCTCGGGCCGCGTCCCTCAGGCTGGTAAGCCCCAGCCCCGTATCGATGAAGAGGTCACGCCTACGACCACGCACATGCCAAATGTTGCAGCGGATGAGAGGATCGACGTGTGGCTCCCATAACAACGTGATGTCGTCGGATACACGTCGCCTTTCGAACCACCGATCTGCAATTCGGACGGTCATGGCCGGTTCGAGACCTAATACCAACCGCCCTAGAGTTTGACTCGCGCAAAGGTTTACACGCTAGGTTTTGTGTGATTCAAGGTTGTTGGCAACAAGGGAGTGTGTTCAATGCCAACGATTCCTTTGCGAAACGACTTTGATGCTGAAAGAGTCCGTGTTCTTGCGGCACGGAGCGATGATGGGAACCAGGCGCGACGGCTTTTGTCGATGGCGGCCATCTACGATGGGATGGATCGAGCGTGCGCGGCGGGTATTGGCGGCATGGATCGGCAGACGTTGCGGGACTGGGTTCACCGGTTCAACGCGGGAGGTCCGGCCGGTCTGATCGACCGCAAGCCGAACGGGGCGTTGCGTCGGTTGACGCCGTCGCAAATGGCGGCGCTTTCGCGGGCTATCGAGGCCGGTCCCGATCCCGAACGGGATGGGGTCGTGCGCTGGCGCTGCATCGATCTCAAGCAACTGATCCGAACGCGCTTCGGCGTGGACTATCACGAGCGGAGCGTCGGCAAGCTGCTGGCCGCGCTCGGGTTCTCGCATATTTCCGCGCGCCCGCGCCACGTCGGCCAGGATGCGCGGGCACAGGAGGAATTTAAAAAAAAGTTTTCCCGAACACTTGGCGAAAATCGTAGCGGCACAGCCACCGGACACGCCCATCGAGGTTTGGTTTCAAGATGAAATGCGCGTCGGCCAG
The DNA here is from genome assembly GCA_965218865.1 of Alphaproteobacteria bacterium. Classification (GTDB taxonomy): domain Bacteria; phylum Pseudomonadota; class Alphaproteobacteria; order JAAXGF01; family JAAXGF01; genus CBDCME01. The sequence goes on from CBDCME010000069.1 coordinate 53,513, forward strand.
AAGAACAGCCTGGTGCGCCAGTGGGCCCCAAAGGGATCGCGCCCGCGCCAGGTCAAGGACCTACGGACCTCTTCGGCGTATCTCTTCGGCGCCATCTGCCCCGAGCGCGGTGAGGGCGCGGCGCTGGTCATGCCGCGCGCCAATACTGAAGCCATGGACCTGCATCTCGAGGAAATCAGCCGGGCCGTTGCCCCAAACGCCCATGCCGTCGTGCTGCTCGACCAAGCCGCATGGCACACCACTGCCAAACTCGGCATCCCGGAGAACATCTCCCTCGTGCCTTTGCCACCCAAGTCCCCGGAGCTCAATCCCCGCCGAAAATGTCTGGCAATACCTCCGCCAGAACTGGCTCTCCAATCGTGTCTTCGACTCCTATGAAGCCATCGTCGAGGCCTCTTGCCAAGCCTGGAACAACCTGACCGACCAACCTTGGAAGATCATGTCCATCGGCCTCAGAGCGTGGGCTCGCACAAGTCAATGTTAAGGGCGGTTGGTATAAGGCTTCATCATAGATGGTGTTGGAGTAAAAGAACCGCGGATCCGGGGTAATGTTGAAGGGCTTCTCGCGGAGTCCAAAATATTCCGTGTACATCGCAACCCTCCCCTCCCCGCCCCCGGCCGGCCGGCAACCAGACCACGCGACAGCCGCTCAATAAAACAGATATCCGATTAATTTCCTCTTACCAAGCGTTATTCGCCGCTCGTGTTACCCTAAACTGCGTCGCAAATTTCGCCCTGACGGAGGGCGTTCAATTTCTGACCAAAAATGTTCCCAATATGGTCGCTTCTTCATTTCTCCTAATTAGGACGTAGGCGGTGCAAAACTGGTGCAAAACGGAATATTCAAACAATCCGAAATCCACTAACCTATTGAAATCATTGGCGCGTCCGACGGAATTCCGATCGGTGACCTCCGCCGTCCAGAACCTCGGACGCTTGGTGAAACTCACCGACAAAGGTGTTTTACTTTGTTGCGCCGCACCATGCGGAGGTGTTTTTACTTCCTAAAGAAAATAGAAACGAGGGGGGTAGGGGTGTGACTATTAAGGCGTGCTTGGCAAACACTTCAAAAAAATTGTCATGATGTGTATTACGCGCCAACCTTCTTCATAGATGCTTCTCTAGGTCCACATTCTCGTAAAGCACGCGGACAATCAAAACATGATCGTCGCGGATGACATAAACGATCAGGTGCGGTATGTGACGAAAGACCCGAACCGGCGGCGTAAATTCAGAGTGCTCTAGGCCAATACGGGGATTATCCCCAATATCCTAAAAACATTAATGCAGCTCGGCGAAGTATTTTTCAGCTTGGGCTTCTCCAAAATTCTAGTATCCAATCCGGTAGATATTCTTAATATCTTCATCGGCCTCTGGGGTTTTCTTAAATTTCATTCTCGGCCGCAGCACCTTTCACGCTCGCCCGAGCCTCTCCCAACAACTCTGCCATAGATTTTTCACTCACACCGCTTTCGAGGCCTTTGGTGATCGCTGCTTGCAAAGCCTGAAACTTTTCCCGGTTCTGTTGGTCGCGGCGAATCAGATCACGCACGTAATCGCTTGCGTTGGCGTAATGACCACCATTGATCTGGGCTTGGACCCACGCTTTCATCGGATCGGGAATGGATACATTCATTGTCGCCATAAAAATTCTCCTTCAAGAATCAGTATGGCAAGGATTAGCAATGTTTGTCAAGTTGTGATCGCAGAGCGGCATCTTTAGCCATCTCCCGAAGTGTGTTTATACTTTATCATCACTAGTGTCCGGTTAAAAAGCGAATAGATTCAATTGGTTGGTTATTTGCGGTGAGTTGCGTCTGTTTTCGTCTTTGGTAAGTGCTTGATGTAGAGGCATTTTCTCGAAGAGGGTCAGCGAGAGGATCTGTAGCAAAGTGTAGAGCGAGGCGTCCAAGTCGAGGCGCTTCTTGACGATGGCGACGAGGACGTAGACCGAGACGGCGATCCAGATCTGCGTCTTCACCGCGTTTTCCGAGGTTCCGAAGAACTGCTTGATCTGAAGATGTTGCTTGATCCACCTGAAGAAGAGCTCCGCTTGCCAGCGGCTTTTGTAGAGGGCGCAAATGGTGGCAGCGGGAAGGGAGAAGTTGTTGGTGATGAACACCAACATCTTGCCGGACTCGGGGTCTTTGAAGCGGATGCGCCGCAGAAGTTCGGGATAATCCGTCTTGGTGCAGATGCCGTCCAAGGAGATGGTCTGGTCGCAAACGATGCCCGCCGGGCGATCCGATGCCGCCGAATAGACGCGGTGAGCATCCATGTTCGATTTGGCGCGGGTGACGAAGGAGGCCCCAGCTTGATGCAACACATGAAGGCGGGCAAAGTCGACGTAGCCACGATCCACGACGTAGATCGCTCCGGCTTCCGGTATCAGCATATCGGGGGCATGAACGTCGTGCAGCTTGCCGTCCGAGATATGGATGAAACTCGGTACGTTGCTCCGCAGGTCGAGCAATGTGTGCATCTTCACAGCCGCTTTGGTGGCACGGAAGTGCGCCCACGGAAAGACCGACAGGCACAGAGCGATGGGTCGTCGAGTCCAGGGCGTAGACGGTGTTGGTTAGCTCCAACCCCAGTTCTTCGCCGGCGTACAGCTTCCTCGCCACGGTGATCAGCCGCTGGGCCAACTCCGCGTGGATACGCCAGTCGCGCCTTTCGTTGGCATCGGCCAGCGTCGAGCGCCGGACCGGCCGGCGGAAGCCCATGTGATAGAGGTTCGACGCTTGGACCGAGAGGCAGGCCTCGATGTCGCGCAGGCTCTCCCGGTAGGTCAGCTGGGCGAAGGCCATGGCCCGGTATTGCTCGGCGCAGGAAAGCGCCGGACCCGGTGATCGCTGCCGTACAGATTGACGATCCGCGTGAAGGTCGTCCAGGGCACGAAACCCATGAGTTGGGCGAAAAGGGTCTTGCCGGTATTCATGAGCATCTCCTCGGAAAAACTCCGAAAAATGCTCCATCCAATTCAAATCGACACCACCCATTTTCGCTTCAAACCCTGCAGAAATATTGCCTTCCGTCGCCAAAACCATTCAGTTAACCGGACAGCAGTGATTTATCATAAAGGACGTTATGATATAGTAGAAGGTATTATGAGTGAATTCTATTTGGAGCAACAAATATTACTGATATTGGGGGACCTGGCTGTATAGCTTCCGAAAATTCAAGACTTCGTTCTTTGTACTAGCAAAAAATTACTTACAGTCTTTTCGAAAACTCGCGTCGCCGGCCCTCTCCCCCTCCCGGCCACCCACATTCTCTCGTGGGTGGCCGGGAGGGGGCCGGAACAGACGCAAAAAATGCGCGGACGCGCATTTTCGAACAGACACCGAGCCAAGAAGAAGGGGCGCGCTTTCTCGGCGCCATGCCCCGGCTCAAGCAAGGCGTCGCGCTCGCCGCCGCCGCCGGTCTTCGGGTCTCCGAAGTCCTCAACCTCGGGGTCACCCATCGAATTAGGGAATGGCTGTTGCGCGGTGGAGATGCGCGGGAACTCGCGGCGGCGAGTTATCCACAACTCCAGTGCGGCTGCGCTCGGCGGGAGGGTGCTGTACGTTAGCGATCGTCCGTCACCATGCCGTCTTCACGCCCCGATTTCGTCCACGACCGCGGCGAGGGTCGGGCCGGCTTCGCGGTGGAGAACGAGGTCGGCTAGGGGGTCGTGGTCGGTGGCCTCGCGGTTGAGGATCACCAGCCGGGCGCCGTTTCTTTTGGCCAGGGTCGGAAATCCGTTCGCCGGGGATACGGTCAGGGACGAGCCGACGGCGAGAAACAAATCGCAGCGAAGAGTCGCCTCATGGGCCCGGCGCATGGCTTCCTCGGGCATCGGCTGACCGAACGAGATCGTGGCCGTTTTGACCAGACCGCCGCAATCCTGGCACGTCGGCGGCTTGCCGGTGGCCAGGAAATCCTGCTTCAGGTCCGCCAGTTCGTATCTCGTGCGACAGTCCAGACAATGGGCGTAGGTGGTGTTGCCGTGGAGATCGACGATCTTCTCCTCCGGGATTCCCGAGGCTTGATGGAGACCGTCGATATTCTGGGTGATCACGTAAACGGCCGGTCCCTTGCGCATCATATCGGCCACGGCCCGGTGCCCGAGGTTGGGCCGGGCCTTGGCGATAACCTCGTCGGCGGCAAATTTTCTCTGCCAGTAGATTCGACGCTGGGCCTCGCCGGCGAGGAAGGCCTGGAAAGTGACGGGCTTGAACTTGGTCCAAACGCCGTTCGGGCCGCGGTAATCGGGTATTCCCGATTCGGTACTGATCCCGGCGCCGGTGAAAACAATGGTGGCGCGGCTCTGGCGCAACATCGCCGCGAGCTGGATTTCGCCGCTCTCGGGGGTCGGGTTGGTTCTCGGTTCCATGGCTTCGGTCGACGGCGTGACGTCAGGACGACTTCGGCGGCGAATCGACGAGGGCGATTCGCAACGTATTGGTCGTGCCCGGGGTCCCGAAGGGGACGCCGGCGGTGATGACGATGTCGCGGCCGAGGTCGGCGAATTCATCGCGCACGGCCAGATTGCACGCGGTCTTGATCATGACGTCGATATCGGTGGCGTCGGGCGCCAGGGCCGAATGCACACCCCACACCAGGGCCAGGCGGCGGGCAATCGCGCTGATCGGCGTGAGTCCGAGTATAGGGACCTCGGGGCGCTCGCGCGCGGCCCGCAACGTGGTCGTGCCGGAGACCGAATAGGTGACGATCGCGGCCGCGTCGATCGTCCGGGCGACCTGACGCGCGGCAGCGGTGATGGCGTCGGACCCGGTCGGTTCGGGATCGGCGTGGTCGGCGTCCATGAGTTTACGGTAGCGGGGATCTTGTTCGACCCGGCAAATGATCCGGTCCATCATCCGCACCGCCTCGAGGGGGTACGCGCCGATGGCGGTTTCGGCCGACAGCATGAGCGCGTCGGCGCCGTCGTAGACGGCCGTCGCGACGTCGGACGCCTCGGCCCGCGTCGGGGCCGGCGCGGCGACCATCGAATCCAGCATCTGGGTCGCGACGACGACGGGTTTACCGGCGAGGCGGGCGCTGCCGATGATTTCCTTTTGCAGGCCGGGAATTTCCTCGGGGGCGACCTAGACCCCGAGGTCTCCGCGCGCGACCATGATCGCGTCGGCATACTCGATGATCTCCTCGAGCCGCGCGACCGCCGCCGGTTTCTCGATTTTCGCCATGATGGCGGCGCGGTTTCCCACCAGCTTGCGGGCCTCGGCCAAGTCTTCCGGACGTTGGACGAAAGACAGCGCCACCCAATCGACCCCGAGTTCCATCCCGAACTCGAGGTCGCTCCGGTCCTTTTCCGTGATCGCCGCGATGGGGAGGGTGACGTGCGGGAGGTTGACCCCCTTATGGTCGCTGAGCCGGCCTCCGGTCTCGACGACGGTCTCCGCGTTTCCGTCCTCGCAACCCTTGACTCGGAGCTTGATGCGGCCGTCGTCGAGGAGCAGGACCCGACCCGGCGCCAACACCGAGAAAACCTCTTGATGAGGAAGTTGGACCCGGGTTTCGTCGCCGGGGCGGTCGTTAAGGTCCAGATTGAACTTTCGGCCGGGCGTCAGATCGGCAGTCCCGCCCGCGAAGCTTCCGATCCGAAGCCTGGGACCCTGAAGATCGAGGAGGACGCCGACGGGACGGCCGGCGGCGTGCTCGAGCTCGCGAATTCGTACGAATCGCGCGGTATGATCGGCGTGTGTCCCGTGACTGAGGTTGAGCCAGAAAACGTCGACCCCGGCCTCGAATAACTCGCCAATCATTTCCGGGCTCGAACTGCCCGGTCCCAGGGTAGCGACAATCTTGGCCTTACGGACGCGACGCTTCATGGCCCGCATTCTATGGCTTCGACGGCACTGAAACCAGTGGGATTTACGGCGCAGGGTCGAAGGCGAAAACGATTTCAGCGCTCGGGCCGAAGATGGAATGGTTGCGACATAGGCGGCTTGAGCGTTGTTTGTGGCGAGGCGGGAGGGTGCCCTGTGGCGTCATCACCAGGAAAATCCAGCCACACGGGCCAGCGCTTGTTTCGGGGCGCCGATCGGTTGGCAAATCGGCTAGGAGAGGTTGTGGCCGGCGAGGTGGCGGAGGTCGCGCTCGTTCTCGCGGCCAGGCTCGGCGCCCGCCGCCGCGATCGAGACAGTGGCCAAGGGAGCGCATCTCGGCGCCCAGGCTGAAGGCCTCCTTGGCCACCCCCCGACTTAAGACGGTCTCGGTTACCGCCCGCCGGGCCGCGCCTCGGCTTCGCCCTTCTCAAGGTTCACCCTACCGCGCTGACCCATCACCGAAATCCCATTCCGTTCATCACAACGAATCACTCAACTTCGTCAACAGGCTGCTGGGGCGGCGTCTACGGCCGGGGGAGGGCGCGCCTTCTCTTTACCGGAACGAAATGGTTTCTCCACGGAGCGGCTGAGTGTCTTGATCGCGACCTCCGAACTCCCAATGTTAAGCTCATTGGCCTTGGGCGCTTGATCGAGACTTACGGCGATAAATGAAAGAATGATTCCATGCTGATGCGGCTTCTTTGTGGGTGTTGGCAGAGAATTTTGGGCTGCCCGCCCAAACAATCAGGCGAGTCGGGGCAAAAGCCACCCGAGGCGACAGCAAATGTGGCGAATGAGGCGGCTGTCGATGATTTAACCGCGATCCGGGGAATCGGAATTGTCAGCGCAAAACGACTCGTTTCGGCGGGGATCACCTCGTGTTCCGATTTGGCGAGTTCCAAGCATGACGATATTCGGAAGGCGTTGGCCGGTCACGCACAAGGAGCCAAGGTCGAGGATTGGATCAGGCAAGCCCAGGACATAATCCGAAGCCAATAAGCGACGACCCGCATCACGTCCGACGGCTGTTTTATTACCTAAGCGCGTCAACCGCGTTGAGTAGTTCCTGGAAGGCTTCCCGAGCTTCCAGATTGGTCACAACTCGCTTCTCACCGTTGGGCTTGGTGAACGGTGCCGTCCGAGGGCTGGGTGAGCGTGAATGAGGCCGCCGAGGCACCATTTTTGATGTTGGGTAGCCGCGCCTTGATCTGATTCCTCGGGGAACGCGAACTGAAACCCCCAGGACCTGTCCCGATCGCCCACGCCCAATCGCCGACGTTGAAAGTCGCCCCAAAATCCCGACCACTTATCAACCAAGCCACGTTTTCGGGTTCATTCAAGTACGCTCACGACACTTATCGCGCAGGTTCCTCGGGGAATTTTCGAGAATCAGCGCGCCACGCCGCATTCGTCGTCGCTGGTGCACCATTCTCGAGACCAGTGCTGCATGGCCTTGGCGGCGGCCTTGCCGGCGGGGGCGATGAGGATGCGATCGCCGTCGAGATCGATGCCGACCAAGCGGAATTCGGTGAGTTTCTTAAATCCCTGCCAAATCTTCTCTTCGGACAGGTGCATGGCCTTGGCGAGCGCCTCCGCGGTGAAGGGCTGAAACGCCACCCGGCAGGCGATCTGGCGCGCGACCGGGTCGAGGCCGATCCGGACCTTGGCCGAGGTCTTCTCGAACCATTCGAGGATTTCCGCGAGCGGCGCGGCGTCCTCCGGCAGGTCGCCCGTAATCGATTTGTCCGGAAATTCGCCGGCGAAGGTGTTCGCCGGGCACCCGCTGAGCCCCACCGCGAGAGCGATCGCCAGGCCCAGGGATGCCATCATCCCGCCGGGGGGTGTCATCGTCGCGCCACCCCGATCACGGAAAGTGTGGCGGTTGAGGGGGATCAAGGAAACCAAAACTTCGCGACGCCTAGGCACCCGGGTCATTCGGGCCTGGAGTTGGTCCCCGCCGATGCCACAGTCTGTTCGAAAACTCGCGGCGCCAGCCCTCTCCCTGTACCATTTAAGTTGACCACTCGAACATAGAAAGTTGATGTGGTTGTTGTTTTGTGGATAACGCGGAGCGTTATCCACAAAATGCGGTCAGCTGAAGATCTGATCGTGTCATTTTTTCGGATCGGACGAGCCTTCTGGGAGCGACCCATTGCTCCCTGTGTTTCGAGCACCTGGGGGGGACGCGTGCCCCGGAGGGACGGCCGCGGCGGACAGCCGGTGGGGAGTTGCGCCTGCGAGCGCCAGTACAGGGAATGTTCGGCGTCGCGGCGGTCCGAGGCAAGAGAGGAGAAAGGCGATGAACTTTGATTGGTTTGCTGGCATTGACTGGGCGACCGAGAGGCACCAGGTTTGCCTTCTTGATGGTAACGGCGTCATCGTCGTTGAAAGGTCGTTCGCCCACAGCGGGGAAGGGCTGGCCGAGTTGTGCGCGTGGCTGACGAAAAAGAGTGGCAGTGTGCCGGAGAGGATTGCCGTCTCCATCGAGGTCCCGCATGGGGCGGTCGTCGATACCTTGCTGGAGCGGGGTTTCGCCATTCACAGTATCAACCCCAAGCAGCTCGACCGCTTTCGCGATCGTTTCACCGTCGCCGGCGCCAAGGACGACCGCCGCGACGCCCATGTCCTCGGCGATTCCTTGCGCACCGACGGCCATTGCTTTCGTCGCTTGAAGGCCGATGCTCCCGCCATCATCGAACTGCGCGAATATTCGCGCCTGGGCCGAGGACCTCGGCCAGGAGCGCGTGCGCCTCGCCAACCACCTGCGCGAACAGTTGAGACGCTATTATCCCCAGGCCTTGGAGGTCAGCGACGATGTCGCCAGCGAGTGGTTTCTCGCCCTGTGGAAGAAGGCGCCCACTCCCGAGAAGGCGCGGCGCATCCGAACCAATACCGTTGCCAAGCTGCTGAAAACCCACCGCATCCGCAAAATCGACGCGCCTGAAGTGTTGCGCCTCTTGCGCCAAAAGCCGCTCACCGTCGCGCCGGGAACTATCGCCGCCGCTTGCGCTCATATCGGTTCCCTGGCCGAGCGTTTGCGCCTGGTCAACCGCCAGGTCAAGCAGGCCCGAAGCCGCATCGACGGCCTCTGCCGACACATCGCCGATCAACAGGACAGCGCCTCGGGGCAGAAATCCGAGCAGCGCGACGTGGACATCCTGCTTTCCATGCCCGGAATCGGGAGGACCGTCCTCGCCACGCTGCTCGCAGAAGCCTCGACGCCCCTGCGGGAAAGAAATTACCAGGCCTTGCGCACCTTGTCCGGCGCCGCCCCCGTTACCCGCCGGAGCGGCAAACGCTGTCTCGTCATCATGCGTCAGGCCTGCCACGTTCGGCTGCGAACCGCCCTTTACCACTGGGCCCGCGTCGCCATCCAACACGATCCCATCAGCCGCCAACGCTATGCCGCCCTTAGGGCCCGGGGACACGGCCACGCCAGAGCGCTGAGAACCGTCGCCGATAGACTGCTTGCCGTCGCCTGCGCCATGCTCAGAAATCAAACCCTCTTCGATCCATCCCATGCTCAAAAAAAAGCCCAACGCCGCCTCACTCCGGCAGCGTGACCACCTCTCATTTCCCCCTTGCTCAATGGTGGGGAGTCCCCCTCCCGGCCACCCATATCAGCAACCTCTCGTGGGTGGCCGGGAGGGGGAGAGGGCCGGAACAGACGCAAACCATGCGCGGACGCGCATTTTCGAACAGACTGTCACACCGCGCACGGAACGGAGTCCACCGCGACGCCGTCCCGATCGGTGATGATCGAGAGAGCTATTTTTTCACGCCGCAGGTGTCGTCGTCGACGCACCATTCGTCCGCCCAACGCCGCATCATTTCCTTGGCCTCCCTATTGGTGGGGACGACCAGGTCCTCGCCGCCCTTTCGTTTGAAGGTCACCAATCCCATGAATTTGAGTTTTTCGACCGCCTCGGCGGCGGCCGACTGCTTGATGTGCATCGCGCGCCGCAAATTTTTCGTGGTGAAAGGATGATAGGCGATCCGGCAAACGATTTGCCGCAGGACGGGATTCAGGTTCACGCGCAGCATCAAGGCGTTCGCGTCCATCACCCCCGTGATTTTATCCGCGAGCTTTTCGAGGCGATCGTAGGGACCGTCGTTTCCACCGCCAAGCGAACCCTTTTTGGACCCAAATGATTCGGCGGCCGCCGGGATCGCCGCCAATAAGCAAGCCAGGGCGATCACCGCGCGAAGGGGGCACATATTGTTGATAGGGGGCGCCAATGATCATGCCGACCACGGGGCGATGCCCGCCGCCGTGGGGGAAGGAAAATCACCGCGCCACCGCACATTCGGCGTCGCTGCTGTCGCACCAGTCCTCGGCCCAATGGCGCATTATGGCGCGCGCCTCCGTCGATTCCGGCCGGATGAGCATGTCCCCATCATGCTCGTCTCCCGCGATTACGAGGCCCATATTCCTCAGTTCCACGACCGCGCTTTGGATTCGCGTCAGCGAAAATTTCGTGGCCCAGGCGATCGACTCAATCGTGAAATCCATGTAGGGCACGCGGCATATGATCGCCCGGAGGACCGGATCGCGGTTGAGGCGGAAGATGGCATCGATGTCCCAAATCCAGGCCTCGATGTTCTTCGCCGTGATATCCTCCTTGGTCTCGATTTCAATTTGTTGCTTGAGGTAGCCTCCCGGCAGCTCCTCGGCTCTCGCCGGACCGGCCGCGAGCAGAACGATCAACGCTATGGCCGGGCCCAAGGAATTCATTTTCTTGATATGGACACCATGGATCATTGTCCCCCTCGCCGCAAGGGCGGCGCCAGCTTTGTTCCAATAGTCTGTTCGAAAATCATTTTGCCACCCCACACTCGTCGTTTCGGGCGCACCAGTACTCGGCCCAATGGCGCATTCTTGCGCGCGTGTCCTCCGATTTCGGCCGGATGAGCATCTCTCCATCTTGGGCCTTTCCTGTCGTTACGAGCTTCATGTTCCTGAGCTCGACGAACGCGCTCAAGATTTGCACCGGCGAAAGTTTCGTTGCCCGAGCAAGCGCTTCAATGGTGAGATCCGTATAGGGAACACGGCAAACGATCGCCCGGAGCGCCGGATCACGGTTGAGGCGAATGGTGGCGTCGATAGATTGGACCCAGGCCTCCAATTTCGTCGCCGCGGTGTCCTCCACGCTCTCGATATCATCTTCTTCGTCACTGAAGCCCCCCGGCACGTCCTCGGCACCTGAGGGACTAGCCGCGAGCAGGACAACCAACGCTATCGCCGGTCGCAAGGAATTCATATTCTAGATATGGGGCCTCCCAAGAGTATTTCACCGACCAGAGAATAGCGCGCCAGCGGTGGCGGGGTACATCGTCCTCGGCCCCGCGCCTGTTTTGGCCCCGCCCCAAAAACCGTGGACAGTGTACTAATTTTGAGCCGATCAATTCCGCCATGCCCCGTGGAATTCCGCGTCAAGCCGGGAGGGACGACCAGGCAAGAAACGGTGTGACCCGGTTAGGCCCAGGATCAGTCGATCCTGAAAATGACCGTGGGTTTCCCAGCGTCCCCGCAACCGACGCGGTCGGTGCCGCGCGCGTGGTTGTCTCAAAACGCCAGCATCACGGATCATGGTTGATTTTCGCGGATTTTGCCGGCGCGAATATGATAGCTTTCCCCGTTAAATCGTTGGGGGCTGATTCGGGTCACTGCGGAACCGGCAAATTCGGCGCTGCATTCAGGCCTGAAAAGGACCAAGAAGCGGGCCGCCGGCCGACACATTTGGGCCACTGAATTCGATTGCGGCCGCGAGCTGTTTTTGGAGGTGTGCATCGCTAGATCGTTGATAATTCGAGTGGTCGCGGCGATCCTGACCGGCTTTGGCGGCACGGTTGCCGCGCCCACCCTGGCGCACACCGTCGAGGCAGGCGCCATCCAGGTGATTCATCCCTGGGCCCAGCCGGCCGAGGCCGGCGACACCCCCGCATTCCCGACCATCGCCAACGACGCCGATGATGGCGTCGTGCTGCTGGAGCTCGAAACGCCCGTCGCCGAGCGAATCGAGATCCGACGCCAGGGCCGGGTCGTGAAGGAGCTGGCGATACCGGCCGACGAAAGCGTGAGTTTTGATTCCGGCGAGTTGTCGCTGATCCTCGTCGGCGTGAGGAAGCCGCTTCGCGAGGGGGCGATTTTTCCGCTCTCGCTCCGTTTCTCCGGCGGCATCACGATCGATACCCATATGGTCGTCGGCCAATCCACGATGATGCCTGGCATGATTCCCGAGGGGCGGTCGCGGATCACGATCAGTCATGAGGCAATCCCGGCCCTAGGCTGGCCGCCGATGACGATGGATTTCGCTCTGCTCGACGGGGTGCGGGGCGATTACGTCAACCCCGGGGAAGAGGTTTATTTCGTTCTTGCCGAGGAAGAGGAGGGCGGCCACGCGATCAGCGCGATCCGCCCGGCCGTCTTCGGTAAGCCGCCTGTCCGCGAGGGAGAGGTTTTGGGCGCCGGAATCGTCGAGGCCGTCGCGCTCGAATAGGACCCTCGCGCCGAAATCATCCAGGAACAATTTTTAGTCGCGGTTGAGGGTTCGGGATGAGTGGGATCGTGCTCGGTGCACGGGGTTCGGGGAGCCCCGAGCTTGCCTCGACGACGTCATGGGGACTGCTCGAAGCCACCGGACGGCGTTTTCGGATTCGACAGGCACACCGGTCCGCCCGCGCCGCTCGGCGGCACGTCCCGGTCCGGGGGAGAGGCGTGCTGTCTCAGGCGATGGGCGCGGTCATGATCGCGTCGAGGGCCTCCTGCGCCCGGGCGGCATAGTGCCGGTTGGCCTCGGGCAGATAACGGAAGCGTCCGTCGCAGCGCACGATGGCGATGGCCGCGTTGGTCAAGCAGGCGAGATTTCTGGGCAGGTGACGCACGTAGGCCCGGCATCGGTCTTCGTCGTAGGTGAAGTCGCGCACGTAGTGCAGGCGGTTCTCGATATGCCAGTGGTTGCGCACCAGTTCGAGCAACTCCTCGGGTCCGGCGCGCTCTGCGCCGAGCGAGGTGAGGCTCCAGGTCACCTCGATGCTGCGCTTGCCGGTCTTGAGGATCTCGCGTTCGCGCTCGATGCGCATGGCCTGGCGTCGCCCGTGGAGGTTGGCGTAGCCGTCCCACTCGGCAGCGGAGAGGTCGACGACGGCGCAGCGTCGGCGCTCGATGCGGCCATGGCCCTTGTCGACGGTTTCGTGCCAGAGCGCATCGCTGAAGTCGATCGCCTTGAGGTCTTCGAAGATCATCTCCTGGTTGTCCTTGACCGCGCTCATCACGTAGTCGGCGCGACGCCCGAGCAGGCAGCGCGCGGTCTCGTGCTGAGCGTGCATCGCGTCCATGGTGACGATCCGGCCTGTGAGGTCGAGGCCGCTGGAGAGTTCGCGCACGGCCGGGATTTCGTTGCTCTTGCGGTCGACCTCGACCTGCCCGAGGACCACGCCGGTGTCGTGCTCGACCGCCGCCACCATCATCCTGCGCCCGTCTTCGGTCTGCTTCGAGGCGCCGCGCAGATCCTTTCCGTCCATGGCGACCGGCGCGTGCGCGCTGCCATGCTGGCCGGTCCACTGGCTAATCGCGTTGTCCAGGGTCTCTGGCGGCAGGGCGGTGAGGGTCTTGTGGAAGGTGGTGATCGCGGGCGGGGTGTAGCGCTGTTTGGAAGGGCTCCAGAACGCACCCACCGCCTCGAGCTGCTCCTGGGAGAGCAGGGCGGCGAACTGGGCGAACGCGTTCACCCCCCGGTATCCGGCAAGCCGGGCGGCGACGGCGATCACCAGAATGGTGTTGAGCGCATAGCGCTTGCCCCGGGCATGGCGGTACTCGGGCACCTCACCCAGACACTCGAACAGGCTGCGCAGCCGGGGCGCGGCCATCGGCTCGGTGTGCTGCTCGGCGTTCCAGTGTGCCGGCATCCCGGTACGGCTCAGCGCCTCGGGGGCGCCGTCTGTCAGTCCGAACACGAAGACCTCCTTGGGCTGACCGTGGTGGCGCCAGCGCGCTGCCCCTCCGGGCTCACGGGCAAAGCCCCGCGTCAGCCCCAGAGAGCGCCAGTTCGACGCGCGGTAGCAGGTGCCGGCAAATCGCGAGACGTCCACGAACGTCTCCGCCAGAAGAGCCGGATATCCGTGCACCGCCTGGATGTCCTCAGACAGCCGCCGCAGGCTCAGCCCCAGCACACGGGAGGCCAGGTTCGGCACTCGGCCAGGCGTCAGAATGACGAAGCGCGAGTTGTTGGCGATCAGATGCAGACGCCGGAACTGCTGCTCGGCCGACCACCCGATCCAGCGATCACGCGCGCCCAGCTTGAACGCGCCGGGCTGCCAGCCGATCAGTGCGAGCCAGGTCTCGCCATGCACCGCGACATGGCGCAGGCCCTTGCCGATGACGCCGTGGAACGCCAGGTAGTGGTGCTGCTCCACCAACCGGTCCCAGCGCCGGTGCTCCTGCGCGCCCCAGGTCGGACGCACCGTGACCGCGCGCAAATCAATGGACGAATCCGAGACCGGCAGCGTCGCCATGACCGGCACACTGCCACACCGAGAATGAAATGGCCAGCGCCGCGATCACCTCACCCTGATCACTGGGCGGACAAAAAACTAGCCCTGCGAAATCATCAACCCTTCGCGCCTTCCTCGCGGAGAGTGCTAGAATTGTCGGCGCATGTCCCGATCCGACGCCGACCCAGGTCCGAAGCTTCTCTTCCTGACCACGGAGGACTGGTACTTTTGCTCGCACCGTTTGCCGGTCGCGCGGGCGGCGCGCGATGCCGGCTACGCCGTGGTCGTGGCGACGCGCGTGGACCGTCACGGCGAGGCCATTCGCCGAGAAGGCCTTGGCCTTCGGCCGCTCAATTGGCGACGCGGATCGCGGAACCCCTGGCGCGAATTCATGGCCTTGCTCGAAGTCTGGCGGCTCTACCGTCGCGAACGGCCCGACATCGTCCACCACATCGCCATGAAGCCGATCCTTCTCGGAACCCTCGCCGCCCGTATGGCCGGCGTCCGCACCATCATCGACGGGGTCATGGGGCTGGGCTACAGCTTTACCGTTGTGTCCGAGGGCAAGCGATTTTCCCGCGCCGCCGCCCTGGCGTTGTTGCGCCTCTTGTTGCGGCACCGCTCCGTCTGGCTGGTATTTCAGAATCGCGACGATCGCGAGGTTCTGGTTCGGGGCGCGGGGATCGACCCCGGCCACGGCGTTCTGATTCGCGGCTCGGGCGTCGATGCGGAGCGTTTTACGATCACGGATCCTCCGTCCGGTTCGGACCTGACGGTGGCCATTGCCGCGCGCATGATCGCGATGAAGGGAGTCGACACCGTGGTTTCGGCCTGCCGCCTCCTGCGCCGGCGCCGACCGACGGTTCGGCTGTTTCTCGTCGGCGAGCCGGATGACGCCAATCCGACTTCGTTCGACAGCGCTCAGCTCGAGGCCTGGGGCGGCGAAGCCGGAAACGAATGGCTCGGCCGCGTCGACGACGTAGCGCCGCTCTGGCGCCGGGCCCATATCGCCGCCCTGGCCCCGCGGGGCGGCGAGGGGGTACCGATGAGCCTCATCGAGGCCGCCGCCTGCGGCCGGCCGATCGTCGCCACCGACGTGCCGGGCTGCCGCGAAATCGTCGCCGACGGCAAGAACGGTTTTTTGGTGCCTCCGAACGACCCGGAGGCTTTCGCCGAGGCCCTGGAGCGGCTGATCCGCGATCCCGAGATGCGCCGTCGTTTCGGCGCCGCCGGGCGGGAGATGGTCGAACGGGAATTCACTCAGGAAAGCGTCGTGCGCGACACCCTCGCGCTTTACCGTCGGGCCCGCACGCCGTGAAGCGGGTCCTCATCACCGGCGCCACGGGCATGATCGGCCAATTCCTGGTTCCCTTTCTCCGCCAGCGCGGAGTCGCGGTGGTGGCCGCTGTCCGCAACGCGAGCCGGTTGCCACCCGGGGTCGAGATCTTCGCCACCGGAGACCTCGGACCGAACACCCCGTGGCAGAGCGCCGTTGCCGGCGTCGACGCCGTGGTTCATCTGGCGGCCTGGAGCGGCGAGCGAGCCAGGGCCCGGGACGAGGCGCGCATTCAGCGCCTCAACGTCGCCGCGACCGTCGCCCTGGCCAAGGCCGCGGCCGACGCCCGCGTCGCCCGCTTCGTCTTCATGAGCAGTGTCAAGGCGATCGGCGAAGTCAGCGGGCTCGGCGGCTTTACCGAGGAGTCGCCGCTGTTCCCGCGCGATGCCTACGGCCGCTCGAAAAGGGACGCCGAGGTGGCGCTCGAGGGCCTGTTGCGGCCGACAAAAACCAGGCTCGTCATCTTGCGTCCGCCGCTCGTCTACGGTCCCGGCGCGGGGGCGAATTTTCGGGCCCTCTTGGGTCTCGTCGCCACGGGCGTGCCCCTTCCGCTCGGCAGCGTGCGCAACCGACGCAGTCTGATCTACGTCGGCAATCTGGCCGACGCCGTGGCTCGGGTGCTCGGCGGTTGCGGCGCCAGCGCCTCGGTCTTCCTCGTAAGCGACGGAGAGGACGTCTCCACGCCCGAGCTCGTCAGGCGGCTCGCCCGCGCCCTCGACGTCGCTCCCCGGCTCTTTCCTTGTCCCCCGACCGTGCTTCGCGCGGGCGCCAAATTACTCGGTCGCGGGGGCTCGGCCGCACGGCTTTTGACGTCGCTCGCGATTGACGATTCACGATTTCGCGGCGCTTATTCCTGGTCCCCTCCGTGGACGCTCGACCAAGGTCTCGCGACGACTGCGGATTGGGTTCGAAACCAGTCCGGCGGCCCGCCGGCGCGGCGGGCCCGCCAAACGGACAAGACCGACTGAGCCGCCGCCGGCATCGCCGATTGACATCCGCACCGGGCGTGTATAGAGGAGACCCCTCGACGCGCGGACGCGGACCATCATGAGCCAAACCCTGCGGATTTCGGTCGTCGGCCTAGGATACGTCGGCTTGCCGCTGGCCATCGTTTTGGCTCGCGGCTACCCCGTTCTCGGTTACGACCGCGACTCGGAACGCATCGCCGAATTACGCCGCGCCTTCGACCGCACGGGGGAAATCGACACCGAGGATCTCGACGCCAGCACGCTCGAATTCAGCGTTGATCCCGACACGATGGCCGGGAGCGACGTCTTCATCGTCACTGTGCCGACGCCCGTGGACGCCGACAATGAACCCGATCTCGATCCCTTGCGCGCGGCCTCGCGGACCGTCGGCGGGCAACTCGGCCCCGGCGCCATCGTCGTTTTCGAGAGCACGGTTTATCCGGGCGCGACCGAGGAAGTTTGCGGGCCTCTCCTCGAGTCGGCGTCGGGACTGACCTGCGGCAACGACTTCTTCCTCGGCTATTCTCCGGAACGGATCAACCCCGGCGATCGCGAGCACACCGTCGATCGGATCACCAAGGTCGTTGCCGGCCAGACCCCCGAGGTGAGCGAAAAGCTGGCGGCCCTTTACGGCGACGTGACCAGCGGCGGCGTCTTCGTCGCCCGCGACATCAAGACCGCCGAGGCGGCGAAGGTCATCGAGAACGCGCAGCGTGACATCAACATCGCCTTCATCAACGAAGTGACGTGCATCTTTCACAAATTCGGCATTGCCGCCCACGACGTGCTCGACGCCGCCGAAACCAAATGGAATTTCCTCCGTTTCCGCCCCGGCCTGGTGGGGGGCCACTGCATCGGCGTCGATCCCTTTTATTTGGCGTGGCGGGCGCGGCAAGTCGGGCACGAACCCGAAATTATCCTTGCCGGCCGGCGAATCAACGAATCCATGGGGGGGTTCGTCGCCGACGAGATCGCCAAGCGCGTCTCCAGCGGGCGGGTGCTGATCCTCGGCCTCACGTTCAAGGAAAACGTCCCCGATCTGCGGAACACCAAGGTCGTCGACATCATCGCCGGCCTGCGCGGCCATGGCTTGACGGTCGAGGTCCACGATCCCCTCGCCGATCCGGCCGAGGCCACGAAACTTTACGATGAGAAACTCCTCGTCAATCTCCGGGAATCGCGCGGCTTCGACGTCGTCATCGGGGCCGTGGCCCACGACGAATACCGGGGATTCGGGGCTCAGACCTTTGCCCGCCTCGGCGCCCCCGAGGCCTTGGTCGCCGACGTTCGGGGGATGTGGCGCAAGACCCCGCTGCCCGATGGCATGCGCCGCTGGGAACTCTGAATTTCGGATTTGTTGCGGCGTGTGACCGCGACAGTGGGAGAAGAACTCAGGTGGTTTCGCCGAGGCGCGTTAAGGCCCATTTCACGGTTGTTTTTTCTTCCGCCGTGGTACCCCGGATGACGATCTGCTCGGTCCGCTGGGATTCGCCCAGACGCCCCATGTAAATGCTTTCGTTGACCCCGATGGTGCCGCCCGCGGCGCGGAATCGCCACTCGGAGCCGTGCTGATGACGCAGCAGAACGCCCTCGTCGCCGACCTGCGCGACAACCGCCGGATGGAGGTGAAAACGCAGTACGAAGGGGAGTCCCGCGCGTCCGCACATATTGTCCTCGCCGCGCAGATTGTCGCCGGCGGTGTTCAGGTAGAGCCGGCGTTCGTGACGGGTACCGAAGTTTTCGCGGTAGCCGTCGTGTCCGGCTTCGATCCAGATGTTGCCGTTCTCGTCGTGGCGGTTATAGGTCACGTTTCCCGGATAGCGGCTAACGGTACCGTCGTCGGCGAAGCCGATCGCGTTGGTGTTGTCGAGGGTTAGGGTCGAATGCGCGGCCGTTGCCCTCAGGGCGCTGCCCCATTGCGCCGCGTGGCCGGCCTGGGCCCCGCAGTTGACGATCAGGCGGGCGGGGCCGTCGCTCATCTCGAACGAGAGCAGGCCGGCGTGGGACCGGCGGCTCATCTCGGCCGGCGGGGGCATGCCCGCGTCGAGCAGGACCAGGGTGTCGCCGGCGGCGAGACGTTCGAAGCCCGCCTCGCTGGCGCTGGCGACCGGATCGCCGAGTTCCCCGGCGCCGCGTAGCGCGGCGTCGATCAGCCTGGGGTCTTCCTCGATCGAATCGTTGAACAGAGCCAAACCGCCGTCGCCGTGGCGGAAGAGGAGCAAGACACGCGCCATGCGCCCGATGGCGTCGGAGAGCGCCTTGGAGACCGGCTTGCCGGCGCCCTGCAGGGCGTCGCGGGCGACGATCAGATCACGCAGAGCGCGCAAGTGCGCCGAAGGGCTGCGCTCGATATGGCAACCGTCGACACCGACCTGCTCGACCACGGCCCGCTCCAGGCAGCGCAAGGCCTGGCTCAATCGGCGGTCGCCGTCGGAGAGGTAAAGCCCCGAGTACAACAGGCCGGTCGCCGCCGCGAACTGCGCCGCGCCGCCGGGAGAGGCGCTGGCCGTGCGGGCCAGATAACCGGCCTGGGCGCCGAGGCTGCCGATAAACCAGCGTTCGAAGCCGATGTCGGTGCCCTCGCGCAAATAATCCGCGTGAGCGAGCCAGGCGATCAGACGGCGGCCGAGGATGTCCGGACGCCAGACCTGGGGGTGCCAAGCACCGCAATGGGCAATCCAGTCGGAAACCAGCGCGCGCGCGGTTTCGCGGCCATGGTCGGTCCCCTCGGCCCGCAAGTCGCGCAGCCATTCGAAGCCGTGAGCTTCCTCGATCCAAGTCGGGGAGGCGGCGTTGAAGAACCAGGGCAGACCCCCGACCGCGACGATTTCCTGGCCCGCGAAAACATAGGCGCCGCGTTGCAGGGCGACGCCGCGGGCGGCGTTCGCGGGCCAAGGATCGGCGGGGGCCCGGGCCGAGATTTCAGGAAGCTGGGCTTGCAGCAGCACCCGATATAGGGGCGAGCGGTAGACAAGATTGCGCAGCGCAGCGATGCGCTCACCCAATAGGCCGAGGCGCGAACTCTGCCACAAACGGCGCGGGAGAACCGAAATGTTGCTCATCAGGGATGAACTCCCGTATGAGGTGACCCAAGCGCGACCTCAAGTTCGGCCCGAATCATTACAATTTTAGGATCCGCCCAATTCGTTAACCAATTCCTAACCATCACTTATACCAACCGCCGTTAACATTGACTTGTGCGAGCCCACGCTCTGAGGCCGATGGACATGATCTTCCAAGGTTGGTCGGTCAGGTTGTTCCAGGCTTGGCAAGAGGCCTCGACGATGGCTTCATAGGAGTCGAAGACACGATTGGAGAGCCAGTTCTGGCGTAGGTATTGCCCGACATTTTCGGCGGGATTGAGCTCCGGGGACTTGGGTGGCAAAGGCACGAGGGAGATGTTCTCCGGGATGCCGAGTTTGGCAGTGGTGTGCCATGCGGCTTGGTCGAGCAGCACGACGGCATGGGCGTTTGGGGCAACGGCCCGGCTGATTTCCTCGAGATGCAGGTCCATGGCTTCAGTATTGGCGCGCGGCATGACCAGCGCCGCGCCCTCACCGCGCTCGGGGCAGATGGCGCCGAAGAGATACGCCGAAGAGGTCCGTAGGTCCTTGACCTGGCGCGGGCGCGATCCCTTTGGGGCCCACTGGCGCACCAGGCTGTTCTTCTGGCCGACGCGCATTTCATCTTGAAACCAAACCTCTATGGGCGTGTCCGGTGGCTGTGCCGCTACGATTTTCGCCAAGTGTTCGGGAAAACTTTTTTTAAATTCCTCCTGTGCCCGCGCATCCTGGCCGACGTGGCGCGGGCGCGCGGAAATATGCGAGAACCCGAGCGCGGCCAGCAGCTTGCCGACGCTCCGCTCGTGATAGTCCACGCCGAAGCGCGTTCGGATCAGTTGCTTGAGATCGATGCAGCGCCAGCGCACGACCCCATCCCGTTCGGGATCGGGACCGGCCTCGATAGCCCGCGAAAGCGCCGCCATTTGCGACGGCGTCAACCGACGCAACGCCCCGTTCGGCTTGCGGTCGATCAGACCGGCCGGACCTCCCGCGTTGAACCGGTGAACCCAGTCCCGCAACGTCTGCCGATCCATGCCGCCAATACCCGCCGCGCACGCTTGATCCATCCCATCGTAGATGGCCGCCATCGACAAAAGCCGGCGCGCCTGGTTCCCATCATCGCTCCGTGCCGCAAGAACACGGACTCTTTCAGCATCAAAGTCGTTTCGCAAAGGAATCGTTGGCATTGAACACACTCCCTTGTTGCCAACAACCTTGAATCACACAAAACCTAGCGTGTAAACCTTTGCGCGAGTCAAACTCTGGGGCGGTTGGTATAACATGATACCCCGCCTTGCCCCCCTTGGTAATGAAATTTATTCAACCACTTTCACCCACGCTCCCTTATGAGCGGCGTCACGGCTTTCCCAACGCAACCGAAAATTGTTTCCCCGAGACCGCCTTGGTTGGCCCCCCCTAGAGCCAACCAACGGATTGTTGGCTTCACGCATCCCCGCGATAGAAATCGAGACATAAAAGCCGTTTTTTCGGTCCTCCACCTACGTTTTCTCCGGGGAGCGGACAAGGAAGCGGCACGAGCGGTGTGGCCCGCGGACCCTGGCGGGTGCGTCACGCGGTCCTATTCGAGCCTTGTCTATTCGAAAACTCGCGGCGCCGGCCCCCCCCCGCCCCCTCCCGGCCGCCCCTATCGGCAACCTCTCGTGGGTGGCCGGGAGGGGGCCGGAGGCGCGGTGCTGGAGCGGTTTCGCGTCTTGCTCGCGCGGGTAGGCCTGGAAGCGAGACCGCTGTCGCCATGGCTTCACACGCATCTTCGCAAAGCCGGCTTGGCGACGATTTGCGTCGAGACCCGGCACGTCAAGGCAGCACTGGGGGCGATGCGCAACAAACCGTAATGACGCCTGTGGCACCGCCCAGAATGATGCGTCTGGGGTGCATGGTTCACGTCAAGAGCCGGGAGAGCCAGGAGCTGCGGCTGTTCCTGAACAATCGCAAGACCTTGCATAAGAAAGCGCGCGATGTCGAGAACGAAACCCTGAAGGCCTTTGGGCTGAAGGTGGGAAAAGTGAGCGCGGCGCGGTTTGAGATGCGGGTTTTGGATCTGGTCGAGACCCGGCTCGACGCCATGGTGCGCCGTACCCTCGCCGCCACGGTGTTGTTGACGCAGCGGCCCTCGGCGCTCAAGGCCTGGGGCGAGCGGATCGCCCACAGGTCCAGCCCCAAGCGGGCCCGGGTGGCGCGCAAACTCGCCGTGATCCTCCACCGCATGGGGCTCGACGGCAGCGACTTCCGCCGCGAGGCCGCGGCCAAGGCCGCCAGCTAGGAGACTCCGAGATGATTCTTTCGCCACCAAACAATCGCCGAGGAGAAAGCTTCGTAAAACAAACGGTCGATTTTGATCCGCCGTGGCGGATGGTGCCCTGGTGGGGACCAGGGACGAGGCGAGCACGCTAAGAGTCTTGTCGCCGCCGTTTCGGATCGAACCCGCCGAACGGATTGTCGCCGCCTCACCCTTCCGATCCCATCCCGTGCCGCCCCGAGCACGTAGAGAAGCAGGGACCACCTGGCAAATCCCACGCGCCCGCGGATCCGCCCCACTTCGGAAGCTTGACCTTCGAATGCCGATTAGAGAAGACACGAACGCCACGCCGACATCGCCACAGGCTCAACAACGACGGCAGAAAGTGATAAACAGGAATTCGGCGGCATGATTTCGCAACGGATGACACCTTAACCCCGCCACCAACCTGTCCAACTTTGTCGGACCAGCTCAACCTAACGTGGACAAGTCGATCCCAACGAGACTCCGTTGTCGCTCGACGAGTATCGCGATTTGTCGAGGATTGGACGGAGTCATCCTGGGATTCTTGAATATCCGCTTTTGAGTGGCGTGGGAGATAAGGAGTTGGCCTTGCACAAACCGCTAGTGCATCGACCCAAACGGAGGCGACAGCCGAAGTTTGGAAAGTTGATGCATCGACAAAGGCCTGGTGCACGGGGGCGTGAACGAAGTGAATGCGCCGGTGCACTAGGGTTGTTCGCCGCTACACTTGTAGCCCTCCTCGGCTTCCACGGCGAAGCCAAGGAGGGGAAGGTCGAGAGCGGCGGCGAAAAAGTCGACGTCGCCGCGGAGCGTCCGTTTGACGGGGTCAACATCTTCGGTGACTTTGGCAAAAAGTTTACCTTGCCGAATACGGAAGAGAATAAAATATGGTGGGAACGTATGGTTCGTGGGGAGGTTGGAAAAGATCGCTTCCTTATTCTTTGTGCTCTGAAGGATGGGAAATGGAAACATTTGGCTGACATACGAACTTATATTGAATTTAAAATCGGAGAAACGTATTCGTTCAAAAAGTTGTCGAAGCTACTTGTCCTCATGGCCGGTAAGCCCCGTAACCCCATGGTTGGAAGACCCCGCGTAAAGCATGTTATCGGGGAGCCGGTGAGGCGGCACGGTGAGATGGGGGAGGGTTGGCTGGAGAAAAATCCTGGTGGCGAGTCGTGGGGGATCGATTCCGAATGGAGAATCGAGTCGAGCGTATATCCTCTTCTTTATTTCTTGCTGATGGGTTGCCCTGGGGATGGCAGATGCGAGTGACGGAATATGGGGACGGAATATGTGGACGGTATACAGATTTATGGTCTAGTCATCACGTATTTTTCCGATCATGTGGCGCGGCCCTTGATTCAAGCGTGGGTCGGCACACCCGAGGCGCCTTCCTCGGCATCGCAAAGGTTCCGGGAAATCGGCGATTGTATTTCCGCCATACCCTCGGAGGCTAATCGCATAATCAGGAAGATAACTGATCACGACACATGGCGCGAACCAAATGGTCTGGGGCCGACTCGTAGTGCTATGATCCCAGGCGGTGGAGGCGGATCCTCCGGGTAAATCAGTCAGACCATTCCGATGATGAAGCATCTCGCGTTCGCCGCAGCTCTTCTTATTGCCGCCGTCACCGCGAGAGGGGAAGAATCCCTTCCTCGTTACGGCGGCGATTTCGCGACCACCTTTGGCGTGGCCCGGGAGATCGACCGCTTGGCATCGCTGCTCGCGGACGACGTTCTCCGCGACATGGTCTGCCGGCTCTCTTACCAGCGCTACACGTTCGGTTCCCTGAATTCCGCGCTCGGCATGCCCGAGGGGCAGGTGATGCGGCGAATCAATACCTTGCGCGGATGGGGTCTGGTGCGCATGGTCCGCCACGATTCGGCCCGCACCCTGATCGAGCCGATCCCCGGCGGCGGAGCCCAAACCCTGCGCCGATGGGCCGATAGATATTGCCCGCTGGGCGATACCTGCGCGAGGCCGGCCGCCAATTCCGAAAACCACAAAAACGGGCGGGCGCGAACCGCGAGCCGACTCGGAGGCGAGGTAGTCGATTCGCACCCCACCGGCGCCTCTAATCTTAAAGACAAACTCGTCATGGTATTCGGCGGCGCCGGCTTTCTTGGGCGCGATCTGGTGATGCACTTGTTGGACGCGGGCGCGCGGGTTCGCGTCGCCTCGCGGAACCCCGACCCCGCGTTGCTCCGCAAATTGCAGAGCGGCAACGACCGTCTCACGGTGATGACGGTGGATGTGCGCGACGACCCGGCGGCCGTCAAGGAGGCGGTCGTGGGCGCCTCGATGGTCGTCAACCTGGTCGGGATGCATCGTGAGTGGGGTGATCAGGAATTCATCGAAATTAGTCGGCGAGGTGTCCGCGCGATCGCGTCCGCCGCGGCGGCCGAGGCCGAACGGTTCGTCCATATTTCCGGCATAAGCGCCGACCCGAAGTCGCCCTTCGTCCACGGTCGGAACAACGCGGCCGGTGAAGCCGCCGCGGTGGAGGAATTTCCCGAGGTCACGCTCGTCCGGCCCAGCCTCGTCGTCCACCCCGAGGGCGGTTTCGTCAAACAACTCCTCGAGATGTCGCGCTACAACCCGGATTACGCTCTCAGTTTTGGCCGCAAGACGCTCTTCCAGGCAGTTTATATCGGCGACGTGAGCAAGGCTATCGTTCGCATCCTCGAGGATCCGGGTACCAAGGGCAAAACCTATGAGCTGGGGGGGCCAAGGGCGATCCCCCTGCACGAAATCGTGGCCATCGTAACGCGAGAGGCCGGGCGTTTGCCCCCTCTGTTCCCGATCTGGCTGGCGGAGGCTCAAGCGGCGATCTTCAATAAGCTTCCGAAACGCCTATGGAAACAGAACCATGTCACCTCGTTGACGCGCGACAACGTCGTCCGTCCCAACGCGCTCGGCCTGGTCGACCTCGGCCTCACGCCCACCCCGATCGAGGACATGATGCCGGCGCATCGCGAACGAGGCGAACGGAGCGGTGAATTCGCACCGGCGTATTAGAATCACGTTCCGGGGGCGCGGCGGCGACGCCGCAGTTGAATCGGTTCCATGCTCGAACACGTCACCCGAAACGGTTTTGGGTGATTCCGCTAGCCGGCTAACGCGGCCAAAAGACTCCCGAGATTCCTGCTTGCTTGCCCGTCAAACCTATCGTCGAGCTGCAGGGCTAGTTTTTTGTCCGCCCAGTGATCAGGGTGAGGTGATCGCGGCGCTGGCCATTTCATTCTCGGTGTGGCAGTGTGCCGGTCATGGCGACGCTGCCGGTCTCGGATTCGTCCATTGATTTGCGCGCGGTCACGGTGCGTCCGACCTGGGGCGCGCAGGAGCACCGGCGCGGGGACCGGTTGGTGGAGCAGCACCACTACCTGGCGTTCCACGGCGTCATCGGCAAGGGCCTGCGCCATGTCGCGGTGCATGGCGAGACCTGGCTCGCACTGATCGGCTGGCAGCCCGGCGCGTTCAAGCTGGGCGCGCGTGATCGCTGGATCGGGTGGTCGGCCGAGCAGCAGTTCCGGCGTCTGCATCTGATCGCCAACAACTCGCGCTTCGTCATTCTGACGCCTGGCCGAGTGCCGAACCTGGCCTCCCGTGTGCTGGGGCTGAGCCTGCGGCGGCTGTCTGAGGACATCCAGGCGGTGCACGGATATCCGGCTCTTCTGGCGGAGACGTTCGTGGACGTCTCGCGATTTGCCGGCACCTGCTACCGCGCGTCGAACTGGCGCTCTCTGGGGCTGACGCGGGGCTTTGCCCGTGAGCCCGGAGGGGCAGCGCGCTGGCGCCACCACGGTCAGCCCAAGGAGGTCTTCGTGTTCGGACTGACAGACGGCGCCCCCGAGGCGCTGAGCCGTACCGGGATGCCGGCACACTGGAACGCCGAGCAGCACACCGAGCCGATGGCCGCGCCCCGGCTGCGCAGCCTGTTCGAGTGTCTGGGTGAGGTGCCCGAGTACCGCCATGCCCGGGGCAAGCGCTATGCGCTCAACACCATTCTGGTGATCGCCGTCGCCGCCCGGCTTGCCGGATACCGGGGGGTGAACGCGTTCGCCCAGTTCGCCGCCCTGCTCTCCCAGGAGCAGCTCGAGGCGGTGGGTGCGTTCTGGAGCCCTTCCAAACAGCGCTACACCCCGCCCGCGATCACCACCTTCCACAAGACCCTCACCGCCCTGCCGCCAGAGACCCTGGACAACGCGATTAGCCAGTGGACCGGCCAGCATGGCAGCGCGCACGCGCCGGTCGCCATGGACGGAAAGGATCTGCGCGGCGCCTCGAAGCAGACCGAAGACGGGCGCAGGATGATGGTGGCGGCGGTCGAGCACGACACCGGCGTGGTCCTCGGGCAGGTCGAGGTCGACCGCAAGAGCAACGAAATCCCGGCCGTGCGCGAACTCTCCAGCGGCCTCGACCTCACAGGCCGGATCGTCACCATGGACGCGATGCACGCTCAGCACGAGACCGCGCGCTGCCTGCTCGGGCGTCGCGCCGACTACGTGATGAGCGCGGTCAAGGACAACCAGGAGATGATCTTCGAAGACCTCAAGGCGATCGACTTCAGCGATGCGCTCTGGCACGAAACCGTCGACAAGGGCCATGGCCGCATCGAGCGCCGACGCTGCGCCGTCGTCGACCTCTCCGCTGCCGAGTGGGACGGCTACGCCAACCTCCACGGGCGACGCCAGGCCATGCGCATCGAGCGCGAACGCGAGATCCTCAAGACCGGCAAGCGCAGCATCGAGGTGACCTGGAGCCTCACCTCGCTCGGCGCAGAGCGCGCCGGACCCGAGGAGTTGCTCGAACTGGTGCGCAACCACTGGCATATCGAGAACCGCCTGCACTACGTGCGCGACTTCACCTACGACGAAGACCGATGCCGGGCCTACGTGCGTCACCTGCCCAGAAATCTCGCCTGCTTGACCAACGCGGCCATCGCCATCGTGCGCTGCGACGGACGCTTCCGTTATCTGCCCGAGGCCAACCGGCACTATGCCGCCCGGGCGCAGGAGGCCCTCGACGCGATCATGACCGCGCCCATCGCCTGAGACAGCACGCCTCTCCCCCGGACCGGGACGTGCCGCCGAGCGGCGCGGGCGGACCGGTGTGCCTGTCGAATCCGAAAACGCCGTCCGGTGGCTTCGAGCAGTCCCCATGACGTCGTCGAGGCAAGCTCGGGGCTCCCCGAACCCCGTGCACCGAGCACGATCCCACTCATCCCGAACCCTCAACCGCGACTAAAAATTGTTCCTGCGTCGAGCTGCTTGACGACCCTCTCGTAGAGGTGAGCGTGGTCGCGAGGATCGCCTCGAAATCCGATTTCCGAAGAAGTTTCGACGACCAGTCGTACGACTTCGATCAGGGCCGGGGGACAAGCCGTCACCTTGCGCAGGGAATCGAGGCCACGCGGTCCCGTGTCGTATATCAGAAATCTGCTGTTTTCGATCGGGATGTTCGCGATCTCCGCGATCGCGGTCTCGAAGAACTTGGTCTGACCGAGGCAAAAGCTTTGTATGATCAATGGGAGTGACAGGCGGTCTGCGGATCTGATCTGACGCACAATTTCCTCGACCTCTTCCGGCTCGGCATCCCAATCCACGAATTCAAGAATCTCATCGTCCGTGGACTCGAAAACCAGCTCGTCGGTAATTTCCCCCGGAGGCGGATGATGCTCGTTCAGTTCGACGTACAAATTCCCCGATACCAAGTCATAAAGGATCTTGACGATTCTCCGCGGCAAGACAGGCCGCCGAATCACATTGCCGGTTATGGTCTCGTCGTCGGTAAATGTGTTGATGATCTTGAGGTAGGAAAATTCCATGATGTTGGCGCCCAAATTGGCGGTGAGCACGACGACGACCGGTTGCTGCTCAGTGTCCACCAAGGTGGCCGACACACGTTCGGAAAGTTTTCTCCGCCGAGCCACCGCGACGCGTTGTTCCAGTTCGCGCGAGCGTATGATTTCGATCAAATCGATGTCGGTGAGGACAGGTGAACTTTCTATGATCGGAAGCGCGACGTCGGATAAGTCACTGGCCAGGACGACGGCGATGTCGTGCGGCAGCCGGGGACAGTCTTTCAATCATTCCGACATGGCGCGGCGCACATCGTGGGATTTATCGCGCAGGCTCGCGCGAAAGATGGCTTCAGCCATGACCCGCTCTTCTCGGCCCAATCCGCGACCGTTGAAGCCGAGCGCGAAATTTTCGACCGTCATGGCCCTCATCCCGGGGGAGAGTCCCCCCAGGAGATCGGATACCTTGTCCTCGTATGATCGGCTCATCGTCGTGAAATCGGTTTCATGGATCAAACGGGAGGAAATCTACAACCAATGGCTTATAGCTTCGAAACGTGAATTTTTTCTGACTTTCGACGAAATTCCGAGGCGGGGACCGTGAACATGGAGGGCACACCCTTCCTCCGTCCAAACTCAATCATTATTTCAGCGGTCAGGTGAGGCTATAGCCTAGTTTCCGCATCATTTTTCCGTTTGTTCGACGAAATAATTTAATATTCTTTCGCGTCATCACGTCACGCCAGTCGGTCTTCTTTCTGACTATCAGCCCATCGACAGATGCCACGGTATCACGGTCCGGAATCGTCCGTTTAACGATTTTGGCGTCGAGGAACGCGCTTAGTTTTTCCAGGACCATCGGCAAATCACTCACGATTTCTTCGTATCTGAGCAGGAGAGTATTCTTCCGCACCCACGGTTGCCAGGCCGATACGTGGTTTGCCCAGGATCCGAAACGGAATTGACCAACAATAACGTCTTCCAAAGGGAGGCGTCGCCGGTATAACTCCCAAACACTAGCGCAAGCGGCTCTCCCATCGCGTACGACGTACACGGCTCGGGCGTCATCCTTTGGCAGATCGTGGGTCTTGATCAGCGGTATGGCGCCCCGGGGTAAGCGAAATCTTCCCTCCTCCCTGCGTTCGATGTGACCGACGTATGATTCCAGTTCTTTATTTCCACCGAGGTCGTTGGGATAGATGCTCGTCGATACAAGCCCAAGGCATTGGTATAGAACGGTGCGAAGGAGCGTGTTGCCACTCCGAGGATATGATGCGAGCCAAATAGGTTGAACCTACATGAGCGACGTTACCGAATAATCTCCTTGAAATTTACCGAGGCTGCCACTCATTCAAAAACGTCGAGCACCGGAACCAACGGCGGCCAAGCGGCGCGCTATCCTTTCCGCGTTCGTTTCGGTTGTCTATTGGATAGAATAACTTCGGGGCCACAGGGAACCGCGCCATCAAGCGCTACTCAAGCCGGATAGCCGAGTCGTGCCAGGACGTCACCGAATGCGTTGTTGAGCCGGATTATCGTCTCTGGGCGCAGCTTTCGCTTGTAGTCTCCCGGCGTGACCTGACGTCTGTGAACCCATTGGTCATCGTGGTCGGCTTCCGTGTGGCGCGCCAGGCCCATCCTGATCCGCTCGATCTGTTCGGGATCCTCGAACCCGAAGATGCCGGAAACGCCGCGAAGCCAGCAAGTCGAACCCGACACCATGTCCTCGTATCGCACGAAGACGGTGTTCGGCCGCTCGAATAGGTTCGCTACGTAGCTCTCGTATCGCCGCCGAACGTTGCCGGCGAGATCCCAGAGGTGGCTGCCGGTGCCATAGTCACCGGTGACGGGGGCATCCTCGGCCGTCGCCATCCGCCAAACAAATTCGTCGATGCCCCACTCCGCGACCTCCTTGCGATAACCCGTACCGCCCTCGATCTCACCGCCATGCGAGTAGCAGTAGGAGAAGAACATGGAAACCAAGACGTCACGAGGATCGCGCAAGTGGAGCAGGATTTTGGTGTCTTCGGTTCGCGGCGCGGGGATATAGATGCGGAGCGGTCCGAAGCAGCCCTTTTGGGTCAACCAATGCTCCGGCCGCTCGGCGAATTGGCGTATGGAAACGCGTACGTCACCGCCGTTGGGGGAGTAATGCCTGTAACCCGTTAGCGGCGCCAGGCGACGGCACAACTGGTACAACAGCATCGACCCGCTTCTATGCATGGAGAAAACGATGATGCGATCTCCCGCCACCACGTCTTGCCTCCGTTCCATCGTTGTCTAGCGCCAACAGAAACCGCCAGCTGTTCGTCTCGCCCGATCGGGCACCGCGACAAGGTATCCCATCTCCGACAATTATCGCCCACCGCGGCCCCGTTCCGGTGGCAAGAATAGCGGGCGCGCGGTCATTGGCACGCTTGCCGTATGGCGATCCTCGGCTTCCGCCAAGCGAGTGATTTGACCTCGTCATCCAGGGGCGTGCCGGCGATCGAGTTGGTGTAATTGCTCATGGTCTTGACGGCCAGGCCGAGCACGATTTCCAGTGCCTGCCGCGCCTCGTACCCAGCTTCGAAAAACAGCGCTAGATCAGCCTGGCTGATCTTGCCCCGATTGTGCAAGAGCTGGCGGGTAAGGGTCCGTACGGCTTCGAGCTTGGGATCGCTCAGGCGCGCGCCGGTCCGCAGCGCCTCGACATCCTCCGGGGCCATCCTCGCCTGTTTGGCCAGATACGTGTGCCACGGCACGCAGTAATCGCACTCATTCTCGAAATTGGCGGTCTGATAGATCACCTGGCGCTCGATCGGCGTCAGCGAGGTGGTATCGAACAGGTCCCAGGCGGCGCTGTACGCGGCGAGCAGGGCCGGTGCGCCCGCCATGACCCGCTCAAGGTTCGGGATCATGCCGAAGTTGCGCTTGGTCGCGGCCAGCGCGTCCCGCGCCGCGCGGGGAGCGCTGGATTCATCGTGCAACGGAAAGGCGTCGGCCATCGTCGTCTCCTTTTGTGATCGTGTGGTCATAAAATCTCCAAAACAAAGCGGCTGATCACGATCTCCTCATCAGCAGAGAATCGTCGCGAGGAAGCCGCGAAAGCTCGCCGCTGCTGGCGTGGCGTCGCCGGCGCCGCGGGCGTGCAGTAAGGCGCCATCGCCGACGGCGACCGCCAATCGGGCCAGATCCGGCGGATCGGCGTCCGTTCGCAACTCGCCGGCAGCTTGGGCGCGCGTAAACGCGTCCTTGAAGGCCTCGACAAGCCGCGCGGTCGCGTCCGCGATCGTGGTCGCCAAGGCGACGTCGCCCCGGCCGACCTCGGCGACCGTATTGACCAGCAAACAACCAGGGTGGGCCGCGTCACCAGCGTCGTCGAGCCACAGGGCAAAGGCGGCGCGAATGCCCGCCGCCGGCGAGCCAGGCTCGCCCAGGCGCGCAACGACCGCGCCGACCCGCCGATCGGCGTAGCGCTTGAGGGCCGCCTCGAACAGGGCGCGCTTGTCACCGAAGGCGTAAACCAAGCTCTGGCGACGCAATCCAGTGGTGCGCTCCAGGACCTCGTAGGTCGTGCCGGAGAGGCCGTTTCGGTGGAAGACGTCGACCGCCGTGTCGAGGACGGCGTCCAAGTCGAAGCCGCGTGGCCGACCGGGATGAGAGACTCTCTTGCTCATGAGAGAAATATATGAATATACGTTCATATAATGTCAACCCCGCGCTTCCCCCGCGACTGGCAACGAAGTTTCGTGCCATGCCACGCCCGCACCGCACCGAGCTGGGTCGCTTGGCCGTCCACTCGCCTCCCATGCCGTCGTCGCGCGCTGATCCGGCAGCGGGAGAACGCCCTTCACGAACAAACATCGATACGCCCCGCTCCGGGGGGCCATGGCGCACGATGATGAAGCATCTCGTCCTTGCTCTTGCCTGTCACTTCGTCGTCGCGACCGCGCACGGCGGCGCTCCCCTTTCCCGTAACGATTGTGGCTATTGCGCCGCGATGGAGTTCGACCGCCTCGCCGCCCTGCTGGGGGACGAGGTTCTGAGGGGATTGGTTTGCCGCGTTTCCTTTGAGGCTTACACGCCAAGGGCTTTGAGTTCGGTCCTCGAGGTGCCCGTGACGCAAGTCATGCGGCGGATCGAAACCTTGCGCGGCTGGGGATTGGCGCGCCTGACGCCGACCGACTGGGGGGCGACGGTCGTCGAGCCGCTCCCAGGGGATGGCGGCCGAACCCTGCGGCGCTGGGCGCTCAGATATTGTCCCCAGGGTGATGCGTGCGGGACTCCGAAATCCAACCCGCCGTCGCGAAAAGATGTGGAGATGAATATTGACGTCGGCCTCGAAGGTGGCGCCCTCTATTCCCTGGCCACCGGAGAGCGGGGAGACTCGCTCCGTTTTGCGGAGGCGATCAGGCAGATCGACGCGATCAACCAACCCGATCCGCACAGACTTATCGAGGCCGGAGAGGAATGGGGGCGCGAGTTGCTTTATTCCCGGCGCCGCAGCGTCTGGCTCGATCTGTTGGCACCCCGAGGCGACGACCTCGTCCGTATCGCCGTCAGGGCCCTGCACATCGCCCGCTGGGAGATCCCGCGCTCGGATTTTGCCGAGGGCCGGGTCGGTTATCACTTGTGGCGCAACGCCCTGGCCAAGTTTCACGCCGAAAAAACCGCCGAAATCCTCGCTGAAATCGGTTATGGGAGCGATGACATCCAACGGGTCGAAAATTTGATTCTATTGAAAGATTTCAAGAGGGATCGGGATGCCCAATTGATCGAGGACGTCGCCTCCATCGTCTTTTTCGAGTACGAGTTCGAACTTTTCGCGCCGACCCAATCGAGAGAAAAACTCATCGACATCATCCGCAAATCATGGCGCAAGATGTCCGAAAAGGGCCGCGAAAACGTTCTCGAGCTGGAATTGTCGCGCGAAGGCAAGGCGCTCCTAAAAGCCGCCCTTGGCGACGAGAGCGGTGCAAACTATTGGCGCCAGGCCGAACGCCTGGACCGCGCCATTATAACCGTTACAGCAAACGCGTTAATAGTCTGTTCGAAAACTCGCGGCACCGGCCCACTCCCCCTCCCGGCCACCCACGAGAGGTTGCTGATATGGGTGGCCGGGAGGGACTCTCCACCATTGAGCAAGGGGGAAATGAGAGGTGGTCACGCTGCCGGAGTGAGGCGGCGTTGGGCTTTTTTTTGAGCATGGGATGGATCGAAGAGGGTTTGATTTCTGAGCATGGCGCAGGCGACGGCAAGCAGTCTATCGGCGACGGTTCTCAGCGCTCTGGCGTGGCCGTGTCCCCGGGCCCTAAGGGCGGCATAGCGTTGGCGGCTGATGGGATCGTGTTGGATGGCGACGCGGGCCCAGTGGTAAAGGGCGGTTCGCAGCCGAACGTGGCAGGCCTGACGCATGATGACGAGACAGCGTTTGCCGCTCCGGCGGGTAACGGGGGCGGCGCCGGACAAGGTGCGCAGGGCCTGGTAATTTCTTTCCCGCAGGGGCGTCGAGGCTTCTGCGAGCAGCGTGGCGAGGACGGTCCTCCCGATTCCGGGCATGGAAAGCAGGATGTCCACGTCGCGCTGCTCGGATTTCTGCCCCGAGGCGCTGTCCTGTTGATCGGCGATGTGTCGGCAGAGGCCGTCGATGCGGCTTCGGGCCTGCTTGACCTGGCGGTTGACCAGGCGCAAACGCTCGGCCAGGGAACCGATATGAGCGCAAGCGGCGGCGATAGTTCCCGGCGCGACGGTGAGCGGCTTTTGGCGCAAGAGGCGCAACACTTCAGGCGCGTCGATTTTGCGGATGCGGTGGGTTTTCAGCAGTTCGGCAACGGTCTCGGTCCGGATGCGCCGCGCCTTCTCGGGAGTGGGCGCCTTCTTCCACAGGGCGAGAAACCACTCGCTGGCGACATCGTCGCTGACCTCCAAGGCCTGGGGATAATAGCGTCTCAACTGTTCGCGCAGGTGGTTGGCGAGGCGCACGCGCTCCTGGCCGAGGTCCTCGGCCCAGGCGCGAATATTCGCGCAGTTCGATGATGGCGGGAGCATCGGCCTTCAAGCGACGAAAGCAATGGCCGTCGGTGCGCAAGGAATCGCCGAGGACATGGGCGTCGCGGCGGTCGTCCTTGGCGCCGGCGACGGTGAAACGATCGCGAAAGCGGTCGAGCTGCTTGGGGTTGATACTGTGAATGGCGAAACCCCGCTCCAGCAAGGTATCGACGACCGCCCCATGCGGGACCTCGATGGAGACGGCAATCCTCTCCGGCACACTGCCACTCTTTTTCGTCAGCCACGCGCACAACTCGGCCAGCCCTTCCCCGCTGTGGGCGAACGACCTTTCAACGACGATGACGCCGTTACCATCAAGAAGGCAAACCTGGTGCCTCTCGGTCGCCCAGTCAATGCCAGCAAACCAATCAAAGTTCATCGCCTTTCTCCTCTCTTGCCTCGGACCGCCGCGACGCCGAACATTCCCTGTACTGGCGCTCGCAGGCGCAACTCCCCACCGGCTGTCCGCCGCGGCCGTCCCTCCGGGGCACGCGTCCCCCCCAGGTGCTCGAAACACAGGGAGCAATGGGTCGCTCCCAGAAGGCTCGTCCGATCCGAAAAAATGACCCGATCAGATCTTCAGCTGACCGCATTTTGTGGATAACGCTCCGCGTTACCCACAAAACAACAACCACATCAACTTTCTATGTTCGAGTGGTCAACTTAAATGGTACAGGGGAGAGGGCCAGACGCAAAAAATGCGCGGACGCGCATTTTCGAACAGACGCTAAAATTTACACAAGTTGAGAGAATATGATGGCGCAATAAATTTCGAAAATAAACTTTCCGATAAAATCCCATATGTAACATAGATATGATTATCGAAATATATTAGGCGATCATTATTTTTTCCGTACCTCATTACTCTTTCCATTTCTGTATCTCCAACTCGCAAGGGATCCCCATCGTGCTTCACGCAGTCTTCGTCTTTTATGGGATTGTTCTCGGAGAGTTCCTTGAATTCGGTTATTTTATCGGCGAATGCGGTGTCGGACACCACGAACGAAAGTAAAGCGGCAATAGTAAATGTAAGAAAGCATTTGCTCTTTTCCCGGGTGCCCATGACCAACTCCCTTCAAGTTGTCCCGATATTGATATTCGTAACCTAGGCCGAAAGGGCGTCCGGCGCAATCAGGGGCGCCGAAGCTTTCACCTCGATGTGATTCCTGGATCGCCACTCTGCGGTTTACTTCCGCGCCCTGAAACCCTCGTCGCACATGATGTTCTCGGGCGAGCACACGTGTTTCGCCCACAGCCGCAAGCCGAATCGGGCGTTGGGATCGTCCTTGAGTTCGTAGAGCGGATCGTGCCGCAACTGGGTGCCGGGCACTCTTTGGATGAGCCGCCAAAAATTTTCTAAAAGCCCGATGGCCTCGGCCACGTCCTTGTCGACGACGTTGAGTTGGGGCGCAGCCTTGAATTGCTCGACGATCGACTTGACCAGGACACTATGGGCGAATCGCATGTTCTCGTCACCGGCCAGGCGGCAAATCACCTGTTTCTGGACCGGATGCAAAAAGTGCATCCTCTCGAAGTGGAAGACTTCCTCCGCCGGTGTCTTCTCCTCTTTGGGCGGGATCGACTCTTTGGGATAATAAAAGGGATTATCCGGGTCGATCCCGCTTTTGACCTTTGGCCCGCCCTCGTCCACCGCCCCGACGCTCGGAACGGCGAGGATCAGAATGTAACAAGCGATGATGCACGCGCGCCAAACCATCGCGGCTCCCTGAATTGAAATGGACTTTTCCCAGACCGTCGACCGGGATTTAGCACCCGCGCCTCTGTGAAGGCCATGCCACCCGGCCTCTCACCATGAAAGATAGGGCAATCGCTCCGGAAATGACCATCGAAAACTGCCGCGTATCGAACGCCCGAATTCGTGATTCGACGGCTGAACTTTTCCCAAGGCTTGGGCATCGAATTTTTTGGTCGATCCACTCGGGGTTGGGACGTCGCCGCGGATTCAGATGTGGATGGCGCGGCCGGCGACGGCGAGGGCGGCTTCGCGCATGGCCTCGCTCAGGGTCGGATGGGCGTGGCAGGTGCGGGCGATGTCCTCGGCGGAACCGCCGAACGCCATGACCGCGACGGCCTCGGCGATCATTTCGCCGGCGTCGGGACCGATGATGTGAACCCCGAGGACGCGGTCGGCGTCGGCCTCGGCGATAATCTTGACGAAGCCGTCGGTGGTCGCGTTGGTACGGCCCCGGCTGTTGGCGGAGAAGGGAAAACGACCGACCTTGTAGGCGACGCCGGCTGCGTTGAGATCCTCCTCGCCGCGGCCGACGGTGGCGACCTCGGGCGAGGTATAGACGACGCCCGGGATGGCGTCATAGTTCACGTGGCCCGGCTTTCCGGCGATGATCTCGGCCACGGCGATGCCTTCGTCCTCGGCCTTGTGGGCGAGCATCGCGCCGCGGACGACGTCGCCGATGGCATGGATACCCACGACGTTGGTCTGGAATTGGTCGTCGATGAGGACGCGGCCCGCTTCGTCGAGGGCGACCCCGGCATCGATCGCGCCCATTCCGAGGGTATAGGGCCGCCGGCCCACCGCCACCAGTACGACGTCGGCGCTCATCGCCTCGCTCTCGCCTCCGCCGGCGGGGGCCAACGTCAGGCGGACCCCGCTCTTGCTCGCCTTGGCACCGACGACCTGGGTCGCGAGACGGAATTTCAGTCCTTGGCGGCTCAGGATACGCTGGAGATTCTTCGCCACTTCGGCGTCCATCCCGGGCACGATCCGATCGAGAAATTCGACCACCGTCACTTCCGCCCCCAGCCGCCGCCACACCGAACCCAGCTCGAGTCCGATATATCCCGCGCCGATGACGACCATCGTCTTGGGCACTTCGTCGAGAGACAAGGCGCCGGTCGACGAGACGATGCGCTTTTCGTCGATCGTGACTCCGGGGAGCGGCGTGACCTCCGAACCCGTGGCGATGACGATTCTCGAGGTCGCCAGGGTGACGGCGGGGCCCTGGCGCCGCGCCGCGGTGACCTCGCCCCGAGCCGTGATGACCCCGGCCGCATCGTAACGGGTCACCTTGTGCTTGCGGAACAGCCCCTCGATTCCGGCACACAGGTCGGCGATCACCTTGGTCTTTCGCGCCATCATGGCCGCGAGATCGAGATCCACGCCGCCGAGCTTAATGCCATGGCCGGCGAGACCGTGGCGCGCTTCCTCGTAGAGCTCGGATGAGTGGAGCAGGGCCTTCGACGGAATGCAGCCGACGTTCAGACAGGTGCCGCCCAGGCGGCCGCGTTTATCGACGCAAGCGACCTTCAGGCCGAGCTGGGCGGCGCGGATCGCGGCCACGTATCCCCCCGGACCGCCGCCGATGACGACCAGATCGAAACTTTCGTCGGCCATGATCGGGGCGCCCACGCTCGGATCCCGGCCTCAAACGTCGAGGACGAGGCGTTGCGGGTCCTCGAGGCATTCCTTGATTCGGACGAGAAATCTCACCGCCTCGCGCCCGTCGATGATGCGGTGGTCGTAGCTCAGCGCCAGGTACATCATCGGGCGTGCCTCGACGCCGTCGTCCACGACCATCGGCCGCGGCTGAATCTTGTGCATGGCGAGGATCGCCGCCTGCGGCGGATTGAGGATCGGGGTCGAGAGCAACGACCCGTATATGCCGCCGTTGGTAATCGTGAACGTGCCGCCGAGAAGCTCCTCCAAGGCCAGCTTTCCGTCGCGGGCCCGGCGCCCGAATTCGCCCACCCGGCGCTCGATCTCGGCGAAGCTCGATCGATCGGCGTCGCGGAGCACCGGAACCACCAGACCCTGAGGCGAACCGACGGCGATTCCGATGTGGTAGTAGTTCTTGTAGATAATTTCCTCGCCGTCGATCTCGGCGTTGACGGCGGGCAGCTCCTTCAAGGCCACGATTGCCGCCTTGACGAAGAATGACATGAAACCCAATCGCACGCCGTGCTTCTTTTCGAACCCCTCCCGGTAGCGTTGGCGCGCGGCGATGACCTGGGACATGTCGACCTCGTTGAAGGTCGAGAGGATGGCGGCGGTGTTTTGAGCCTCCTTGAGCCGCTCGGCGATACGCTGGCGCAGGCGCGACAGGCGCACCCGTTCCTCGCGGGCCGCCTCGGGCCGCGCCGCCGCCGGTGGTTCCGGCGATTTCGGCGATACCGGCTCCGCCACCGGTTCGGCACCCGGTGGCACGCTCGGTGGCTCCGACAAGGCCGCCAGGACGTCGGCCTTGATGAGGCGGCCGTCCTTGCCGGTTCCGACCAGGCCCGAAACATCGAGACCATGCTCGTCGACCAACCGCCGGACGGCCGGTGACAGAGGCTTATCGGCATCGGTCCCCAACGCCGGAGTGGGTTCGGGCGCCAGACGGTGGCCCCGCCCGGCCTCTCTGTCCGTCGCCCCGTCGTCGATGAGACCCAGGACGGCGCCGACCGTCACGTTGTCGCCCTCGGGAACGCGAATCTCGCCGAGGGACCCGGCCGCGGGGGCGGGGATCTCGAGCGTGACCTTGTCGGTTTCGATCTCGACCACGGGCTCGTCCGCGGAAACCTCGTCACCGGCGGACTTGTGCCATTTGGCCACCGTCGCCTCGGTTACCGATTCACCCAGTGTCGGCACGACGATCTCGATACTCATGCTTGCCTCGACGTCATGGTTTCATTCCTTGGCCCGATACCGCTTCAAATCGTCAAGGCTCGGTTGATCAAGGCGGCTTGCTGTTGCACGTGTTTCCTGAAGGTTCCGGTGGCCGGGGACGCGGCCTCGGGGCGGCCGACGTAACGGGGCCGGGCGCAACTGGCGGACAGTCGGCACAACACCGCCTCGATGCGGCTGGCGACATAGGTCCAGGCACCCATGTTCTCGGGTTCCTCCTGGGCAAAAACGACTTCCGCCCGCGGGAAGCGCCCGAGGGCCTCCTCGAGCGGGCCGGCGGGAAAGGGCGCGATCTGTTCGAGCCGCAGGATCGTGACGTCCTTGATCCCGCGGCGGTCACGCTCTCCTTCGAGATCGTAGAAGACCTTTCCCGTACAGACGATCACGCGGCGTATATCCGCGTCCGGGGCGGGCATGACGTTTTCGTGGAGAACGCGGTGGAAATTCGTTCCCGGCCCGAACTCGTCGAGGTCGGACACGCAGCGCTTGTGCCGTAACAGCGACTTCGGGGTCATGACGATGAGCGGCTTGCGGAACTTGCGCCGCAGCTGCCGACGCAAGACGTGGAAATACGACGCCGGCGCGGTGCAGTTGACGACCTGGAGGTTGTCCTCGGCGCTCAGCTG
This sequence comes from Alphaproteobacteria bacterium, assembly GCA_965218865.1. Lineage (GTDB taxonomy): Bacteria > Pseudomonadota > Alphaproteobacteria > JAAXGF01 > JAAXGF01 > CBDCME01. The sequence goes on from CBDCME010000069.1 coordinate 92,591, forward strand.
CAGATAGCGCTCTACCCGCGCCGAACTGTGTTCCGGACCTTGACCCTCGTAGCCGTGCGGCAGGAGTACGATCAGTCCGCACATGCGCAGCCACTTGCTCTCCCCGGAGGCGACGAACTGGTCGATGATGACTTGGGCGCCGTTGGCGAAATCGCCGAACTGGGCTTCCCACAGAACCAGGGTATCGGGATCGGCCGAGGAATAGCCGTATTCGAAGCCGAGGACGGCCTGTTCGGACAGCATGCTGTCGACGATCTCGATCTGGGCTTGGCCGGGTTTGATGTGATTCAGGGGAACGTATCTATCTTCGTTGCTCTGGTCGACCAGGACCGAATGGCGCTGACTGAAGGTGCCGCGCCCTGAATCCTGGCCGCTGAGTCGGACCGGATTGCCCTCGCAGAGCAGGGTTGCGAAGCAGAGCGCCTCGGCCGTTGCCCAATCGATCTTACTGCCGGTCTCGATCATCTCGCGGCGCTGTTCGAGGATGCGGACGATCTTGCGATGGAGGGTGATTCGTTCGGGCTGCCGAAAGATCGCCAGGCCGGTCTCCGCGAGCAGGGCGATCGGAACGCTTGTCTCGCCCCGCCGGGGACCTTCCGTCGGGGCCCGTTCGTAATCCGCCCAGCGCCCGTCCATCCAATCGGCCTTGTTGGGCCTGTAGCTTTTCGAGGATTCGAGGTCGGACTCGAGACGATCGTTGAATCGGTTGATCAGTGCGTGCGCCTCGCGTGGCGAAAGGGTGCCGTCGGCGATCAGCCGCTCGGTGTAAAGTTGCCGCGTCGTCGGATGGGAGACGATTTTCCGGTACATCAGCGGCTGGGTGAAGGCGGGTTCGTCCCCCTCGTTGTGGCCGAGGCGGCGGTAGCAAAAAATGTCGATGATGACGTCGCCGTTGAACTGCTGGCGAAACTCGGCGGCGAGCTTGGCGACGTAGACGACCGCTTCGGGGTTATCGCCGTTGACGTGGAAGATCGGGGCCTGGATCATCTTGCCAACGTCCGACGGATAGGGCGACGACCGCGAGTATTTCGGGCTGGTCGTGAAGCCGATCTGATTGTTGACGATGAGGTGAATCGTACCTCCCGTCCGGTACCCGCGGAGCTGCGACAGCCCCAGGGTCTCGGCCACCAGACCCTGGCCCGAAAAGGCCGCGTCGCCGTGCAACAGCAGGCCCATGACCTTGCGCCGCCGGGTATCCTTGAGGTGTCCCTGCTTGGCCCGCACCTTGCCCGCGACCACCGGGTTGACCGCCTCGAGATGGGAAGGGTTGGCGATCAGGCTGAGGTGGATGGTCTTGCCGTTGGGCAACTCGCGGTCGGTCGAGGATCCGAGGTGGTACTTGACGTCCCCGGATCCTTGGACGTCGTCCGGATTGGCCGATTCTCCTTGGAATTCCGAGAAGATGGCGGCGTACGACTTTCCCATCACGGCGGTCAGGACGTTGAGGCGGCCACGGTGCGGCATGCCGATGATGATTTCCTCGACGCCCAGGTCCGAAGCGGTTTCGATGACCGATTCGATCGCCGCGACGACGCTTTCGGCGCCCTCGAGGGAGAAGCGCTTGCTGCCCGGATACTTGATATGGAGGAAGCGCTCGAATCCTTCGCTGATGTGCAGCTGATTTAGGATTTCCTTCTTTTCCTCCGCCGAGAAACTCGGCTGACTGCGCCCGCTTTCGACGCGTTGCTGGATCCACGCCTTCTGGTCGGGGTACTGGATATGCATGAATTCGACACCGATTTTCGAGCAGTAGGTCAGCTTGACGGCGGTGAGGATTTCGCGCAGCGTCGCCGTCTCCATGCCCAATACGCCATCGACGAAGAACGGCCGGTCGTAGTCCCTTTCGGTAAAGCCGTAGGTCGCCGGATCGAGCTCCGGATTGTGCTTTTCGGCGTCCATGCCGAGGGGATCGAGATCGGCGATCAGATGGCCGCGCACACGGTAGGCGCGAATCATCATCAGGACCCGGATACTGTCGCGGGCGGAGGCGGCGATCGCCACCGCGTCGGGAATGGATAGATTGAGCGCCTGGACGCCACCGTTGCCCGGACGGGCATCGTCGGTGTCGAGGTCGTGCTCCGGCAGCGTTGCCGGCACTTGCGATCGCGGCGCCCAGGTCGCCCCGCGGCGATCGCTCAGCAGCCTCTTGATGTCGTCGCCCAGCTCGGCGAAGACGTCCCGCCAACTCGGATCCACGGACCTCGGATCCTGCAGATAGCGGGTATAGAGATCCTCGATAAAGGCGCTGTTCTGGCCGTACAGGAAGGAAGTTTGCTCGAACTGCGTTGGCATGTCCAAGATACCGTTGGTGGGAAAGGGACGGGACGGTGGATGATTGTGGCGGTCTAACCTTTCAATAGCTTCAACATCGTGCTGCCGAGGCTCGCCGGCGATTCCGCGACCGTGATGTCGGCGCTCCGCATCGCCTCGATCTTGTCCTCGGCGCTTCCCTTTCCCCCTAGGATGATCGCGCCCGCGTGTCCCATGCGCCGGCCCCGCGGCGCGGTGCGCCCGGCGATGAACCCGACCACGGGCTTTTTTCGTTTCGAGGTGGCGATGAATTCCGCCGCTTCCTCCTCGGCGCCGCCGCCGATCTCGCCGATCATGATGATCCCCTCGGTCTTGTCGTCGGCGAGAAAGAGTTCCAGACAATCGACGAAATCGGATCCGATAATGGCGTCGCCGCCGATGCCGATACACGTCGATTGACCAAGCTCCGCGGCCGTGGTCTGGGCCACGCCTTCGTAGGTCAGCGTCCCCGAGCGGGAAACGATGCCGACGTTTCCCGGTCGATGGATGTGCCCGGGCATGATCCCGATCTTGCACGCGTCGGGGGTGATGATGCCCGGACAGTTGGGACCGATCAGACGCGTACTCGATTCGCTCAGCATGCGCTTGACGCGCACCATGTCCAGGACCGGGATACCCTCGGTGATGCAGACGACGAGCGGAACCTCGGCGTCGATGGCCTCGAGAATCGCGTCGGCGGCGAAGGGGGCGGGCACGTAGACGACCGAGGCCGTGGCGCCGGTTTCGGCCACCGCCTCAGCCACGGTATCGAAAACCGGCAGGTCGAGATGCTCACCGCCGCCCTTGCCGGGGGTGACGCCTCCCACCATCTCGGTGCCGTAGGCGATCGCTTGCTCGGAATGGAAGGTGCCCTGGGCGCCGGTGAAACCCTGGCAAATAACCTTCGTGTCTTCGTCGACGAGGACCGCCATCAGACGACCTCCTTGACGGCCTTGACCACTTTTTCGGCGGCATCCGCGAGATTGTCGGCGGCGACGATCGCCAGCCCGGAGTGGTCGAGTATTTTCTTTCCCAGCTCGACGTTCGTGCCTTCGAGCCGGACCACCAAGGGTACGTGCACGTCCAGCTCCCGAGCCGCGGCGACGACCCCCTCGGCGATGACGTCGCAACGCATGATGCCGCCGAAGATGTTGACCAGGATGCCGTCGACGTTGGGGTCGGAAAGAATGATCTTGAAGGCGGCGCTGACGCGCTCCCGGGTGGCGCCCCCGCCAACGTCGAGGAAATTGGCCGGTTCGGCGCCGTAGAGTTTGATGATGTCCATGGTCGCCATGGCCAGGCCGGCGCCGTTGACCATGCAACCGATGTTGCCGTTAAGCTTGACGTAACTGAGTTCGTGCTTGGCGGCCTCGGTCTCGCGCTGATCCTCCTCGGATTCGTCGCGCATTTCGGCGACGTCCTTATGGCGTAACAGGGCGTTGTCGTCGAAATGCATCTTGGCGTCGAGGGCGACGATGCCACCCCGACGGGTGACGACGAGGGGGTTGATCTCGACCAGGCTGGCGTCGGTCCCCACCATCGCCTGGTAGGCGGCGCGCATGAGCCTGACGCCCAGCCCCACGAGCTGGCCCTCAAGCCCCAAGGCGAAAGCGATCTTGCGGGCATGAAACGGTTGCATTCCGATGATTGGATCGATCGGAACCTTAATGACCGTCTCGGGTGAATTCTTCGCGACTTCCTCGAAATTGACGCCGCCCTCGGTCGAGGCCATCGCGGTGACAAACCCCGACGAGCGGTCGACGAGAATGCCGAAATACAACTCGCGGTCGATGTCGCAGCCTTCTTCCACGTAAACTCTCTTGACGGCCTTTCCCGCCGCTCCCGTTTGGGCCGTGATCAGAACCTTGCGGAGGAGATCTCGGGCCACCTGGCGCACTTCGGAGACCGATTCGACGGCAATGATGCCGCCACCCTTGCCCCGGCCGCCGGCGTGAATCTGGGCCTTCACGACCCATTTCCCGCCGCCCAGCTCACGGGCGACGTGCTCGGCTTCGTCGGCGGTATAGGCGACTCCGCCACGAGGGATCGACACGCCATAATCGGCGAGCAACCCCTTGGCCTGGTATTCGTGAATATTCATTTCTCGATGGGCGTACGCGAAAGCCGCAAAACTATTTTTCGGCCACCACCGTCTGTGGCAGCACTATAGCACCGGATAGAACCCACGCAAGCCAGGAACAATTTTTAGTCGCGGTTGAGGGTTCGGGATGAGTGGGATCGTGCTCGGTGCACGGGGTTCGGGGAGCCCCGAGCTTGCCTCGACGACGTCATGGGGACTGCTCGAAGCCACCGGACGGCGTTTTCGGATTCGACAGGCACACCGGTCCGCCCGCGCCGCTCGGCGGCACGTCCCGGTCCGGGGGAGAGGCGTGCTGTCTCAGGCGATGGGCGCGGTCATGATCGCGTCGAGGGCCTCCTGCGCCCGGGCGGCATAGTGCCGGTTGGCCTCGGGCAGATAACGGAAGCGTCCGTCGCAGCGCACGATGGCGATGGCCGCGTTGGTCAAGCAGGCGAGATTTCTGGGCAGGTGACGCACGTAGGCCCGGCATCGGTCTTCGTCGAGGTGAAGTCGCGCACGTAGTGCAGGCGGTTCTCGATATGCCAGTGGTTGCGCACCAGTTCGAGCAACTCCTCGGGTCCGGCGCGCTCTGCGCCGAGCGAGGTGAGGCTCCAGGTCACCTCGATGCTGCGCTTGCCGGTCTTGAGGTCTCGCGTTCGCGCTCGATGCGCATGGCCTTCGCCCGTGGAGGTTGGCGTAGCCGTCCCACTCGGCAAAGAGGTCGACGACGGCGCAGCGTCGGCGCTGATGCGGCCATGGCCCTTTCCAGAGCGCATCGCTGAAGTCGATCGCCTTGAGGTCGAAGATCATCTCCTGGGTCCTTGACCGCGATCACAGTCGGCGCGACGCCCGACCTTCGGAGCATCGCGTCCATGGTGACGATCCGGATGAGGTCGAGGCCGCTGGAGAGGCGCACGGCCGGGATTTCGTTGCTCTTGCGGTCGCGCTGCCCGAGGACCACGCCGGTGTCGGCTCGACCGCCGCCACCATCATCCTGCGCCCGATGCTTCGCGCCGGCAGATCCTTTCCGTCCATGGCGCGCGCATGCTGGCCGGTCCACTGGCTAATCGCGTTGTCCAGGGTCTCTGGCGGCAGGGCGGTGAGGGTCTTGTGGAAGGTGGTGATCGCCGGGGTGTAGCGCTGTTTGAAGGGCTGGGCCTCGAGCTTCCTGGGAGAGCAGGGCGGCGAACTGGGCGAACGCGTTCACCCCCCGGATCCGGCATTTCACCAGCGCGCCCCGGGCTGGCGGTACTCGGGCACCTCACCCGACACTCGAACAGGCTGCGCAGCCGGGGCGCGGTCGGCTCGGTGTGCTGCTCGGCGTTCCAGTAGTGCCGGCATCCCGGTACGGCCAGCGCCGGGGGCGCCGTCGAGGAACACGAAGACCTCCTTGGGCGACCGTGGTGGCGCCAGCGCGCTGCCCCTCCGGGCTCACGGGCAAAGCCCCGCCAGCCCCAGAGAGCGCCAGTTCGACGCGCGGTCGGCGGCAAATCGCGAGACGTCCACGAACGTCTCCGCTTGCACCGCCTGTCCTCAGACAGCCGCCGCAGGCTCAGCCCCAGCACACGGGAGGCCAGGTTCGGCACTCGGCCAGGCGTGAAGCGCGAGTTGTTGGCGATCAGATCGGAACTGCTTCGGCCGACCACCCGATCCAGCGATCACGCGCGCCCAGCTTGGGCCGCTGCCAGCCGATCAGTGCGAGCCGTCTCATGCACCGCGACATGGCGCAGGCCCTTGCCGATGATGGAACGCCAGGTAGTGGTGCTTCCACCAACCGGTCCCAGCGCCGGTGCTCCTGCGCGCCCCAGGTCGGACGCACCGTGACCGCGCGCAAATCAATGGACGAATCCGAGACCGGCAGCGTCGCCATGACCGGCACATGCCACACCGAGATAGAATGGCCAGCGCCACGATCACCTCACCCTGATCACTGGGCGGACAAAAAACTAGCCCTGCCACGCAAGCGCGCAAGGCATCGTTTACAGCCAACATTGTGAATATTTAGACTTTGTGTAATTTTTCGTGCGCGACACTCACAATTTGATCGCTTCGACCAGTCCCTTCACCGCCGCGACCGATTTCTCGAACATCTCCCTTTCGGTGACGTCCAAGGTGATTTCCACGATCCGTTCGACCCCGCCGGCGCCGATCACGACGGGGACCCCGACGTAGAGGTCGCGCAGCCCGTACGGGCCGTTGACATAGGCGGCGCAAGGCATAACCCGTTTCTTGTCCTTGAGGTAGGATTCGGCCATTTCGATCGCCGCCGCGGCGGGGGCGTAGAACGCCGAGCCGGTTTTGAGCAGGGCGACGACCTCGGCGCCGCCGTCACGGGTTCTCTGGACGATGGCGTCGAGCCGCTCCTGGGTCGTCCAGCCCATCTCGATCAGATCCGGCAAGGGGATGCCGGCGACCGTGGAATAGCGCACCGAGGGCACCATCGTGTCGCCGTGGCCGCCGAGGACGAAAGCCGTGACGTCCTCGACCGAAACCCGGAATTCCTCGGCCAGGAATGTGCGAAAGCGCGCCGCGTCAAGGACCCCCGCCATGCCCACGACCATGTTCGGCGGCAGTCCCGTGATCTTCTGCAGGGCCCAGACCATGGCGTCGAGCGGGTTGGTGATGCAGATCACGAAGGCCCCGGGACAATGGCTCTTGATCCCGTCGCCGACGCTGCGCATGACGTTGGTGTTGATCGCCAGCAGGTCGTCGCGGCTCATGCCGGGTTTGCGCGCCACCCCGGCGGTGACGATGACGACGTCGGAATCGGCGATGGCGGCGTAGTCGTTGGTGCCGACGAAATGGGCGTCGAAGCCCTCGATCGGGCCGCTCTGCGACAGATCGAGCGCCTTGCCCTGGGGCAAGCCCTCGACAATGTCGAAGACCACGACGTCGCCCAATTTCTTGAGCGCCGCCAGGTGGGCGAGCGTACCGCCGATGTTTCCCCCGCCGATCAGGGCGATCTTGTTGCGTCCCATGATTCCCTCGTCCTCGCGTCCGCGCCGCAGTGTTGCGCTAGGTACTCCCAATTCGCCCCCGGGGCAAGCGAATGAAGGGCACGAATTCGTGACCCGGACGCTTTGCCACCTCGCCCGCCCGCGTTCCGAAGTCGTTCGAGTATGAAATGAGCCATTTCAGCCAGTTGGAGAAAGTCGGTTCCGATCGTTCCGGGTCCGACCCGTGATATGTCGGCGCCGCTGTCATGATCTGCAACGCCACAAAAACACCCGATTGATAAAGCTTTTGTCACCATCGTTCACCCCCCAACTGCTTGGGCGAAGGGGTGATGGTGGCTCCGACAGGCATTTTTGCAAGCCGCTAACGCCAGAGCAAATAGGCGCTCTTGGCGACAAGGATATAGATTTCAGCGATATCCCCGAGCTTGACGACGCGTTCTGGAAAAATGCCGAACTTGTCGAGCCGGATCGGACCGAGCAAGTCACCTTGCGCGTGAAGTGTTCGGTCTTGTCATTCTTCAAGGCGTCCGGCAAGGGCTATCACACCCGGATAAGCCAAGTTCTCGAAAGCTATTTCCGCGCCCACCGTGACCCTTGAAAACGCCGCCAAAACCGACTGATAGTTTTGCCCGACCCTTTTGCCCGCAACGAGATCGAGAAATTTCAACGGCTTAGAGACCGTGCGTTTCGATAGGCAGAAGGGAACCCTTTTGCCGTACCGACGCGATAACAGTTATTCCGGAGCTGGGGGGTAAGCAGCCGCGATCTAGAGCAGCGGGGCAAGGCGGCAGTTGACCCCAAGCGGAAGTTGCTCGCGTTGAACGCGTGTCCGAGCGTGACGATTATGATCGGACCAATACCGTTTGGCTTTCAATTGACGCTTGTTTTGGTGCACCCCGCATTGTAAGACCGCGGAGCCGTTGCGTCGGTTTTTTGGCGACGGATTCAATCGCGCACTTTTGGGGTCGGTGATGGTATTGTATGGCCAGCCTGATCGAACTCAAACCGGCCGCCGAATGAAAGTAATTTGCTGGCGTGGTGTGTGGCATCGATGACAAACCATACCGCAGTCACCCAATCGGACTTGCGCCGCGTCGAGCTTCACTTCGACAACAGGATGGACAACGGATCGCCAGAACATTTCTTCCACTTCATGTGGGGGTATCTGTTGCCGGCGGCGCACGAGATACTTGAGCGGCTCAGCGCCGGGGCCCGTCGAGAAAAGTTTGTGTTCACTTCCTGTGGTCCAAAGATGGATCGGCTAATCGCCGAGGTCGCACACTGTCTCGGTATCCGCTTCGCAATAGAGAACCCGAATCCGGCCTGCGATATCCCGTAGGCTCTCCTCCTGGGCCGTCTTGCGGCGGATGTCGCGGACGGTGCGCCCGAGATAGGTCTTGAGCTTGCGCAGGGCCTTGTTGGCCCGCTTGTGCTGTTTGGCATGGCGGTAGCGGCCTTGCATGATCAACGCCCTCTTGCCCAGGCGGGTATAGGACTGACGCAGGGCAATGCCGTGCTCCCGTGCCAGTCGCACCAGCCGCTCGCGGGCTCGTTGCATCAGTTTGGCGGCGGTCGGAAAGGCAATCGCCTTCTCTTGTACGGTGGTGTCCACCGTCACCCGCTCGAGGTCCTTCTCCCGCAGCGCCCCCACCCGGTGGGCCACGGCCAGGCTCTCCTGGAATACCTTCTCCAAACCTTCCGGCCCGATCCGGTCCCGCCACCGGGTCATCGACGAGCGCTCCATGGGCAGCTCATGCTGAAAGTACTCTTCGCCGCAGAAGCACTGGAAGTATGGGTCGTAGACCCAGCGCTCGCAGACCTTCTCATCCGAGAGATCGAACATATGCTTGAGGATGTGCAGCCCAACCATCAACCGCGTCGGGACCCCCGGCCGACCCTCCTCCGAATACAAGGCTTCATAGGTCTCGTCGAAGAAAGTCCACGCGATCCGGCCCCCCAACACCACCAACTCGTGGCGCAGGTTGATGATGTTTTCGAACCGCGAGCGGAACAGGTCCTCTATTCCCGATGACACCTTGCGCGATGGCTTCATCACAGTTCTCCAATCCCAATCGACGGGAGCAGAGAATCACGTTCCGCAACGGAAGGGAATCCCCAAAACCGGGTGCTGTCCTAATTAGAGGCGGAGTGTCCTAGTTTGCGCGCTTCTTACATTACTTTATGACTCCGATGAATCTCGCTTCCCACATTGTGAAGTCACAGAAATTTCGCCCTCACCCTTATAGATCAAGGTAAAATTAGTCGCTGCTGCTCGCAGCCATGCCGCGCGCCCCTCAATAGTCCAAAGCGTTCCCGGCTCCGGGAGCGTTTGGAGCAATCCTTCGATGAAGGGGTGGTATCCGCCACCATTACCACCCCCCGTTCCGGAACTGCCTTGGTCGCCTACGCCACCATTGCCACTGCCGTTCTTCTGCTCGTCTTCGGTGGGCGCGCTAGCAGGATCGCCACCATCACGCATGCCAGGCATCACCAGACGGTTCCCGCCGTGCTCAAAAAAACCAGCCGATTTTGCTGATCGTTCCAGCGCGGTGCGCGCTCGACTCTTCTGCTTTTCGGAAACACCTAGTTCAACCATTTCGCGCTCAAGAGCCGCCGTCGGTGGAACAACCCCGCCTTTATATTTGCTGTAGACAGCATTGAACAAGGGCACTGTCAAAAACGCATCTGCTTTGGCTTTTCGCTCGTGATTTGGGTCTACGATTTGACGGCCAAGGTTAGAAAGCTTGTGCTTGCTTCCCTCGCTCTCAAGGATGCCAAATGTCCGGGCAGCATACACCTGAACGCGAAATGTACTGCTCTTAGCGCTTTGATTGGTCCAGGCCGCAAGCTGGTCATCATCACAATCTCCGCGACCAACATTTCCATGGATAGCCTTCGCCAGTTCGATCGCTGAATCGAGATCGGTGTACGGAAAGCTAATCTTCGAACGCTGACGTTTTTGCTTCGCCTCACCGAACGACGCACTAGTGGCGGTTTCGTTGTCTCCGTTCATTTGGCTTTCTCCTAACCTGTCGGATGGCTTACCATATGACCTATTTATCGCAATCAAACCGTGTCGTCAAGATAAATTGCATTAAGCATTGACACAAACCGAATTTGGCATTATATGTGGTTTGCAGCCAAGTCACATGGAGGAAAATTAATGGATAGGAGGGTCGCAAGCCCCCGGCGAATGTGCCGACCGGCGACGGGGGCGAGGACAATTAGGAAGGGCCGCTGCCCAATCCCCTGAGAAGGTGAGGCAGCGGCCCTGAATCGACAAATCCCGGTGGGGGTGGCAGGTTCGCCGGGTAAGACCTTACAAGCCCCGCCCGGCCGGTTCAAGTCCGGTCACCTCCACCACCTTTTTCGCCGGGGCTTGCGGCTGCTGAAACAACCGCAAGCCCCTTAGACCAACACTCAGGGACGCAGCCCTAAGCTATGATCCGCTCATCAAACATAGCACTGGATCACTGGAATTTCCAGTTTCGCGGTTGCGTCCCCGAAAGATCGAAGGGATCAACCGATGAACGTTCTTCCGCGTGACAAGCAGATTGCCGCTATTTCAGCCCTTACCGAGGGCGTGAGCATTCGCGCTACTGAGCGCCTTACCGGTATCCACAGGGACACCGTGATGCGGTTAGGCGTCCGTGTCGGAGAGGGATGCGAAGCCCTTCATGACGCCATCATGCGCGGTCTGGAAGTCTCTCGGTTGGAATTCGACGAATTGTGGTCATTCGTCGGAAAGAAGCAAAAGCGGTCGGGTGATGACCGCGAAACTGGCGACCAGTACACGTTCATCGGTCTTGATGCCAATCGAAAAGCCATCGTCAGTTACAGGACCGGTAAACGCGATGGTGGCACGACCCAGGAATTCGTGGATGACCTAAGCGCCCGGATCATAAGCCGACCCGTCATTAACACGGACGGCTTCCTTCACTACGCTCCGGCGATCGAAAACGCTTTCGGGGCCGAATGCGATTATGGGCAAATCGTTAAGCATTACGACCCCAAGAGGGGCGCGGAAGCTTCGCGTCGATATGCCCCAGGCGATGTAGTAGCGGTATCAAAACGGGTAGTAAACGGAGCGCCCATGAAAATCTCGACGAGTTTTGTCGAGCGCTCAAACCTCACAGTCCGGATGCAGTCTCGTCGGTTCACTCGTCTGACGAACGGCTTTTCGAAAAAACTCCGCAACCACAGGGCAGCCGTGAGCCTGTACGTGGCTCATTACAACTTTTGCCGACCTCACGAGACCTTGCAGGGGATAACCCCAGCCATGGCAATCGGCGTCACGGATCATATCTGGACGATTGACGAGTTGATTGATGCGGCAGATAACCCCGAAGGGTTGGCGCCAACTGGCCGCCGGCATGGTAAGTTTACGGTGATTGATGGTGGGTTGTCCTAGTTTCAAGATCGAAGTGTCCGAATTAGGACAGCACCAATGCTTGCGCTCGCTTCCGCGGCTGGAAATCGTGTCCTTGGGTTCCGTCCCCGGAATCGCGGCCTCAATCTCTAACGTCGGAGGCCACCCGCATGCGGATGATCTTGTCGGGGTTTTGTACCACGCCGTTCCGCGACGGGTCTCCCTTCTTGATCTTATCGACGTATTTTATGCCCTCGATGACCTCGCCCCAGATCGAATATTGGCCGTCGAGCTGCGGGTTGTCGGCCAACATGATGAAGAACTGGCTGTCGGCGCTGTCCGGGTTTTGGGCCCGGGCCATGGAGACGATACCGCGTTTATGGGACAAGCCCTTGGTCTTGAACTCGGCCCGAATATTCGACCCCGAGCCACCGGTTCCGTCACCTGTGGGGTCGCCGCCCTGGGCCATGAATCCCTCGATCACCCGGTGAAACGTCAGGCCGTCGTAAAAGCCCCGGCGAACCAATTGCTTGATCCGGGCGCAATGGCGGGGCGCCAGCTCGGGATGCAGGCGGATGACGACGCGGCCATGCTTCAAGTCCATGTACAAGATGCTCTCGCGACCGGATGGGTCGTCGGCGCCGCCGGGCGCGAACGATTTTTCGACGTTCCGCCGTTCAACCAACTCCGTTGGCGGGGGAGGGGTAATCGACATTCCGCACATGGCCCCGACGGGGCAATATTTGTCCGCCCACCGGCGCAACGTTTGCGTCCCAACCCCGGGAACTCCCTCGACGACCATGGCGCCCCGATTGCTGGAAACCATGCGCGCCAATCCCCATCCACGCAAGGTATCGATCCGCCGCATGACGTCACCCGACGGTATGTTAAGGGCCGAACCGAGTGATCGCGGCGAGTATCGCTCATGGGCGAGGCGGCAGATCAGATCCCTGAGAACGTCGTCCCCCAGTACGGCGACCAGGCGGTTGATGTCCTGCGCCATCCCGAAGGTGGTTCCCGGACCGGCAAAGGGGCCCGGAAAGGCCCCCTCGGCGCGCGCGGGCGCGGCGGTAATCAAACAGGCAAGAGCAAGGGCAAAAATCGTCCTCATAAAGCCTTCCTTCGCGCCGTGGAACCGGCGTCTTTGATATCCACGTCATCCTGTCGATCGGATCCATACCCTGTTTCGGCTTTCACCGAAAGGGGGTTCGAGGCGCAATATTCCGCATTCTACCGGATCAATTCGCCCCAGGATTCGATGGCGACTGGCGAACGATCACCGTATCCGGCCAATCCGCCGCGCGCTTGGTTGTAATTGCCGTGTCCCGGCGAGGTCCGCGGCGGAGATATGGCAGCGGATGCGGTGGCCATCGCCAACGACCTGGTTTGGGGGCGCGGGATCTTGATCATCCGGAAAGGGCCGCGCGGTGTTGTTCGATCGCGAGACCAAACGGCCGGCCCTCGCGGTAGAAGTCGGGCCGGGTGCTGTTAAACTTGCCGAATACCGATCGTGGGAGCGATGGGATGAGAGGTTTGGGGCTGTTCCGTTCTCTGTTCGCCGCCATCGCTTTCGCGGGCGCCTTCTTGGCCAACCCCGCCGCCGAGGACCTCACTTTTTGCCAGCAAGGCATCGGCGCGCGCGAGGCCGGCGATCACGATCTCGCGATCAGCCGCTACACGCACTGCCTGGATTACGGCGACCTGACCCGCGGCAACCGCGCCGTAATCTTCTACAACCGAGGCAACGCGTATAAGGCCAAGGGCGCGTACGACCACGCGATCGCGGACTTTGATGAGGCCATCCGCCTCGACCCGGGCCTTGCCAAAGCCTTCAACAACCGAGGCCGGGCGCGGTTTTATCTGGGGCGGTATTCGGACGCTGTCCCGGACCGCGCCAAGGCCGCCGAGCTGGCGCCGGATGACGTCTATTCGGGCTTGTGGCACTATCTTGCCCGGGCTCGGGCGGGGCAAGGCAGGCGCTCCGCGCTCGCCCCCCACGCCGGCAAGGGGGCGTGGCCGGGGCCGGTGGCGGCGATGTTGCTGGGCAACACCTCGGCGGACGCGCTTCTCGCGGCGGCGCGCGACCCCGATCCCAAGACCCGAAACGAACAATTGTGCGAGGCCCATTTCTACATCGGCCAGAAGCTCTTGCTCGAGGGCCGCAAACGAACAGCGGCGGACCATTTCCGCGCCGCCGTCAACACCGGTGTCACCAACTTCATCGAGTACGCCGGCGCCAAGGCCGAATTGAAACGCATGGAATATTAATATAACGGGGACAGTATACAATTTTTATGAGTTAGTCGTAACTAACTATCTCCGGCCTTCGAGAGAAAACCCGCCCCCATGGCCGATCACGTCTCCACGCCCCCAGAACGATCCGAACCGACGGCCCTTGCCCGCACGATATCGCGCCTCGCCCCGGGGCGATCACCGCCAGCCATGGATAACGATCCCCGCCCATTCCCCCCGGGACCTTGGGAACGGCGAAAAAACACGGCCGATTCTCCGGCCACGCCCGGCCGCACCCGCCGGTCCTTAGAGCCGTATCGCGACAAGCCAAAATCGGATTGTCCGTCCCCACGCAATTCCAAAAGGCGGCGGACAAGCTATACCTGAAACGCCTAGTCCGAAAATTCGTAAACTGTCCCCGTATAGAGACAGAGAATGATGTAGAGAATCAGCACCGGAAACGAGAGAACGATGTCGAAGACGCGGCTGATGAGAAGGTCGACCCAGCCGCCGAGATGGCCGGCGAGCAAACCCAGGGACCCCCTCCTGTACCATATAATATCAACCGCCCTCAACATTGACTTGTGCGAGCCCACGCTCTGAGGCCGATGGACATGATCTTCCAAGGTTGGTCGGTCAGGTTGTTCCAGGCTTGGCAAGAGGCCTCGACGATGGCTTCATAGGAGTCGAAGACACGATTGGAGAGCCAGTTCTGGCGGAGGTATTGCCAGACATTTTCGGCGGGATTGAGCTCCGGGGACTTGGGTGGCAAAGGCACGAGGGAGATGTTCTCCGGGATGCCGAGTTTGGCAGTGGTGTGCCATGCGGCTTGGTCGAGCAGCACGACGGCATGGGCGTTTGGGGCAACGGCCCGGCTGATTTCCTCGAGATGCAGGTCCATGGCTTCAGTATTGGCGCGCGGCATGACCAGCGCCGCGCCCTCACCGCGCTCGGGGCAGATGGCGCCGAAGAGATACGCCGAAGAGGTCCGTAGGTCCTTGACCTGGCGCGGGCGCGATCCCTTTGGGGCCCACTGGCGCACCAGGCTGTTCTTCTGGCCGACGCGCATTTCATCTTGAAACCAAACCTCGATGGGCGTGTCCGGTGGCTGTGCCGCTACGATTTTCGCCAAGTGTTCGGGAAAACTTTTTTTAAATTCCTCCTGTGCCCGCGCATCCTGGCCGACGTGGCGCGGGCGCGCGGAAATATGCGAGAACCCGAGCGCGGCCAGCAGCTTGCCGACGCTCCGCTCGTGATAGTCCACGCCGAAGCGCGTTCGGATCAGTTGCTTGAGATCGATGCAGCGCCAGCGCACGACCCCATCCCGTTCGGGATCGGGACCGGCCTCGATAGCCCGCGAAAGCGCCGCCATTTGCGACGGCGTCAACCGACGCAACGCCCCGTTCGGCTTGCGGTCGATCAGACCGGCCGGACCTCCCGCGTTGAACCGGTGAACCCAGTCCCGCAACGTCTGCCGATCCATGCCGCCAATACCCGCCGCGCACGCTCGATCCATCCCATCGTAGATGGCCGCCATCGACAAAAGCCGTCGCGCCTGGTTCCCATCATCGCTCCGTGCCGCAAGAACACGGACTCTTTCAGCATCAAAGTCGTTTCGCAAAGGAATCGTTGGCATTGAACACACTCCCTTGTTGCCAACAACCTTGAATCACACAAAACCTAGCGTGTAAACCTTTGCGCGAGTCAAACTCTGGGGCGGTTGGTATAAGTTGACCACTCGAACATAGAAAGTTGATGTGGTTGTTGTTTTGTGGATAACGCGGAGTGTTATCCACAAAATGCGGTCAGCTGAAGATCTGATCGGGTCATTTTTTCGGATCGGACGAGCCTTCTGGGAGCGACCCATTGCTCCCTGTGTTTCGAGCACCTGGGGGGGACGCGTGCCCCGGAGGGACGGCCGCGGCGGACAGCCGGTGGGGAGTTGCGCCTGCGAGCGCCAGTACAGGGAATGTTCGGCGTCGCGGCGGTCCGAGGCAAGAGAGGAGAAAGGCGATGAACTTTGATTGGTTTGCTGGCATTGACTGGGCGACCGAGAGGCACCAGGTTTGCCTTCTTGATGGTAACGGCGTCATCGTCGTTGAAAGGTCGTTCGCCCACAGCGGGGAAGGGCTGGCCGAGTTGTGCGCGTGGCTGACGAAAAAGAGTGGCAGTGTGCCGGAGAGGATTGCCGTCTCCATCGAGGTCCCGCATGGGGCGGTCGTCGATACCTTGCTGGAGCGGGGTTTCGCCATTCACAGTATCAACCCCAAGCAGCTCGACCGCTTTCGCGATCGTTTCACCGTCGCCGGCGCCAAGGACGACCGCCGCGACGCCCATGTCCTCGGCGATTCCTTGCGCACCGACGGCCATTGCTTTCGTCGCTTGAAGGCCGATGCTCCCGCCATCATCGAACTGCGCGAATATTCGCGCCTGGGCCGAGGACCTCGGCCAGGAGCGCGTGCGCCTCGCCAACCACCTGCGCGAACAGTTGAGACGCTATTATCCCCAGGCCTTGGAGGTCAGCGACGATGTCGCCAGCGAGTGGTTTCTCGCCCTGTGGAAGAAGGCGCCCACTCCCGAGAAGGCGCGGCGCATCCGAACCAATACCGTTGCCAAGCTGCTGAAAACCCACCGCATCCGCAAAATCGACGCGCCTGAAGTGTTGCGCCTCTTGCGCCAAAAGCCGCTCACCGTCGCGCCGGGAACTATCGCCGCCGCTTGCGCTCATATCGGTTCCCTGGCCGAGCGTTTGCGCCAGGTCAACCGCCAGGTCAAGCAGGCCCGAAGCCGCATCGACGGCCTCTGCCGACACATCGCCGATCAACAGGACAGCGCCTCGGGGCAGAAATCCGAGCAGCGCGACGTGGACATCCTGCTTTCCATGCCCGGAATCGGGAGGACCGTCCTCGCCACGCTGCTCGCAGAAGCCTCGACGCCCCT
The DNA here is from genome assembly GCA_965218865.1 of Alphaproteobacteria bacterium. GTDB lineage: Bacteria > Pseudomonadota > Alphaproteobacteria > JAAXGF01 > JAAXGF01 > CBDCME01. The sequence continues at coordinate 109,458 of CBDCME010000069.1, forward strand.
GCGGGAAAGAAATTACCAGGCCCTGCGCACCTTGTCCGGCGCCGCCCCCGTTACCCGCCGGAGCGGCAAACGCTGTCTCGTCATCATGCGTCAGGCCTGCCACGTTCGGCTGCGAACCGCCCTTTACCACTGGGCCCGCGTCGCCATCCAACACGATCCCATCAGCCGCCAACGCTATGCCGCCCTTACCGGACCATGCGCCTATTTCGGCAGCGCCGAGAAGGAGACTGGGCGGGTGTTTTCCGGCGCCTGGGCGCGGCGCTCGACCTTTGGGCGGACTAACGCGGGTCGGGGAAAGGATGAAAATTGGCCACGATCTCATGATCGAAACGCAAGGGATCCTTAACGTTCGCACTTTAACGTCAATCTCTTCCTGATAATAAAATTGTTGCCGTGGTAGGTCACGCGAGAACGAAATGCACGATCAACGTCTAGGCCGTATCTCCGTCATGATCGTCGAAGACGATCGATATATGCGCAAGCTCCTGAACGAGTGTTTTCGGGCGCTTGGCGCGGGGCCCATCGCATGCGTCGGGGACGGGGCCGAGGCCCTCCGCGAGCTGGCGATCAAGCCTGTCGACCTGTGATCTGCGACTACCAGCTGCCGGGCGTCAACGGTGTCGAGTTCGTGCGTGTCCTGCGCAGCGCCGCCGAATGTCGCAATAGGGACGTTCCCGTCATCATGCTCACCGGTCACGCCAATCCCTTGCTCGTCAAGGATGCCCGCAAGGTGGGGGTCAACGACTTTCTGGTCAAACCCGTATCGCCGGCCATGCTCTGCAACCGCATTCTTAAGTTGTTGAAATTGCCCGGTGACTTCATCCAGTCGGGCAATTACTTGGGCCGGGAACGGCGGCGGGGCCAGGCTTCCATTCCCGGTGGGGATCGCCGCCTGATGAGCGAATCCTCGCCAGGGCACCACTTAAAACAAGCCGCGCGGCCGATGCCCATTAATCCACCACCATCTCCGATCAAATAAACGCGCGATACGGCCAGGGCTTACCCGCCGGTTCTTCCCGTTTCGTTGATAGAATCGAATCTCGATGCCAAGAACGCATCGCAAACGACGTCAATGGGAGCGCGCGAAACCCGTTCCGACTTACCGCGTCACCCCGCATTCATCGCCGCCGCCGCACCAGTCGTAGGACCAACGGCGCATCTTGGAGCGGGCGTAACGTGACGCCGGCGCGATCACTAACCGCCCATTCAAATTTCGGTCGAAAATCACCAGCCCCATGCCTTGGAGCTCTTTCAGGGCCTGCATGATTCGCGGTACGGGAAGCTTGGTCGCACGGTAGAGCGACTCGGGTGAGATATCCGAGAACGGCACGCGACAAATGATCGTGCGCATCACCGGATCGGAATTGACGCGCAGATTAAGTGTCGGCATCTCTCAGCCAAGCGGCAACTTGGGCCAGCCCTATATCGTTTTTATCCCCCGTTGCCATTTCTGCGCTTAACGGGCTGACCACGAGCAATGCCGCCCAGGCAATTGCCCAGCGCATAACGGACACATTTTTCATATAGGGATTCAGTGGACAATTGTCACCCCTCCATGGAACGAGTCCTCGTGTGGTGCCGTTTTGGCCGGCGCCGCGGCGCCAGAAAAGGGAATCGGCCATTCTCCCGCCCCGATAGCCGGCGTAATCTGGGCAATGGTGATGAATACGCTTTCCCTGGCGGTCCTTGTTTTGTTCGCCCCGATTGCCTCGACGATGGCGGGGGCGTCGGAGTGCACGCCCGAGGGGCCCGGGGTGGGCGCCGTTGTGGGTGTTGAGGCCAGTTCCCATCGCGAAGGTGGCCGTCGGCGGCCCGGCGAGAGCTTTCGTGATTGCGTCGGTTGTCCCCAGATGGTCGTTATTCCGGCCGGATCCTTCAACATGGGTTCGCCGCCGAACGAGGCCGGGCGCCTTGAAAACGAAGGCCCGCGGCACCGGGTCTCGATCCGGCACCCGTTCGCCCTCGGAAAGTACGCGGTGACGCGGGCGGAATTCGCCATGTTCGCGCGGGTGAGCGGGCACCGAACGGGGGGTTTTTGCATCGGTGGAGCGGGGTGGCGCGACCCCGGGTTCCTCCAGGGCGATCATGATCCCGTGGTCTGCGTAAGCTGGCACGACGCCAAGGCCTACGCGGTCTGGATCGGGCACCTAACGGGGTTCGAATACCGTCTTCCCAGCGAAGCCGAATGGGAGTATGCGGCCCGCGCCGGCACCGACGGTGCCCGCCACTGGGGCGATGCCGTCGGTCGCGGCCGGGCGAACTGTGCCCACTGCGGCAGTGACTGGGACGGCCGTCGCAGCGCGCCGTCCGGTTCGTTCGCCGCCAACCCGTTTGGTCTTCACGATATGCTCGGCAACGTCTGGGAGTGGGTCGAGGACTGCTGGAACCCATCCTACGCCGGCGCCCCCGCCGAAGGGTCGGCGTGGACCTTCCCGGGATGCCGTGGACGGGTATGGCGCGGGGGCTCATGGGATTACGGACCCTGGAGCGTCCGGGCCGCCAGTCGGAGCTGGCTTTTTCCGGGCCTGCGCGGCGTCAATGGTGGCTTTCGCCTGGCCCGACCGCTCGCGGACGGGGCGCTGGGGCAAAACCCGGATAGAGGTGAACAAGCCCGATAGAGAGGAACAAGCCCGATAGAGAGGAAGAAGCCCGATAGAGAGGAAGAAGCCCGATAGAGAGGAACAAGATTGTGGGGAAAGACGGTTTGGGACGGCGAACCACGGATGATCACACCGGTTGGAGATCCCGATGCGTGATCCGACCATGGCCCGCCGGCCGAAAAATTTTGTAGCGAGTCGATATTAAACTTGAGCTGTCGGTGGGAACTCAATATAGTGGCTCATAGTTTAGAGGCGCTCAAGAACAGGGCCGCCGCGCGTACATAAGCTTGGGCAAGCAGTTTTAGGACCATGGCAACCGCGAACTCGTACAGCATCGACCCTGGAAGCCGCGCATACATGGCTCTGGCCGTGGAGGCTCCGTATCTGGAACGCGAAAGGGAGGACGCCTTGGCCCGCCGTTGGCGCGATCAGGGCGACGCGGAAGCGATGCAGGAGCTGGTCACGAGCTATGCCCGTTTCGTGGTTCGCGTCGCCCTCGGTTTTCGGGGCTACGGTTTGCCGCTCGGCGATCTGATTCAGGAGGGCAACGTCGGTCTGATGGAGGCGGCGGCGCGATTCGATCCGGAGCGTAACGTCCGCTTCTCGACCTACGCGATCTGGTGGGTGAAATCGGCGATCCAGGAATTCATCCTCCGCAACACCTCGATCGTGCGAATCGGCACGACGGCGGCGCAAAAGAGCCTGTTCTTCAATCTCAGGCGGGTGCGCGCGAAGGCCGAGCAAGACGACGGCGGGACCATGACCGAAGAGGCGCGCCATTCAGTCGCCCGCTCCTTGGGCGTCCCGGTCGCGGCGGTCGAACGGATGGAGGCGCATTTCACCTACGGGGACCAGTCGCTGAACCTGACCGTGGGCAGCAATGACTCGGTGCAACGCCAGGATCTGTTGGCCGACGACCGGCCCAATACCGAGGACATCGTCCGTGACCGGCACGATTCCCGGGCCCGCTCGGACCTGTTGCGAAGGGTCCTCGGCACCCTGGCGCCCCGCGAGCGGGAAATCATCGTCGGGCGTTTCCTGGACGAGGCGCCGAAGACCCTCGCCGAGCTCGGCGCCGTGCACGGGTTGAGCAAGGAAAGGGTGCGCCAGATCGAAGGCCGGGCGCTGCAAAAATTGCGCGCCGTCCTCGACGCGGAAACCACCGAGCCCCGCGACCTCCTCGACGACTGATCCACCACGGCGCTTCTCGTAGTGCGATATTTGCGGTTGAGGCCCCGCGCAACCGGGTCGTGAACCACCAGAAACTCGAATTCGTTACTCGGCGGAAACCACCGAACCCCGCGACCTCCTCGACGACTGATCAATCGCCCCGCGCGTCGCGGTTCGTTTTTGCGATGCCTCGCAACAACGGGTTGCAACCTGCCAGAATTCCGAATTCGTCAATGAGCTGATTCCAACGATTGGGATGGATTCATGCGCGGGCGCGCGGCTTAACTCTAACGTGGTGTTCAGTTCGATCCGCCGGCCTCCTCCTGATCCTGATCGTCAACAAAGAAAACTGTCGTTCCTCGCGTGAATGACGTAGAATCGGATCGCGGTGCCCTTGTCGGACCCGCGCCGCCGCCGCGCCGGCCCTGGAACCCTTGGCAACGCCCGAGACCCTTTAGCTATAACGCCCGCGCGCACTCTGGTTGCCGATCCCCGGTAGCTCAGTTGGTAGAGCGGGTGGCTGTTAACCACCATGTCGCTGGTTCGAGTCCGGCCCGGGGAGCCAAATAAAGCCCGCTAAGTCAATGACTTAGCGGGCTTTATGATTCCGCGCTCAGGGAAAGCGTTCGGTCACGCGGTGATGAGTGTGTCGGGTTCAACGATCGAGAGTTCGCTTCCAGTTCTTACGGAGGGGTCGCAACCAGATGTCCTTTTTCGGCTGGTCTCGTTTGGTATGCCTGTCATAGCGTCCTCTTCCCTGGGTGGTCCCGACCGGGATCCAGCCCGATGCCTTGTAGACGGCGCCGGTGTAGCGCGGGGTCTCGACGAAGGTCTCGATGAGCACGGGCGTTGTGTTGTAGCGCTCGGCCCAGTCCTGGGGCAGGCGGCGGCGCACGAGGGCCAGGACGTGCGAGCCGAGGTTCGGGATTTCGACCCAGGGCAGGATCAGGAACCTGGGGTTGTCGACCACGAGCGAGAGGTTCTTCTCGCGCATCTCGGGTGTCCACCCGATGAAGTTGTCGCGCGGGGCGAGCTTCCAGGCGGCGGTGGAGAAGCCGAGCATGGCGAGCGGCCAGCCGTTTCGGTCGTGGACGGCGTAGCGCATCTGGGCACCGACCAGGGTCTTGTATCCGAGGTAGTGGTAGCGGGCGATGAACTCGTTCCACAGACTGCCCTCGCGGGTGTCGCGCACGACGATGCGCATCTCCAGCGGTTGGACCTCGTCGAGGGTCGTCGGTGCGGGGAACAGCGGCGGCTCGGTGTCCGATCCGAAGACGATGGGCTTTGGCCGGCCCTGCCTTCCCCTCGGCGGCGGCAGGGTGATCAGGCCGTCGCGGTGCATGGCGAGCATGGTGACGCGGGCCATCATGTCCTTCAGCCCGCCGTCGGGCTTGAGCCAGCCGATGCGCCGGCAGAACTCTCTGGACAGGGCAGCGCGGGTCGGCGGCGGATCGGCGGCGATCAGGGCGCGCAGCAGCGCCATCTCGTCTGCGGTGAAGTCGCGCCCGTAGTAGCGGCACTCGACGGTGCCGGTCATCCCGACGCCGTGAACTCGCGCTTGCGCTCCTCGCTCATCGACCACGGCAGCCATGGCGACAGGTCGTCGGGCGGCTTGCCGCCATTCTCCGCGCAGGCTGCCAGCCACGCCTCCAGCCAGCGCAGGACGTCGATGCCGTTCAAGGCGAGGGTGCCGACGACCGAGTACATCATCGCCGTGAAGTCGGCGCCGTCCTCGCTGTCGGAGCCGAATGACTGGCGGCGCCCGATGACCGCGCCGCGCAATCCGCGCTCCGCGGCATTGTTGTCCATGGGGATCTGAGGATTGTCGACGAAGACGCTCAGCCCCTCGCGGTGCTTGAGCAGCGAGCGCAGCGCCTTGCCCTGGCGCGCCTTGGCCGGCAGGGCGGCCAGCTCCGCTTCGGCCTGCGCGAACAGGCCATCGACGGCCTTCTTCAGCGCCTCCTGCGCCGCGTCGAACGCTGGCGTCTGGCGTTCGAGAGCGGGGTTGTAATGCTTCAGCCGCTCCTTGTTCAGCCGGCAGACCGACGCGAACCGCTCGACCCATCCCTCGCACCACTGCGTCAGCTTCGCCTGGCCGGCCGCGCACTCGATGAAGTCGCGTCGCTGGTGGACCCAGCACCAGCACAGGATCACCTTGCCGTCGAGCTCGCGTGCCATCTTCGTGTAGGCGGTGTAGCGGTCGCAGACCAGGAACACGACGCCCTTGACCGAACCGAACAGCTTCATCGCGACCTCGGCGCTGCGCGAGGGGTCGACGAGGAAGTAGACCGCGTCGGCGCTGATCGAGATCCACAGCCATGCGCGCCGCGAGCGTCCGGTCTCGCTCAGCGACTGGATGCGCCAGCCCGTCTCGTCGCCGTGCCGCACCGCCATCTCGTTCTGGTAGGCGAAGATCGCCTCGGCGAGCGGCGCGAACAGCACCAGGAAGCGGGGCACGCTGCTGGCCACCGTCCCCGGCGGGATCGTCAGCCCCTGGGCCACCATCCACGCCGCGACCCGTCGCAGGGGCCGCAGGCAGGCGAAACGCTCGAAGAGGATGCGCGCCCAGACGCTGGTCCCGTAGGGCGTCCTGGGGAACAGCCGGGCCGGCGGGGGCGCGATCACTTCCGGAGGCGAGGATACGCAGTCGCAACCCCGGCGGTAGCGCGGACGCACGATCCTGCGGATGTGGGCCTTGACCGCGATCTCGATGATCGACGACGAGCGCTCGCCGTTGGCGACGTAGGGCTTTCCGCAACACGAGCACACGAGCGCGTCCTGCGGCGGATCCTGCCGCTCCTCCTTCTCCTCGAGCGCGGGCCGCTGGGTGCGGCCGTGCCCGGGCGCGCCGCCTTGCTGGCCGCGCCCGCGGTCCGAGCGCGGCTTGTCCTGCTTCTCGCTCCTGCCCCCGAAGACCGCCTTCGACAAGACGGCCCGGGTCGAGCGCAGCTGGGCAATCCGGGCTTGCAGTCTCGCTCTGTGGGCGCGCAGGGACTTTATCTTCTTGCCCAGCCGTCCGTTCGCCTTGCCCAGCCGCGCGGTCTCCTTGCGCAGCGACTCGATGGTCTTGTCCCGATCGCGCAGTCTCTTGAAGACCGCGCTGAGCAGGGGACGTTCGGCAAGCTCGGCCTCCAGCCCCTGCTTCTCGAAGGTGGACTTCCTCAGGGCGAGTTGCAGATAGTCGATGCGCCTCGTCAGCGAATGGATGAGGTCCATCTGGTCGTGGTATCCCACCAGCGCCCCGCGGAGCAGCTTGGCCTCGCGGGACAGTCGGCGTACGATCGCCTTGAGGTCTTGCAACCGTTCCTGATCGCGGCGCAGCCTGCGGTTCTCCCGCTTCAGCCCACGGGTCTCGCGGTTCAGGGATCCGACTTCCCCGCGCAGCGCCCTGATCGTGTCCCTCTGCTTGCGCGCGCGTTCCAGCGCCTTGCGCAGCCGGGCGCTCGCTTCGGGCCGCGACGCCTGTGTCGGCCGTTTCGACCTGCGAAGCGCCGCGACCTTCCTGCGCAACGCCACGAGCTCGTCCTTCTGCTCCTGCGAGCGCTCCAGCGCCTTGCGCAGCCGGGCGTTCTCCCTCGACAGCTGCCCGGTCGTGGCCTTCGGGGCTTTCGATGCCAGGGCCTTGTGCGCTCGACGGGTATTCCTCGGCGCCGGCCCGCTTGCGCCTTTGCCAACTTCTGCCTTGCGCAGAGAAGTACGGAGCCGACGAACATCGTTGAGCAGCTCTTGCACGCGCGCTTCGCCCGCGTCCGCCCGCGCCCGCTCCGTCTCCGCGCGGGCTTGCGCCTGTTCGTACAGAGACTGCCAGTCGCGCGGCTCCGACGCCGATGCCGCCATGGGGGACGACCAGACCCCGTCGTCGCCTTCGATCAGCGTCACCGACGCCCCGATATCCTCGTCGCGAATCGCCATCCGCGCGACGATATCCGGTGGCCGTCGGTGTTACCAGTGAATTATGCACGGTCTCCAATATGACCTCAGCCTGTCCCATCACCGCGTGACCGAACGCTTTCCGCTCAGGAGCTAATTTTCCTGCCTGACTCCACACAGACTCCACGCGGACGGGATTTTGCGGGCTCTGGCAGAGAACATCCATGCAGGTGCGGGGAACTGAAAATCGACCCGCAGATCGCGGTCACCTGTTCGACGGTCCGCTGCGCGAAGCGACACAGAGGGTCGAGAGGGTCGGCGCGAAGGTGCTGAGGTTTGCGGCTGGGCCGCCGGGTCGGAAGCTGGCAAGCGCCGCGCCTCCGGGACGAGTTGCTGAACGGACAGAAGAACGGCTCTACGTCGAACGGAGTTTCCTAGTTTAAGGTCTCTCTATTAGTCACATTCTATTTCTCTAAGGCCCGGCCATACGTAAGGATCGCTGCAAACCACGTCGCCATTGATCGTCACGTCCCAACCGAAGAGCCACCCGCTACCGCCCACGAGAGTGGCCGCATAAGCAGTCGTTGCCGTCGCTATTCCGACACCCGCGATTAGGCCATATATGAAATTCCGCATGTTTAATCCCTTCATCCGGGGTTAACGATCTCAATCCAGCGGGATCGTCTCATTCAGCTTGGGAAAGGCGCGGTTCAAGCTGCGCATGAAACCATCCCAACTCGGGGAGGCGCGCATGAGTGCCGTGACAGCCGCTAGATGTTCTTTGAGTCTTGGGTCGCCGAAGTCGGGGGTGAACCATTGATGGTGCCGACTCTTCCGGTATCCGGCTGGCAGCTTCGGGTTTTTGCGTCGCAGCTCAGCAAGCACGCCAGGGGCGAGCCGAGCATGCACCAGGCCTCTCAGCCACTCCGCAATTTGTGAGGACACTGTTCAACTGCAGCTGTAAATCCGTTCAAGTCGAACTCCGCAATTTGTGGTTCTCCATCAATAGAAAATAGTGTCATCTCTAAAAACATCGTCGATCCGGCCTTCAAATTATGCATCAGCACATCCTTATCCTCCAATCCATTCAAATGCGACTTACCAGCTTGATCCAACAATTCACTCAAATACGACTTGCCATATCGAAATGACATTCCATCGATATTGTCTTCCCATACACTAAACGACAAATTCTCTGGTGGCTCTTGATCGAACCTTATTCGAGCGTATTGAACTCTGCGGCCATCAAGATAAGTATCAACATGAAAACCGAGATCGTTTGCACGAGCATAAAAGTTTCTTCCGCAACTATAACCGAATAATATTTTTCCCTTTCTAAGCCATCCGCTGAGGACGTTCTTTGAATATGTAACTATAAATACGCTTGTGTCCCCGGACATTCTGTCAACACTTGTACGAACGCTCCACGCGTCATAATGTTGTTCTTCGGCCGCCGCAATGGCAGTCGTGGGCATTGCGGCCAAAATGTTAAGTAATAGAAGAACACAAGTGTGACGGAGAAAAATTGTACTAATCATGGGAACTCCCTCGCCATCCATTTGACCTCGCCGGCCACCACTGCATCGTCTGGCCACGGCATATCCGGCCAGTCGGGCGAATCGCTGTCACTCACCAAGAGCCAGCCGCCGTCATCCCCTTTGCCCATGCGCTTGACGATCAGGCCGTCCGGCCAAGGTGCCGTCAACCGCCATCTTCATCAAGAACACCATCTTGCATCATCTCTGCTTCGATATCTGCCTTAGCTTGATCAAGGTCCGCCGCGGCGCCTGTATCTACCCGATGCTTAGCCAGTATCTCAAGCAACCTGCCCAAATCGGCGATCTGTTTCTTGCTGGCCATCTTCTCGCCCAGCCATGTCCCCCTCCAGACTACTTCGCCGATGAGAATGGCCTGAGGGCCCATGTCTATTGGTTCATAGTCCTTGTTGTCGCTCGTCAATATCCACTTGTTGTCCGGTTTCCTTTCCAGGCGCTTTACGAGCAGATCATCCATGTTTCTAACAGCGAAAACTTTGCCTTGGCGCGCTTCATTGCAGCAATGGTCGACAAGCACGGTATCGCCGTCGATCAGCAACGGCTCCATGCTATCTCCGGCGATTTCGACAGCGCTGACCTGTCCTGGCTGTAGCCCGTATCTCTGCATCCACTCATGTCGGAAAGCGAGAAGCGCCACAGGTTCGTCTTCCTCATCTGACGCCGCAGCGCCGTGTCCGGCGACCAGGCGCACCGAGAGCTTTGGCACCATGACATGCTCGGCATCATCGATAGCGGGATCGTAGGAGCGAGGTTCGGGGAGACTGGCAATGCCCTGAGGGGGCCCGACGTAGAACTCGAGGCCGAGGGTCTCGCAGAGTAAGCGGGTGCGCTCAACGGATGGCACGCGACCGGTCTTGATTAGCGACAGCGCACCAGGTTGCCCAATCGCCGCCCGTGAAATCTCGCGCTCTGAACGCCCGCTCGCGCGTGCCGCTTCCAGAATCACGCGTAGGTATGGGAGCAGGTCAGGCATGCTGTCAAAATACAGTGTTGGCAAAAACATTCAATATTGCTCTCAATAGCGGTTGACATTGATATCAATTGAAGGCGTTCTTGACTTCCCATGAAGGCAGTACCCGATACCGCAAGCCTCCTAGCTCTCTGTTCGGCCTACTGCGCTGCGACGGGTCGTAGCGAGTCTCGGGTTTCTGACCTAGCAACTGGAAACCCCTATTTTTTCAAACGCTTGCGCGCCGGAATGGGTTGCACGGTAAAGACCTATGGCCGCGCCCTCCAATGGTTCTCTGACCACTGGCCCGAGGGCCTTGAGTGGCCGGCTGACATCCCACGGCCCGAGCCCCGCCCCGAGGGCGAGCGCGGGGAGGCGGCGTGATGTCGGTGCGGGCAACAGATCACGCCGTGACTTCGCTGTTGACAGCGGACGCACGCGGACGCACAGTGACGGTGGAGCTTGAAATCTCCTACAAGGCGGACAACCGCCCCCGTCAGATTGGCGGCATTTTTGTGCCCTCACCATGGCGGGAGTCCGGTAGCGGTAACGCCCGGGGCTGTCCTTGTACAGTTTTCAACTCCCGTCACCAGGGCGGTCTGAAAGCCTCTCTGTTGGCGCGTTACAACGCCTACAAGGAGGCGCCATGACCGAGGCCCAACCGCACCCGCCCCATGATCGTGGCGGTCTGATCGACGATCTAATACCAACCGCCCCAGAGTTTGACTCGCGCAAAGGTTTACACGCCAGGTTTTGTGTGATTCAAGGTTGTTGGCAACAAGGGAGTGTGTTCAATGCCAACGATTCCTTTGCGAAACGACTTTGATGCTGAAAGAGTCCGTGTTCTTGCGGCACGGAGCGATGATGGGAACCAGGCGCGACGGCTTTTGTCGATGGCGGCCATCTACGATGGGATGGATCGAGCGTGCGCGGCGGGTATTGGCGGCATGGATCGGCAGACGTTGCGGGACTGGGTTCACCGGTTCAACGCGGGAGGTCCGGCCGGTCTGATCGACCGCAAGCCGAACGGGGCGTTGCGTCGGTTGACGCCGTCGCAAATGGCGGCGCTTTCGCGGGCTATCGAGGCCGGTCCCGATCCCGAACGGGATGGGGTCGTGCGCTGGCGCTGCATCGATCTCAAGCAACTGATCCGAACGCGCTTCGGCGTGGACTATCACGAGCGGAGCGTCGGCAAGCTGCTGGCCGCGCTCGGGTTCTCGCATATTTCCGCGCGCCCGCGCCACGTCGGCCAGGATGCGCGGGCACAGGAGGAATTTAAAAAAAAGTTTTCCCGAACACTTGGCGAAAATCGTAGCGGCACAGCCACCGGACACGCCCATCGAGGTTTGGTTTCAAGATGAAATGCGCGTCGGCCAGAAGAACAGCCTGGTGCGCCAGTGGGCCCCAAAGGGATCGCGCCCGCGCCAGGTCAAGGACCTACGGACCTCTTCGGCGTATCTCTTCGGCGCCATCTGCCCCGAGCGCGGTGAGGGCGCGGCGCTGGTCATGCCGCGCGCCAATACTGAAGCCATGGACCTGCATCTCGAGGAAATCAGCCGGGCCGTTGCCCCAAACGCCCATGCCGTCGTGCTGCTCGACCAAGCCGCATGGCACACCACTGCCAAACTCGGCATCCCGGAGAACATCTCCCTCGTGCCTTTGCCACCCAAGTCCCCGGAGCTCAATCCCGCCGAAAATGTCTGGCAATACCTCCGCCAGAACTGGCTCTCCAATCGTGTCTTCGACTCCTATGAAGCCATCGTCGAGGCCTCTTGCCAAGCCTGGAACAACCTGACCGACCAACCTTGGAAGATCATGTCCATCGGCCTCAGAGCGTGGGCTCGCACAAGTCAATGTTAAGGGCGGTTGGTATAAACCGTTACCTCAAACGAAATGCCGCGCGAAAGCGGGTGCTGAAACGGAGGGTGGAGAACCGCCGGGGCTTCACAAAGCTCGCGTATCAGCCCGTCGGTGGGAGCGTGCGGACCGCAACGTCCGAGCCTATGGGCGTGACGGCCGGGAGAGACCGGCACCTAACCTCCCTGTTGAACTGGCGGGTAAGTGTTCGTTCAGGCCGTGGAATGGGTGCCGTCAAGCGCATTTCCCACGTTGAGGCGAAGCCCACGAGGTGCTGTCTTTCTGCTGGTAACGGAATTTGCCGTGCGCTATCGTCGAGCGCATGGCGGTTCTGGACGAGGATTTTGGCACCGACCTGACGCTGGTCGAGGGTAATGGCGGGGTCCGGTCGTGCCCGGTGTCCTTACCGGAGCGCGCGCCGCGCGACTTGCGCTCGCTGTATGAGCGGGAGCGCGCCCGCGCGGACGCGGCCGAAGCGCGCGCGGAAGAGCTACGCTGGGCGGAAGTGGCCTCGCGTAGCGATGCCGGCTCGTGGAAGTCGCGGTTCAAGGCCTGCCGGCGCAGGTTGAGCGAGGCCGTCGAGGAGACGAAGGAAGCTCGCCGCGCGGCAAGGGACGTGCCTTCCTTGCAGGCCGAAGTGGCGCGCCTGGAGACGCTCCTCTCCGAAGCCGGCATCGGGTCGAACGAGAGCAGCACGACCGAGGCGCTGCGCAAGGAGAACGCCCGGCTGCGCAAGGCCCTGGTCGCGCCGGAGGCCCGAGAGGGCGCGATCGGCCCGCGGCCCGCGGAGACCCGTCGGCGGCTCACCGCCCTGGAGCGATCCCCGGACCAGAAGGACACCATCAGGACGCTACGCAAGGAGATCACCCGGCTCAACAACGAGGTGGTCCGGCGGGACAAGCAGATCCTCCAGTTGAACAAGCGCCTCGACCGGGAGAAGGAGAGCACGGAGAGCATCAGGGAGGCCGCCAGGAAGCTGTCCAGCGAGTCCCTTCGGCTCCATCGGGAGGTGAGGATACTGGGCGACAGCGAGGCCCGGGCCCGATCGCTGTCCGACGAGGTCTTCTGGCTGCGCCATGCCCTGGAGGTGTTCAAGGCCGGGCAGGAGAAGTTGAAGGCCCGGCTCGTCAAGCTCCGGGCGGCCGGGGCGACGCTGTCGAAGCTGCCGTCCGACGAGGCCGCTCAATTGCGCGCGGCGTTGCGGCGATCGCGGCGCCAGAAGACGACGATCGAGGCGCTGCGCAAGGACAACGCCCGTCTGCGCAGGACCATGCGGAAGTTGGAGACCCGGAAAGCGGCGCTGGAGGTTCAGCCTGCCAAGCTTCGCGCGATCAGGAAGGCACTCGAGTCCGAGCTTGCCGGGCTTCGAGCGGTCAGGAAGACGTTGTCGAAGTCGCTGTCCGTTGCAGACGCCGATCTCCGCAGGGCTCTGCGAAGGTCGCGGCGCCAGAAGGCCACGATCAAGTCGCTGTCCCGGGAGAACGCCCGCCTGCGCAAGGGCGCGAAGACGTCGCGGAACCGGATCGAGACGCTGGAAGTCCAGCTTGAGAGGCTTCGCGCGACCGGAGCTGTGCTGTCGAGGGCGCTCTACGGCCGCAAGAGCGAACAGCAGGACAAGCCGGGCTCGGAACGCAAGCGCGGCCAGCAGCGCGGCGCGCCCGGCCATGGCCGCACCCAGCGGCCCGGGCTCAAGGAGCGCACCGAAGAGCACAACCCGCCGCCGGATGCGTGCGTCTGCGGACGGTGCGGGCAGCCCTATGCGCCGAACGGCGCCGAGGAATCCACCCTCGTCGAGATCGAGGTCAAGGCCCACAAGCGTGTGATCCGCCGTCCGCGCTGGCGCCGGACCTGCGAGTGCGCGTCGTCGCCCATGGAAGTGTCGTCGCCCCCGGTGCCGCGGCTGTTCCCCAGGACGCTCTACGGGACCAGCTTCTGGGCACGCTTCCTGTTCGAGCACTGTGCCTGCTTGCGCCCCCTGCACCGGGTTGCCGCGTGGTTCTCCAGCCAGGGCCTGGGGGTCTCACCGGGGACGCTGGCCGACAGCCTGAAGCGTTTCGTGCCGCTGTTCGAGCCGGTCGCCAAGGCGATCCTCGCGCACCAGAACAAGGCGGCGCTGCGCCACGCCGACGAGACCGGTTGGCGCGTCCAGGAGCTTCGCGGGGAAGACCGGTCGAGCCGGGCCTGGCTGTGGACCTCGGTCAGCAATGACGCGGTCTCTTTCCATATAGACCCCTCGCGCAGCGCCGAGGCGGCGCTCGAGCTGTTCGCCGAAGGCCTCCTCGACACGGTCATCGTCTGCGACCGCTATAGCGCCTACAAGCGACTCGCTCGCCTTCGCGAGGGCAAGGTGACCCTTGCATTCTGCTGGTCCCATATGCGCCGCGATTTTATCGAGTGCGCGGCCGGCCAGGTGAGACTGACGGGCTGGTGCCGGGGATGGATCGAGCGGATCGCGGAGATCTACCGGCTGAACGAGGCGCGGCTGGAGCATTACGACCCCGGTCTCGAACGCCGGACACCGGCGTTCGACGCGGCGCAGGGCGAGTTGGAAGCGGCGGTCGCCCGCCTGTTCGCGGACGCCGAAGCGGAGTTGGCCGGCCTGTCGGAGAGGGCGCGCAGGGCCAAGCCGCTGCGCTCGCTTCTCAACCACCGCGAGGGGTTGTGCGTCTTCGTCGACAAGCCACAGGTTCCGATGGACAACAACAAGGCCGAGCGCGCGCTCCGGGGGCCAGTCATCGGACGACGATTAAGCTTCGGTTCGAACAGCGAGGACGGCGCCAGGTTCACGGCGATCATGTACTCGGTGGTGGGCACGCTCTCGATGAACGGCATCGACGTCCTGCGCTGGCTGGAAGCGTGGCTCGAAGCCTGCGCGAAGAACGGCCGCAAACCGCCGGATGACATGTCGCCGTGGCTGCCATGGTCGATGAGCGAGGACCGCAGGCGCGAGCTCATGGCGCCGGGATGACCGGCAAGATCGAGTGCCGTTATTACGGCCGCGATTTCACCGCCGGGGAAATGGCGCTGCTGCGCGCGCTGATCGCCGGGCCGCCGCCGTTGAACCGCCATATGCTGTCGAAGGAGTTCTGCCGGCGCATCGGCTGGTTCAAGCCCGACGGCGGCCTCAAGGACATGATGGCCAGGGTCGCCATGCTGGCCATGCACAGGGACGGCCTGATCGCCCTGCCGGTGCCGCGGGGACGGCAGAACCGGCCCGGGCCGATCGTCTTCGGGCCGGACACCGAACCGCCGCTGTTCCCGGCCCCGACGACCCTCGACGAGGTCCGTCCGCTCGACCTGCACCCCGTCGTGCGCGGCACCCGGGAAGGGAAGCTCTGGAACGAGTTCGTCGCCCGCTACCACTATCTCGGATACAAGACCCTGGTCGGCGCCCAGATGCGCTATGCCGTCCATGACCGAAACGGCTGGCCACTCGCCATGCTCGGCTTCTCCACCGCCGCGTGGAAGCTTGCCCCGCGCGACACCTTCATCGGATGGACACGGCAACTGCGCGAGAAGAACCTTCCCTTCGTGGTCGACAACCCGAGGTTCCTGATCCTGCCCTGGATCAAGATCCCCAACCTGGGCTCGCACATCCTCGCCATCATCCGCCGGCGCCTGCCCGACGACTGGACCGAGCGCTACAACACCACGCCCGTGCTCATCGAGACCTTCGTCGAGACCCCGCGCCATACCGGCGCGGTCTACAGGGCATCGGGCTGGATCCATGTCGGCGCCACCCAGGGGCGCGGGCGCTACGACCGGGACAGGCAGTTCGACAAGCCGAAAAAGGATGTCTGGCTCCGGCCCCTGCGACGAGACTGGAAACGCAGCCTCAATCGCTAAAATCCGCCGGGGCGGATAGAAACGCCCGCGCTGATTCCACGGCCTGAACGAACAATTACACTGGCGGCGGGCGGGCTTGCACTTGGTGCGGGCTCCCCGCCGCACTTTTTCGGGAAAGGCGGCATGATGTCAGTCCATATCCAGCACCTGACACCAAATGACCTCTCGGCGCGTTGGCACATTGCCACGCGGACGCTGGATAACTGGCGCTGGCGGGGCGAGGGGCCTCGATATCTCAAGATCGGCGGGCGCGTCATCTATCGTCTCGAGGACATCGAGGCCTACGAGACCGAGCAGCTGCACCTGACGGGACCGGAGCTCGGGGCATGAATGTGCTCCCGCTGAGCCGCCCCCCGGCGGCGATGCCGACACCGGTTGCGCCGACACTAGTCTTCGCCATCGACACGGACCGGTTCGAGGCGTGGCTACAGACCGCCCGGCCCGGCAGCCTGATCGAGTATCACCGCGGCCATCTCGTAATCGACCGCCAGCCCAAGCTCGACGCGCCGGACAACGAGGCGCGCGCCGTGCTGCACGACCTCGCCACGAGGGCGCTGCGCGCCGCCGAGCGGGGCCTCGTCCACTTGGTACAACGCCGCCACGGCGATGACGACTACAGCTATCTCGCGATCAAATCGCAGCCCTCGGTGTGAGGGTCTACAAGCGGCATATGCCGCTGGTGGAGTTCAAGGGCGGAGACTTGGAGGGCTCGGCATGAAGACAATCAACGTCAGCATCGAAGGCGCGACGCCACTGCTTATTCATAAGTTCACGGATCAAGCGCAATTGGCGGCGTCTAGCGGCACGAGATCCAGCATCGCCACTGATTCCGAGAGCCCGCAAGAGAAGGCGGAACAGTCTCTGTACTGCGACGAAAACGGAATCAGTGGGATTCCGCAACCCAATCTATTCCGCTGCATCGTGGATGCCGGAAAGTTCTTCAAGGCCGGACGGTCGAAGGTGACGACACAGAAATCGAGCCTGATCCCGGCTTGCGTTGGCATCCGAGAACTGTTCCTGCCTATCGAAAGTAAGGGCGGCTGGAAGGTCGACACCCCCGACCCGTGCGCATCCCAGTCACGGGCGGACGCATATTGCGGCACCGTCCCTGCTACGAAGATTGGCAGCTGAGCTTCACGGTTGACCTCGATGAACAGGTCATCGGGCTGAAATTGCTGCGCGAGATTGTCGATGCCGCTGGGTCACGCATTGGACTGGGTGATTTCCGCCCTGACACCAAAGGACCGTTCGGCAAGTTCAAGGTCATTCAATGGGTTAACGGCGAAGGGTGATTATCGTGGCTAGGCGCGGCCGGACAAGGCGTGGCAAAGCGCGGCCAGGCGGGGCATGGCAAGGCCTGGCAAGGCATGGCATGGAACTCTTGGCCCCGGCATTACCGAAAGGAGGATCAACATGGCTGAACAACTGAGCGGCAATGGCGAAGCGTCTGAAATGGGGCACAACCTCAAAGAGATTAAGGAGGTCGTCGCCGCTGCCGCGCGTGAAATCATCCAGCATGAGGCGCGAATCGCGGCAATCCGAGAGGAAATCACGGAGGTCCGTGGCCGCATCAAGGGCTGCGGTATCAAGATGAAGGACTTCGCTGTCGCCAAGCGGCTCTACGAGCTCGAAGGCGACGAACGCCACGAAGCGTTGGACAACATCCGAGTGTGCTGTGAGGCGCTGGGGATCGGCGAGCAGGGCAATCTGTTCCCGGCTTCCCCCGAACCGCCGGAGGCAGCCTGATGTCGAACCGCATTCAACTCGAGGAACTCCGCGCCATGCCGGTCGGCGACATCGCGGCGCTCCCGGTCGAGCAACTGGCGCTGTTGCAAGAGGACGAAGAGACGGCCCTCACGGCCGCCAAGACGCTCAAGGATTGGCTCGACGGCGCTATAGGTCTTCGTTTCGGCGAACAAACGCAGGCCGCGCGGCGCGACGCCGGCAAGGACACCGGCACCGTGCGGTTTCTTGACGGCGATTTCACCGTCGTCGTGAACATGTCCAAGCGCGTGATCTGGGACCAGGCCCAGCTCGGGACGCTGGTCGAGCGCATCCGTGCCGAAGGCGACGACCCGGCCGAATATGTTGATATCGCCTTCAAGGTGCCGGAGCGCAAATACGCCGCCTGGCCGACCGGCATCCGGTCCGCCTTCGAGGGCGCCCGCATGGTCAAGACCGGCAAACCCGTCTTCAAGCTGAGTTTGATGGCGAAGAAGGCCGCGTCATGAGCGGTCTTCCGATCATCTCGGCCGACGAGCGGCTCGCCGAGCGCCGCGGCATCAAAGGCTGCATCTTCGGCAAGTCCGGGATCGGCAAAACTTCGCTGATCTGGACGCTCGATGCCGCCACCACATTGTTCTTCGACCTCGAGGCCGGCGATCTCGCCATCGAGGGCTGGAAGGGCGACACCATCCGCCCGCGCACCTGGTCCGAGTGCCGTGATTTCGCGGTCTTCATCGGGGGCCCCAACCCGGCGCTCCGCGACGACCAGGTCTACAGCGGGGCACATTACGAGGCGGTGGCCGAGCGCTTCGGTGACCCGGCCGTGCTCGACAGGTACCAGAGCGTGTTTATCGACTCGATCACGGTCGCCGGCCGGCTCTGTTTCCAGTGGTGCAAGGGCCAGCCCCAGGCGTTCTCCGACCGCAACGGCAAACCCGACATGCGCGGCGCCTACGGATTGCACGGCCAGGAGATGATCGCCTGGCTCACCCACCTGCAGCACACCCGAAACAAGAACGTCTGGTTCGTCGGCATCCTCGACGAGAAGCTGGATGACTTCAATCGCCGGGTCTTCTCGCCGCAGATCGAGGGGTCGAAGACCGGCAACGATCTCCCCGGCATCGTCGATGAGGTCATCGTCATGACCGAGATCGCCCAGGCCGACGCCGATCCCTATCGGGCCTTCGTTTGCCGGACGCTTAATCCCTTCGGCTATCCGGCGAAGGACCGGAGCGGGCGGCTCGATCAAATCGAGGAACCGCATCTCGGCCGCCTGATGGAAAAGATCTCCGGCCCCGTCAAACCGGCGAGCGAGAGGCTGGAGTTTGGCCGCCCCGCCTCTCAGCCCGCCGATACCCCCGTCACGCAAGACGATCAAGGAGCAGCCCGACAATGACTGGAGCCTGGAACGATTTCAACGACGCGGAAGAGCAACGGTCCTACGACATCATTCCCAAGGGCACGATCGCGCTCGTCCGCATGACCATCAAGCCGGGCGGTTACGACGATCCGGCCCAGGGCTGGACCGGGAACTATGCCACCCGCAACGAGACCACCGGCTCGATCTATCTCAAACGCCGAGTTCGTGCTTCTAGAGGGGCCGCATGCGCGCCGCCGGGTGTGGAGCCTGATAGGTCTCTTCAGCCCGAAGGGGCCCGAGTGGAGCAACATGGGCCGCTCGTTCGTGCGCGGCATTCTCAACTCGGCGCGCGGGCTGTCGGAGAAGGACGCCTCGCCCCAGGCGCAGGCGATCCGCCGCATCGACGGTCTCCACGTGCTCGACGGCATCGAGTTCCTGGCCAAAATCGACATCGGCAAGGATCAGAACGGCGAGCCGCGCAATGAAATCCGCTTTGCCGTCACGCCCAACCAAAAGGATTGGGAGGCATACCAGCAAGCCGGCGGCCAGTGGCGTCCCGGCGCCGCGCTGGCCAACGCTCCCTCACAGAACGCGCGCCCTGGCGCCACGGGCGCGCCACAGGCGTCGGCGGCCAACGCCACGCCGCAGCAGGACGCGCCCCAGCCGGTCAATCCAAACCGCCCGGCCTGGGCGCAATAGGGCCCCGGGCCCTTGCTGCTTCGGCCCCGCCAGAAAACCTTCGTCGAGCGCAGCGTGCGCGCGCTCGAGGAGCACGGCAACACGCTCGGTGTCGCGCCGACGGGATCAGGGAAGACTTTGATGCTCTCGGGCGCGGTCGGCCGGATGCTGGCGGACAACGACGCCAAGGCTTGCGTGCTCGCCCACCGCGACGAGCTCACCGCCCAGAACGTCCTCAAGTTCGCCAAGATCAACCCGGCGCTCTCGACCTCGATCGTCGATTCGCGCACCAAGTCATGGCGCGGGCGGACCACCTTCGCCATGGTTCCGACCCTCGCGCGAAAGCGCAATCTCGACGCCATGCCGACGCTCGATCTCGTGGTCGTCGACGAGGCCCACCACGCCGCCGCCGATACCTACCGGCGGATCATCGACCGGGCCCGCGATCTCAACCCGGAACTGCGTCTCTACGGCGTCACCGCGACGCCCAACCGCGGCGATCGGAAGGGTCTGCGGCCCGTGTTCTCCAACGTCGCCGACCAGATCATGCTGGGCGAGCTGATCGGCTCGGGTCACTTGGTGCCGCCGCACACCTTCGTCGTCGACGTCGGCACCCAGGAGGCGCTCAGGAAGGTGCGCAGGACCGTTGCCGATTTCGACATGGCCGAAGTCGCCGCCATCATGAACACGGCGCCGATCACCGAAGCGGTGATCAAGCACTGGCGTGAAAAAGCCTCTGACCGCCAGACCGTGATTTTCTGTTCGACCGTCGATCACGCGCGCAACGTGTGCGCCGCTTTCGTCGCCACGGGCATCGATGCCGAGATGGTCTGGGGTGAGATGCCCGAAAGCGAGCGGCGGGACGTTCTCGCCGCCTACCGGCGCGGCGACATCCAGGTGATGGTCAATATCGCGGTGCTGACCGAGGGCTGGGACCATCCGCCCACGAGCTGCGTCGTGCTGCTGCGGCCGTCTTCCTACAAGTCGACCATGATCCAGATGGTCGGCCGGGGCCTGCGCACGGTCGATCCGGCCGAGTTCCCGGGCGTTATCAAGACCGACTGCATCGTGCTCGACTTCGGCACCTCGAGCCTCATTCACGGCTGCCTCGAACAAGACATCGATCTCGACGGGCACGAGGCCGATGGCGAGGCGCCGATGAAGGAATGCCCGGAATGCGGCGCCATCGTGCCGCTGGCGGTCCTGGAATGTCCGATCTGCGGCTATGTATTCCCTAACGGCGGCGGGGCCATGCCAATCGGCAATTTCGTCATGTCGGAGATCGATCTCCTGAAGCGCTCGAGCTTCCGCTGGTGCGATCTGTTCGGCGACGACGCGGCGCTGATCGCCAACGGGTTTCATGCCTGGGGCGGGATCTTCTTTCTCGATGGCTGTTGGCATGCGCTGGGCGGCGCCAAGCAACAGCACCCGCGTCTGCTGAGCGTCGGCGAGCGCACGGTATGCCTGGCCGCGGCCGACGACTGGCTCAACGAGAATGAAACCGACGAGAGCGCTCATAAGAGCCGGAGCTGGCTCAACCAGCCGGCGACCGAGAAGCAGCTCCGATATCTGCCGGCAGAGTGCCGCCAGGATTATGGGTTGAACCGCTATCGGGCGTCGACGTTGCTCAGCTTCCGGTTCAACAAAAGCGCCATCCGCCGGCTGGTCATGGGCGCGGCGGGCGACCAACGGAGGGCGGCTTGATGAAGCGCGGCATGCCCAGGCGCATCAGGGCCGGGCGCGGTCAGGCATGGCAGGGCGAGACCCGGCATGGTTTGGCAAGGTTTGGCAAGGCGTGGCAGGGCAGGGCGCGGCGAGGCGCGGCTGGGCTAGGCCAGGCAAGGTAAGGTAAGGCTGGGCACGGGTGTGGCTGGGCGAGGCATGGCAAGGCTCAGCGAGGCTCGGCATGGCCAGGCAGGGCTAGGCTAGGCACGGTCGGGCCGGGCCAGGCAAGGCACGGAAACTTTAGTCGGAGGGAAATGAAGGAAATTCACGTAGAAATTGCGGGTGTGACGCCACTGTTGTTGCACCGTTTCACCGACGAAGCGCAATTGGTCGCAACGAGCGGCGCGCGATCGAGCATCGCGAACGATTCCGAATCTCCAGCCGACCAGGCGCAGTCGGCCCTGTATCTGGACGACGAGGGCGGTCAGCGGCATTCCGCAGTCAAACCTATATCGCAGCATCGTTGACGCCGGCAAATATTTCAAAATCGGCAAGTCGAAGGTGACGACCCTCAAGAGTTCGATCATTCCGGCCGCCGTCGGCATGCGCCCGCTGTTCCTGCCGATACGAAGCGACGGCGGCTGGAAGGTCGACACCCGACCCGTGCGCATCCCAGTCACGGGCGGACGTATCCTGCGCCACCGGCCCTGTTACGACGACTGGAGCCTCTCATTCACGCTCGAGTACGACGAGCGGATGATCGGCCCGAAACTGCTGCGCGAGATGTGTCGACGCCGCTGACGTCCGAGTAGGGCTCGGCGATTTCCGCCCCGACTGCAAGGGACCGTTCGGCAAATACAAGGTGACGGCCTGGGCGAACGGTGAAGCGGCGTGAGCCCCTACGTGCTGACCGATTATCTCCCAAAGAGGCGGGCATCTGATGCGCCGCGTGTTCTTCAGGCTCACCCGACCGCTACGCGAGCGCTGGCGCTGGTGGATGACGACGAGGGCAGCAGGGACATGAGCGACAACCCGAAGCAGTCTGAATGCCCGCTGGAGCGACGTGTTCGACAGACGACCTCCACACCGACGCCATGCGCTCGGCGTAGCGGCGAGGGACGTGACATGAGCGTCACTGTCCCCACAGGCGATCTAATCTCGCCCTTCGATTTCGTTGCGCGCCGCGCTCGACAGGAACGCCGAGCGTGTCATGCCGCGCCGGTTGGCTTCGTCATCGATGGCCTGCAACAGCCCGTAGTCCAGCGAGACGTTGACCCGCCGCGGCGACCCCTTGTCCAAGATCAAGGGGACGAAGCAGACGACCGCGCCCTCACGCCACTCGTCAAGGCTTTGGTCCACCTCAACCGCCTGAACGGTACGCGGCGCCGGAATGTCCTCTCCGTCCCGGATCATGCCTTCGACATGAAAGGCGAGCGCTTCCGTGCCTCGGTGAACGGCCTCGTCAATCGTATCGCCATCGGACACGCACCCCGGAAAGTCAGGGAAGCTGATGCCATGCCCCGGTTCGGTATTACTATGAATGAATGCGACGTAACGCATGTTGTCCTCCTGTTACTTCCAACCTGCCTGTCTGTAGATCGAGGCAACGGTTCCGCGTTTGATGTCCCGGCTTGGGTGGGGGACTGTCACGCGCCCCTTCCTGGTCGGGTGCTTGAACTGCCAGTGGTCGCCCTTCACGGCCACACGAACCCAGCCGTCCTGCTCCAAGAGCTTGATCAATTTCCCGCTGTTCCGTTCCATATTGTGTATAAATATACACATTTGAAGCCTGATTTCCAAGCTCTTTATCTAGTATTTTACACAACAAGTATGAACATCCCGCGTTATGACGTGGATGTCCGAGGCTGAGCGATGATTGATGAACATGCACCATCATCGCCGCCCGCTCGATTCCCAAGATCCGTTCTGCGCCGTCTGCCGGCGCCCGCCGCGCGGCTTCGGCTGGTTCGATGTATCGGGTTTAAGACCCCCGCGCCAGCCGGTGAAGTTCTGCTCGATGGCCTGCCAGGGTTTCTGGACCCGTCGCGCACGCCGGAGCATGGCCGTGATTGATCTCAGCGAACACGAGCAGGCCGCGATCCGCGCCACCATGAAAACGGTCGCCGAGGTCATGGAAGAGATCGGTTGGGAGACGCGCCTCGCGGAATTCACCGAAGCCCACGTGCTGGCCCTGATCGAGGTCGCCGTCGGCGGTTTCCAGGACGCCATGCACGCCACTGCCGAGGCTGACGTCGACGGGGTGCCGTTCTAATGCTCGATTACAACTATTCGGCCGGCTTCGCCGAGCACGTCAACGCGTGGATCGACGCCGCGCTCGAGGCCGAGAACGCCGGGCAGCCACCGCGTGAGTATCTCGGCGGCTCGCGCCTCGGCGTGCCCTGTAACCGGGCACTCCAGTACGAGTATGCCCGGGCGCCGAAGGACGACGGCGCCGACTTCAGTGGTCAGTTACTGCGCATCTTCGCTGCCGGCCATGCGTTCGAGGATCTGGCCATCGGTTGGCTGCGCGGCGCCGGGTTCGATCTCTATACCACCCGCGGCAACCGGCCGGACGGCGGCCAGTTCGGGTTCTCGGTCGCCGGCGGGCGCATCCGCGGCCATGTCGACGGGATCATAAACGCAGGCCCTGATGGCCTGCTGCCGGGTTGTCCAGCGCTCTGGGAGTGCAAATCGCTCAACGCGAAGTCGTGGAAGGACACGGCGAAGCGCGGGCTTGCCGTCTCCAAGCCGGTCTACGCGGCTCAGATTGCGGTCTATCAGGCCTACATGGAGGGCAGCGTGCCGGGCATCTCCGAAAACCCGGCGTTATTCACCGCCATCAACAAGGACACCGCCGAGCTGCATCACGAACTGGTGCCGTTCGACGGCGCGCTCGCGCAGACCGCGAGCGACAAGGCGGTGCGCATCATCAAGGCGACCGAGGCCGGCGAGCTACTGCCGCGTATCGCCCAATCCGCCGACTTTCACGAATGCCGGTTCTGCGCCTGGGCGGACCGCTGCTGGAGGACCGGGTCGTGAGCACACACACCTGCCATTGGCTGGGCTGCGGCCGCGCAGTGCCGCCGCGCATGTGGGGATGCCGCGAGCACTGGTTCCGGCTGCCCCGGGAACTGCGGGCACGCATAAGGGCGGCCTATCGGCCGGGCCAGGAGACCGACAAGAAGCCGAGCGCCGAGTACCTGCAAGCCGCCGGCGCTGTCCGGCAATGGATTGGAGCACACCGATGAACGACGACACAAAGACCGACGACGACGTGATCGACATCAACCGCTGGCGTGACTTCAACGACGCCGCGCCTCAGCGTCTCGACGGCGCCTGGCCCTCGTATGAGGTGGAGAGTGCCGACGAGATCAAGTCGCGCATGCTCGTCAACATCCGCGGTGTGCTTTCCTACCTGCTGCCGGGCGGCGTCTTCCAGCGCGGCAAGTTTTTCGTTGGCGACATTCACGGCAATCGCGGCGATAGCTTGGTGGTAGAGATCGAGGGCCGCAAGGCCGGTTTGTGGCACGACTTCGCGACCGGCGAGGGCGGCGACATTATTGGGCTGTGGGCGGCGGCGACCGGCCGCGACATTCGGGTCGATTTTCAGACCGTCATCCTCGACATCCTCGCCTGGCTCGAGGGCCGCACCCGGACCCTTCAAGAAGACCGGGTCGGCAAGCCCCGAAGAAAGAAGCCGCCGGTCGACGAGCTCGGCCCGATCACCGCCAAGTGGGACTATCTCGATGACGACGGCAAGCTCATCGCCGTCGTCTATCGCTACGATCCGCCCGGCGGCAAGCAGTTCCGGCCCTGGGACGTGCGGGCGCGCAAGGCGCGCGCGCCCGATCCGCGCCCGCTCTACAACCGGCCCGGCATCAAGGCGGCCTCAGAGGTTGTTCTGGTCGAGGGCGAGAAAGCCGCCGATGCGCTGATCAAACAAGGGATCTGCGCCACCACCGCCATGAACGGCGCCTCGGCCCCGGTCGAGAAGACCGACTGGTCACCGCTCAAGGGCAAGCGCGTGCTGGTCTGGCCCGATCACGACGATCCCGGCCGGCAATACGCCGTGGCCGCTTCCCAGGCAGTGCTCGCCGCCGGCGCCGCATCGGTCGTCGTTCTCAATCCGCCCGGCGATAAGCCAGACAAATGGGATGCGGCCGACGCGGTGGCCGAGGGCATGGATGTCGCATCCTTCATCGCCACCGCCCCGCGCCAGGCCACACGGCCCGCCGAAAAGCCGCTGGAACTCCCCGACTGGCAGGCCTCCCGCTACGCCGGCGATGCGCCCAAACAGCGGTTTCTGATCAACGGTTCGATCCCTCTGGGCGTCGTCTCGGTGCTCGCCGCCATGGGCGATACCGGCAAGGGCATGATCACTCTGGATCTGGCGCTGTCGGTTGCCACCGGCAAGCTGCCCGCGGTCTCGGTCAGTCCCGAACCCATGGCCCTGGGTGGCGCGGTGCGCGCCTTCGGCGCCGCCGTCGTGATCACCGCCGAGGACGACGAGGCCGAGGTGCATCGCCGTCTCGAGCGCCTCGATCCCGAACGGCTGCGTCTCAAACAGCCTAAACGTCTGATCGTGGTGCCGCTGCCCAACGCGGGCGGCCCGATCCCGCTCGTCACCTCGGGCCGTAACGGCCCCGAAGCGACCGCGCATTTCCGCAACCTGCAAGATCAGTTGGTTCGCATCGCCGATCTCAGGCTGGTGGTGTTCGATCCGCTGTCGTCCTTCATCCATGCCGACGTCAACGCCGATCCGGCCGCCAGCAGTTTCGTGACCGGGCTGCTCGCCGGGCTCGCTACCGAGACCGGCGCCGCCGTCATCGTCGCCCACCACATGCGCAAGCCCCAGGGCAACCGGCCGATATCAACAGTCGAGCAGGCGCGCGACGCGGTGCGCGGCACCAGTGCCCTCGTTGACGGCGTGCGCCTGGTCTACGCGCTGTGGCCGGCGCCCGAGGAACGTCAGCGCGAAGTGTTCAAGACCCTCGACGAAAAGCGTGTCCGCAACGCCGTGTTCCAGGGCGCGGTGGTCAAGGCCAACGGCACCGTCGATCGTACCATTCGGACCTATCTCAGGGCACCCACCGGCTTGCTGATCGATATCACCCGGCGCTTGGATGAGCGGCGCACGGCGGCCGCGGAACTCTCTGAAACACTGGTCACCTTGATCGCGAGAGCTGCCGAAAACGGTCACCCATTCACCCATACCGGCGGGAACGGCGTCTATCGCCAACGCCATCGCCTCACGGCCGTCTTTCACGACGTCACCCGCAAGCGCATCGAGGCCCTGGTGCAGAAACTGCTCAACGAGAGCGCTCTGGTCAAGGGCATGGCCTCAGGCTCGAAGGAGGACAAATGGCTCGACGTGCCCAATGGGCCCTTCGCCAGCGGCGTCGGCGAGTTCGTCTTGGGCGCTGATAAAGGGGAGAACAAATGAGGATCACGAGTGACTCCATGCCTCATTTTGCCGCCGGAGACGCCCCCGTTTGCAGGAGGCATAACTCATTGAATTACAACATAAATTCTAATTTTGGGAAGCAAAACCCCGATTTTGCTTCCTCCGCTTGTTCCGTTCCCGAGTTGGACGGGAAGGAGAAAGCCAATTATTTCAAAGGTTACCGCTTCCCACACACCCCCTCTTTACAGGGGGTGTGTGCGTGCGTGTGGGGGCACCCACCCACCCTCTGGTGAGAGGTGCGATTCCCGACCGGTTGCCGAGACCCGGAGAACGACATGACCGATCTGACCATGTTTAAAAAATCACAGCCCGATGAAGTGGCCCGGCCGGCGACGGCGAACGGCGCTGCCGGTCGTGCCGACACCATCCTCGCGCTCGATCTCGGCACCGCGACCGGCTGGGCCCTGCGCGGCCCGGACGGCACCGTAAGCAGCGGCACGGTGTCGTTCCGGCCGGACCGCTTCGAGGGCGGCGGCATGCGCTACCTCCGCTTCAAGCACTGGCTCACCGAGCTCAAGAGCACCGCCGGCGGCATCGATGCGGTCTACCTCGAGGAGGTCCGGCGGCACGCCGGCACCAATGCCGCCCACATCTACGGCGGCTTCCTGGCGCACATCACCGCCTGGTGCGAGCACCACGGCATTCCCTACCAGGGCGTGCCGGTCGGGACCATCAAGCGGCATATCACTGGCAAGGGCAACGCACCCAAGCAGGCGGTAATCGACGCTGTCCGCGAGCGCGGTTTTAACCCTGTCGACGACAACCAGGCCGACTCCATCGCGCTGCTGCTGTGGGCGATCAAGACCCGGACGGGTGCGCGATGAACGGCGCCATGCTGCTCCAGCACGCCGCCGGCGTCGTCGACAAGCGCCGGGCCGATTACGGCGAGCCCGAGGAGCTGTTCGAGCATGTCGCCGCTCGCTGGTCGCAGGTGCTCGGCGTCAAGGTCACACCGGCCCAGGTCGGCGTCTGCCTGATAGACCTCAAGATGGCCCGGCTCGCCCACAATCCGAAGCATCTCGACAGCCTCGTCGACGTGCTCGGCTACGGCGCCTGCCTGCGGGAGATCACCCGGTGAGGTGGTGGCCTGAGGGCTATGGCGGCGAGCGCCGGCCGGCCGACGAGATCAAACGCGAGGGTTGGCGCGAGCAGGGCATTCTGGTGATCGCCGCCGAGGACGGCCGCCTCACCTGGCCCGAACGCGAGCTGGTTCGAAGGCTCGGCGAGCGGCTCTATGGCAGACGGTCGGAGCCGGGCAGAGACACATGCGGGCGCACCGTGTCGGTGAGAGACTATCGAACCGCGGCCCATGGCTAAACGCAGGAGACGCATCGCCAGAGGCAAAGCGCGACAGCAACGCTCGCGCGCCGAGGTCGTCAACCTGCCCGGCGGCCGCAAGGTCGAGATCGTGCGCGAGGCCGATCCCGACGGCCGGCCGGTCGCCCACGCGCGTGCCGTCGATACGATCGATCGCATGCGCAAGGCGGGCACCATCACGACTGCCATGCACGATGCGGCGCGCGACTTCCAGGCCCACTTCACCATCGCCGCTTACGACGCCACGCCGCCCAGGGACATGGTCCGTGTCTCGGGGGGTGGCTGGACGAACGATCTCACCGACAACCAGATCGCCGCCCGCAACCGGGCAGCCCGCGCCCTCGGCACGCTGGGTGGGGTCGGCAGTCCCGGCGGCAGCTGCGTCTGGCACGTGGTCGGGCTGGGCTACAGCCTGCGCGATTGGGCGGTGCAGCAAGGTTGGGCCGGTCGGCCGATGTACGGCAATCAAGCTACCGGTGTGCTGGTCGCGGCGCTCGGTGTGCTGGCCGTCCATTACGGCTACGGGCCGGTCAAAAGGCGATCCGGATGATGCACATTTAGGCCCGAAATCACGCGACAAGACGTGCACCACGAGGACTTCCCGCAAGCCCAGGCTCAGCGCGGGTTTGCGCGCGAAATGCAAAAAAGATGTGTCGATAACAAACTGAATTGACCGGTTTATGTACCATATGATTTGACCGCTTCTGTTGTGGATGTTGGCTCTGTGGGGAAGTGGTCAGGTCGGCGCAGCCGAGCTGTCCACTTATCCACAGAGCGCCGGCCGGTCGTGTCGAAGCGGATCACGCGGCCCGCCTTTCGCTGCTTTCGATCGGCGTGCCGTCTTTCTTGTAGCGGGCCAGGCAGCGCGGGCCATGGAAGACGGCAAGGTCGCCGTCGGGATATTCGTGCACACTCACTTTGGCCTTGACGTAGTGGTGGCGATGGCGGCCTGCCGGGATCTGCAGGCTCAAGTTATTGTAGCGCACCGTGTTGTCATTGCCGACCACACGGTCCTCCTGCACACAGAGGATGTCCGCCAGGTTGCCGGCGAACGGCACGAAGGCGGAGGCTGTGTCCTCGGCCGGCCGGGCGAAGCGGGCATTGTGGGCCGGCAGGAAGTCCTCTTTCAGGAACCGGTTGGCGGCCGCCATATCGGTGATGCCGGCGAGCTCGAGTTCCTGCGGCAGGCGTTTCTGCAGGGTGCCGAACATGCGCTCCGAGCGGCCCCGGGCCTCCGGCGAATAGGCCGGGATCAGCTCAATACCGAGTTGCTGCAGGGCACGTCCGACCTGGGTTGGATTGTCCTTGTCGACCTTGCCGCCGGCCTCCGGCGTGTGCCAATAGTGCGAGGCCCGGTCTGCATAAAGCGAGCAGAACAGCCCCATGGCCGACCCCACCTCCAGCAGCGCCACAAAGCTCGACATGGTGCCCTCCTCGGCGACGAAGAAGGCGGAATAGATCTCCGAAGTGGCATCGTCCATGGTCACGATCAGGTCCCAGTACTGACCCGGCACCCATTGGTGCGTGGAGCCGTCCTGGTGCAACATCATGCCGACCATCGGCCGGCGCGGCCGCTTGCGGCGGTGCACGCCGCGCCGCGGCGCCGGCGCGATCCGGCCGTGCGCCTGGAGCGTCAGCCGCACCCAGTTGTAACTGCGCGTGACGTCGTGCTTTGCAACCAGCTTCTCCCAGAAGTGCCAGGCGGTGAAATGCCGGTACCTGGTATCGAACAGACCCAACAGTGCCACCACCTCGTCGACCCCGGCGCGGCGCGCGGAAACCCGACCCAGGCGGCGGTCGTAAAGACCCTCCGCGCCCTCGGCCTCAAAGCGATCGCGCCAGCGTCGGAACGTGCGCTCGGACATGCCCAGGATCTCGGCTGCCTCCAGCTGGCTCAACTCACCCCTGTAGGTGCGTCCGTAAACCTCATCGAACTTCATCAATCTCAACCCCTGTAACTGCTCTGTCCGGCGCATCAGCTCCTCCACTTTCTGGAGGAGTTCTAATGCCGGACAGATCATTTGTTACATTGACCGGCCATATCACGTGTTATCGACAGAAATGCAAAAAAGATGTTGACAACTGATTTATATAAGAAGTATGTTTTCGTCAGCGTGGGTTGGTGCGTCAGCACCCCACCCGTCCCGGCATCGCCGCGGCGGGTTTTTTGCTGCCTGCAGGAGACTGAACATGAGCCGTGCAACCTCGTTGAAAGGCCTCTGGGGAGTAGATGACATCAATTAATGCGTCGGATCCCAGCTTTCGCACAACGCCATCGCCGGTCTGGACGACCCCAGCATCCTAACCGAGCTGTGGGCCGATCTCGACTTCGCCTACAAGGAGTATTCTGGGCTCACCGAAGAGGACTTCGCCGGCATCACCGAGATCGACACGACCGCCATATCGGTCGAGGCGCCGAAGTACGAGGAGATCAACCTGGCTTTTCTGCCGGAGGAAAAGGAAGCCTTCGTTGCGCTGCTCGACCGCATGGCCGAGGCGAAGACCGAAGCACGCTGGATCGTCGCCCACTACGACGACTTCTCCCGCCTGTTCGACGCCATCATCGCGGTCAAGTCGAAGCTCGACATCCACAACGGCGCGGTGGCGCTTCGCGTGATGGCCGACTTGGCCATGGAACGGCTAGCTGAGATTGGGCGCGAGAATGTTGCGGCGCCGGCGTCTTGAATCAACGTCAATGGGGATAGGTGAAGAACAGCGAGAGATCCAATTCGAACGATCTAACTTGCCAGAGCGCTGTCTGACCAGGTGACCGTTTTCCACTTCCCCTTGATGGGAGTAGGATTGACCTCGTATCCGCGTTACACTGCGACTGCGATTTCGGCATCACGCTGGTAGTTGTCGAACTCCAGGCTTTCCTCGAATGTGCGCACGTATGCGTCAGTGTCTTCCTCGGGCGGAAGCTCTCCCTTCCAACTGAGATTGAAGAATGGTGTCAGCGCCAGCCGATAGAGCGGCTCAGCGAAATCCACAAGACTGAATTCTGTCTTCCGGAGGCGCAGTGCACGTTTGCTGATCGGATTGCCATGCACGAAGTCGTTGCGGGCATCGTAAAGTTTCTGATAGAGCTAGCTCGGGAAACGGCGCCGCTTGAACTTGCCTCTCTTGGCCGCCCAGCACTTAAGGTTTCGCCCTCGGCGGGCCGGTGGAGCGCTCATGTGCCGTGGTGCTGTGTGCAAGACCGCCGTGGCGGGCGCGAAGGATCGGGACAGCAACCGCGTCAGCGCTGCGGTCGTCGAGCGTACCGACGCTCCGACGTTGCAGGAATTCGTGATGGATCGGGCCGGTGCCGATGCGACTCAGGAACAATTTTTAGTCGCGGTTGAGGGTTCGGGATGAGTGGGATCGTGCTCGGTGCACGGGGTTCGGGGAGCCCCGAGCTTGCCTCGACGACGTCATGGGGACTGCTCGAAGCCACCGGACGGCGTTTTCGGATTCGACAGGCACACCGGTCCGCCCGCGCCGCTCGGCGGCACGTCCCGGTCCGGGGGAGAGGCGTGCTGTCTCAGGCGATGGGCGCGGTCATGATCGCGTCGAGGGCCTCCTGCGCCCGGGCGGCATAGTGCCGGTTGGCCTCGGGCAGATAACGGAAGCGTCCGTCGCAGCGCACGATGGCGATGGCCGCGTTGGTCAAGCAGGCGAGATTTCTGGGCAGGTGACGCACGTAGGCCCGGCATCGGTCTTCGTCGTAGGTGAAGTCGCGCACGTAGTGCAGGCGGTTCTCGATATGCCAGTGGTTGCGCACCAGTTCGAGCAACTCCTCGGGTCCGGCGCGCTCTGCGCCGGAGCGAGGTGAGGCTCCAGGTCACCTCGATGCTGCGCTTGCCGGTCTTGAGGATCTCGCGTTCGCGCTCGATGCGCATGGCCTGGCGTCGCCCGTGGAGGTTGGCGTAGCCGTCCCACTCGGCAGCGGAGAGGTCGACGACGGCGCAGCGTCGGCGCTCGATGCGGCCATGGCCCTTGTCGACGGTTTCGTGCCAGAGCGCATCGCTGAAGTCGATCGCCTTGAGGTCTTCGAAGATCATCTCCTGGTTGTCCTTGACCGCGCTCATCACGTAGTCGGCGCGACGCCCGAGCAGGCAGCGCGCGGTCTCGTGCTGAGCGTGCATCGCGTCCATGGTGACGATCCGGCCTGTGAGGTCGAGGCCGCTGGAGAGTTCGCGCACGGCCGGGATTTCGTTGCTCTTGCGGTCGACCTCGACCTGCCCGAGGACCACGCCGGTGTCGTGCTCGACCGCCGCCACCATCATCCTGCGCCCGTCTTCGGTCTGCTTCGAGGCGCCGCGCAGATCCTTTCCGTCCATGGCGACCGGCGCGTGCGCGCTGCCATGCTGGCCGGTCCACTGGCTAATCGCGTTGTCCAGGGTCTCTGGCGGCAGGGCGGTGAGGGTCTTGTGGAAGGTGGTGATCGCGGGCGGGGTGTAGCGCTGTTTGGAAGGGCTCCAGAACGCACCCACCGCCTCGAGCTGCTCCTGGGAGAGCAGGGCGGCGAACTGGGCGAACGCGTTCACCCCCCGGTATCCGGCAAGCCGGGCGGCGACGGCGATCACCAGAATGGTGTTGAGCGCATAGCGCTTGCCCCGGGCATGGCGGTACTCGGGCACCTCACCCAGACACTCGAACAGGCTGCGCAGCCGGGGCGCGGCCATCGGCTCGGTGTGCTGCTCGGCGTTCCAGTGTGCCGGCATCCCGGTACGGCTCAGCGCCTCGGGGGCGCCGTCTGTCAGTCCGAACACGAAGACCTCCTTGGGCTGACCGTGGTGGCGCCAGCGCGCTGCCCCTCCGGGCTCACGGGCAAAGCCCCGCGTCAGCCCCAGAGAGCGCCAGTTCGACGCGCGGTAGCAGGTGCCGGCAAATCGCGAGACGTCCACGAACGTCTCCGCCAGAAGAGCCGGATATCCGTGCACCGCCTGGATGTCCTCAGACAGCCGCCGCAGGCTCAGCCCCAGCACACGGGAGGCCAGGTTCGGCACTCGGCCAGGCGTCAGAATGACGAAGCGCGAGTTGTTGGCGATCAGATGCAGACGCCGGAACTGCTGCTCGGCCGACCACCCGATCCAGCGATCACGCGCGCCCAGCTTGAACGCGCCGGGCTGCCAGCCGATCAGTGCGAGCCAGGTCTCGCCATGCACCGCGACATGGCGCAGGCCCTTGCCGATGACGCCGTGGAACGCCAGGTAGTGGTGCTGCTCCACCAACCGGTCCCAGCGCCGGTGCTCCTGCGCGCCCCAGGTCGGACGCACCGTGACCGCGCGCAAATCAATGGACGAATCCGAGACCGGCAGCGTCGCCATGACCGGCACACTGCCACACCGAGAATGAAATGGCCAGCGCCGCGATCACCTCACCCTGATCACTGGGCGGACAAAAAACTAGCCCTGCGATGCGACTGTATACACCGACGACCATAGCGCCTACGATGGATTGCTGGTCTCAGTCCGTGAAACGGTCAATTACTCAGTCGGTGAATATGTCCGGGGCATGGCACACTCGAACGGGATGGAGAGCTTCTGGGCCATGCTGAAGCGTGGCTACCAGGGTACCTACCATCACGTGAGCCCCAAGCACCTGGGCCACTACGTCAACGAGTTCGCCGGACGGCACAATGACCGCTGCCACGACACCATCGACCAGATGGTCGCCTTAGTGCGCGGAATGGCTGGAAAGCGATTGCGCTACCGGGATTTAGTGGCATGATGGATCGACTCCTTAACTGGAACTCTTGAGGAGCATGGGAATGGTTGCCAACTTAGAAGATCGGGAACGTCACGTGCTTATGGCGATTTCGCCTGCTGGCACACGCACCCTCTCCCCAGTCCAAGTGCAGAAGCTGTTCTTTCTCATGGACAAGGATGTTGCTGGCTACACCGGTGGACCTCATTTCGCTTTTGTCCCATATGACTATGGGCCATTCGACAAGGAGGTTTATCTCGTTCTGCAATCTCTTAGCAATAAAGGGTTTGCGGAAATCCTAGGGTCAAACTGGCATAGTTCACGCGTATATGGACTTACAACAGAAGGAAGTGAGATTGGCGGCGGCGAACTGAAGAAACTTCCAGAGGACGCGCAACGGTATATTCGTGATCTTGTGGAATGGATAATTCCGTTGTCATTTTCCGAACTTGTTTCGGCAATTTATAGCGTCTATCCCGATATGAAAGTGAATAGTGTATTCCAGGTTAATTTGTGACCGTTATAGTAGGTATACGGTGCAAAGATGGGGTAGTCATCGGCACAGACAGGAACAATTTTTAGTCGCGGTTGAGGGTTCGGGATGAGTGGGATCGTGCTCGGTGCACGGGGTTCGGGAGCCCCGAGCTTGCCTCGACGACGTCATGGGGACTGCTTGAAGCCACCGGACGGCGTTTTCGGATTCGACAGGCACACCGGTCCGCCCGCGCCGCTCGGCGGCACGTCCCGGTCCGGGGGAGAGGCGTGCTGTCTCAGGCGATGGGCGCGGTCATGATCGCGTCGAGGGCCTCCTGCGCCCGGGCGGCATAGTGCCGGTTGGCCTCGGGCAGATAACGGAAGCGTCCGTCGCAGCGCACGATGGCGATGGCCGCGTTGGTCAAGCAGGCGAGATTTCTGGGCAGGTGACGCACGTAGGCCCGGCATCGGTCTTCGTCGTAGGTGAAGTCGCGCACGTAGTGCAGGCGGTTCTCGATATGCCAGTGGTTGCGCACCAGTTCGAGCAACTCCTCGGGTCCGGCGCGCTCTGCGCCGAGCGAGGTGAGGCTCCAGGTCACCTCGATGCTGCGCTTGCCGGTCTTGAGGATCTCGCGTTCGCGCTCGATGCGCATGGCCTGGCGTCGCCCGTGGAGGTTGGCGTAGCCGTCCCACTCGGCAGCGGAGAGGTCGACGACGGCGCAGCGTCGGCGCTCGATGCGGCCATGGCCCTTGTCGACGGTTTCGTGCCAGAGCGCATCGCTGAAGTCGATCGCCTTGAGGTCTTCGAAGATCATCTCCTGGTTGTCCTTGACCGCGCTCATCACGTAGTCGGCGCGACGCCCGAGCAGGCAGCGCGCGGTCTCGTGCTGAGCGTGCATCGCGTCCATGGTGACGATCCGGCCTGTGAGGTCGAGGCCGCTGGAGAGTTCGCGCACGGCCGGGATTTCGTTGCTCTTGCGGTCGACCTCGACCTGCCCGAGGACCACGCCGGTGTCGTGCTCGACCGCCGCCACCATCATCCTGCGCCCGTCTTCGGTCTGCTTCGAGGCGCCGCGCAGATCCTTTCCGTCCATGGCGACCGGCGCGTGCGCGCTGCCATGCTGGCCGGTCCACTGGCTAATCGCGTTGTCCAGGGTCTCTGGCGGCAGGGCGGTGAGGGTCTTGTGGAAGGTGGTGATCGCGGGCGGGGTGTAGCGCTGTTTGGAAGGTCTCCAGAACGCACCCACCGCCTCGAGCTGCTCCTGGGAGAGCAGGGCGGCGAACTGGGCGAACGCGTTCACCCCCCGGTATCCGGCAAGCCGGGCGGCGACGGCGATCACCAGAATGGTGTTGAGCGCATAGCGCTTGCCCCGGGCATGGCGGTACTCGGGCACCTCACCCAGACACTCGAACAGGCTGCGCAGCCGGGGCGCGGCCATCGGCTCGGTGTGCTGCTCGGCGTTCCAGTGTGCCGGCATCCCGGTACGGCTCAGCGCCTCGGGGGCGCCGTCTGTCAGTCCGAACACGAAGACCTCCTTGGGCTGACCGTGGTGGCGCCAGCGCGCTGCCCCTCCGGGCTCACGGGCAAAGCCCCGCGTCAGCCCCCAGAGAGCGCCAGTTCGACGCGCGGTAGCAGGTGCCGGCAAATCGCGAGACGTCCACGAACGTCTCCGCCAGAAGAGCCGGATATCCGTGCACCGCCTGGATGTCCTCAGACAGCCGCCGCAGGCTCAGCCCCAGCACACGGGAGGCCAGGTTCGGCACTCGGCCAGGCGTCAGAATGACGAAGCGCGAGTTGTTGGCGATCAGATGCAGACGCCGGAACTGCTGCTCGGCCGACCACCCGATCCAGCGATCACGCGCGCCCAGCTTGAACGCGCCGGGCTGCCAGCCGATCAGTGCGAGCCAGGTCTCGCCATGCACCGCGACATGGCGCAGGCCCTTGCCGATGACGCCGTGGAACGCCAGGTAGTGGTGCTGCTCCACCAACCGGTCCCAGCGCCGGTGCTCCTGCGCGCGCCAGGTCGGACGCACCGTGACCGCGCGCAAATCAATGGACGAATCCGAGACCGGCAGCGTCGCCATGACCGGCACACTGCCACACCGAGAATGAAATGGCCAGCGCCGCGATCACCTCACCCTGATCACTGGGCGGACAAAAAACTAGCCCTGTCGGCACAGATAGTGCTATGACGTTTGGCCCGTCGGCCCAGCAGCCAACCATTGAACAGCCCTTTCACGAGAAGATAGCGATCGTCTCGGGGCACATAATTGTTGCCGGGACGGGAGAGATTGGTCTTGGACAGCGGTTTACCGATGTAGCGGAAAGGCTATGGCGGGAAAAAGCGTTCCAAGGGAAAAGTGCTATAGATATTGGCCGCCTTCTCGCCAAGGGCGCCGTTGAAGATTTCTCCGCGACTCAAGTTAAGCAAGGGAGCTACGGCGCTCTCGTTGCAGTACCTAGCAACCGAACGGCAGAACTAATTGAATTCTCACTCTCGCATTTTCAACCCGAGATAAAGACGCAAGCCAATTGGTATGTATCTATGGGATCTGGGCAGGCCGTCGCAGATCCATTGCTTGGGTTTGTTCGGTCGACGTTTTGGGGGAACGAGCCCCCAAGCCGTCAGGAGGGAATATTTGCTGTGACGATGGTGCTTAAGCTGGCGTGCGAAATGGCACCATTCGGTGTCGCAGAACCGATTCAGATGGCATTACTCAGTCCACAGGTGAAAGGGCCACCATCCGCGTTCAAACTTACGGAAGAGGAGCTTTTGGAACACATGGGAAATGTCGAGGGGGCCATCGATCACTTCAAAAAGTACCGAGGACTTTTGCGCGGTACAGATGGCGCAGTGCTAACTCCACCGGTGGCGCCGTCCTCACCAGCGGGTTCCTCTTAAAGTAGATCAGCGTGACTTTCATACAACAGGAGGAGACACGGCAGAGACGAAAGCCCCCACAAAACCAAGAGGCCGTCCTGTCGAAAAGCCCATTCCGGACCCGATCCCCGACATCCCGGAGAACGTGATGAAGGCGCTGGTGAACGCGCCACCTCGCGACGAAGACCATTGGGACTATCTCAAAAAGAACGATCCGTTCGAGTGAGGCTTGGGCACTTTCGCATATAAGTCCCCCAAATTTTGGGGGTCCTTACCAGGCCCGAAAGGTAAAGGGGTGGGCTGACGGTGACGGTTTTCTAGTGTTGGGGCTCAATTTTGGGGAATTATATAGTTGACTGGCAGGCACACATCAATTATCCGTAGCGGATGGCGGCAAACTTCGAGCGAAAGCCATTACACAGGTACAATCAATCCTAGAAAGTGAGGTTGCGCAGACAGGAAAAACATTATTTAATTTTGTTGACACGATGTATCACAGTGATACATAGAGCGTGTCGTGACCATTCCATTGAGCCCTGAAAAAGCCACCGAGACGATCAGGCGCATAGCGGAATCGACCCACCTTGACTTTATCTGGACATTGCACGCTAAGGAGCGAATGGACCAGCGCGACATAATTATGGGAGATGTGATTTATGCATTGAAAAATGGATTTGTTTATGAAGGGGCGTCAGAGGCGTCGCGCGGAATGTACAAATACCCAGTGGTGTCAAAGTGCCCTTCATCCGGGAATAGGCGGGTCTGCGTAATTGCAATCATAACTAGAGAGCCGTCTGACCGGATCAAAGTCGTATCGGTCATGTGGGCCGACGAGTCTGCATAACTTGAAGGAGCAAGACATCATGGACCCCTACCATTACACTGAATGCGGCCTTTCCAACGTGTTGGTGCACGGAGTTAGCCCTATCACGGATGATGGGGGCGAGCAAACCTACACGATCAAGAACATCAAGGGCCTACACGAAGCGATTGCCAAGACAATCATTGGTTCGGAGCGTGGCATGTCCAGTAGGGAGTTGCGCTTTGTGCGCACCGAAATGGGTCTTACCCAGGACGAACTAGCCAAGATACTACATAAAGATCGGCAATCGATTGGCAGGTGGGAAAGGGGGGAAAAGCCGATTGATCAAAATGCCGAAGCCGTCGTGCGCTTGCTGGCTGCAGAGAGGCTCGGCCTGGAGTTGGATGATCGCAGCGTCGAGAAGACAGCGTCACAATGTGTTTCAACTGCCGATTCAAGCCCAATAAACATAGATGGGAGTGATCCGAACAATTACCGCAAGGCCGCATAAATTCCTGGCCAATGCGCCATGAATTTGCCTAGGGCCAGCCTGACAGCTGGCCCTTTCGTGTTAGGCGGCTCGCGCCCCGCTAGCCAGTCCGGTATCCGCGATCAAATCGCGGTACATCAGCCGCTTGCCGGCCATTTTGGAAGCGGCCAGGCCGATATGATCAAGGGTGTGCATCCCTCTTGCCCCGTGGCGGGCGGCGAAATCGGCAACATACCGCTGTAGATGCTTTGGGCTGAACTTGTGGTAGACGCCCTTGTGCGCCCGCTTGAGGGTTGCCCAAAAACTCTCTATGCCATTGGTCGAGGCCATTCCCCGGACGAATTCGGATACTGAGTGGTTGACCGCTTCGTGATCGAACTCGGACAGTCCCTTGTAGGCGGCGGCTTCGTCAGTGTAGACGGTGGCTCCGGGTGTGGTGTTGGCGCGGACAAAGCCTTGCAGCGCCGTCCTGTCGGCTATCCCGATCACCTCTGCGCGGACTGAATTTGTTTCCCGGTCGCGCGCTCCGATAACCGTTGTCATGTCCACCGGCCCGCGTCCTGTGGCCTCTTTGCGCCTGGCGTTGCTCATGTTGCGGCGCTTCCCGCCGATGTGGGTTTCGTCCACTTCCACGGGTCCGCCGAATGGCCAGTCGTCATCGTCCTCGAATGCCTTGCGGATACGTTGAAGCATGAACCAGGCCGTCTTTTGTGTGATGCCCAGGTCGCGGTGGAGTTTCATGCTGGAAACGCCCTTGAGGCTTGTTAAATGCAGGTAGATCGCGATTGCCCAATCCCGATAGCCCAGCTTCGACCGTTCGAGGATCGTGCCTATGCGGACGCTGAAATAGCGATTGCAGGCATAGCAGCGATAAGGCATCGGGTGACCGTGGCCGCATTCCACCGTCTCTGAGTTACCGCAGCGCGGGCACTTGCGGCCATCAGGCCAAATCTTGCTCTCGAACCACGTTTGCGCGGCTTCCTCGCTGTG
Organism: Alphaproteobacteria bacterium; assembly: GCA_965218865.1. Taxonomy (GTDB): domain Bacteria; phylum Pseudomonadota; class Alphaproteobacteria; order JAAXGF01; family JAAXGF01; genus CBDCME01. Next base: position 148,844 of record CBDCME010000069.1, read on the forward strand.
GAATTTCGCCATCAATTCCTTGATGGTAATGCCGTTTCGCTCTGATCTTCCTGGTGCTTTCGCCATGTCGCGTCCTCCTGATTCCCAATGTAAGGGACTAACGGACGCTAGTCAACTATATAATTCCCCAATTTTGGGTGCGCAGTGCGCACTTATACCAACCGCCCCAGAGTTTGACTCACGCAAAGGTTTACACGCTAGGTTTTGTGTGATTCAAGGTTGTTGGCAACAAGGGAGTGTGTTCAATGCCAACGATTCCTTTGCGAAACGACTTTGATGCTGAAAGAGTCCGTGTTCTTGCGGCACGGAGCGATGATGGGAACCAGGCGCGACGGCTTTTGTCGATGGCGGCCATCTACGATGGGATGGATCGAGCGTGCGCGGCGGGTATTGGCGGCATGGATCGGCAGACGTTGCGGGACTGGGTTCACCGGTTCAACGCGGGAGGTCCGGCCGGTCTGATCGACCGCAAGCCGAACGGGGCGTTGCGTCGGTTGACGCCGTCGCAAATGGCGGCGCTTTCGCGGGCTATCGAGGCCGGTCCCGATCCCGAACGGGATGGGGTCGTGCGCTGGCGCTGCATCGATCTCAAGCAACTGATCCGAACGCGCTTCGGCGTGGACTATCACGAGCGGAGCGTCGGCAAGCTGCTGGCCGCGCTCGGGTTCTCGCATATTTCCGCGCGCCCGCGCCACGTCGGCCAGGATGCGCGGGCACAGGAGGAATTTAAAAAAAAGTTTTCCCGAACACTTGGCGAAAATCGTAGCGGCACAGCCACCGGACACGCCCATCGAGGTTTGGTTTCAAGATGAAATGCGCGTCGGCCAGAAGAACAGCCTGGTGCGCCAGTGGGCCCCAAAGGGATCGCGCCCGCGCCAGGTCAAGGACCTACGGACCTCTTCGGCGTATCTCTTCGGCGCCATCTGCCCCGAGCGCGGTGAGGGCGCGGCGCTGGTCATGCCGCGCGCCAATACTGAAGCCATGGACCTGCATCTCGAGGAAATCAGCCGGGCCGTTGCCCCAAACGCCCATGCCGTCGTGCTGCTCGACCAAGCCGCATGGCACACCACTGCCAAACTCGGCATCCCGGAGAACATCTCCCTCGTGCCTTTGCCACCCAAGTCCCCGGAGCTCAATCCCGCCGAAAATGTCTGGCAATACCTCCGCCAGAACTGGCTCTCCAATCGTGTCTTCGACTCCTATGAAGCCATCGTCGAGGCCTCTTGCCAAGCCTGGAACAACCTGACCGACCAACCTTGGAAGATCATGTCCATCGGCCTCAGAGCGTGGGCTCGCACAAGTCAATGTTAAGGGCGGTTGGCATTAGGTGCACACTTGCAACGCGGGAAAGTCCAGCAAAACTGCGGTCTTCAGCCCACACGCGGGTGCGCATCTGTAACGCAGAACTTGGGGTGCACACCTTGAACGGGGTGTGCACCTGGAATGCGCCGCCGGGTGTGCACCGTGAGGGTCCGACATGGGCGTTTCGATCCGTGAATATGCCCGCCACCGCGGGGTTGCCGAATCGACGGTGCGCAAGGCGCTTCGGTCTGGGCGCATCACGGCCGAGCCCGACGGCACCATCGAGCCCGGCAAGGCCGATGCCGCGTGGCAGGCGAACACCAACGCCACCAAGCGGCGCAAACGCAAGGCGGTGCCGAAGGCGGCGCTCGAGGCTGCGCGCGAAACCCTGACGGAAAGCGGCCAGCGTCCCGCCGGCGCCGGCATGACCTTCATGGAGGCGCGCACCGCGAGCGAGGTCCTCAAGGTCCAGACCGCGCGCATCAACCTGCAGCGCCTGAAGGGCGAGGTCATCGACCGGGCCCGCGCCATCGCGCACGCCTTCCGGTTCGCCCGCGAAGTACGCGATGCCTGGCTCAACTGGCCGGCGCGGGTCTCGGCATTGATGGCGGCTGATCTCGGGGTCGACTCGCACACCATGCACACGGCGCTGGAAAAGCATGTCCGACAACATCTCGACGAGCTGGCAGAGGTCGAGCCGCGCCTTTCCTGAGACCTACGACGGGGCAGAAGATTTTGAAAGGGCTCTTCGCGGCGGACTGACGCCCGATCCGCTGATGAGCGTCTCGGAGTGGGCCGACAGGCACCGGGTGCTGTCGCAACGGGCGGCATCGGAACCGGGCCGTTGGCGCACCAGCCGCACGCCGTATTTGAAGGAGATCATGGACTGTCTCTCGCCGGCGTCGCCGGTGAACCGTGTCGTGTTCATGAAGGGATCGCAGGTCGGCGGCACCGAGTGCGGCAATAACTGGATCGGCTACGTCATCCACCAGGCGCCGGGACCGATGATGGCGGTTGCGCCGACGGTGGAACTCGCCAAGCGCAACTCGAAGCAACGCATCGAGCCGCAGATCGAGGACAGCCCGGTCCTGCGCGACCGCGTGAAGCCGTCGCGCTCGCGCGATTCGGGAAACACGATCCTGTCGAAGGAGTTCCCCGGCGGCGTCCTGATCCTGACCGGGGCCAACTCGGCGGTGGGGCTGCGCTCGATGCCGGCCCGCTATCTGTTCCTCGACGAGGTCGACGGCTATCCGGGCGACGTCGAGGGCGAGGGCGATCCGATCCTGCTCGCCGAGCGGCGGGCCTCGACCTTTCAGCGGCGCAAGGTGCTTCTGGTGTCGACACCGAAGATCAAGGGCCTGTCGCGCATCGAACACGAATACGAGGCCTCCGACCAGCGGCGCTACTTCGTGCCCTGTCCCGAGTGCGGGGAATATCAGGCGCTCCGGTTCGAATGCCTCGTCTGGCCGAAGGGCAAGCCGGAGCAAGCGGCCTATTGCTGCGAGCATTGCGGCTCGTTGATCGAAGAACATTGCAAGACCGGGATGCTGGAGGCCGGCGAGTGGCGGCCAACGGCGCAAAAAGCAAATACGGAGGGGGACGAGAGCCCGGACCCGGACGACATTGGGAGTGACGGGCGGACCGCCGGCTTTCATCTTTCGAACCTCTACAGCCCTGTCGGCTGGTTCTCCTGGGGCGACGCGGCGGCGCTGTTCGAGGCGTCGAAGAAGAACCCGGAACTGCTGAAGGGCTTCGTCAACACGGTCCTCGGCGAGACCTGGGTCGAGACCGGCGAGGCGCCGGACTGGCAGCGGCTCTATGACCGCCGCGAGCGCTGGTCCCCGGGCACGGTGCCCGCGGGCGGATTGTTCCTGACCGCCGGCGCCGACGTTCAGCAGGACCGCATCGAGGTCGACGTCTGGGCCTGGGGCCGCGGCCTCGAGAGCTGGCTTATCGATCATATCGTGATCGAGGGCGGGCCCGAGCGGACCGATCCCTGGGCCGAACTCGACCGGCTGCTCTCACAGGTCTGGCCGCATGAGGGAGGCGCGGCGCTGGGCCTGGCGAGGTTCGCCATCGACACCCGCTACGAGCCGATCCCGGTCTACACCTGGGCGCGCCGCGCCGGCAAGCAGGTGGCGCCGGTTAACGGTAACAAGTCCTTTAACCAGTCGAGCCCGGTCTCGGGCCCGACCTATGTGGACACTTCCGACGACGGCAAGAAGCTGCGCCGCAGCGTCCGGCGTTACAGCGTCGCGGTCTCGGCCTTCAAGATCGAGACGTACAGGTTTTTGAGACTGGAACGGCCGACCGACGAGGAACACGCCGGTGGCAAGACCTACCCGCCCGGCACCGTCCACCTGCCCCACTGGGTCGAGGACGAATGGCTCAAGCAGT
>CBDCME010000070.1:0-49385 GCA_965218865.1 Alphaproteobacteria bacterium
TTTCCCGGTTTCGAGGCCGCCGATTGTGCCCCCGACCTCGGCGACAGCGCCATCGCTGAGACCGCCGGCGTCGGCGGCTTCGCCATGGCGGCGGCCCCGGCGATCGTCCAGTTCGTCGGCGGCAGCCCCGCCGACGCCGTCGCCCACAGCCGCGAGATGGCGTTCATCACCCAGGGACCCAACCCCGCCCTGACCTTGCCGGCGCTGGGCTTCGCCGGCACTCCGACGGGGATCGACGCGCGCAAGGTCGTCGATACCGGAATCCAACCGATCATCAATACCGGCATCGCCCACCGGGAGGCCGGGATCGGCCAGGTCGGCGCCGGCATCACCCGGGCCCCGCTGGGGTGTTTTTCCCAAGCCGTCTCGGCCCTGGCCGCGGGCCTCGGGGCCGAGGCCCGAGGGCGATGACCGAGGCCCGGATCGCGGTCATCGCCGTTGGCGGCAATTCGCTCATCGTCGACGAAAACCGCCAATCGATCCCCGACCAGTACCAGGCCGCCGCGACCTCTTCGGAGTACGTCGCCGAGATGGTCGCCGAGGGCTGGAACGTCATCCTCACCCACGGCAACGGTCCCCAGGTCGGCTACATCCTCCGGCGCTCGGAACTGTCGATCCACGAACTCGCCCCTGTGCCGATGGATTACGCCGGCGCCGATACCCAGGGCGCCATCGGCTACATGTTTCAGCGCGCCCTCCACAACGCCTTCCGGCGCCGCGGCATCGGCCGCCGGGCCATCGCCGTCGTCACCCAGGTGGTGGTCGATCGCGACGACCCCGCCTTCCGCGATCCGACCAAACCCATCGGCTCGCACATGGACGAGCAAACCGCGCGCGAGCGGGCCCGCAAGCACGATTGGCGGATTCGCGAGGACGCCGGCCGGGGCTGGCGCCGGGTGGTCGCCTCGCCGTTGCCCCGCACGATCGTCGAGGGCGAGGAAATCGCCCTCCTGGCGCGGGCCGGTTACGTCGTCATCGCCTGCGGCGGCGGCATCCCGGTGATCGCCGACGATGACGGCGACCTCCAAGGCGTCGAGGCCGTGATCGACAAGGATTTCGCCTCCGGCCTCCTGGCCCAACAGGTGGGAGCCGAATTATTCATGTTGTCAACGGGCGTCGAACGGGTGGCGATCAACTTCAATCAACCCAACCAGCGCTGGCTCGAGCGGATCAGCGTCAGCGAGGCAAAACGCTACGCGGCGCAAGGCCATTTCGCCGCCGGCAGCATGGGACCCAAGGTCGAGGCCCTGGTCGCCTTCCTCGAAATCGGCGGCAAACAAGACCTGATCACTACCCCCCCCAACATCGGCCGCGCCTTGAAAGGCGACTCCGGAACCCTGATCGTCCCCGACGGGTGACGGCGCAGCGGCCGGGACGACAAATGGCTCGGAACATCGTGGCCTCCACACCTGACTCCGCGAGCGGGGCCGCCGAACGCCATGGGTGTGCGGTTGCAAATAGCGCCATTCGGGGCCAGCCCGCACCCCCAAACCCAGTCCAGCGGACAGACCGCAACAAAAACCAATCGCCCCCCGTGCTTGTTGACAGGCCCCCTAATTGCCTTCAAGAATGACAAGTGGCCTGTTCAGAGCTTTAAACTGCAGCACCAGTTCAATCCGAAGGACCGAAACCTTATTGCCCGACCATACACACGCAATAGGTTTTTTTATTGTCCCCGTTTAGGTTTTAAACCTCCGTCTTTGAGATGGATCGCTTTAGCGCATTTTTCGCCATGCGCTATGACACGGGGAAGCGCACGGTTTTTTTCCATCGGTTCCACATTGTCTTGATCACCAAGTACCGTTACAAGGTGCTGCGCGGCAAGCTACGGGAGCGGGTCCGGACCATCATTCGCCAAGTTTGTGCCGAACTCGGCGTAACCATCATCAAAGGTATTCTGTCGAACGATCATATCCATATGTTCGTCTCGATCCCGCCACATCTGTCGGTCAGCGACTTCATGCGCCGGGTCAAAGGACGCTCATCACGGAAAATCCAGCAGGAATTCCCCGAAATCCGCAAGCGGTTCTGGGGGCAGCGCTTCTGGGCCAGAGGCTATTTCTGCACAACAAGCGGAAATGTCACCGACGACGTCATACTTCAGTATATTGAGAACCCTTCAACCAAACCTACCGGCATCAGCCGGTAGTCGTTTATTGTCGTCGTTCGGTGCCATTTGTCGTCGATTGGAGATTGGGTGGGCGTTGTTGGCTGGTGATCACTTGCCTTGGGTGAACGGTGCCGTGGCTGGTCTGAGCTTCGCTGAATCCCAACGATTTTGTCCATGTCCGCAAGATACAAGGTCATCATCCCGTCAAATACGCTGCCTGATTGTCAAGTATCATATTGGATTTTATAGTAGCGACCCGCCAAGTATCGAACGCACCGAGTAACCGACAACACATGAAAAAAATCTGTACTTACTGGCACCAAGGCTGGGAACAGGCGCCGGAACTGGCGCAGCACTGCAGGCATTCCTGGGAGAGATTGAATCCCGACTACGAACTCCACGCGCTTGACCAACACACGCTTTTCGACCATATCAATCTGCCATCGGGGTTAAATGTCGAACGCCGGGACATAACCGTTCAGAAGGTGGCCGCTTTGGCCCGCCTGGGATTGCTCTCAAAATACGGAGGCGTCTGGACCGACGCGACTGTGATGTGCACGCGATCCTTGAGTGAATGGATCAAGGAGTATTACGATTCCAGGTTCTTTGCTTTTAGGAACCCCGGCCCCGATCGCCTGATGTCCAATTGGTTTATCGCATCAGAATCGGACAGCATCATCGTACAGCGGCTGCACAGGGACTTTTCCGATTTCTATGTGCATAACCGTTTTTCCAACCAGAACACAGTAATCGGACAGCTCCTAGTTAAATACTTCGGCCGTCGATGGAATTCAAACCCCCACACCACGCAGAAATGGCACTCATGGTTCGCGCGCAAGGTGTTGCGGGTTTATCCTTACTTTATTTTTCATTACACGTTCAACAAATTGATTCTGACGGATCCCGCGTGTGCCGCATTGTGGCACAAAGCAAAGCCATTTTCGGCCGATGCCCCGCATCGTGTACAAGAGCTTCAAGGCGCGCCCGATGGAATTGAAAAGGCAATCGGTGAAATCGACTCTGGTGTCTCCCCAATGCACAAACTCGACTGGCGTGTAAACATATCGAACACCTACTGGAGAGCGGTTCTTCCATGCTTGAGGGAAAAGAGCAATGATCGTCATTACTCCATCCAACAGACAAATCAGCTTTTACTATCTTGCTCCACTGATCAATAGTGGCGCCCGTTTTGTCATCGTGGATGATTCCGAGGGCTGCATCAACATCGACCATCCTCAGTTCTAATACCAACCGCCCTAGAGTTTGACTCGCGCAAAGGTTTACACGCCAGGTTTTGTGTGATTCAAGGTTGTTGGCAACAAGGGAGTGTGTTCAATGCCAACGATTCCTTTGCGAAACGACTTTGATGCTGAAAGAGTCCGTGTTCTTGCGGCACGGAGCGATGATGGGAACCAGGCGCGACGGCTTTTGTCGATGGCGGCCATCTACGATGGGATGGATCGAGCGTGCGCGGCGGGTATTGGCGGCATGGATCGGCAGACGTTGCGGGACTGGGTTCACCGGTTCAACGCGGGAGGTCCGGCCGGTCTGATCGACCGCAAGCCGAACGGGGCGTTGCGTCGGTTGACGCCGTCGCAAATGGCGGCGCTTTCGCGGGCTATCGAGGCCGGTCCCGATCCCGAACGGGATGGGGTCGTGCGCTGGCGCTGCATCGATCTCAAGCAACTGATCCGAACGCGCTTCGGCGTGGACTATCACGAGCGGAGCGTCGGCAAGCTGCTGGCCGCGCTCGGGTTCTCGCATATTTCCGCGCGCCCGCGCCACGTCGGCCAGGATGCGCGGGCACAGGAGGAATTTAAAAAAAAGTTTTCCCGAACACTTGGCGAAAATCGTAGCGGCACAGCCACCGGACACGCCCATCGAGGTTTGGTTTCAAGATGAAATGCGCGTCGGCCAGAAGAACAGCCTGGTGCGCCAGTGGGCCCCAAAGGGATCGCGCCCGCGCCAGGTCAAGGACCTACGGACCTCTTCGGCGTATCTCTTCGGCGCCATCTGCCCCGAGCGCGGTGAGGGCGCGGCGCTGGTCATGCCGCGCGCCAATACTGAAGCCATGGACCTGCATCTCGAGGAAATCAGCCGGGCCGTTGCCCCAAACGCCCATGCCGTCGTGCTGCTCGACCAAGCCGCATGGCACACCACTGCCAAACTCGGCATCCCGGAGAACATCTCCCTCGTGCCTTTGCCACCCAAGTCCCCGGAGCTCAATCCCGCCGAAAATGTCTGGCAATACCTCCGCCAGAACTGGCTCTCCAATCGTGTCTTCGACTCCTATGAAGCCATCGTCGAGGCCTCTTGCCAAGCCTGGAACAACCTGACCGACCAACCTTGGAAGATCATGTCCATCGGCCTCAGAGCGTGGGCTCGCACAAGTCAATGTTAAGGGCGGTTGGTATAAGTATACAATTGGAATAATCGGCGAAGAATGCTTGGTTCACTGGACATAGGATTTCCCAAAAAGAATGGCGCGTCCAGAGACTTCGGATTCTATGTGGTATGGAAGAACAGTGACCCCCGCGAAATCATTGTGGCGCTTGATGATGACTGCGAGGTATATCATCAAGATTTCCATGATCAGGTAGCCGCAACCCTGTCCGAACACGAAAGACCTGTGGCCACTTGCGACGGCGCCCACCTCAATATATTCAATTTGTATGACGGTGTATCCGATCAACTCTTTCCGCGAGGGTTTCCATACTCTTGCCGCGTGGACTACGGTCGTATATGGATCAGGACCGCGGAATCACGGGATGTGGCATTCAATTTGGGACTCTGGAAATACATCTTTGATGTCAACGGCATTGACAAGATCAGCGGACCTAATATTTCCACCCAGACGCTGAACTCATGGAGCCATCCGTCGTTATTGAAAAGGGCAAGCTTATTTCAGTTTGCTCGATGAACATGCAATTCCGAAGAGAATTGATACCCGTGGTCTACCAGCTTCCCATGCATGTGGAAGTTATGCCCAACTGGGTCGTGGATCGCTACGGCGATATTTGGGGGGGATTCATTTTGAAGACCCTGATGGACCTGAATGGTGAGAACATGGCCGTGGGGGAACCCATGATCAATCACCTGAAGGAAGGCAATTACACCCGAAACATCTGGCAGGAGCACGTGTGTCATCTGATCAATGACGAGTTTCTGCAACTGTTGGCATAGGTTAAGACTTCAATCACGCCTGGCAATTATATGGAAATGATGAAGGCACTCAACGAAGGTTTCCGGGAATATATTGGCACGGCATCGCCAATGCTCAAGCCTTACCTGAAACAATTATGCACGGCAATCGACGCATGGAACACAGCCCTATCCTGAAAAGGAAATCACACCACTTGCTACATGCTCGTTTACCATCACAGCGGGGATTCGTGCGCCGCCCCCCGTTCAGTGAAATCCTTCGCAGCACTCACTCTGTTCCGGCCCTCTCCCCCTCCCGGCCACCCCTATCAGCATACTCTCGTGGGTGGCCGGGAGGGCGCCGGAACAGACGCAAAAAATGCGCGGACGCGCATTTTCGAACGGACACTCAAGCCCAAGCTCCGATAATCTCAAGCCGCTAAAATCACCGCCCGACCATGCAGGCGTCGTCATTATCGCACCATTGGTTGCTCCAACGACGCATGAGCACGAGCGCGCCTTCCGACGCCGGCCCAATAATCACCACGCCCTCGTCGTTGAGGTCCCAGTTCACTAGGTCCATGTCGATGAGTTGTTGGACGGCATGGACGATTCGCGGTTCGGTGAGGCCGGTCGCCATGGACAATGATTCGAGCGTGAAAATTGTGTAGGACAATCGGCAAACAAGCGTGCGCAGCACCGGGCTGACGTTGAGGCGGAGTGTTATTTCCGCGTCCTTGGAGTACGCCGACATAATGTCCAAGAGATTCTCATCGTAGTTCCACGGATATTTATCCTCGGCTTTCGCGGGGATCGCCACGAGCAGAACGGCCACGATGATCGCCCAGCGCGGATTGCACATGATTTTTATTATGAGGTGTTGGGCAGCCGACGAGAACACAAATCGGTGGCCGCGTCCCGATTTGGAGATTCAGGTCGCGGCGTCGAGTTGGCCAAGGGAATTCTGGCGTGTTGCCGGCGATGGCCGTCGCTCCGCCGCGGTCAAGACGATTCGCTCATGTCCAGGAGAACTTTTAGGATTCCCTGGCGGCGGCTCGTTCTTATCGCCTCTTCGCCCTCCGCCAGCGGATAGACGGCGTCGATCAACGGTGAAAGGTCGCGTTTTTCGGCGTACAGTATATCCAGGGCTTGGTCCACAACGGGTGCCGATGATCTTCTTCTCCTCGACCACGATATCGGTCGTATCGATGCGGGTGGTCCCGGGGTAGGTACTTCCTAGAGCAATGATTCCCTGGGCCCGAACGCTCATCAAGGCGATTTCCAAACCCTCCTGGTTGCCGGTGCATTCGACCGCGATGTCGAAGTGGGCGCGCGGTACGTCCTGGCTTCGAATAACGGCGATGCCGGAAACCCGCAGCCGCTCGATCTTCGCCGGGCTCCGCGCCACGGCTCTCAAATCACACCCACGCGATTGAAAAACACGCGCGACCAGTTGCCCGAGTTTCCCCGCCCCGACGACCAGGACCTTGTGTTCCGGCGCGAGGTCGATCTTTTCGAGCGTGTCGAGCGCCGGCGCCAAAGGTTCGACGAACACCGCCTGGTCCGTGTTTACGTTCGCGGGAACTCGGTGAATGTTTTCCTTCGGCACTCGAATGATTTCCGCGAACGCGCCGTCACGATCGATGATGCCGATCACGCTCCGGTCCGGACAGTGTTTCCCGAGTCCCCGCCGGCACCAATCGCAGTTGCCGCAAGCGACGTTGATTTCACTGACGATTCGGCGACCGACGAGGCCTTCGGGGCCGTCCTCGATGATGCACGCGAATTCATGCCCCAGAATTCCGGAAAACGGATATAGACCGTTGAGCATGGCGATATCGGTGCTGCAAATGCCGGCTTTTTCGACCCGGACAAGGCATTCATCGTCCGCCGGTTGGGGAACGGGTAGATCATCCCGATATTTCAGTTGGCCGGCTTCCAGCCATAAGCCCTTCATTTCGACCTGGCCCCCGGAGATTCGACGAATAATCGGAGGGTCACAACGACAACGGAACGGCCCCGATGTCAACCCGCGCCGAACTTGGGAAAGCAAGCAAAAAACGGTACACTGTCACCGCTTTGTATGGGGTCCGTGCCTCGATGCGGGGATGACGACGTGGCGAAACATCTTATATCAAGAGTATGTCCCTCGTAGGCATCGTTCTCGCGTTGTGCCTCGCGGCTACCGTGGCGGAAGCCGGAGACACGGACGATGAGAGGGTGGATTACTCGACCTTGGATCCGTATATGAAATCGGAAAAGAAACCGGACGAGGAGTTGGACGCGGCTCCCAAGCCGGAATCTAACTGGAGGATGGAAATCGAATCCAAGACGATCCGCGAATTGGGAGACGAGATCGGACCCGATAGGAGCCACCTCATGGGGGTTAAGGAGTGGTTGGAAGATGTCGAGGCCGCGGTGCGAATTCATTCGGACCCGGTGAAGCGCGCGATCGTCTGCCGGGTTCCCTTTACCGAAGTCTCGATAACCGCGCTCGTTCTGGCGACCAAAATTCCGCGACCGCGGATCATGCAGGCAGCAGCCGATCTCGAGCGTATGGGCCTGGTCAAGATCGGCAACAACATTACCAGCCAGTGGATCATCCAGCCCGCGTCGAAGCACGCGCTCTACCGGATGTGGCGCTGGGCCCGGCACTGGTGCGCCAGCGACGAGGAATGCGGGGTGCGGAAGTGATTCCTCTTCCCGCGATCGCGGATGCCAATATTTAGCGGCGGCATCCGACAACATCTGTTCGAAAACTCGCGGCTCCGGGGATCAAGACAATGGTCCGGGACAGGGAGCCGGGCCGTTTCCGATCCATCATCCCTGGATTGCTGGGCCAACTTCGGAACATCCGACATCGCCGCCCCGTCGTCGGACTCATTGCAGGTGCTTGGCGGCACCGTCGAAGTCTTGATGCCGCCGAAGCCCGAATTCACCAGCATCGCGTTGTCCTCGACGGCGGCGGCCACAGCATCAACGTGACGTTCAGTTACGGCTCCTAAATCCAGCGTTGCGGACGCACGAGGCAATGATGATACTCCCGGAACAATCACGCAGGGATGGATTCGATGGGGCGTCTGGCATTCTCTTTCATCATCTGGGTCGGCATCGCGGCCACGGCGGTCGCGCAAGAAACCGAAATCGAGCCGTATTGGATTAAGGATTCGAACAGCGGTTGCGCGGTTTGGAATTCGAATCCGAAGCCAATAGAAACGATTACCTGGTCGGGGTCATGCCGAAACGGCAAGGCGGATGGCCGGGGCGTTCTCCAGTGGTATAGGGATGGCAAGCCCGGCGACCGCTACGAAGGCGACACCAAGATCGGCAAGGCGCACGGCCTTGGTGTGTTTACCGACGCCGACGGCAGCCGCTACGAAGGCGAGCACGTGGACGGCAAGGCGCACGGCCGTGGGGTGTTTACCGACTCCGACGGCAGTCGCTACGAAGGCGAGTTCGTGAATGGGTCGCAGCGCGGCCGCGGCATACTCACCTGGCCCAGCAGTGACCGCTACGAAGGCGAATTCGTGGACAACGCGTTCCAGGGCCGCGGGGTGTACATCTGGGCCAACGGCGACCGCTACGAAGGTGACTTCGTGGAGGGAGATTTCCACGGCCGTGGTGTTCACCTTCAGAGCAACGGTGAACGGTACGAAGGGGCTTTCGTAAAAGGCAAAAAGCACGGCATCGGTGATTGCCGCGATGGGAAAACCGAACGGACGGGCCGTTGCGAATATTCGTACGGAGAGTTTATCCGCTGGCTCGACTAGTATTTGGTTGCATAAATTTGCGAATGTTATTGAATGTATTCATGCGCGCGGCGGAGATTGGAATGACGGCACCGACGGCCATACCACACGCGCCACGCGTGGAGCACACATCAGCGGGAGTCTAATTTAACAAGGCGGTACTCCTGTCCAAAGGATGGGGTCCACCTCAGCCGCCGTACAGCCTCAACCAAACATGAAGTTTGGAAGCCGATTCGCCATCGCGGGAAAGGCGGCGATCAGCAATAAGGCCAGAATCTGAATGACGATGGAACGCAGGACGCGGCGAAGCCCGCCTTGCGAAGATTCTCGGAAGCCACGGCGACGGCGGTCCCGCTGCCGAGCCGCGAAACCGTTCCAGAACCGCGCCTCCGGCTCGCTCAAGACCTTTTTCTCCACCACGACCTCCCCTTTTTCGTCGACAACGCAAATACTCGTCTCTTCAAGCGACAATCCATGTTCCACGGCTGTCTTCCTTCCATGACTGTCGATGCCGAAATCGGACCTCGTATCAACGACACTTCGGAAGACAGCCACCAATGTCAAACCTTGCGGTCAACCCGCGCCGATTACCCCATCTGTCCCCGGTTTAGAGAATCGTTTGGGCGCAGTAGAGACCGCGGTCGCGGAGTTTCTTGCACAGGGCATCGGCGGCGCCCGCGTCGGCGAGGGGACCGAGGTGGAGTTCGAAGAGCACCAGGCCGTCCATGGTGGACTCTTCGGTGCGGATGATGCGCGGACGCAACGCGGCCACGAGATCCTCCTGGGCGGCGCGCAGTTCCGTCCACCGGCGCAAGGCGCGATGGGGGGTGCGGTAGGGAGCCGACGTGGACACCGATGGCGTCGTCGGAAACGAGGGGATTGGCGGCCGTGGAGCGAGCCTTGGGTGGCGGTGGCGCCACGGAAGGTGCGTTGCCGGCAACGGGGGCAAGAGCGATCGCGATGGCGGCTTCCTCGCGGCGCGCTTCGGCGCTCGTGATCAACTCGGCCTTAACGAGGCGCGCGAGGCGGTCGCGGTAGAGGCGCGCTTCCATGGTGTCCTTGGGAGAGAAGGGCATCGGCGCCGGTTCGCCGACGACCCGGGGCAGCAAGGCGTCGAGCACGGCGGCGCGTTCGGCCGCGTGGGCCTGGGCGCTAAATCCGCCCTCGCGCCAGAAGCGCTCGATCGCCCGCAACCGGGTGGCGACGTCGCCCGCGGCAACGGCGGGGCGGGTGACGGAGGCATCCGCGGGCGGGGCGGTCAACGGCAAAAGCGCGCCCCGGTTCGCAGCCCGGCGCTTCTCGTAATCCTTGGCATTGATCAGGCCTTCGTCGCGAAGCCGGCGCAGGGCCTGAAAGCGCATGACGATGGCCCGGTCGGGGTTGTAGGGGAGCAGGACCGGATCGGGCGCCGGCGCCGCCACCGCTTGCTCGGTGATCGCCATAAGGGCCCGGGCGCGATCGACGAGCGCGGGGTCGACGGCGTTTTCGGGAACCTGGGCCAAGGCGACGATGCGGGAGAACATCGCCGCCGCGGCCTCGTTGCGCCCGCTTTCGCGGTAGAGATTGCCGAGTTCTAGGAGGGCCAGGGCATTGCCCGGATTCTCGGACAGGGCGGCCTCGAATAGGATCTCGGCCATATGGTCGTCACCCTCGGAGCGGGCCGCGACCCCCCGCAGGGCGAGCCGCTGGTCGTTGGGAACCTTGGGCTCGGTGAAGCGGTCGAGGACTTTCATCACCTGCTCGCTCACCTGGGGATTCGGCACGCAGCCCGCGAGTGCCAGGGCGGCAAGGCCGGCGGCGAGCAGAATCGAAGCCGTGTCGCGGATGATCACGCTGGTCCCGCCCAAACGGGTGGTTCGATTTTTTCGGATGGAATCCAATATCGTCCTCGCGGCGAACCCCGTAAGTCTTGAAACGATCGATCAACTTGTCCCGACGCTTGGGAAGTGAGCGTTGGGGTCGATCCACTCAAGCCCAATTAGGCCGGATTCTCGGTTAATCCCCGGTTAACGCCCGCGGGCCCGACGCCCGGGCCCGATCCCGGCGCCTCGATTGACCCCGCCAAAAGGCTAAGATAAGAATATCCGCCACCACGGGTCCCCATCGTCTAGTGGCCTAGGACACCGCCCTCTCACGGCGGAAACGGGGGTTCGATCCCCCCTGGGGACGCCAATGAAATCAATGGGTTAGGATTTCAGGCGAGGATAGTTCCCCAACTATTCCCCAATAAGCGGCGGTCAAACAGCGACGTTCATGAGTGGATATTCGTGGACGATTTGCCGTTGCGAGCCTGTTCTCCCGCTCGGTATTTGCCGGCCCCCGCTGTCGCCCTGTCGGTAGACCCCATGGGTACGTTACGCCGCGATCGCCGTTTCGGCCTGATCCTGCAATTCATGCAAGAATGTCGCGGCCTGTTGCGCCTTGCTCGCGGCCGTAAAGATCGCGCGCTTAATCGTTCTTGAGAACGGTTAGCCATGAGGCAAGATACTGTGCGTCGTCTATACGGGGTGTGTTGGTGATTTCAAGGTCGCCGCAGAGGAAGGTTGATCCGAGTTCGGCCACGAGTTCCTCGAACGCATAGGCCTTGTCAGCCGACGCGCCAGCCTTCCCCTCACCCCAGCCGGCAGCACGCCCTCGACGTCGCCAGGGCCCGCACCCCGGGGCGGGTTCGGCACACCCCCCCCCCTGGGGGTGGGGTACCCATAGGGTCCCGCCCCGCATCCCCCAGCACAAAAGGGACCCTTTCCGAAATTTCCGGGCCTTAAAAGCGCGGACGAATAGGTCAGCAATGTTGACATTCTGCAAGAGACGGTCCGCGCCGTCGTCGAGGCTTACGCGGACGGGTCAGCAAGAAAGTCCCTTCCAAATTTCCCGGAAATAAAAAGGGGCCGGGACACTCAACGGCTTGTTCGCCAGATTCCCCGGGACAAAAAGGCGTTGCTGGTGGCGGCACGCTAATCAGAACGGCGGCTTGCGGCAGGAAAGCGGCCGTGTTCAGACGCAACCCTTCACGGCAGCAGCTAGCCAAAAGGCGACATTCGAGGTTGCTCAAGCCACCGCCGCCGGACTGCGGAATCAGTGCCGAGTTTACCTTCGCCCGTCATTCTTGCTAGGTTACCGGTAACTGCGAGTAGTCGTCGGGGAAATCTGGGCAAGTAGCGATGTCGGATGATCGAGACCATTATCTCAAACGCGAACTTTATCGGCTTGTTCAGACCGATCCGCAGATCTTTGACTTCCTCCAAGACGGCTCCCTGGACGGATTGTGGTATTGGGATGTAGAAAATCCCCGTGAAGAATGGCTGAGCCCGCGCTTCAAGGAACTCTTTGGCTACGCCGATGACGATGTCCCAAACACTTCGGACTGGTGGCAGGAAAACATTCATCCCGACGATCTTCAGGTTGCCCTCGACAACTTCGAAAAACACAAGACAGATCCCAACCACCCTTACGATCAGGTTGTGCGGTATCGCCACAAAGATGGCTCGACGGTCTGGGTTAGATGCCGAGGTATCGCCATCCGCAATGAAAAAGGCGAAGCAATCCGAATGCTCGGGGCGCACACTGACCTCACGGACCTGAAGCGGACCGAGAAGGCGCTGCAAAGGGCGCGCAATGAGCTCGAGTCGCGGGTCGAGGAACGGACCAAACAACTGGAGAATGTACACGAATCACTCAAGAGCGAGATGGTCGAACACATGCGGTTGGAACGTGCGCTGCGGGAAAGCAACAGACGGATCAGCATGATTCTGGAAAGCATCGCCCTACCCGATAGCGCGTTGGAACGGCTGGAAAGCCTGACGAAGCGCGAGAGAGAGATGCTTTCGCACCTCGTCGGTGGTAAATCAACCAAGGCTGCGGCCCAGAAACTCGGCATAAGTCCGCGCACGGCGGAAAAGCACCGTCAAAGTATACTGCGCAAGATGGAGGTGGTTAGCCTCGTTGAACTCGTTCCATATGCGATGGCCGTCAAGTTGATGAACATGCCTGTTCAACCCTCCCGCTAAGGCGCTCCCTCTCTCGTATTGCCCGTCCAAATGGGTAGAACTACCCATTTACATTCCAATCAAACTGCGCAACCCTATATGCGGTACCCCCCTGGAGTCCTCCAGATTCTGTTTGGAGGACTCTAATTTGTTGTTTGATCGGGAAAATCAATCAAGGCAGTGAGGGATGAGCACCCATCCCGCCACTGTTGTACCAGGGTGTCGACTCAGGAGTTCGTCCTTCCGATAAGTGACGGGAAAGACCCCAACCGGCACGTATTCCGACAGAGCACGAAGGGACCGGCGAATTACCGATGGCGCAGATACTCTTAGCTGATGACCAGGCCGACGTCCGTACCGTGGTATCACGGGCCCTCCAGATCGATGGTCACCGGGTCACCAAGGTGGCTGACGGCGATGCGGCGTTCGAGGCTCTGCAGGGCGGCCCCTTCGATCTCCTGCTCACCGATTTAGTTATGCCCCGACTCGACGGTATCGCCCTCGCCGTCAAGGTAACCAAGGAATGGCCGCGGATGAGGGTCGTCATCATGACCGGATACCCCAATCCGCAATCCCGGGCCCGAAATATCGAGGCGTTGGTCGACGACATCGTCGTCAAGCCCTTCTCGGCCGTGGATATCCGCAATCTCGTACATGACGTCATGAGTCGCCCCGAGGATTCGCGGGACCGGCCCCGGGCCGAGTGAACCGTATGTTTGGGGGTGCCCGTGCATCAATTTCGCCGTCACGAATAATCCACGGCCCGACCCTACTACAAAGGTATTTGCTATGTTGAATTGGAAAATTAGGTTTTCCACGCTGGTACCCAACGCACGAACCGGTTGACGTACATCCCACAGGTGTGACCCACACTTCCGCTGTGGGTCACGAAGGGACGAATTTCGGTGCCACTCGCGACGACCGCAATCGGGGGTTAAGCGGTCGAATAACGCGGGATGGTCGGCTCTTGAGGGTAGAGCAGCCGTGATTGGCGGTGATCCAGGACTACCGGTCTTAGCCAAAAGCTGCCATTCGAGCGTTTCGTTGCAACCATAGAATTCCGCTTGCACCGACGGTGATGTCGCTTCGAAGAGAGGATCCTATGGATCTTCAAATCGCTCGCCTGAAGAAACGCTTTGCCAAGAAAGCCAAGCGAGATTTTCGTGGCTACGGTGTCAATATTCGTGTTGGGCTGGGCGATGTCCCATGCTCTGTTGAAAAAGGCGAGGCAGGCATGGTTGGGCTTCGAGGCTAGGCGGCCTCTTTGATGGTTTCAATGGCGCTTTTCGCTTTTGCCTTTTTCACGTGATCCTCGAGGGCAGCTCTGAGGGCCTTGAGGCGACGGAGGTCTTTTGGGCTTCCAGGAGGCCGGCGGCGGTCCATCGCAAGGCCATCTCGGCGTTGCGCCAGCGCTTGACATTGTGCTGCACCATCCTGACCGTTCCCAAGGCATTCTCGATGGCGTTGGTGCAGGCCAAGGAGCGCCTGAGCTTGGGCGGCAGGCCCAAGCGGATCACGGTGAGGATCTCATCCAGGCCCTCCAGGATGGAAGCCGAAACGCCGGGGGCCTCGGTCTCCAGGCGGCGCGCCAGGTTCTTCATGAGGCGTTCGGCTTTCTCGGCATCGTCTTGGTCCCAGGCTTGCCTGAGCGCCTTCTTGACGCCGGCATGAAGGCTTTCGTCGAGGCGCTCGATGATGTTGCGGCCCTTGTGGACCTGGCAGCGCTGGAGGGC
Source organism: Alphaproteobacteria bacterium (assembly GCA_965218865.1). Classification (GTDB taxonomy): domain Bacteria; phylum Pseudomonadota; class Alphaproteobacteria; order JAAXGF01; family JAAXGF01; genus CBDCME01. Next base: position 14,720 of record CBDCME010000070.1, read on the forward strand.
GGCCACCGGCCCGAAGGTCCGCTTGATCGCCTTGGAGAGCGCCTTGGCGCCGTCGACGATGAAGAGCCGGGGCACTTCCGGGTCGAGGCCGCGGGCGGTCAGGTTGTCGAGCAGCGCCTGCACCGTGGCGGCATTCTCCGTGGCACCTTCGGCCAGGCCTAGAACATGCTTCTCGCCCGCGCCGTCGATGCCAATAGCTGCCAGCAACACGTGATCGCCGACGTGCAGCCCGTCGATCTGGATGACCAGGAGATCGAGATCCGAAAGGTCGCTGGCCAGGAAGGCCTTCAGCTTCTTGCGCGTCATGGCCACGAAGCGCCGCGAGACCGCGGACTTCGAGGTCGCATCGCCCGCGCGTGCCGGCAAGTCGCCGCTGGCCTCGCCGGGCAGGCGCACGGCGCCCGCGTACTTGCGGGTCGAAACCGTAAGCAGCATGATGTTCATCGCCCAGGACTGCAAAAGCGCCGGGTCCGAGAGCAACTCCCAGCTCGGCAAGCTCATCTCCTTGCCCGCAAGATCGCGCACCCGCGGGCGCGTCAGCTTCACCTTGCCCCCGTGATAGGCAATCTCGCTCTGGGTTGTCCCCCAGCGATGGCCCTGCCGCTCGGCCGTGCGGGCGTGGCGCGCTCCGCAGAGCACCTCGCTATCCTCGTCCAGCATCTCGCCCAGGGTCTCCACCCCGGCCAACAGGCAAAAGCGATCCACGCTCATGCGCAGATCATCAAAAGCCTCCGGCAAGGCCGGCGGCAACAGCGGAAGCGGGATCTCCAACAGTTTCGAAAGGCGGCTGTTCCGTGTAGTCTTGGTCATGGCGTCGTTCTCCTTGATGGATTCAACACCCAGAGCCTAACGGTTCCAGGCGAATGACGCCTACCTCACTTTTTCAACATCAGCCGGGACATTGCCTTGGGCTGCGCCTGTCCGGTGCAAAACCAGCGGAAACCGTACCCCGATGTCAATAATCTCTTAACTGCTTTGTGTGGATCATGAGCGACCCGCAGGATTGCTCTAGACGACCGGCACGCTTCCGCCGCCTTGAGAGGTCTTTCCGCCACCTGGGCGCGTTGCTTGGGAGATTCCTGCCTGCAGAAAACGCGATACGGCCTGACCGATCGATCGAACCACAAGGAAATTAATCATGATCAATGCACAGGAACTGACGGCGGAAAAATATGCGGTGCTTGAGAAGGCCGTAATGCAGACCGAGCAGGGGCGGTTGTTCCTTGCCGAACACGCTCGGCGCCATAGCGTCGTAGGCTCCGACAAGGTCTTACGCGCGATCAAGGATATCCGCGTTGCCGTGTCGGGAAAAAAGTCCTCGACGCACGTAGAATTCTTGCGCCACGAACTCCAAGAGATGAGCTCCTCGATTGCCCAGGCCCGGCGCGAAATCGCCGCGATCAAACCGGCCAATGACGGTGAAAATCGCATCATGGAGGCCACCGAGGAGCTCGACGCCATCGTGACCGCCACCGAGCGGGCCACCAACGACATCCTTGGCACCGCGGAGCATCTCCAGGAGATTGCCGGAAAGTTGCGTACTTCGGGCACCGACACGGAGGTGTGCGACGCCATAGACAATCACGCTACCCATATCTTCATGGCCTGTTCTTTTCAGGACATCACCGGGCAACGGACGACCAAGGTGGTGAACGTGATGCACTATCTCGAGCAGCGTGTGAATGCGATGATCAATCTCTGGAATGTCGTTGACGCCGATGAAACGGACGACGGCTTCGAAACCGAAATCGAGGACCAGCGGCCCGACGCGCATTTACTCCAAGGCCCTCAGCAGGAAGGTGCCGGCATCACACAGGACGAAGTCAACCGGATGCTCGGGCAAGGTCCGGTCGAGGATTTTGCGAAACAACGGGATCGCCACCGCAAGATGGCGTCGCCGAGGAAATTCCGGAAGTCCCGGCCGCGGACAAAAAGTCGAACGGCCACCGGGCGGCCGACGGGAAATCCCGTGCCCAAGACAAAATCGACTCGTTGTTCTCCTGACCCCGGGTCACCGGATTGATTGCCCGGCGGGCCGCCACGACCGGGTGTAGCCAAAGCACTAAATCGCAAGCCTCCGCTTCAGCCGAGACATGTCTGGGCAATCAGGACACGTCTGCAACTTGCCGGGCGTATCCGCGATCTTGCTCTCTTCAATCTAGCAATCGATAGCAAACTGAGGGGGTGCGACGTCGTGAGCCTCAAGGTCGAGGACGTTGCCCCACACGGCTAATACCAACCGCCCTTAACATTGCCTTGTGCGAGCCCACGCTCTGAGGCCGATGGACATGATCTTCCAAGGTTGGTCGGTCGGGTTGTTCCAGGCTTGGCAAGAGGCCTCGACGATGGCTTCATAGGAGTCGCAGACACGATTGGAGAGCCAGTTCTGGCGGAGGTATTGCCAGACATTTTCGGCGGGATTGAGCTCCGGGGACTTGGGTGGCAAAAAAAAAAGGCACGAGGGAGATGTTCTCCGGGATGCCGAGTTTGGCAGTGGTGTGCCATGCGGCTTGGTCGAGCAGCACGACGGCATGGGCGTTTGGGGCAACGGCCCGGCTGATTTCCTCGAGATGCAGGTCCATGGCTTCAGTATTGGCGCGCGGCATGACCAGCGCCGCGCCCTCACCGCGCTCGGGGCAGATGGCGCCGAAGAGATACGCCGAAGAGGTCCGTAGGTCCTTGACCTGGCGCGGGCGCGATCCCTTTGGGGCCCACTGGCGCACCAGGCTGTTCTTCTGGCCGACGCGCATTTCATCTTGAAACCAAACCTCGATGGGCGTGTCCGGTGGCTGTGCCGCTACGATTTTTGCCAAGTGTTCGGGAAAACTTTTTTTTTAAATTCCTCCTGTGCCCGCGCATCCTGGCCGACGTGGCGCGGGCGCGCGGAAATATGCGAGAACCCGGGCGCGGCCAGCAGCTTGCCGACGCTCCGCTCGTGATAGTCCACGCCGAAGCGCGTTCGGATCAGTTGCTTGAGATCGATGCAGCGCCAGCGCACGACCCCATCCCGTTCGGGATCGGGACCGGCCTCGATAGCCCGCGAAAGCGCCGCCATTTGCGACGGCGTCAACCGACGCAACGCCCCGTTCGGCTTGCGGTCGATCAGACCGGCCGGACCTCCCGCGTTGAACCGGTGAACCCAGTCCCGCAACGTCTGCCGATCCATGCCGCCAATACCCGCCGCGCACGCTCGATCCATCCCATCGTAGATGGCCGCCATCGACAAAAGCCGTCGCGCCTGGTTCCCATCATCGCTCCGTGCCGCAAGAACACGGACTCTTTCAGCATCAAAGTCGTTTCGCAAAGGAATCGTTGGCATTGAACACACTCCCTTGTTGCCAACAACCTTGAATCACACAAAACCTGGCGTGTAACCCTTTGCGCGAGTCAAACTCTGGGGCGGTTGGTATTAGCTGTCGTGGCCGGCAAGAAAGCTGCCATTCAGTCTTGAATTTCCGGTGCTGAGGGTCTTGCTGCCGTGGTTGGTGGCCGCCTGAATCGGCTCTTCATAGCCAGCTGCGGTCATCCCACGCCTGTTCTCTGGCAAATATGCCGCAGGAACAATTTTTAGTCGCGGTTGAGGGTTCGGGATGAGTGGGATCGTGCTCGGTGCACGGGGTTCGGGGAGCCCCGAGCTTGCCTCGACGACGTCATGGGGACTGCTCGAAGCCACCGGACGGCGTTTTCGGATTCGACAGGCACACCGGTCCGCCCGCGCCGCTCGGCGGCACGTCCCGGTCCGGGGGAGAGGCGTGCTGTCTCAGGCGATGGGCGCGGTCATGATCGCGTCGAGGGCCTCCTGCGCCCGGGCGGCATAGTGCCGGTTGGCCTCGGGCAGATAACGGAAGCGTCCGTCGCAGCGCACGATGGCGATGGCCGCGTTGGTCAAGCAGGCGAGATTTCTGGGCAGGTGACGCACGTAGGCCCGGCATCGGTCTTCGTCGTAGGTGAAGTCGCGCACGTAGTGCAGGCGGTTCTCGATATGCCAGTGGTTGCGCACCAGTTCGAGCAACTCCTCGGGTCCGGCGCGCTCTGCGCCGAGCGAGGTGAGGCTCCAGGTCACCTCGATGCTGCGCTTGCCGGTCTTGAGGATCTCGCGTTCGCGCTCGATGCGCATGGCCTGGCGTCGCCCGTGGAGGTTGGCGTAGCCGTCCCACTCGGCAGCGGAGAGGTCGACGACGGCGCAGCGTCGGCGCTCGATGCGGCCATGGCCCTTGTCGACGGTTTCGTGCCAGAGCGCATCGCTGAAGTCGATCGCCTTGAGGTCTTCGAAGATCATCTCCTGGTTGTCCTTGACCGCGCTCATCACGTAGTCGGCGCGACGCCCGAGCAGGCAGCGCGCGGTCTCGTGCTGAGCGTGCATCGCGTCCATGGTGACGATCCGGCCTGTGAGGTCGAGGCCGCTGGAGAGTTCGCGCACGGCCGGGATTTCGTTGCTCTTGCGGTCGACCTCGACCTGCCCGAGGACCACGCCGGTGTCGTGCTCGACCGCCGCCACCATCATCCTGCGCCCGTCTTCGGTCTGCTTCGAGGCGCCGCGCAGATCCTTTCCGTCCATGGCGACCGGCGCGTGCGCGCTGCCATGCTGGCCGGTCCACTGGCTAATCGCGTTGTCCAGGGTCTCTGGCGGCAGGGCGGTGAGGGTCTTGTGGAAGGTGGTGATCGCGGGCGGGGTGTAGCGCTGTTTGGAAGGGCTCCAGAACGCACCCACCGCCTCGAGCTGCTCCTGGGAGAGCAGGGCGGCGAACTGGGCGAACGCGTTCACCCCCCGGTATCCGGCAAGCCGGGCGGCGACGGCGATCACCAGAATGGTGTTGAGCGCATAGCGCTTGCCCCGGGCATGGCGGTACTCGGGCACCTCACCCAGACACTCGAACAGGCTGCGCAGCCGGGGCGCGGCCATCGGCTCGGTGTGCTGCTCGGCGTTCCAGTGTGCCGGCATCCCGGTACGGCTCAGCGCCTCGGGGGCGCCGTCTGTCAGTCCGAACACGAAGACCTCCTTGGGCTGACCGTGGTGGCGCCAGCGCGCTGCCCCTCCGGGCTCACGGGCAAAGCCCCGCGTCAGCCCCAGAGAGCGCCAGTTCGACGCGCGGTAGCAGGTGCCGGCAAATCGCGAGACGTCCACGAACGTCTCCGCCAGAAGAGCCGGATATCCGTGCACCGCCTGGATGTCCTCAGACAGCCGCCGCAGGCTCAGCCCCAGCACACGGGAGGCCAGGTTCGGCACTCGGCCAGGCGTCAGAATGACGAAGCGCGAGTTGTTGGCGATCAGATGCAGACGCCGGAACTGCTGCTCGGCCGACCACCCGATCCAGCGATCACGCGCGCCCAGCTTGAACGCGCCGGGCTGCCAGCCGATCAGTGCGAGCCAGGTCTCGCCATGCACCGCGACATGGCGCAGGCCCTTGCCGATGACGCCGTGGAACGCCAGGTAGTGGTGCTGCTCCACCAACCGGTCCCAGCGCCGGTGCTCCTGCGCGCCCCAGGTCGGACGCACCGTGACCGCGCGCAAATCAATGGACGAATCCGAGACCGGCAGCGTCGCCATGACCGGCACACTGCCACACCGAGAATGAAATGGCCAGCGCCGCGATCACCTCACCCTGATCACTGGGCGGACAAAAAACTAGCCCTGAAATATGCCGCCTCCCGGTTTCGAATTGCGGTCACCCGTGTTACGGTATGCCAAACCACATCAGAGAATGACCTTGGACACGCTCCACGGGGCGGGGAGTGGTCGTTTGCATGTCGCTTTTCTGGAGATTGGGCGCTTTGGACGATGCGAAGCCTGCAACGGGGCGACCAACTAAAAAGCAGGGGGAAGATCGATGTCAGGCGACAGCACCTTCGGGAAGATCAATGAAGCCAAGACCAATTTGGACCACATCTATAACCAGCCCGACCCGAGGGCGTATTTCCGCAAACTGAGACAACTCGGATATTTCATCCCCGGCCATGCCAAACCGATCTTCCAGAAGCTAATTTCTCACCTTTGGCGCCGGGGCAATGACACGGTCCATGTTCTTGACCTGGGATGCTCCTACGGGGTCAATGCAGCCCTACTGAAGCACGATCTATCGATGTCGGAGCTCTACGAGCATTGGTGCGACGACACACTCCGCTGCGCCACGCCCCAGCAGGTGGTCGCCGGCGACCAGAGATTTTTCGGCGAGCTAGACGAGGCCGCCGACATCGAGGTAATCGGTCTCGACCAGGCCGAATCCGCGATTGCCTTCGCCGAAGAATCCGGACTGTTGGACACGGGGCTTACACTTAATCTTGAGTCCGAGCCGTTACCCGCGCTCGCCAAAGAAGAATTGGCAGCGGTTGAACTGGTTACCTCGACGGGATGTGTGGGCTATATAACCGAGCAGAGTTTCGACAGGTTGTTACCGGCCGTGACCCAGGGGCAGTCGCCGTGGATGGGCAATTTCGTGCTGCGCTTGTTTCCATTCGACTCGATTGAAGCATCACTCGAAGATTGGGGCTATGTAGTCGTCCGTGAAGAACCCTGATTTCAAGCTGAAGCGGCGATTGGGTTTGCGGTGGGGTGCGAGATGTCGCTGAGGAGCGCGGCCAGGATTTGGACAAACAAACGCCTCAGCCATTTGAGGACAAGGCGGTAGTTGTAGCCGGCGCCGGCGAGGATGGCGTTGATCTTGTCGCCGTCGCGGCCTTTGAGGAAGTTGCGCCCCAGCCTGCCATCGCTCTTGAGATGTCCGATCACGGCCTCGACGGCGGAGCGCCGCCTGAGCTCCTTCTTGATCGTCGGCGTGATGCCGTGTTTCTGGCCTGATCTAAAGACGCGGTGTTTGTTGGGGTAATCGTGGCCCTGGTATCCCTTGTCGACATAGATGCGCTCGGCCGATATCCCCGTCCAGCGTTCCATCTCTTCGATCACCTGCCTCAAGGTGTGGCCATCATAGGGATTGCCGTGGAAGGCCTTGACGTGGGCGACGAACTGGCCGCCGGGGGGGCGGGAATTGGTCGCCGCCACGGAGACCTTGCAGCCGAACTCGTACGGCTTGTGCGCCTTCCCTTTGCCGATGCATTCGACCTCGGGCGCGTGGAGCGAATAGACCTTGGGCAAGGGGTCGCGCCGCTTCTGGGTCGACACCCGCTCGGCCAGCCACAAGGGGCGGCGGAAGGTATCCCGTAGGCTCTCCTCCTGGGCCGTCTTGCGGCGGATGTCGCGGACGGTGCGCCCGAGATAGGTCTTGAGCTTGCGCAGGGCCTTGTTGGCCCGCTTGTGCTGTTTGGCATGGCGGTAGCGGCCTTGCATGATCAACGCCCTCTTGCCCAGGCGGGTATAGGACTGACGCAGGGCAATGCCGTGCTCCCGTGCCAGTCGCACCAGCCGCTCGCGGGCTCGTTGCATCAGTTTGGCGGCGGTCGGAAAGGCAATCGCCTTCTCTTGTACGGTGGTGTCCACCGTCACCCGCTCGAGGTCCTTCTCCCGCAGCGCCCCCACCCGGTGGGCCACGGCCAGGCTCTCCTGGAATACCTTCTCCAAACCTTCCGGCCCGATCCGGTCCCGCCACCGGGTCATCGACGAGCGCTCCATGGGCAGCTCATGCTGAAAGTACTCTTCGCCGCAGAAGCACTGGAAGTATGGGTCGTAGACCCAGCGCTCGCAGACCTCCTCATCCGAGAGATCGAACATATGCTTGAGGATGTGCAGCCCAACCATCAACCGCGTCGCGGACCCTCCTCCGAATACAAGGCTTCATAGGTCTCGTCGAAGAAAGTCCACGCGATCCGGCCCCCCAACACCACCAACTCGTGGCGCAGGTTGATGATGTTTTCGAACCGCGAGCGGAACAGGTCCTCTATTCCCGATGACACCTTGCGCGATGGCTTCATCACAGTTCTCCAATCCCAATCGACGGGAGCGGAGAATCACGTTCCGCAACGGAAGGGAATCCCCAAAATCAATTATTTCAAATCACAAGCTTTTCAGGCCCAAAACCCGTTTTCTTGCAAATCCGATTACTTCGCCAAACCGAAAGAGCTACCAACATCAGCCGCTTACGCGTTCTTCACGGGCGACTATGTAACCGAGAAGCTCGAAGACCGCACCTTCATCCAGCGCCGGTTCACATCCTCCGAGGAGCAGGGTGGCGTGATCGACCAGCTGCGCGAGCATGGCATTGATCCGACGGGTAAAGAGACGGAGGGTCATCTCTTGGCGGAGTTCTACCTGTCGCGCCCTGCCAAAGACGCAGCCGATATGCCCATCGAGCGTCTTTTGACCGCTTGATTGACGCAATCCAAAAGGACTGCTGTGGGTCAACCTCGGCCGAATCTGCGGCCTACAACGCACGGCCGTAGCTGGAGGCTGAGCTGTCGTGGCCGATCAGAAAGCTGCCATTCCGTCTCTAATTTCCGGTGCTGGGGGTACTGCCGCCGTGGTTGTCCGTGTGCGTTCGTATGTCTTGGCAATCCGAAATCCCTTGTCTGGCAAATTCATTGGCAATGGTTGGTAATTTACGCCACGTGTCATTTCCCAAGTAACCCGGCATCGCCGGCTCAGTCTCGCTTATCTCCAGCGTCGGGCACGGACCCGCGCCGGCGCCGGCGCCGGATGGTTCTAGTCCGACTGCGGGCGAAGGCGGCGCTGTGCGGCGATTGAAATAGCGTGACGCCGCGCCGTTTCAGAAACGGGGTCAGGGAAAGCCCGGCGGCGAAACCGCCCAGATGGGCGACGATGGCAATGCCGCCCTGGGCCTGCATCGCCGCCGGCAAAGCATACAACTGTTCGACAATCCAAAGACCGAGCACCACGAAGGCGGGGACATTGATAGTGCCGATGAAGATGAACAACCAGTAGAAGACGCGGATGTTGGCGCGGGGCCAGATCAGGAGATAGGCAGCAATCACGCCGCTGATCGCGCCGGACGCGCCGACCAGAGGAACCAGGCTGCCGGGATCGAACGCTGCATGGGCGAGCGTGCCGACACAGCCGCATATCAAGTAGAAGAGCAGGTAGCGGAACCGCCCCATGGCGTCCTCGACATTGTCGCCGTAAAGCCAGAGGAACCACATGTTGCCTACTAAGTGCATCAAATTGCCGTGCGAGAACATACTGGTGACCAATCTGGCCGAAGAGGGGACCCGCGCCAGTTCGCCGACTACCTCGGCCTGTCCGAAAAACACAGCTGGAATGAAGCCGAAGCTGAGCGCATAGGCTTGGTCTTCATGCGGTCCCAGCGGGAGTTGCACCAGCAGATAAACCGCCGTGCAGCAGCCGATGATGGCGAGGGTTACCAGGGGCGGCCCGTGGCGAAGTGGGTTGTCGTCGTGATAGGGAAAGAACACGTGGGTGACCGAGCCTCATTCGTTGTACCAGTTCCTATATTAGTCCTGGCACGGTTTTTGGGAAGAGCTGATACGCTTGTCGCTGACGTCCGAGTCGGGTCACGAAGGGACGAAATTTGGTGCCACTCGCGACGACCGCAATCGGGGGTTAAGCGGTCGAAAAACGCCGGATCGTCGGCTCTTGAGGGTAGAGCGGCCGTGATTGGGGGTGATCGGGGACTACCGGTCCTAGCCATAACCGGCCAATCCCGGGTTTCTACACTGTACATAGTCGTCCGTGAAGAACCCTGATTTCAAGCTGAAGCGGCGATTGGGTTTGCGGTGGGGTGCGAGATGTCGCTGAGGAGCGCGGCCAGGATTTGGACAAACAAACGCCTCAGCCATTTGAGGACAAGGCGGTAGTTGTAGCCGGCGCCGGCGAGGATGGCGTTGATCTTGTCGCCGTCGCGGCCTTTGAGTGATATCGCTGAAACCGTCGAAGTTGAAGTCGTCGAAGCCACTGACCGCGAGGTGGATGCTCCCGTCGGCGTTGACCTGGCCGACGATCGCCGAGGCGAAGCCGTCCCCGAGGGGGCTGCTATCGTCGTTGGTCTCGATCAAGGTCTGGTTTTGATCGAAGACGCCGAGGGTCAGATCCTGCCCGCCGACGTTGTCCGTGACGACGACGAAGTCCTGGCCGGCGGTCAATCCGGTCAAATCGAAGAGATCGACGTCGAAACCGCTGGAATCGAGGTCCACGGAAAAACTGAAGTCCGGGGCCGAGACCAGGGTGCCGCCCTTTCCCCCGTCCAAGAAGTCGTTGCCGCCCTTGCCCAACAGGTTGTTGGCGACGGCGTCCCCGATCAGAACGTCGTCGCGGGGGGTTCCGTCGGCGTTCTCGAACCCTATCACGGTATCGTTGCCGCCGAATTCATCGACCGCCGTACCCGTGGTGAGGTTGACCGTCACCCCCGCCGGTGGAGAAACGCTGTCGAAGGTGACCGTATCGAAGGTTCCGGCGCCGCCGTCGAGGAAATCATCGCCGGCGCCGCCGAATAGATTGTCGTTGCCGCCAAGGTCGAGGAGGGTGTCGTTGCCGTTTTCACCCGAGAGGAAATTGGCGTTGGTGTCGCCGCTGATGCTGTCTGCGAGGTCGGAACCGAAAACGTCCTCGATTCCCGTCAGCGTATCGTTACCACCGAAGCCGTCGGTGGCGGTTCCCGCCGCGAGATCGACCGTGACCCCGGTGGTCGGATTGTCGTCGAGGTAATCCGCGGCGTCCCCGAAACCCGTGCCCCCGTCTATCGAGTCGTTTCCGGGACTGCCGGCGAGATTGTCGAAGTTGCCGGCGCCGCCCAGGAGGGTGTCGTCGCCCGCGTCCCCGTCGAGAAAGTCGTTGGAACCGCCGGCGCCGTCGACGAGATCGTCGCCGCCGTTTCCGATCAGGTCGTCCGCACCCGCGCCGCCGGTGATCGTATCCGCGAACGGGGACCCGTTGACGCCGTGAATGTTGATGAGCGTATCGACCCCGCCCGAACCGTCGGTGGCGGTGCCGGCGGCGAGATTGACCGTCACCCCGGCCGCGTCCAGGCTGTAGTCGGCGAAGTCCCGGGGCCCCGGATCGGCGCTGCCGTCGAGGATAGCGTTGCCGGGCCCGCCCCTGAGACCGTCGATCCCGGGACCCCCGATCAGGACGTCGTTGTCGGCCGAACCCGAGAGCGAGTCGTCGTCGGGTCCGCCGTCGATAGTGTCGGCACCCGTGCCGCCGTCGATGGCATCGTTCCCCGACCCTCCGAATAGCGCGTCGTTACCGGACCCTCCGGAGATCGTGTCGTTGCCCGCGCCACCGCTGATGACGTCTCCCCCGGCCCCTCCGGTAACGACGTCGTCGATTTCCAGCAGGGCCAGGAGGGCAAGATCGTCGCTGCTGTCGGAGCTATCGCCCGCCGTCGCCTGAGCCACGCCCCCGGCGCTCGCCAACTCGGCCTCGAGATCGAACGAGGTGACGAAGGCGTCGATCGTGATCGCGGCGAGCTCCGCGCTCACGACGCTGCCGATCTCGGGTTCGCCAAAAGTCGACGCGCCGACGTTGAAGGCCTCTTGCTCGAATTGATCCTGGGCCTCGTTGGAGGTCACCCCGGCATCCTGCCCAACCGGCCCATCTTGTACTTCTTGTGCCGCCTCGGCCGCCTCGGTGTCGGGTCCTTCCGCCGCCTCGGCTTCTTCCGCTTCCGCGGCTTCGGTTTCCTCTGCCTCCTCGGCTTCTTCGGCCTCCTCGGCTTCCTCCGCTTCCGCCTCGGCTTTGGCGTCCTCGCCCGCGGCGTTTTCGCCTTCCCCGGCCGTTTCCCCCTCCTCGGCGGCCTCACCTTCCTGGGCGGCTTCCTCGGCCGCCTCTGCTTCCTGTTCTTCCTCGTCCGCCCCACGGCGAGAGGGCGATGCCGGCAAGGCGCCGAGCACGGAGCCGAATACCTGAGAGAATTCTCCCTGGTCGAAAGACACTTCCTCGGGAGCCGAGAAGGCCGAGGAAACCGCCACCGGCAGATTCGCCTCCGTCACCAGAACCCGGCCCGCCTCAGTGAAAACCACGATCTCCCCGACGACGCCGTTCGCGTCCGGCAACAGGACGAAGGTGTTCTCGGCCCCTTCCGCCGCCGCCTTCCCCGCCATTTTCGTGCCCCGGACCCCAATCGTGGCCACCGGGGTGCGCACGGTCATCTCCTCCGGATTGTTGGCCGCGATATGGCCACTGGCGAAGACGAAGGCGCCTTCCAACACCGAGAACAGCGACTCGCCGTCTCCCGAGTCGGGGTCAAAGATCAGCTTGTCGAGAACCATTCGGCCGCCCTCGCCGAGCGCGAAGGTCGTATCGTCGATGAATACCAAGCCCACGGCGGCGCCGGCGCCGGTCGACAACACGTCGCCTTGAAACACGGGGTCATCGACCGCGAGTTTGACCACGGTGCCATAGGCCCGGGTCGCCCCGACCTCGCCCTCGACCGTCGCCACTCTTCCGATCGCCGCCGGCCCCGGCCCCAACTGGGCGTACTGTCCCGGCGCCCGCGGTCCGGCCAGTATCTCGACCAGATCGGGCGTCAAAACCACCCCCCCCGTGGTCATCAGCGCCGGCGCCTCGGCGACGGCGAAGTAGTCCTTGAGCAGGACTTTGGACCCGTTGTCGCCAATCAGAAGAAGATCCGGCCCCTGACGGACGAATTCCGCTCCCGTCAATCCCAGCGAAGCGGGCACCACGATCCAGGCGCTCGCACCGACCTCGACGACCACGGCCGTCTTCGCCGCGGAGGCGGAATAATCGGGGTCTTGCGGGCTCGAACGTCGAATCTCGCCCGCCGCCAGAATGCTCATTTCGGATCCCTGGGTCCAAATAATGTCAAACCCCTTTTAGGGGGTTTGCAGGAATCCTAACGATCAGTGGTGTCTAAATCGTAAAATCCCTTCGCGCCGGCGATCGCGGCGGTCACGGCCGTGGGCAATAGCGGTTCAGCCGACCAGTTCGATGGCGCTGAAGAAATAGGCGATTTCGAAGGAGGCGGTTTCGGGCGCGTCGGAACCGTGCACCGAATTGGCCTCGACCGATTCGCCGTATTCGGCGCGGATGGTCCCGGGCGCGGCGTTCTTGGGGTTCGTCGCCCCCATGATCTCCCTGTTTTTGGCGATCGCGTTCTCGCCCTTGAGCGCCTGGACGACGACCGGCCCCGACGTCATGTAGGCGCACAAATCGTTGAAGAAAGCTCTCTCGGCGTGAACGGCATAGAAACCCTGGGCCTGTGCGAGAGTTAAAAGTAGGCGTTTCTGAGCGATGATCGACAGACCCGCCGCCTCGAACCGCCTGTTGATCGCACCGGTGAGATCGCGTTTCGTGGCGTCCGGCTTGATGATCGAAAGCGTGGTCTCGATGCTCATGACGTCCTTCCCCCTTTGATTGGCAAAACGGCGCCTTATAACTGCTCGCCGGCACGGGATCAAGCCGTGGTTTCCGAGGGTTCAGCCCTTCCGCTGCCAGGCCCCGCGGGAATCCTGCTGCCAATACGTCACGGTGTGCCCGGCGTCGCGCCAGCGGCGCCAGCGCTCCCGGGCCGCCTCCAGGGCGGCGGTGTCCTTGCCGTCGAAGAGGTCGAGGCAGCGCTGGAACCCGCTCAGGTACGCCGGTTCGATCCCGTCGGTCAGGACCAGAACCGTGGCCCCGTTGGGGTTTTCCTCCTCGCTCGTCAAATAGATCGGTTGCTCGCTGGCGTCACCGTCGCGGGGACCGCCGTGGGGAAGGAAGGATCCCTGGTCGTAGGTCCACAGCAGCGCGTCCAAGACCGCGACCCGTTCGGCCGACGGCGCCAGGACCACGGCCCTGAGATCGTTGGCGAGGACCTTGTCGAGGAGCCGCGGCAAAACCCGCTCGAGCGGGGTGCCGACGAGGTGGTAAAAGCCGATTTCGGTCATCGCCGGTCTAGACCACGATCGTTCACGCCCACGATTTTGCCAACACCTCGAATCCCTCGAAATTTTCGCGATCCGCATCGTCCGACGGTCGGGCGCCACGAACAGCGACGCGGAATGCCAGCCAGCCCGACCCTTGAAAATCCACGTCTTTTCCGAGCCACGTCTTGCGGAGGGCCGCGCTTTCCAGGAATCGGGCTCCGACGCCGGTCGCCAGACGATGGCAGCCGGCAGCTACGATTAGACGTTTGGCTTCACTGTGAAAAGGGTTTTTCTCGCCCAGGGTCGCCCAAGCGAGCATGCCGATGTCGACGAACGTTAGAGTCTGTTCCAAAATGCACGTCCGCGCATTTATTGCGTCTGTCCCTCTCCCCCTCCCGGCCACCCACGAGAGGTTGCTGATAGGGGTGGCCGGGCGGGGGCCGGCGCCGCGAGTTTTCGAACAGACCGTTAGAACGACGGAAGTGAAATTTTTTTCGAGGGGGGGAAAAGATCATAACAATGACCTTTTCCCGGCTCTACACGATGCGACGGCGCGGCGGTAATTGGTTGGCACTGTCGCCAACCTCGTCGAGCAGTCTCAACAGCGCTTTGGCGGTCTCGACGGAGTCATGCCGGACGAACGAAGACACATCAGCAAGGTTAGCGAGCCGGACCACTTGTACACCCATGTCGTAGAGGCGTTCGACGTCCACCTCGACCGCACGAGACGATTCGGTCTCGTATTTCCTCACGAGTTCAGTCGAGATTTCTCCCTCGTGGGCAAGAACCGCGTCAGGAATTCTGCCACAATACCGGACAATTTCAGAAACATGCCGTGAAGCTGTCCAGCCGTCTGTTTCCCCGTGTTTGGTCATCAGATTCGCGATGTAGACGAATGGCGACCTCGTTTCACGGATTGTCTCGGAAATACCTTTGGCCAGCAAATTTGGCAGTGTCGAAGTGAAGAGGTCCCCCGGGGCTAGAACGATGGCTTCGCTATTTCTGATTGCAGCCAAGGCATCAGGATTCGCTTCCGCTTCCGGGTCCAAGTAAACGCGGCGAATCGGAACCAGGGATTCGTAGTTCGCGGCTTCAATCGCGAGCCGACCCCTGGCGTCGATGTTGGCTTCGCCGAGGACTGTCTGTCCATCCTCCAACTCGGCATTGAGATGCGTGTGGACCCAGGTGACCGGGATAACTCTGCCACGAATTTTCAAAATCCGGGCGATGGCTTCGAACGCTTCGCGCTCGGAACCGACAACCTTCGTCAAAGCCAGAATAAACAGGTTTCCGAAACTATGCCCTTCCAGCGGTGACCCTTGAAAGCGAAACGAGAACAAATCTCTCAAAAGTTCGGACTCTTGTGATAGAGCCACGAGGCATCGGCGTGCGTCTCCCGGCGGGAGAACACCAAAGTTGTCCCGCAAGGTGCCGGAATGGCCACCGGAATCCATCATCGTTACGACGGACTGTACCCATACGTCCGCAGTCCTGAGACCGCTCAATACGTGAAAGGACCCGGTTCCTCCTCCTATGACGGTAATTGTTCGCATTGCAACGTAACCAGCACCAGGCCCTTCCGGCAACTCCGCCATTATGAAACGAGCGCTCGTGCCTTGCTAATACCGGAGGCGTTAGAGCGTTGTCACGTTGAGAAGAAGATTTCTTCCAAAGCTTCGAGACGACTTAAGCGCTCGGCCGCCTTGGGCCGGGGCGCAACTCTTTTTCGCTCAGTATGGATATACTCTCTCAAAGCTGGCCCAAGCAAGCCTTCCGCGTCCTTTCCGAATGACGAGAGGCGTTTTTTGAGCCAGCGAGACACGGCGATTCTAGTCGTGGATTGGGCCCGAAGCTGATCGATCCGGTTTTCGAACTCGGGTACGACGGACTCGACGAATTCTATTCTCTTCGCTAGTGGCACCAATCCGGAAATGCGCATCGCGTAGTCCGGCAAAGTTACCCCGATTAGTCCGAGCATTTCACGTGTGAGGTCGTCTCCTATCTGGCAAGCGATTCCGTCTGTTTGAGCCTTAAGCGTCTTCAAGGAATCCGAATCCGTGTTTTCACCGATGGGAGGAGATGGCGCCTCGATGTACATTTTATTCTTCGGCTCGGTACCGGAAGGTCGCAGATAAACCACGGCTCCGTTTTCCAGGCGGAAACCCAGTACGTTTCGTGACGCTTTGTCGGTATCTGACTTGATTTTTCCGTGCCGCCCATTTTCGTTCCAGTGGTCGATCGCTTCGCTCACGGCGAACCCAGCTATTGCCTTAGGCGGATTCTGGCGAAATTCCGACTGAATCTTCTGGATGTTCTCTAGTCCCTCCGCTCCAGTCATGACCATGGATCGGAGCTGATTGGCGTAATATCCGAAGCGCCTAAATATGTCGTCGAGATAATCAGCTAGGGTCCTATCTTGCTTCCGCAACAAAGCAGCGAGCTCGGCAAGAAGCAGGGCTGCGCCGGCCGCGTCCTTGTCTCGAATTTCCGGCGTGACAAGAAAGCCATGGCTTTCCTCGACGGCTATCACGAAATCCTGCAGTGTCGCCGAACGACCATCGTAAACACCTGACCGTTCTATTTGCTCCAATACGTGTCCATGGTATTTGAAGCCGACCAAAAGATCCGCGAGGCATGTGCCACCAAAAGAGCGCGTAATCGGGCTCAGAAGGTTGGTCGTGACTTCCGTCTTGATCACCAGAGGATCGCGCGGAAGTCGACCGAGTTTTTCCAGCTGCTCAAGCTTATAATGCGTCAGGAGGCAGGCGATCTCGTTCCCCGTCATGAATCTATAGATTCCTTGATCGTTGGTGCGGGAACAAACACCAAGCCGATCGGCATCGGGATCACAAGCCAAGACCAGATCGGCATCGAGGTCACGGGCGAGCTCGATGCCTTGATGCATGGACTCGGGCACTTCGGGGTTCGGTGCACGATAAGGTACGGCCCCGAACTCTCCATCCAGAGTACTTTGCGCGGGTACGAGATGGACCTCAAAGCCAGCCGCGCGAAGCACGTCGCCAACGGATGAATCGCCAACCCCGTGAAGCGGTGTGAATACGATGCGGGATTGCCGAGCCTGGGGACAAAGTGACTGCTGAACGTTCAGTTTCACATAGGCATCATGCAGATTATTCGGGATCGGAGACAGCAAAGGCGTTCCGTTGCAACGATCGATGTCTAAGCGCCTGACGTATCTAACGTTTTCAACGTGCTTGGACATAGCCTCGTCGTTGGGTGGCACCTCTTGACCGCCGAATCGATTATAAAATTTTGCCCCATTATCGTCCGGGTGATTGTGCGACGCGGATACGTTCAGGCCGGCGGTTGCCTTTAGCGAGCGAATAGAAAACGACAACTCCGGTGTTGAAATAAAGCGGTCGGAGATCTCGGGCAACACGTATACCGCCACCCCATTGCAGGTATAGACCTCGGCGGCCAAGCGAGCGAACTCCCGCGATGTGCTTCCTATCAGCGGCGCATTCGGTTCCTCGGCGTTGTAAAACCGATTTAGGTCTCTGAATTCCCGAACATCGTAAGCAATTACGACGGAAAGATGCTCGCCCGGATACCTCTCTCGCAGATAGTCGACATGCCCTTGAATGGATGAGGCCAAGGTAATGGGATTGAAGCGATTCGCGCCAATACCGACCGGACCGCGACGCCCACCCGTGCCAAACGGAATGACTCGGTAAAAACTGTCCAGAAGCAACGCCCACTTCGCCTCTGAAATAAGCCACAGGAGTTGCGGGCGATAGCTTTCAAACGTTTCGTCCAGGAGCCATTGCGTTATGTTTTCGAGTGCCGTCCGTTTCAAGTCTTCCGCCACGGGTAGGCTGGCGAATCCACGCCTCAAACCGGAGACCATTTCCTGGATGTCGCCCGTCACGGGCGGATGCCGATCGCTGACCGCCACGGGCAGCAGTTGCATCGACGTAAGAACGCCTGGGTTTCGGATTTTCAGGTTCTGAAGTCGGTTGACAACCTGTTCCATGGAATCAATGGCATTCCGCTGATCGCCGCCTTGCCTCATCGCTTCTAGAGCCCGGTCGAAGGCCTTGCCGACAGCAAGGATGTTTACTTTCACCCTCTCATGGTTCCGAAGCATTTGCTCGACGTCACCAGCGGCCAAATCGAACACGTGTCTCTCACCCTCATCGAATCGTGGTTGGTTGCGCCACCTTTCGATCTTGAGGACTCCGACGACGACACTCTCGGAATCTCCCTCCCTCGCAAGCCGGAGTGGAACCCCATAGAGGCAGCCGAAACCAAATTGTTCATGGTCGATTCCCTGGGGGTAGAAGGTGGAGTCCCAGCCTCCAAATTGGGCGGAATGAGACCTGAGTTCCTCAAGGGAGCCGATGAAGAGCTTTTTCCCGGTGATCGCGATTTGGCCGGTAAGGCCGCCCAGAGGCGCGGGTGCCGTCCAGTCAAGGTCGTGGCGATGGACATGAATGACGTTGTTTCCCTTAATCGCGATCCCGTCTTCGAGCGTGAGTTCATTCCCACGTCTTGCGAAAAGCGTGCAAATGTCCGCGTTCAATAGGCGAGCGGTCTGCTCGACGATCTCGAATGCTCGAACGAATGGATCCGGGATTATCTCGACGAGAGCGGAAAGCCCGTCAAGGGCACTCACTCGCGGTTGCAGGTCAGACTTGTCTTGCGTCACAAGCTTTAGCCGAAGTCCTGGTCTGTACTAAGCTACAATTCGTCGAGCGCGTCATTGGATTTGTTCGCGCGATGCGCGTTGATTGCCCATCGGGGACCGAACCGTCATTACCTATAATGCCTCAAACAAATTCGGACAACGATTTGACGGACGGGTCCCACTGACGACGGAGTTTCGGACCAATTGAGTCTTGTTTCCAGGAATCAACTTATCCAAACACTTGGGAATCTCGCATTGACAGTCTGTTCGAAAACTCGCGGCGCCGGCGCTGTCCCCCTCCCGGCCACCCATATCAGCATACTCTCGTGGGTGGCCGGGAGGGGGACAGCGCCGGAACAGACGCAAAAAATGCGCGGACGCGCATTTTCGAACAGACACTGCGGTCGGTCAACGATGACCACCCCGGTTCGCGAGGCCAAACTTCACGCGGTGGCTTCGTAGTCGGCGGCGACGAAGTGGTCGAGCAGGCGGACGCCGAATCCCGTGCCCCCCTTCGGCACCGTCGCGGTATCCTGTTTCGACCAAGCCACCCCGGCGATGTCGAGGTGGGCCCAGGGAACGTCGTTGACGAAGCGCTGCAAGAGCTGCGCCGCCGTGATGCTCCCGGCCTCGCGGTTCTTGCCGAGATTCTTCATGTCGGCGATTTCCGAATTGATGTCCTTGTCGTAGCGCTTGCTCAGGGGCAGGCGCCAAATCTCCTCGCCGACCGCCTCGCCGGCGGCGAGAAGCCGTTTTGCCAGGGCCTCGTCGTTAGCGAACAGGCCGGCCCGATAGGAGCCGAGAGCGACAATAACGGCGCCCGTCAGGGTGGCCAGGTCGATCATCGCCCGCGGCTTGAAAGTGTCCTGGCAGTACCACAGGGCGTCGGCGAGGACCAGCCGGCCCTCGGCGTCGGTGTTGAGCACCTCGATGGTCTGGCCCGACATGGTCGTGACCACGTCGCTCGGACGCTGGGCCCGGTCCGAGGGCATGTTTTCGACCAGCCCGACGACACCCACCGCGTTGACCTTGGCGGCCCGGCTGGCCAGCGCCTTCATCAGGCCGGCGACGACCCCGGCGCCCCCCATGTCCCACTTCATGTCCTCCATGCCGCCGGAGGGCTTGATCGAGATACCGCCGGTGTCGAAGGTCACGCCCTTGCCGACGAAGGCGAGCGGCGGATCCTCTTGGCCCTTGTCAGAGCCGTTCCAGCGCATGACGACCAGGCGCGATTCGCGGGCACTGCCCTGGCCAACTCCGAGCAGGGCGCCCATCCCGAGCTCGCCCATTCGGGCTTCGTCGAGGGCCTCGACGTCGACCCCGAGTTCGGCCAACGACGTAATCCGCTCGGCCAGGGACTCGGGGTACAGGATGTTGGGGGGCTCGGTCACGAGATCGCGGGTGAAGAACACCCCGTCGGCGACGGCGTTCATGGGCGCGAAGGTCGTCGCCGCCTTGCGGTCCCCGGCCACGACCACGACCAGCGCCGTCAAGGTTGGCTTGTTTTCGGGCTTTTCCTTGGTCCGATATTTGCTGAATCGGTAACTCCTAAGACGCGCGCCCAAGGCGATGTTCGCTGCCTGGGTGTCCGCCGGGAACTTGGCGTTCGCCGCCGTTTCGTCGATCAAGACCGCGGCGCGGGCGGCGCCCGAGCGGTTCAAATGCCCGACCAGACCGCCGCCGAGGTTCTGCCAGCCGAGCGCCGTGACCGAGGTCCGCTTGCCGAGACCGGCGACGACGATCCGGTTGGCGTCGACACCCGCCGGCGCCAGGATCTCGAGGAATTGGCCCGCCGCGCCCGTGAAACGGCTCGCTTTCATGGCCCGCGCCACCGCTCCGCCAGCCTCCGCGTCGATGCTCTTGCCGGCGGAACTCAATTGGCGCCCGGCAAAAGCGACCACGACGACGGCGTCGGGCTTGCTGGGAAGCGATTTCGAAAAGTCGATCTTCATGACGGCCCCTTCATTTCTCGGCGAACGATCTCGCGCCGGCCCAGAATGTAGCCGATGCGCCGGCGATGGAAAGCCTTGTTTTTACCGTTCCCCTGCACGCCAGGATCAAGTCCCGGCGAGGTTCGGGGGAGGGCGCCGTTGCCATCCGGGTGGAGACCCTGAAAGTGCGTTTCCCGAGGGGCTGCGGTCTGAACTTTCGAGACGAGGCCGCGGCGCCGCCATAAAGGGCGGGACCTGGGTCGATCCTGCGCCCTTACCCGCGCCGCCTCCCCGCACCCCACCCTGCGAACGATTTTGATTAACTGTGAAATCGAGTAGGTCACGTCCGGATAGGTGGGAAGGAGCCGGAACCGGTTTGCGAACGCGGGAAAAAGCACAAAACGAAAGGCGGCTTGATCGCGCCGCGTGATAGCGTAACTATTCGGATCGGGATTTCCGCAAAAAAATCCAGATTCCACGAACGCTGCGATACCACCGGGATGGAAAATACGCACAGAAACGAGCCGTAGAAATGAGTGGCAATGAAACGTCGAAAGAGTCGTCGGGAATTTTACCGATGTATCCCTTCGCTCTCAATCTTGTCAGTCTTGTCGTTATCGGTACGGTATCACTCGGTTGGGTGCTGCGATATACCGAATTCTTCCCCGTGATCGGGGGCCTTCTGGGATTGGGAAGTGTGTTTGCGTGGGTCGCATTCCTATCGAACATTTTAACCGAGGAACGGAGACAGCAACTTCAGACGGCGGTCGACAAGAATTTTCTTCAACAACGGTGGTTGCTCTTTGGGCTCTTCGCTGTGTTCGGAGCCTTCGTTGTTGGGATAGCGTCACGCTATGGCACGGTGGCGTTGGATGCTCGTCGAGATCATAAAACACGTGAAATCGTGATTTTCTCGAAGAACGCCGAGGCTGAATGGGAGGAGTCCGGACGGCAAATCGTTTCTCCCGGCAGTACAATCAAGATTCCCCTAGCAACCGGCTTTGGCAACACGACCTACCAATTACGACCCGACGGTCTGCCCGCACGCGATGTGACCCTCTCTCGTTTACAAAAGTATCCTGTTGAAATTCCGACGTTCTTTCTTGGTCGGCCCCACTATTTAATTCGGATCGACGCGAAAAATCTCGCGAATGTGAAGAATTTCCGCCACAAACTTGTCGTATCGGTGACAAATAACAACGCCAATGACCAAGAAGAATCCTTTACAGGTACGAGGACAATCGACCGTTACGAAGGAGAAGCGGTTTGGGTGGGTGCCCGTGCAGGGGTGACCGTACCGGCGGATATGCGTGAATCATGGCGTCTTCAATTGTTACTGGACAAGAAATCCCCCGATCTAGCGTCGCGATGGAATACGCCTATATCGTTTTTGAAAACAAAGAATGAATCGAAGTTCTTGAAACTGAGCGGCGGAAGCCAGATCTAGGTACAAGTGATTCTCGTTAAAGGATCGGGTGAAACGGCAGAAGAAGAAATCAAGGACAAGGTTACAGCGGACGTACGATTAAATGAGCAGTTTCCGAAAGAATTGGTGTTGAAGTGAGAAAATAACTGAATGGAGGAGAGCTATGTTGCGTGTGTTTAGTTGGTCTATACCTCGATACGTCATTTTCGCAACGATCATCTTTCTCGGCCCGTATGCGAGTGCGAGTTCTCCCGTTACGGTCGACGTATTGTACAAGGCACCTGTGTTCGATAATTGGAGTAGTGGCGAACGTGAAACGGCCGAACTTGAATCCGCGAAAAAGTTGGCGCTTGAGCTGAACAAGCGATTTCACGGATGGCTATTTCAAACCGAATCGCCGAGCAAAAATGAGCTGCACCTAAAAATTTCGTCCAGTCCCCAGAACACCTTGGTTTTTGAACTAGAAGGAAAATCCGAATTCATGCGATTTTTTCCAGTGGTACGTGAATGGCCGAGAAAACACACAGTGACTCAAAATGTACAGAAAACGATTGATACGGTCGATTTTGAACTTCGAAGCTGGTTCTTAAGTGACAGCGACACCTACGATGAGGTATCGGGATGGCTTGATAGTATAGAGGCGTATTTTCGTCGCGCGTTAGGACCGACAACAACAGTGGCATTCGACTTTAGGCAAGATCAAACTCTCTCTGCGGATTTGTATTATGCACCAAGCATGGTTTTTCGTGAATGGCTTTCGCCCCCGATTCCTGACGAACCTATAGAGCGAGTAAATCGTTCGATCCCGTTCACTGTTGGCGTTCACGTGCTAGGCGCAGGATCCAATTACGAAGCGAGAATCACTCGTCTCACCGTAGATTCGAATCTCTCTCTTGCGCGAAGCACAGGCAACGTCACGTTATGTTTCGAGGTTTCAAGCGATGTTGTTGGCACGGACGTTACCTTCACCTGCCCGGGGATAGGCGATTGTAAAATTCAAGAAAGCGTGCCAGACGAATGGGCCGCGACATGTGAGTCCTCTCAGAGCGGAAATTGGTTCGAGATTTTCCAACGCGCCAATGCTCAGCCGGTTGGCGATGATTCCGACGCTACCATATGGGTTTCCCCCTCACTCACAACGATGGTGCGACGTCGTCTCGAGGGGGAGGTGGCTGCGGTCGGATTTACTGACTTCGAAGTCAGTTCGACTGACCTCGGCGAAATCAAGGCTAAGAGCTTTCGTTACGAAATTCGGGTAAACGGAATTCCCGTTTGGATTGACGGGCGCGACCCTGCGAAAAACGTGGTGCGGTGAGGTGGACCCCGAAAACTGGACAATTGGCTACGGCGCTGCCCGCATTGCGGCAGCGGCGGGGCGGTCTCGCGCGGCAAGGCGCGCGGTCTGCGCCGCTACCGGTGCAAGGCTTGCGGGAAGACATTCGGCGCGCTGACCGGTACGCCGCTTTCGGGCCTGCACCGCAAGGAGCGCTGGCTGTCCTTCGGCAAGGCCCTGGCGCAAGGGGAAACGGTGCGCGCCTCGGCGCGGCGGTGCGGCATTGCGCCGAGCACGGCGTTTCGCTGGCGCCACCGCTTCCTTGAGGCGGTCCGGCAAGCCCCGGACCGGCTCGGCGGGATCGTCGAGGCCGACGAGACCTTCGTGCTCGAAAGCCGGAAGGGAGACCGGAAACTGGACCGCAAGCCACGCCGGCGCGGCGGAAAAGCCGGCAAGCGCGGGATCTCTCGTGAGCAAGTGCCGGTTCTGGTCGCCGCCGACCGTGGCGGCGCAACGCTCAGCAGGACGCTGCCCACCGTCAATGCCGATAGCCTGAAGGAGGCGCTGGAACCGGTCATTGCCCCGGATGCCTTGCTCGTCTCCGACGCCAGCCGCTGTTACCCGCCCGCCGCAGCGGCGCTCGCCATCCGCCACGAGACGGTCAATCTCTCCGCCGGAGAACGGGTACGCGGCGCCCTGCACATCCAGACGGTCAACAGCCGTCATAGCCAACTCAAGGGCTTCCTGCGACGCTACCGCGGCATCGCCACCAAGTATCTCGACAGTTACCTGCGCTGGTTCCATCTCATCGAACTCGCCGACCGACCGACCCCGAGAGCATGCTTGGCCGCAGCCATGGCGAAGCCATGCATACGGTTCACGAACTGAGCCATTGGCTAAGTTAGACTCCTGCTCCTATAACTTGCTAGATGGAGGAGCGGGATATGAAGCAGATACGCAGACGACTGATACCAACCGCCCTTAACATTGACTTGTGCGAGCCCACGCTCTGAGGCCGATGGACATGATCTTCCAAGGTTGGTCGGTCAGGTTGTTCCAGGCTTGGCAAGAGGCCTCGACGATGGCTTCATAGGAGTCGAAGACACGATTGGAGAGCCAGTTCTGGCGGAGGTATTGCCAGACATTTTCGGCGGGATTGAGCTCCGGGGACTTGGGTGGCAAAGGCACGAGGGAGATGTTCTCCGGGATGCCGAGTTTGGCAGTGGTGTGCCATGCGGCTTGGTCGAGCAGCACGACGGCATGGGCGTTTGGGGCAACGGCCCGGCTGATTTCCTCGAGATGCAGGTCCATGGCTTCAGTATTGGCGCGCGGCATGACCAGCGCCGCGCCCTCACCGCGCTCGGGGCAGATGGCGCCGAAGAGATACGCCGAAGAGGTCCGTAGGTCCTTGACCTGGCGCGGGCGCGATCCCTTTGGGGCCCACTGGCGCACCAGGCTGTTCTTCTGGCCGACGCGCATTTCATCTTGAAACCAAACCTCGATGGGCGTGTCCGGTGGCTGTGCCGCTACGATTTTCGCCAAGTGTTCGGGAAAACTTTTTTTTAAATTCCTCCTGTGCCCGCGCATCCTGGCCGACGTGGCGCGGGCGCGCGGAAATATGCGAGAACCCGAGCGCGGCCAGCAGCTTGCCGACGCTCCGCTCGTGATAGTCCACGCCGAAGCGCGTTCGGATCAGTTGCTTGAGATCGATGCAGCGCCAGCGCACGACCCCATCCCGTTCGGGATCGGGACCGGCCTCGATAGCCCGCGAAAGCGCCGCCATTTGCGACGGCGTCAACCGACGCAACGCCCCGTTCGGCTTGCGGTCGATCAGACCGGCCGGACCTCCCGCGTTGAACCGGTGAACCCAGTCCCGCAACGTCTGCCGATCCATGCCGCCAATACCCGCCGCGCACGCTCGATCCATCCCATCGTAGATGGCCGCCATCGACAAAAGCCGTCGCGCCTGGTTCCCATCATCGCTCCGTGCCGCAAGAACACGGACTCTTTCAGCATCAAAGTCGTTTCGCAAAGGAATCGTTGGCATTGAACACACTCCCTTGTTGCCAACAACCTTGAATCACACAAAACCTGGCGTGTAAACCTTTGCGCGAGTCAAACTCTGGGGCGGTTGGTATGAGTGCAGAATTCAAGGCGAAGGTGGCGCTGGCGGCGTTGAAAAGCGACCAGACGGTGTCCGAGCTGGGGCAGCATTTTGGGGTTCACCCCAACCAGATTCACAAATGGCGCAAGGCGCTCCTCGACAACGCGGCGTCGGTTTTTCAGCCCGGCCGGTCGGACCGGGAGAAGGGTAACGACGCGGTTGTGAAGGAACTCCACGCGAAGGTTGGCGAGCTCACGGTAGAGCGGGATTTTTTGGCGCGCGGGTCCGGCCGATGAGCCGGGCCGAGAGAATGGCGCTGGTTGATCGTTGCCGGGGCGAGGTTTCGCTCACCCGTCAATGCCGGCTTTTGGCGCTGAGCCGCTCCTCGGTGTATTACCGTCCCGTACCGGTGGCGGCTGAGGAATTGGCCCTGATGAGCTTGATCGACCGGCAGTATCTCAAGACGCCGTTTTATGGTTCGCGCCGGATGACGGCATGGCTGAAGCGCGAGGGCCACGCGGTCAATCGCAAGCGGGTCCGGCGCCTGATGCGGCGGTTGGGCCTCGAGGCCATCTACCGGAAGCCTAATACGAGCAAGCCGGCAGCCGGGAACAAGGTCTATCCCTACCTTTTGCGCGGCTTGGCCATCGATCGAGTGAACCAGGTCTGGTGCGCGGACATCACCTACATTCCCATGGCGCGGGGTTTTCTTTACCTCGTCGCGATCATGGACTGGGTTAGCCGATACGTGCTGGCCTGGCGGCTGTCCAACAGTCTGGACGCCGACTTTTGCGTCGACGCCTTTGAAGGAGCCCTGGCTCGTTTCGACGAGCCGGAGATATTCAACACCGATCAAGGATGTCAGTTCACGAGCACGGCTTTTACTGGGGTGCTAGAAAACCACGATATCCGGATCAGCATGGACGGCAAGGGCCGCTGTATGGACAATATCTTCGTTGAGCGCCTGTGGCGCTCACTCAAATACGAGGAGGTCTACCTGAAGGCCTATGACGACGGGACCGAGGCCCGAGCCGGGAGTGGCTCAGTTTCTACAATGACCGGCGGCTCCACCAAGCCCTTGGGTACCGGACACCGGGCGAAATTTTCGGCGGCAGGGCTGTGGGGTTGGAATGACGGCATCGACGGCCATACCACACTCCCCACGCGCAGAGCACGGAGCACACATCAGCGGGAGTCTAACTTAAAAAGGCCGCGACCCTGTCCAAAGGATGGGGTCCACCTAATCCTGGTGGTCCACGAATGGTGGGGCCTCAACGACTACGCCAACAAGGACCGGGCAAGGCAATTGGCCGCTAAGGGGTATGTTGCCTTCGCCCTGGACATGTACGGGGCCGACAAGGTGACGGACCATCCCCATCAAGCCGGGGAATGGTCGCAACAGATGACCTCGAATATCGATCTCTGGACCCGTCGGGCCCAGTTGGGACTCGATGTCCTTATGTCCCAAGGGCGGGTCGCCGCCAGCCAGGCGGCCGCGATCGGCTATTGTTTTGGCGGCGCCACGGTCATGCAGATGGCTTATGCCGGTTCGGACCTCAAGGCCGTGGTCAGCTTCCATGGATCGCTGCCGCCGGCGCCGGACGGCGTGACCTCGATCGGGCCACGGGTGCTGGTCGCCGATGGGCGTGACGACCCGTTCATTCCGCCGGAGCGGATCGTTGCCTTTCAAGAGGGACTCGATCGCGCCAAGGCGGATTGGGAAATGACGATCTATTCGGGCACCCGACATAGTCGTCCGTGAAGAACCCTGATTTCAAGCTGAAGCGGCGATTGGGTTTGCGGTGGGGTGCGAGATGTCGCTGAGGAGCGCGGCCAGGATTTGGACAAACAAACGCCTCAGCCATTTGAGGACAAGGCGGTAGTTGTAGCCGGCGCCGGCGAGGATGGCGTTGATCTTGTCGCCGTCGCGGCCTTTGAGGAAGTTGCGCCCCAGCCTGCCATCGCTCTTGAGATGTCCGATCACGGCCTCGACGGCGGAGCGCCGCCTGAGCTCCTTCTTGATCGTCGGCGTGATGCTGCGTTTCTGGCCTGATCTAAAGACGCGGTGTTTGTTGGGGTAATCGTGGCCCTGGTATCCCTTGTCGACATAGATGCGCTCGGCCGATATCCCCGTCCAGCGTTCCATCTCTTCGATCACCTGCCTCAAGGTGTGGCCATCATAGGGATTGCCGTGGAAGGCCTTGACGTGGGCGACGAACTGGCCGCCGGGGGGGCGGGAATTGGTCGCCGCCACGGAGACCTTGCAGCCGAACTCGTACGGCTTGTGCGCCTTCCCTTTGCCGATGCATTCGACCTCGGGCGCGTGGAGCGAATAGACCTTGGGCAAGGGGTCGCGCCGCTTCTGGGTCGACACCCGCTCGGCCAGCCACAAGGGGCGGCGGAAGGTATCCCGTAGGCTCTCCTCCTGGGCCGTCTTGCGGCGGATGTCGCGGACGGTGCGCCCGAGATAGGTCTTGAGCTTGCGCAGGGCCTTGTTGGCCCGCTTGTGCTGTTTGGCATGGCGGTAGCGGCCTTGCATGATCAACGCCCTCTTGCCCAGGCGGGTATAGGACTGACGCAGGGCAATGCCGTGCTCCCGTGCCAGTCGCACCAGCCGCTCGCGGGCTCGTTGCATCAGTTTGGCGGCGGTCGGAAAGGCAATCGCCTTCTCTTGTACGGTGGTGTCCACCGTCACCCGCTCGAGGTCCTTCTCCCGCAGCGCCCCCACCCGGTGGGCCACGGCCAGGCTCTCCTGGAATACCTTCTCCAAACCTTCCGGCCCGATCCGGTCCCGCCACCGGGTCATCGACGAGCGCTCCATGGGCAGCTCATGCTGAAAGTACTCTTCGCCGCAGAAGCACTGGAAGTATGGGTCGTAGACCCAGCGCTCGCAGACCTCCTCATCCGAGAGATCGAACATATGCTTGAGGATGTGCAGCCCAACCATCAACCGCGTCGGGACCCCCGGCCGACCCTCCTCCGAATACAAGGCTTCATAGGTCTCGTCGAAGAAAGTCCACGCGATCCGGCCCCCCAACACCACCAACTCGTGGCGCAGGTTGATGATGTTTTCGAACCGCGAGCGGAACAGGTCCTCTATTCCCGATGACACCTTGCGCGATGGCTTCATCACAGTTCTCCAATCCCAATCGACGGGAGCAGAGAATCACGTTCCGCAACGGAAGGGAATCCCCAAAATCAATTATTTCAAATCACAAGCTTTTCAGGCCCAAAACCCGTTTTCTTGCAAATCCGATTACTTCGCCAAACCGAAAGAGCTACCAACATCAGCCGCTTACGCGTTCTTCACGGGCGACTATATACGGCTCGGTTGCGTCGGCCATACGCAGCCTTGCGCGATACGAGTGTTTACGCCACAAAGACGGAAAGGGGTGAGCGATTCGATTGGCAAGGGTGGTATCGCCCGGCGGAACAGGAGAATGAATTTCAACTATTTCTTACTTCTAGGAAATTCGATAGCGCATTGCCTGACGCGGAAAACAAAGTGCAAGTGTGGGGAGAGAAGTGGCGCTCAAAATTTGACGCATTGGCGTGGGTCAACGATGACGCTCCCGACGGCAAACCCATAGTGGGCGTGATCCGGCCGCCGCTGACAAGAAAGGGGACCACGTTAGCCTACGGTTTGTCAGTCGAGTTGGTGGAGCCCAGCGGACAAACACGGTTTACGTTTACGAAAACCCAGGTGGACACGCTTGCAGAACGACTTCTTGCGCTTCGGGATCGTGAATCTCGGGACCGTGGGACGGCCCTCGCTCTCATCCCAAGGAACCTGAACAAAGCAAAGGATTTCTACATTCGCAAGTTGACAGGAAACAAGAGATGGGACGCGGCTCCAGGCGTTTGCGATAGTGCCTCTCACTTACCGCCAGTGTGAGATGGAAGACACGCACCCACTCTAGATACGGAATTTTGACAACCTATTTCATCATATTCGGGGCTGCGGTGCGTCCTGGGGGAACACCCAGCGGTACGTTGCGGCGACGCGTAGAGGGCGCCCTGGCGTTAGCCCGAAAAACCTCGGATCGACGTTTTGTCGTTACCGGCGGCGTGGGTGACAATCCTCCGGCCGAAGCCGAAGTGATGCGCGATTTGTTGTGTGACGGTGGCGTTGCTCCCGGCGAAATCGTTTTGGATTGCTTAGCCACCGATACGCTTTCGTCCGTCGTGAATTGTGCCGAAATCATCCCGGGCGACGCTGCCCACGTGGTCGTCTGTTCGAGCGCCTACCATAATCCCCGTTGCACCTTGCTTTTTAGACTTCTCGGAATACGAGCGACATGGGACCGGATGCCTCCGGACCGGCCTCACCTCGGTTTCTTGAAGTGGCTGTACTTCGTTGTCCGTGAAATCCCGGCAACGGTGTGGGATACCCTGGTGCTGCTCGTTCGCCGCCCATGACGTCGCCGTTTACACCCGCACCAGAAACAGGAGATCATGCCCGTAACCGGACGGGCATCCCGTTCGATGGTCCGCATTCGGAGTTTGCCGGCGTTATCGCGCAACGGAATACATCTCTGCCCTACCGCCAACCTGTCCAATACTGTGGGACCAACCTACCGGCATAACGCGCCCGTCGTGTCGATGGGCTTGGCGGCGGCGGCGTTTTCTGGCACACAAGGAAGTGATACGGGGGAGACCAACCGAGCGAGCCATCGCGGCCAGGGCGGATCGAAATGAACGCTAGCGAAGACGGCGGCGGAGAGGGGCCGCGCGATTTCATCCGCGAGGCCATCAGGGAGGATTTGAGCTCACGCCGTCACGATTCCGTGGTCAGCCGATTTCCGCCCGAGCCCAACGGCTATCTGCATATCGGTCATGCCAAGGCGATCTGCCTGAACTTCGGCATCGCCGAGGAATTCGGGGGCCGCTGCCACCTCCGCTTCGACGACACCAACCCGGTCAAGGAAGAACAGGTCTTTGTCGACGCGATCGAGGAGGACGTCCGCTGGCTCGGCTTCGACTGGGGCCGCCATCATTACTTCACCTCGGATTATTTCGCCCGGCTTTACGCCTGGGCCGAGCATCTCATCGGCGCCGGAAAGGCCTATGTCGATGATCTCTCCACCGACCAGATCCGAGACTACCGGGGCACCCTGACCGAGGCCGGCCGCGACAGTCCCCACCGCGACCGCTCGGTCGAGCAGAATCTCGATCTCTTCCGCCGCATGCGGGCGGGCGAATTCGCCGATGGGGCGCGGGTTCTGAGGGCCAAAATCGACATGGCCTCGGGCAACATCAATCTGCGCGATCCGGTGCTCTACCGCATCCTTCACGTCCCCCACGCCCGCGCCGGCGACGCCTGGTGCATCTATCCCACCTATGATTTCTCCCACGGCCAGTCCGACGCCATCGAGGGCATAACCCACTCGCTGTGTAGCCTGGAATTCGAGGACCACCGCCCCCTGTACGACTGGCTGATCGAAAACCTGCCGGTCCCGGCGCGGCCGCGCCAGTACGAGTTTTCGCGTCTCGACATGACCCACACGGTGCTCTCGAAACGCAAGCTCGTCGACCTCGTCGAGGTGGGCCACGTGCGGGGCTGGGACGATCCCCGGATGCCGACCCTCTCCGGGCTGCGGCGGCGCGGGGTGCCGGCCGCGGCGATCCGCGACTTCGTCGGCCGCCTGGCGATCACCAAGAACGTGGGCGTCGTCGAGATGGCGCTCCTCGACCACTGCGTCCGCGAGCTGCTCAACAAGACGGCCCGGCGCTACATGGCGGTCCTGGGCCCGCTCAAGGTGGTCATCGAAAACTATCCCCAAGGTGCGACCGAGGCCCTGGAGGCCGTCAACAATCCGGAGGACCCCGCCGCCGGCAGCCGCCAGGTGCCGTTCGGGCGCGAAATCTACCTCGAGCACGAAGACTTCATGGAGGATCCGCCGCGCAAGTTTTTTCGCCTCGCCCCCGGCCGCGAGGTTCGCTTGCGCTACGCCTATTTCATCACGTGCCGCGAAGTGGTCAAGAACGGCGCCGGCGAAGTCGTGGCCCTGCGCTGCACCTACGACCCCGAAAGCCGGGGCGGAAAATCCCCCGACGGCCGCAAGGTCAAGGCCACGCTGCACTGGGTCTCGGCCGCCGAGTCCATCCCCGCCGAAGTACGCCTCTTCGAACCCCTGTTCCGGGACCCGGACGGCGAGCACCACCTCGACCCCAACTCGCTGACGGTCATCCCCGGCGCCCGCCTCGAACCCGCCCTCGCCAACGCCCCCGTCGGCGAGGTCGTCCAATTCGAGCGCCAAGGCTATTTCTGCCTCGACCCCGACACAAAGCCCGATAACCTCGTCTTCAACCGCACCATCGGCTTGCGCGACACCTGGGCCCGCCTCCAGTCCAAACAGCGCTCGAAAAAGTAACCGCCGTCGGCGCGCTTGCCCATTTTTGAGAGTCGTTTCGGAAAATCGCGGCACCGGTCCGCTGCCCTCCCGGCCACCCTCGGGCGTATGCTGTTATGGCTGGCCGGGAGGGCGAGAGGGCCGGAACGGACGTCCGACAAAATCGGTTTTCGTTCTTTCATCGCGGCTGAATTGATACAATTCAATACGTCGGATCAGTCGCGTATTTCCGCTCGGGCGGGATAATCGCGATTCCGCTGGGTTTGGCGGATTTCATTACAGTCCGTTCAGAAACCCGCGGCGTCGGCCCTCTCCCTGTACCATTTAATACCAACCGCCCCAGAGTTTGACTCGCGCAAAGGTTTACACGCTAGGTTTTGTGTGATTCAAGGTTGTTGGCAACAAGGGAGTGTGTTCAATGCCAACGATTCCTTTGCGAAACGACTTTGATGCTGAAAGAGTCCGTGTTCTTGCGGCACGGAGCGATGATGGGAACCAGGCGCGACGGCTTTTGTCGATGGCGGCCATCTACGATGGGATGGATCGAGCGTGCGCGGCGCGTATTGGCGGCATGGATCGGCAGACGTTGCGGGACTGGGTTCACCGGTTCAACGCGGGAGGTCCGGCCGGTCTGATCGACCGCAAGCCGAACGGGGCGTTGCGTCGGTTGACGCCGTCGCAAATGGCGGCGCTTTCGCGGGCTATCGAGGCCGGTCCCGATCCCGAACGGGATGGGGTCGTGCGCTGGCGCTGCATCGATCTCAAGCAACTGATCCGAACGCGCTTCGGCGTGGACTATCACGAGCGGAGCGTCGGCAAGCTGCTGGCCGCGCTCGGGTTCTCGCATATTTCCGCGCGCCCGCGCCACGTCGGCCAGGATGCGCGGGCACAGGAGGAATTTAAAAAAAAGTTTTCCCGAACACTTGGCAAAAATCGTAGCGGCACAGCCACCGGACACGCCCATCGAGGTTTGGTTTCAAGATGAAATGCGCGTCGGCCAGAAGAACAGCCTGGTGCGCCAGTGGGCCCCAAAGGGATCGCGCCCGCGCCAGGTCAAGGACCTACGGACCTCTTCGGCGTATCTCTTCGGCGCCATCTGCCCCGAGCGCGGTGAGGGCGCGGCGCTGGTCATGCCGCGCGCCAATACTGAAGCCATGGACCTGCATCTCGAGGAAATCAGCCGGGCCGTTGCCCCAAACGCCCATGCCGTCGTGCTGCTCGACCAAGCCGCATGGCACACCACTGCCAAACTCGGCATCCCGGAGAACATCTCCCTCGTGCCTTTGCCACCCAAGTCCCCGGATCTCAATCCCGCCGAAAATGTCTGGCAATACCTCCGCCAGAACTGGCTCTCCAATCGTGTCTTCGACTCCTATGAAGCCATCGTCGAGGCCTCTTGCCAAGCCTGGAACAACCTGACCAACCGACCTTGGAAGATCATGTCCATCGGCCTCAGAGCGTGGGCTCGCACAAGTCAATGTTAAGGGCGGTTGGTATAAGTTGACCACTCGAACATAGAAAGTTGATGTGGTTGTTGTTTTGTGGGTAACGCGGAGCGTTATCCACAAAATGCGGTCAGCTGAAGATCTGATCGGGTCATTTTTTCGGATCGGACGAGCCTTCTGGGAGCGACCCATTGCTCCCTGTGTTTCGAGCACCTGGGGGGGACGCGTGCCCCGGAGGGACGGCCGCGGCGGACAGCCGGTGGGGAGTTGCGCCTGCGAGCGCCAGTACAGGGAATGTTCGGCGTCGCGGCGGTCCGAGGCAAGAGAGGAGAAAGGCGATGAACTTTGATTGGTTTGCTGGCATTGACTGGGCGACCGAGAGGCACCAGGTTTGCCTTCTTGATGGTAACGGCGTCATCGTCGTTGAAAGGTCGTTCGCCCACAGCGGGGAAGGGCTGGCCGAGTTGTGCGCGTGGCTGACGAAAAAGAGTGGCAGTGTGCCGGAGAGGATTGCCGTCTCCATCGAGGTCCCGCATGGGGCGGTCGTCGATACCTTGCTGGAGCGGGGTTTCGCCATTCACAGTATCAACCCCAAGCAGCTCGACCGCTTTCGCGATCGTTTCACCGTCGCCGGCGCCAAGGACGACCGCCGCGACGCCCATGTCCTCGGCGATTCCTTGCGCACCGACGGCCATTGCTTTCGTCGCTTGAAGGCCGATGCTCCCGCCATCATCGAACTGCGCGAATATTCGCGCCTGGGCCGAGGACCTCGGCCAGGAGCGCGTGCGCCTCGCCAACCACCTGCGCGAACAGTTGAGACGCTATTATCCCCAGGCCTTGGAGGTCAGCGACGATGTCGCCAGCGAGTGGTTTCTCGCCCTGTGGAAGAAGGCGCCCACTCCCGAGAAGGCGCGGCGCATCCGAACCAATACCGTTGCCAAGCTGCTGAAAACCCACCGCATCCGCAAAATCGACGCGCCTGAAGTGTTGCGCCTCTTGCGCCAAAAGCCGCTCACCGTCGCGCCGGGAACTATCGCCGCCGCTTGCGCTCATATCGGTTCCCTGGCCGAGCGTTTGCGCCTGGTCAACCGCCAGGTCAAGCAGGCCCGAAGCCGCATCGACGGCCTCTGCCGACACATCGCCGATCAACAGGACAGCGCCTCGGGGCAGAAATCCGAGCAGCGCGACGTGGACATCCTGCTTTCCATGCCCGGAATCGGGAGGACCATCCTCGCCACGCTGCTCGCAGAAGCCTCGACGCCCCTGCGGGAAAGAAATTACCAGGCCTTGCGCACCTTGTCCGGCGCCGCCCCCGTTACCCGCCGGAGCGGCAAACGCTGTCTCGTCATCATGCGTCAGGCCTGCCACGTTCGGCTGCGAACCGCCCTTTACCACTGGGCCCGCGTCGCCATCCAACACGATCCCATCAGCCGCCAACGCTATGCCGCCCTTAGGGCCCGGGGACACGGCCACGCCAGAGCGCTGAGAACCGTCGCCGATAGACTGCTTGCCGTCGCCTGCGCCATGCTCAGAAATCAAACCCTCTTCGATCCATCCCATGCTCAAAAAAAAGCCCAACGCCGCCTCACTCCGGCAGCGTGACCACCTCTCATTTCCCCCTTGCTCAATGGTGGGGAGTCCCCTCCCGGCCACCCATATCAGCAACCTCTCGTGGGTGGCCGGGAGGGGGCCAGCGCCGGTACCGCGAGTTTTCGAACAAATCCGATGGGCCCGAATCCGCCGTCCCGGAGGCGGACA
>CBDCME010000071.1:0-10427 GCA_965218865.1 Alphaproteobacteria bacterium
TCCGGATAGTTTGCGTTTGGTCGAGTCCGCGAAGAGTGGGTGGGTGAGAGAGAACAGGGGTTGATATGCGATTGTTGTTCGTATGTTTTTTATTCCTCCTCGTGACGCCGATAATTTTCGGCCTGGTGGCGCTGGAATCGTATCCAGCCATCGATAAATTCCCGCCGACGGAGCCTTCCAACGCGGCAAAGGCGCGGGACGTCTTGAAACGGTTTCGAAACGCTTTCAATTCAAGAGAGCATCAGCGCACGGTCGCGGTATCTCAGTCGGAAATCAACAGTGTCTTGATGTTCGCGGGAAGGGCCGTCCCTTCCTTCCGAGGTCGCGCGACCGTCACCGCCACGAAGATCAAGTTGGCGGTATCGGCGAAACCGCCGCGACTGCCAGGGAACAAATGGCTGAATCTCGATTTGGCTATCACGCCGTCGACACAAGGATTGGATATTACGTCCATCCGTGTCGGCCCTTTCGATCTCCCGCCAGGCCTCGTGCTTCCGGTCCTGGCCCTCGCCATGGACACGGCCCTTGACGACGAACTCGGCACTCTTACCTTCAACGGTGTCGAGCGCGTTTCCGTGCAAGACAAGACGGTCTCCGTCGGGATCAACATTTCCCCCGACATCCGGAAAGCCGTGTTCGCTCGTTCCAAGGAACGTTTGCGCGCGTTCAACCCCTTCGGCGAGGCCACCGACATCCGCGGCTATTACGTGGCCATGCACGCCGCGGCCGAGGCCGGGAAATTGCCGCGACGAGGCTCGTTTACACCATATCTGCATTTCGCCCTCGACATGGCGCGCCAACAGGCGGCCGGCGACGACGCGGCGGTTGAATTGCGCTCCACCCTTCTGGCCGTTGGGGTCTATTGCGGAATACGAAGATTGGAAATCCTGGTCGGGACCGTGGTGCCGGGCGATCTGCGGAAACAGCCCGCCCATTGTCGGCGGACGACGCTCGGCGGTCGTGGGGATCTGCGCCAACACTTCATTGTTTCAGCTGTCCTGAGAGTGGCCTCCTATACCGGCGTGAGCTTCACCATCGGCGAATTCAAGGAGCTTCTCGACGCCAACAAGGGCGGGAGCGGTTTCAGCTTCGACGACGTGGCCGCGGACCTCCCCGGCATTCGCTTCGCGGCTACTTTGTTCGCCGACGGCACGGCCGGACCGAAAAAACTGCTGGATAGGATGGCCACAGAATCGCAAATCTTTCCGGACATCGAGGGTCTGCCGACGGGCCTATCGGAACCCGAATTCAAACGCCGTTTTGGAGACGTCGACAGCACCGCGTACAAGACTATGTTGGCTGAAATCGAAAAACGCATCGATAGGTTGGCGTTCCACGCGGTCAGGTAAGCCGCTTGCCATCACGAGCCGGACCACTTCACTTCCAGAGTTGGATAATTCTGGATTCACCTGATGAATAATGCTTGCATGAGGAAGCTCGGGCGGTGGAGAGATTTAACAGTCTGTTCGAAAACTCGCGGCGCCGGCCCTCTCCCCCTCCCGGCCACCCATATCAGTAACCTCTCGTGGGTGGCCGGGAGGGGGAGAGGGACAGACGCAAAAAATGCGCGGCCGCGCATTTTCGAACAGACTGTAATCCTGAAACGGATCCGGTG
Organism: Alphaproteobacteria bacterium; assembly: GCA_965218865.1. Lineage (GTDB taxonomy): Bacteria > Pseudomonadota > Alphaproteobacteria > JAAXGF01 > JAAXGF01 > CBDCME01. Next base: position 1,616 of record CBDCME010000071.1, read on the forward strand.
TCGTGGTATCCCCTGATGAAACACCTTGCCATTGCCCTAACCCTAATTCTTGCCGCCGCGCCCGCGAGGGGCGAAGAACCCCTCCCCACCGATTACACCAGCACTCTTGGCGTGGCGATGGAGATAAACCGGCTGGCCGCGCTGCTTGGCGACGTGGGCTTGAGGGAATTGGTCTGCCGTCTGTCGTCGGAGCGGTACACCTTCGGGAGCTTGAGTTCCACTCTCGGCATGCCCGAAGGGCAAGTCATGCGGCGGATCAACACCTTGCGCGGATGGGGTTTGGTGCGCACGGTGCGCCAGGGTTCGGCCCGCACCATCGTCGAGCCGATGCCTGGCGACGGCACCCGAACCTTGCGCCGCTGGGCCGAGCGGTATTGCCCGACCGGCGACAGCTGCCAACGCCCGGTCGTAAACTCCGGTGCCCAAGAAGAACGGCGCGGGCGAACGACAAGCGGACTCGGGGGGATCGCGTCACTAGGCGAGTCGGAGGCGGGACTACGGGACAAACTGGTCACGGTTTTCGGCGGCGCGGGATTTCTTGGGCGCGATTTGGTCCGGCACTTGTTGGAATCCGGCGCGCGGGTGCGCATCGCCTCGCGGAAACCCGCCTCCGCGGTGTTTCCAAAGTCGTTGATCGGCGACAATCGGCTCTCGACCATGGTGGTGGACGCGAGCCGCGGGCGCGGCGTCGCGGCGGCCGTCGCGGGCGCCTCCATGGTCGTGAACCTGGTTGGCATCCAAAGTGAAACGGACGATCTGAAATTTTCCGACATAAATGAAATCGCTTCCAGCCGTATCGCCGAAGCCGCGGCGGAAGCGAGCGTCGAACGCCTCGTGCATGTTTCGACCATTAGCGCGGCCCTGGAATCGCGGTCTATTTTCGCCCGGACCAAGATGGCCGGCGAGTCCGCCGCGCGGGAACAATTTCCCAAGGTCACGTTCGTGCGGCCCAGCCTCGTTCTGGGCGACGACGGCGGTTTCCTAAAACGTGTCGTCGAGGTATCGCGCCATACCCCGGTTCAGCCGCTTGTCCGCGCTGGCAAGCCGCTTTTCCAACCGGTGTACGTGGGTGACGTGAGCGAGGCGATCGTTCGTATCCTGAAGGTTCCGGAAACGAAGGGTCGAACCTTCGAGTTGGGGGGTCCAAGGACGATGACGCTGCGCGAAATTGTCGACATGGCCACGCGAGAGGACGGGCAGGATCGCCCGGCGTCGACGTTGCCGGCGTGGGTCGAAGAGGCCCGCGCGGCGCTGGTTGGCTCGTTGCCGAGATCCTTGCGGCAGCAGGAATCCTTTCCTGGGCGCGACTTCGTCGTCCGCTCCAACGCGCTCGGCCTGGCCGATCTGGGAATTACGCCAACATCCATCGAGGACGTCGTGGCGGCCTTTCGCGCGCGCTATTAAGCCGAGATTCCCTGGCCGGCTCCCCCCGGTCGCCGACGCCCGCGGGCGGAGGATTTTGCCCAGGGGCGAGTGCGCGCGGCCGTGAAGGACCCGGTTGTCGCCAAAGGTGTGGCGTAACGGACGGGTCCGGTCGATCGTTTTTCCACCCGTCGAGTTGTAAATCCCATGGCCTTCCCGCCGCCTCTCGGAGGTATCGAGGTTCGACTCGATGTCCTCGACGACGAGAATGTGGGGCGGAATTCCGGCTCAATGATTATTCAGGAAAGATATTCTTGGACCTTGGCGAGCAGCGCCCGGGGACTGAACGGCTTGGAAAAGTACTCCTCGCATCCCGCCGCCCGCGCGGCCTCCCGGTCGCTCTTCATGGCGTAGGAGGTGACGACGATCACCGGAATGTGTTTCGTTTCCGAATCCGACTTGATCCGCCGGGTCGCGTCCAGCCCGTCGAGAAGCGGCAACTCCACGTCCATCAGGATCAAATCGGGCCGCTCGGTCGAGGCCAGGCGCAATCCTTTCTCCCCGTCCTCCGCCTCGATCACCTCGAAGCCGGCGCTGACGAGCAAGTCGCGCATGATGCGGCGGTTGTCCTCCTGATCCTCGACCACCAGAATGCGTTTGCTCACGTTGCCTCCGGGGGAGGTCGGTTCGGAAGCTGAAAGGAGAATTTCGCGCCCGCACCCAATTTGGACTCGACCCAAAGGCGTCCGCCGTGCATCTCGACCAGATGCTTGCTTATGGCGAGGCCGAGTCCGGCCCCCCCCCTTCACCCGCGTGGCCGAGCTGTCCGCCTGGCGGAACTCACCGAAAATCATTTCCTGATCCGCCTCCGAGATGCCCGGCCCCGTGTCGGCGACGGAAACGAGGAAATCTCCGTCCGACAGCGAAACCCGCACCCGGACCTCGCCCTCGTCGGTGAATTTGACCGCGTTGCCAACCAGGTTGAACAACACTTGGGTAATCCTTTTCTCGTCGCCGTGGCCGATCGGGAGATCGGGGGCCACCTTATACTAACCGCCCTTAACATTGACTTGTGCGAGCCCACGCTCTGAGGCCGATGGACATGATCTTCCAAGGTTGGTCGGTCAGGTTGTTCCAGGCTTGGCAAGAGGCCTCGACGATGTCTTCATAGGAGTCGAAGACACGATTGGAGAGCCAGTTCTGGCGGAGGTATTGCCAGACATTTTCGGCGGGATTGAGCTCCGGGGACTTGGGTGGCAAAGGCACGAGGGAGATGTTCTCCGGGATGCCGAGTTTGGCAGTGGTGTGCCATGCGGCTTGGTCGAGCAGCACGACGGCATGGGCGTTTGGGGCAACGGCCCGGCTGATTTCCTCGAGATGCAGGTCCATGGCTTCAGTAGTCGTTCGTGAAGAACCCTGATTTCAAGCTGAAGCGGCGATTGGGTTTGCGGTGGGGTGCGAGATGTCGCTGAGGAGCGCGGCCAGGATTTGGACAAACAAACGCCTCAGCCATTTGAGGACAAGGCGGTAGTTGTAGCCGGCGCCGGCGAGGATGGCGTTGATCTTGTCGCCGTCGCGGCCTTTGAGGAAGTTGCGCCCCAGCCTGCCATCGCTCTTGAGATGTCCGATCACGGCCTCGACGGCGGAGCGCCGCCTGAGCTCCTTCTTGATCGTCGGCGTGATGCCGCGTTTCTGGCCTGATCTAAAGACGCGGTGTTTGTTGGGGTAATCGTGGCCCTGGTATCCCTTGTCGACATAGATGCGCTCGGCCGATATCCCCGTCCAGCGTTCCATCTCTTCGATCACCTGCCTCAAGGTGTGGCCATCATAGGGATTGCCGTGGAAGGCCTTGACGTGGGCGACGAACTGGCCGCCGGGGGGGCGGGAATTGGTCGCCGCCACGGAGACCTTGCAGCCGAACTCGTACGGCTTGTGCGCCTTCCCTTTGCCGATGCATTCGACCTCGGGCGCGTGGAGCGAATAGACCTTGGGCAAGGGGTCGCGCCGCTTCTGGGTCGACACCCGCTCGGCCAGCCACAAGGGGCGGCGGAAGGGATCCCGTAGGCTCTCCTCCTGGGCCGTCTTGCGGCGGATGTCGCGGACGGTGCGCCCGAGATAGGTCTTGAGCTTGCGCAGGGCCTTGTTGGCCCGCTTGTGCTGTTTGGCATGGCGGTAGCGGCCTTGCATGATCAACGCCCTCTTGCCCAGGCGGGTATAGGACTGACGCAGGGCAATGCCGTGCTCCCGTGCCAGTCGCACCAGCCGCTCGCGGGCTCGTTGCATCAGTTTGGCGGCGGTCGGAAAGGCAATCGCCTTCTCTTGTACGGTGGTGTCCACCGTCACCCGCTCGAGGTCCTTCTCCCGCAGCGCCCCCACCCGGTGGGCCACGGCCAGGCTCTCCTGGAATACCTTCTCCAAACCTTCCGGCCCGATCCGGTCCCGCCACCGGGGCGATGTCCCATGCTCTGTTGAAAAAGGCGAGGCAGGCATGGTTGGGCTTCGAGGCTAGGCGGCCTCTTTGATGGTTTCAATGGCGCTTTTCGCTTTTGCCTTTTTCACGTGATCCTCGAGGGCAGCTCTGAGGATGGGGAGTTGCCGGTAGGCCTTGAGGCGACGGAGGTCTTTTGGGCTTCCAGGAGGCCGGCGGCGGTCCATCGCAAGGCCATCTCGGCGTTGCGCCAGCGCTTGACATTGTGCTGCACCATCCTGACCGTTCCCAAGGCATTCTCGATGGCGTTGGTGCAGGCCAAGGAGCGCCTGAGCTTGGGCGGCAGGCCCAAGCGGATCACGGTGAGGATCTCATCCAGGCCCTCCAGGATGGAAGCCGAAACGCCGGGGGCCTCGGTCTCCAGGCGGCGCGCCAGGTTCTTCATGAGGCGTTCGGCTTTCTCGGCATCGTCTTGGTCCCAGGCTTGCCTGAGCGCCTTCTTGACGCCGGCATGAAGGCTTTCGTCGAGGCGCTCGATGATGTTGCGGCCCTTGTGGACCTGGCAGCGCTGGAGGGCGGCCACCGGCCCGAAGGTCCGCTTGATCGCCTTGGAGAGCGCCTTGGCGCCGTCGACGATGAAGAGCCGGGGCACTTCCGGGTCGAGGCCGCGGGCGGTCAGGTTGTCGAGCAGCGCCTGCACCGTGGCGGCATTCTCCGTGGCACCTTCGGCCAGGCCTAGAACATGCTTCTCGCCCGCGCCGTCGATGCCAATAGCTGCCAGCAACACGTGATCGCCGACGTGCAGCCCGTCGATCTGGATGACCAGGAGATCGAGATCCGAAAGGTCGCTGGCCAGGAAGGCCTTCAGCTTCTTGCGCGTCATGGCCACGAAGCGCCGCGAGACCGCGGACTTCGAGGTCGCATCGCCCGCGCGTGCCGGCAAGTCGCCGCTGGCCTCGCCGGGCAGGCGCACGGCGCGCGCGTACTTGCGGGTCGAAACCGTAAGCAGCATGATGTTCATCGCCCAGGACTGCAAAAGCGCCGGGTCCGAGAGCAACTCCCAGCTCGGCAAGCTCATCTCCTTGCCCGCAAGATCGCGCACCCGCGGGCGCGTCAGCTTCACCTTGCCCCCGTGATAGGCAATCTCGCTCTGGGTTGTCCCCCAGCGATGGCCCTGCCGCTCGGCCGTGCGGGCGTGGCGCGCTCCGCAGAGCACCTCGCTATCCTCGTCCAGCATCTCGCCCAGGGTCTCCACCCCGGCCAACAGGCAAAAGCGATCCACGCTCATGCGCAGATCATCAAAAGCCTCCGGCAAGGCCGGCGGCAACAGCGGAAGCGGGATCTCCAACAGTTTCGAAAGGCGGCTGTTCCGTGTAGTCTTGGTCATGGCGTCGTTCTCCTTGATGGATTCAACACCCAGAGCCTAACGGTTCCAGGCGAATGACGCCTACCTCACTTTTTCAACATCAGCCGGGACATTGCCGCCACCGGGTCATCGACGAGCGGTCCATGGGCAGCTCATGCTGAAAGTACTCTTCGCCGCAGAAGCACTGGAAGTATGGGTCGTAGACCCAGCGCTCGCAGACCTCCTCATCCGAGAGATCGAACATATGCTTGAGGATGTGCAGCCCAACCATCAACCGCGTCGGGACCCCCGGCCGACCCTCCTCCGAATACAAGGCTTCATAGGTCTCGTCGAAGAAAGTCCACGCGATCCGGCCCCCAACACCACCAACTCGTGGCGCAGGTTGATGATGTTTTCGAACCGCGAGCGGAACAGGTCCTCTATTCCCGATGACACCTTGCGCGATGGCTTCATCACAGTTCTCCAATCCCAATCGACGGGAGCAGAGAATCACGTTCCACAACGGAAGGGAATCCCCAAAATCAATTATTTCAAATCGCAAAGCCTTTTCAGGCCCAAAACCCGTTTTCTTGCAAATCCGATTACTTCGCCAAACCGAAAGAGCTACCAACATCAGCCGCTTACACGTTCTTCACGGGAGACTCAGTATTGGCGCGCGGCATGACCAGCGCCGCGCCCTCACCGCGCTCGGGGCAGATGGCGCCGAAGAGATACGCCGAAGAGGTCCGTAGGTCCTTGACCTGGCGCGGGCGCGATCCCTTTGGGGTCCACTGGCGCACCAGGCTGTTCTTCTGGCCGACGCGCATTTCATCTTGAAACCAAACCTCGATGGGCGTGTCCGGTGGCTGTGCCGCTACGATTTTCGCCAAGTGTTCGGGAAAACTTTTTTTTAAATTCCTCCTGTGCCCGCGCATCCTGGCCGACGTGGCGCGGGCGCGCGGAAATATGCGAGAACCCGAGCGCGGCCAGCAGCTTGCCGACGCTCCGCTCGTGATAGTCCACGCCGAAGCGCGTTCGGATCAGTTGCTTGAGATCGATGCAGCGCCAGCGCACGACCCCATCCCGTTCGGGATCGGGACCGGCCTCGATAGCCCGCGAAAGCGCCGCCATTTGCGACGGCGTCAACCGACGCAACGCCCCGTTCGGCTTGCGGTCGATCAGACCGGCCGGACCTCCCGCGTTGAACCGGTGAACCCAGTCCCGCAACGTCTGCCGATCCATGCCGCCAATACCCGCCGCGCACGCTCGATCCATCCCATCGTAGATGGCCGCCATCGACAAAAGCCGTCGCGCCTGGTTCCCATCATCGCTCCGTGCCGCAAGAACACGGACTCTTTCAGCATCAAAGTCGTTTCGCAAAGGAATCGTTGGCATTGAACACACTCCCTTGTTGCCAACAACCTTGAATCACACAAAACCTAGCGTGTAAACCTTTGCGCGAGTCAAACTCTAGGGCGGTTGGTATTAATCGAAAGCGCGAGCGCCTTGTCGGCGGCTTGCCCCTCGCAACTGGATCCAGGGCTAGTTTTTTGTCCGCCCAGTGATCAGGGTGAGGTGATCGCGGCGCTGGCCATTTCATTCTCGGTGTGGCAGTGTGCCGGTCATGGCGACGCTGCCGGTCTCGGATTCGTCCATTGATTTGCGCGCGGTCACGGTGCGTCCGACCTGGGGCGCGCAGGAGCACCGGCCGCTGGGACCGGTTGGTGGAGCAGCACCACTACCTGGCGTTCCACGGCGTCATCGGCAAGGGCCTGCGCCATGTCGCGGTGCATGGCGAGACCTGGCTCGCACTGATCGGCTGGCAGCCCGGCGCGTTCAAGCTGGGCGCGCGTGATCGCTGGATCGGGTGGTCGGCCGAGCAGCAGTTCCGGCGTCTGCATCTGATCGCCAACAACTCGCGCTTCGTCATTCTGACGCCTGGCCGAGTGCCGAACCTGGCCTCCCGTGTGCTGGGGCTGAGCCTGCGGCGGCTGTCTGAGGACATCCAGGCGGTGCACGGATATCCGGCTCTTCTGGCGGAGACGTTCGTGGACGTCTCGCGATTTGCCGGCACCTGCTACCGCGCGTCGAACTGGCGCTCTCTGGGGCTGACGCGGGGCTTTGCCCGTGAGCCCGGAGGGGCAGCGCGCTGGCGCCACCACGGTCAGCCCAAGGAGGTCTTCGTGTTCGGACTGACAGACGGCGCCCCCGAGGCGCTGAGCCGTACCGGGATGCCGGCACACTGGAACGCCGAGCAGCACACCGAGCCGATGGCCGCGCCCCGGCTGCGCAGCCTGTTCGAGTGTCTGGGTGAGGTGCCCGAGTACCGCCATGCCCGGGGCAAGCGCTATGCGCTCAACACCATTCTGGTGATCGCCGTCGCCGCCCGGCTTGCCGGATACCGGGGGGTGAACGCGTTCGCCCAGTTCGCCGCCCTGCTCTCCCAGGAGCAGCTCGAGGCGGTGGGTGCGTTCTGGAGCCCTTCCAAACAGCGCTACACCCCGCCCGCGATCACCACCTTCCACAAGACCCTCACCGCCCTGCCGCCAGAGACCCTGGACAACGCGATTAGCCAGTGGACCGGCCAGCATGGCAGCGCGCACGCGCCGGTCGCCATGGACGGAAAGGATCTGCGCGGCGCCTCGAAGCAGACCGAAGACGGGCGCAGGATGATGGTGGCGGCGGTCGAGCACGACACCGGCGTGGTCCTCGGGCAGGTCGAGGTCGACCGCAAGAGCAACGAAATCCCGGCCGTGCGCGAACTCTCCAGCGGCCTCGACCTCACAGGCCGGATCGTCACCATGGACGCGATGCACGCTCAGCACGAGACCGCGCGCTGCCTGCTCGGGCGTCGCGCCGACTACGTGATGAGCGCGGTCAAGGACAACCAGGAGATGATCTTCGAAGACCTCAAGGCGATCGACTTCAGCGATGCGCTCTGGCACGAAACCGTCGACAAGGGCCATGGCCGCATCGAGCGCCGACGCTGCGCCGTCGTCGACCTCTCCGCTGCCGAGTGGGACGGCTACGCCAACCTCCACGGGCGACGCCAGGCCATGCGCATCGAGCGCGAACGCGAGAATCCTCAAGACCGGCAAGCGCAGCATCGAGGTGACCTGGAGCCTCACCTCGCTCGGCGCAGAGCGCGCCGGACCCGAGGAGTTGCTCGAACTGGTGCGCAACCACTGGCATATCGAGAACCGCCTGCACTACGTGCGCGACTTCACCTACGACGAAGACCGATGCCGGGCCTACGTGCGTCACCTGCCCAGAAATCTCGCCTGCTTGACCAACGCGGCCATCGCCATCGTGCGCTGCGACGGACGCTTCCGTTATCTGCCCGAGGCCAACCGGCACTATGCCGCCCGGGCGCAGGAGGCCCTCGACGCGATCATGACCGCGCCCATCGCCTGAGACAGCACGCCTCTCCCCCGGACCGGGACGTGCCGCCGAGCGGCGCGGGCGGACCGGTGTGCCTGTCGAATCCGAAAACGCCGTCCGGTGGCTTCGAGCAGTCCCCATGACGTCGTCGAGGCAAGCTCGGGGCTCCCCGAACCCCGTGCACCGAGCACGATCCCACTCATCCCGAACCCTCAACCGCGACTAAAAATTGTTCCTGCGCAACTGGACATTACCATGTCGACGACGTGTTTCATGGAGTAGTCGTCGAGAATCAA
>CBDCME010000072.1:0-19770 GCA_965218865.1 Alphaproteobacteria bacterium
CTGTCGAGGCGGCCGGCACCCGTTCCCCCGGCGGCTACCGATGGCCAACCGTAAACGCCGGCTGCCTGTCGGTGGATTCGGATCCGTATCGCCATTCTTACCCGCCTCTTACGCGCCGTTCGTCCCCACTCACGGCCCCCACAACCATCAAGGCCCTGAAAATCGCGGTGTTACCCCCTAATAATCATAATCCCGTAACCCAAATTTCTCCTTTTCAGCGCTCATAACCCTCCGGAAATTAGAGCTTTCGCACGCCCGCGGATCGTCCGCAGTTGGAGCGATAGCGAAGCCCAGCAACCTTGGTCACGGAGTCCTCAACATTGCAAAATAGCTCTTTGATCGAGACGCCGAAAACCTTGGAACACCGGGGGTCCCAACCGCCCCGATTACCATAATGGGAATTATGGGGCCTTCGTACGCGCAGTCCATTTTCCCGATTCGCCGCACACGGCCAATTTATTCGTCTGTTTCGACGCGCTAACAGACTACGGCGCCCCGCACTGAGTGACTCGGCGTCAGCGGAAAGCGACGATAGCAAACTTTCCTGGGCATCGGATCCAGTTTACGGCGCGTACCAGCTGCCGCGGCCGGCGCCGTGGCGGGTCAGGAGACCCTTTCCGGCAAGGTCCCGGGCGTGGTCCTTGATGGTGTTGCGGCTGGCGCCGGTGAGCCGGGCGGCGTCGGCGACGGTGAGGCGTCCGCGATCATGGGCGAGATCCAAGATCATGACCGAGAGTTGGGGCAGATCGGCGAGGACGGACCGCTCGCGTTGGATCGTTTTTTCGAGACGGTTCTTGTGTTCGCGTAGGGCCCCGAGAAAGTAGTCGATCCAGGGTTGCCAATTCGGCCGATCGGTCCGAAGAGTGGCTTGAGTCTGGCGCAGGGCCCGGGGATAGGCGTCCCGGCTGTTCTCGAAGACGCCCTCGAGGGCGGCGTACGGGACGTAGGCGTAACCGGACCGCAATAGGAGAAGGGTCGTCAGAATTCGCGAGAGGCGGCCGTTGCCCTCCGTGAAGGGGTTGATCGCCAGAAACGCGGCCACGAAGACGGCAACGGCCAACAGGGGATGGAGGGGACCCTCGCGAAATTGGGTCCGTGTCCAGCCGACAAGCTCCGCCATGAAACCGGGCGTTTCGGCCGGCGTCGCGGTCCTGAACACGAAGCCCAGGCTTTCCCCGTCGGGTCCGAAGGCCTCGACGCGGTTCGGCAAGGTCTTGTATTCGCCACGGTGGCGGGCGTCCCGGTATCTCAGGAGCTCATGGTGGAGCCGTTTTATGGGGCCTTCGCCGAGATCGATGGTCCGCCAATTCGACCAGACCCCTTCCATCACCCTCGCGGTTCCGGCGACGTCCCGCTCGTCGTCCGTCTCCAAGGAACCGATCCCGCCAAGAACCCGCGCGACCTCGCGGTCGTTAAGCCCGGACCCGTCGAGACGAGTCGACGCGCCGATGCCTTCGAGCGTCGCTCGCCGGCGCCATCGGGATAGCCGTTCCGGCGTGATCCGCGCCAGTCCGCGCCAGGCCCCCTTGAATTCGTCGATGCCGGCGATCAGCGCCAGAATTTCATGGCTGATTATCATCCCTGACGTGTTGAGCGCCGCCCCCGCGCGTCCATCCAAATTCATCCATTTAAAGATTTATCGTATTTTGTCTTATCCGTCCACCCATTTTCATCCATTTAGGCAGGTGCGCGGGCAAACAGACGGCGGCGCTATTTCTTGCAGGGTCCGTTACGAATCGGTGAGGCCGTCCCGTTGCCGTTGTTTGAGGCGGGACAAATCGTCGTCTTCCTCGGCCGGAGGTGGTTTCACCGGCGCGGCCGCCGGAGGGGGGCTATCCTCTGCCTGAGCGCGGTAATTTTTTGGGCCTTGAGGTTGTCCTTGGTCTGGAGCAAGCGGAGCGCTTCCCGGATCACCTCGCTGTTCGAGGCGTAGGCGCCCGACCGCACCCGTTGCCTTATCATCTCGGCGAGTTCATGGGGCAGCGTAATGCTCAGTTTCTCCGCGGTCATGATCCCGTCCTCCAAGGTGTCGAAGCTCGCGGCGCGGAGATTGGCGCCAAACCCGGTCGCGGGCTTCCGAGTAGCATAAAATCATACTCTCGGAAAACCGGCCTTGTCGACCGCCCCGGGGGGCCGATCGTCTCGCGGCCGCTGATCTACGGCGTAACGCCGGCTTGGCCCGCGGCGCGAACTTCGCGCCAGAGCTGGCCGACGCCGGCGCCGATGACGTTGCCGACGACGGCGGCATCCCAGAGGCGTCCGAGGAGCGGCGGCAACTGGTCGAGAAGGCCGAACCAGATCATCGCCGCGACGATGACGAACGAGAGCAGCGTATCGCCGGCGAGGAAGATGTTTTCCCACCGTTTCCGGCGCCGGTCGATCAGCCGGCCCGTGTTCGAGAGCAGGCAATGCCCGACCCAATTGGGCCGCGGCAACGAGATCAGGTTCAACAGCGCGTCGGCCGCGCCCCAGGCGAAGACGAGGACGCCGAGCCCCGGGCCGACGTGATCGAGGAGGACCCAGCCGGCCGCCATTTTGAAAACCGCGAAAGGGAGGCCGACCAGGGCCACGTCCCACAAGCGTTCATTGAAGCTGCGTTTCATCCTCGTTGCCTCGCGTTTTGGGGGCGAGGAATCGCTTCCCTCCCGAGCCGGCCAGAAACGGCGCGAGTGCTTCCCCATATCTTCGAGTGCCTAGCGGGCCTTGGCGATCCCTGGTTCATGATCCGTTTTGGGTCATGCCCTGGCGGGCCAAGGCGTCGGCGCGTTCGTTGTCGGTGTCGCCGGCGTGGCCCTTGACCCATCGCCAGTCGATGACGTGTCGGTCCTGGGCCTCGTCGAGTAGGCGCCACAGATCGGCGTTCTTGACGTCCTTTTTAGCGCTGGTTTTCCAGCCGGCGCGTTTCCAGTTGGGCAACCAGGTCGTAACGCCATCCCTGAGGTAGCGGCTGTCGGTATGCAAGCACACCCGCGTTGGCCGCTTGAGCGCCTCCAGGGCTCGAATGGCGGCCATGATTTCCATCCGGTTGTTGGTCGTCCAGGCCTCGCCGCCGCACAGTTCGCGTTCGCGGCCGCGGTAGCGCAGGACGGCGCCCCAGCCGCCGGGACCCGGATTGCCGGCGCAGGCGCCGTCGGTATAGATGTGGACGATCCCGTCGTTTTGGCCGCCCACCATCAGGTCAATCCGTACGCCGAAGGACCGCGAACCCCCTGGTGAAACCGGAGCTTGCGCAAATATTCCAACGGATCCTTGGGCTTCACCAGGGCGCCCTCGACCTGGTTGAGCCAGTCGTAAAGGCGGGTCAGCAGGAACCGAACCGCGGCGCCGCGCGCGAGCATCGGCAGCGCCTCGAGCTCGCTGATCGAAAGCGGCCGCACGTCGCGGTAGGCCGACAACAGCTTTCGGGCCTTGGTGACGTTGAATTCGTCCGAACGCTCGAAACACCAGGCGTTGAGACAGACAGCAAGGTCGTACGCAAAATGATCGTTGCAGGCGAAATAGAAGTCGATCAACCCGGAAAGACGGTCGCCCTCGAAAAAGACGTTGTCGGGAAACAGATCGGCGTGGACGACCCCACTCGGCAGGTCGTCGGGCCAGTGGGATTCGAACAGCCGCAGCTCATCGGCAATGGTCGCGGCCAGGCCCGGCGCCACCTCGTCGGCGCGGGCCTGGCAAGCGGCGAAGAGCTCTTGCCAACCGGGGAGCGAGAGGGCGTTCGATCGGCGCCCAGGAAAATCACGGCCCGCAAGGTGCATGCTCGCCATGGCCTCGCCTAGCGCGGCGCAGTGCTCCGGCGTGATCCTTCGCGGCCAGAAGCCCTTTAGAAAGCTGACGATCGCCGCGGGCCGTTCGCACAACACGCGCAAGGCCTCCCCGTCCCTTCCCGGGATCGGAGTCGGGCAGGGGACGCCGCGGCCGGCCAGATATTCCATCAGGGCGAGGAAAAACGGCAGGTCCTCGGGCACCACGCGTTTCTCGTACAAGGTCAGGATATAGGGGGCCCGCTCCGTCAGGAGCAGATAGTTGCTGTTCTCCACCCCTTCGGCGATGCCCTTGAACGAGGCCAAGGCACCGATGTCGTACTGAGAGAGAAAGGCGGTGATGTCTCCGTCCGTAACGTCCGTGTATACCGCCATCGCGCACTTACAGTCTGTTCGAAAACTTGCGGCACCGGCCCTCTCCCCCTCCCGGCCACCCATATCAGCATACGCCTAGGGGTGGCCGGGAGGGGGAGAGGGTCGGAACAGACGCCACAAAATGCGCGGAAGCGCATTTCCGAAGGGACACTCAGGCCGTCACGCCCCGTTGAAAGCCGTGAAAGGCGCCGCTTTCTTGCCCCTTCCCGCGACGATATCCGCCTCCCCGACAGCGTGCAAGGGCGTTGGAACCTATCCACGTCCAGCGCAAGGGGGAAGGAACCATCTGGCATCTTCGATTGACTTCGGTTCAGATGACTGTACCGTTGAACGAAATCTTTACGCGGGCCTCTCTTCGTGGATTGGGCTCGCCGATATCGGTTCCGAGCCCCCCTACCCTATGATATTCTGTTGAAGCTCGATAGGCGGTTGGATCGATTCCGGCCCCTGGCGACACTGGATTAACCATCTGGCACGAGGATCAGGCCGCTGCCGCGAGTTACGGAATGTAAGGACATGAGACAAGTGGCGGCCGGCAATACGGTCCGCGTGCATTATGTGGGCACGCTCGCCGACGGCACCGGATTCGCGAGCTCGGTCGAAGGCGGACCGATCGAGGTGACGGTCGGCGGTGATCAGGTCGTCGCGGGCTTTGAGGCGGCTCTTCTCGGCATGGCCGAGGACGACACGAAAAGCCTGACCCTGGCGCCGAAAGACGCGTACGGGTTGCACGATCCCCGCCTCGTGCACATGGACGAGCGGGCCCGCATACCGATCGATCTGAAAGTCGGCGCCGCGCTTCAGGCGACCAACCCTGGTGGTCATTTTGTCCGACCGCTGGTTGTCGAACTCGACCCGGAAACCGCAACGCTGGATGCCAACCATCCCCTAGCCGGCAAGACGCTGACTTTCAAATTGGAACTCGTTGGTTTCGTCGGGACGGATCCCCCGCCTGAGGAAATTGCCACGGAAATTGCTCCCACCCCTACCGCGGTTCCCTGGGCGCCGCACCCGACCGACCCTCTCGTTTTCACGAAACTCCCTTCGTTGTGCCCAAAGTGCAAAAAAGAGGGGTGTTTCGTTCGAAAAGCCAAATACGATCACTACGGCGAAACCATTTATCGGTGCACGCACGGTTGCCGGGCCAGCCCCTATCCAGTTTGGAACAATTCCCGCGATCCGACGTTTCATTTCGCTGAATTCAAGTGTACGAATGAAGATGGGATTATGAACACCGTCGTATCGGAGGCTTGGGAAGAGTATTATATTTGAACACCAATAACGTCGTATTCATTAAATGATATCCGAGGCATAAATGGGTATGCTAGTGTCGATATCGGCATCTACCTAAACGCACGGAGGGGCGGATCGGTGGGCCGACGAACGATTCGCGTAAAAAGGGACGTGGAATTGGAACCAGCCGATTCCGTACGGCCCATTTCGACGATACCGCGATTTCCATCGTGATCCGGTATCCGAATCATTCTTGCCTGGGAGTCGAGATGCCCGGATCGGGAAACCCGCGATGACAAGTGGAACAGCGAGACGTTGGCGGATGGGCCTCTCCCCCGTTTTCGTTCTCTTTATTTTGTTGGTGGCGGCACTGTCGGCCGACGCGAAGAATTATCGGAGGGAACGCACCTGGTATGATCCGAACGTGGTGACCGAGTGGCTCAAGGAGGTCGAGACCGCGGTGCGCGTTCACGCGGACCCTCTACAGCGAGCGATCGCCTGTCGGGTACCGTACGGGAATGTTTCGGTCGAGTCCGTGGCGCTCGCGACGGAACACACCAAGCACCAGATCATTTACGCCGCGACGAATCTTCGGGACAGGGGTTTGGTAAAATTCATATTCAACGGGCCCTACCCCACAATCGTACCGGCCAATGAGAGATCCCGCGAATTGATGCGTAAATGGGCCGAACAATGGTGCGTGAGCGACGACAAATGCGACGTTAGCAAATAGTATTAATAAGCTGCGGACGATTAAATAAATTCGTGATTACGCACTTTCCTCCGAGGATTTGGTATGGTACAAAAAGTGAACATCCGGTGGTTTTTCAGGAGGTTTGCGATGTCGAGGAATGCGGTTCAGTTGGGGTTGAGTTTGGGGCGGTTTCGTGAACTTAGCGAGGAGAAATGTCGGGCGGTGGTATTCGGCTGGCGCTGGCCGAAGGGTTTTGTTTGTCCCCGCTGTGCCGGTGATCGCTACAGCGAGCACAAGAGTCGGCGGCTGTATCAGTGCAGCGGCTGCCATTACCAGGTGTCGTTGACGGCGGGGACGATCTTTCATGCGACCCACCTGGCGCTGATCGTATGGTTCGAGGCCCTCTACCTGATCAGCCAGTCGAAGAAAGGGATTTCCAGCCTCGAATTGGGGCGCCGGCTCGGGGTCAGCTACAATACGGCGTGGAAGATGCATCACAAACTGATGCAGGTGATGCTTGAACGCGAGGAAAACAAGCCGCTGGGCGGCGAGGGCAAGCGGATCGAGATCGACGACGCCTATCTGGGGGGCGCCCGGCGCGGCGGTAAGCGGGGCCGTGGCGCACCCGGCAAAACGCCTTTCGTGGCCGCCGTGGAAACCACCGCCGAGGGTCGGCCGCACCGGCTCAAGCTCACCCGGGTGAAGGGCTTCCGCAAGGCAGAGATCGAGAAAATGTCGCGCCGCGTCTTGACCCCGGGAAGCACCGTCGTCAGCGACGGCCTGAGCTGCTTCACCGCCGTCACCGCGGCTGGCTGCAGCCATTATCCCGCCGTTACCGGCAGCGGACCCCAGGCCGCCAAATGGGCCGCCTTCAAATGGGTCAATACGACCCTCGGTAACGTCAAGAACAGCCTCCGCGGGACCCCATCCGTCCCAAGCACGCACCGCGATACCTGGCCCAGTTCGAATACCGCTTCAATCGCCGCTACCGCCTGGACGAGATGATCCCCCGCCTCGCCTGGGCCGCCCTACGTACCCCGCCCATGCCCTACAACCTCCTCAAACTCGCGGAGCAAAGTGCGTAATCAGGAATAAATTTCCAATCCACAAAATAAATCTTGTGTGTTGAAGACAATGTAATAACGGGGCATTTTACATCGTCGCTCCCCGCGCCATGGTTCTCGCTTTTCGAACGGAGTCATCCTGTAAATCGCCCATTAATATTCTGGCCAATCACCCGTTGACGGTGAGTCATAAATGAAACCGCGATTCGACAATCTTGCTTACCGTTGTTATCGGAATTTGCGCTTGCAGCTCAAAACGGAAGGCTCAGTTCGTGAAAATGGCTTCGCCATGGCTGCGGCCAAATGCTCTCGGGGTCGGTCGGTCGGCGAGTTCAAAAATGAGATGGAACCAGCGCAGGTAACTGTCGAGATACTTGGTGGCGATGCCGCGGTAGCGTTTGAGTTGGCTATCGTGACCGTCTGGATGTGCAGGGCGCCGCGTACCCGTTCTCCGGCGGAGAGATTGACCGTCTCGTGGCGGATGGCGAGCGCCGCTGCGGCGGGCTAACAGCGGCTGGCGTCGGAGACGAGCAAGGCATCCTGGGGATGACCGGTTCCAGCGCCTCCTTCATCCAGTTGACGGTGGGCAGCGTCCTGCTGAGCGTTGCGCCGCCACGGTCGGCGGCGACCAGAACCGGCACTTGCTCACGAGAGATCCCGCGCTTGCCGGCTTTTCCGCCGCGCCGGCGTGGCTTGCGGTCCAGTTTCCGGTCTCCCTTCCGGCTTTCGAGCACGAAGGTTCTCGTCGGCCCGACGGATCCCGCCGAGCCGGTCCGGGGCTTGCCGGACCGCCTCAAGGAAGCGGTGGCGCCAGCGAAACGCCGTGCTCGGCGCAATGCCGCACCGCCGCGCCGAGGCGCGCACCGTTTCCCCTTGCGCCAGGGCCTTGCCGAAGGACAGCCAGCGCTCCTTGCGGTGCAGGCCTCGAAAGCGGCGTACCGGTCAGCGCGCCGAATGTCTTCCCGCAAGCCTTGCACCGGTAGCGGCGCAGACCGCGCGCCTTGCCGCGCGAGACCGCCCCGCCGCTGCCGCAATGCGGGCAGCGCCGCGCTTCGTCCACGCCGAGTTCGATCGCCGCCAGCGAGGCCGCGCCCTCCGGCCGTCCCGACAGGGCCGCCATCACCTCCTCGCGCTGGGCCGGCGTCAGCCCGTCCACATGCGAAAGCCAGTCTCGAAACCGCTCGTGATCCATCTCCTCGCTCCCCTAAACAAACCGCGAACATTCTACCACAATGCATACCAAATGCGAACTGAGCCAAACGGAACCCGAACTCTTGCCCCATTTGACAGTCTGTTCGAAAACTCGCGGCGCCGGCCGTCGGGGTAACCCAGGTGGGTGATCCCCGCCGTCCCTGCGCCCCGAAGTTACCCTATTCTCGGCGGATTCGCTTCAGTTTGCCCTTATTGAAATCGCCCTCGCCGAGGTTTGTCTTGAAGGCGTATTCGGAATAGACGAGGTCCGTGCTTTTGCCGGTCTGGTGGTTGGACATTTTCAGAACGTGAGCGCGCCAGACGCCGCCGGGATACTCCGTGTAGTCCTCGAACAGCAAGGTCTTGAGAAGTTGGCCCTTGCGATCATAGAAATCGACGCGGCGATTCTGAAATATCTCCTGGTCGATCCAAACGACTTGCCGGGTGTAACCGGAATTTTCGTATCGCGGGGTGCGTTCCACAACGTCCATGACCATGCCGTCTACGGTCTCCTCGCGCAGATAATTGTAGTCGAATTTGTTCAGCTCCAGGGACGTAAAGTCCTCGAAGGCGAATTCCGAACCGACGAACGGTCCGGATTTATTCGCCAAGGAAATCCGCTTTACCCGCTTCAGGGAGGGCAGATAGAGCCACTGGTTGTCCGGATCCAGGATCTTGGCGTGGGACAGAAGCGCCGTGCCCTTGATGCTGAATACTCCGCAGCTCGGCGAGGCCCTCGGCAAACACGGCGAAAGTGATCGGTTCCGGAGCGGTTCGTTCGAATAAGAATGCGTTCCTAGTGTTCCGACTCATTTAAAAGGTACCCTTCTTCACCTAATTGAGGGTGTTCCGAGCGCGGTCGACCTTTTTGAGGATCACTCGGGCGGTGGCGGTCCAGGCGAAGGATTTGGAGCTTTCGTTGTGCTTGGCGAGGTAGTCGTCGATGGCCGTCTCCAGTTCGGGTCCGCTCTTGAACACGCCCATGCCCTAGAACCTCCTCAAACTCGCGGAGCAAAGTTGGTAATCAGGAACGCGTTTGACGCGGACTAATACCAACCGCCCTTAACATTGCCTTGTGCGATCCCACGCTCTGAGGCCGATGGACATGATCTTCCAAGGTTGGTCGGTCAGGTTGTTCCAGGCTTGGCAAGAGGCCTCGACGATGGCTTCATAGGAGTCGAAGACACGATTGGAGAGCCAGTTCTGGCGGAGGTATTGCCAGACATTTTCGGCGGGATTGAGCTCCGGGGACTTGGGTGGCAAAGGCACGAGGGAGATGTTCTCCGGGATGCCGAGTTTGGCAGTGGTGTGCCATGCGGCTTGGTCGAGCAGCACGACGGCATGGGCGTTTGGGGCAACGGCCCGGCTGATTTCCTCGAGATGCAGGTCCATGGCTTCAGTATTGGCGCGCGGCATGACCAGCGCCGCGCCCTCACCGCGCTCGGGGCAGATGGCGCCGAAGAGATACGCCGAAGAGGTCCGTAGGTCCTTGACCTGGCGCGGGCGCGATCCCTTTGGGGCCCACTGGCGCACCAGGCTGTTCTTCTGGCCGACGCGCATTTCATCTTGAAACCAAACCTCGATGGGCGTGTCCGGTGGCTGTGCCGCTACGATTTTCGCCAAGTGTTCGGGAAAACTTTTTTTTAAATTCCTCCTGTGCCCGCGCATCCTGGCCGACGTGGCGCGGGCGCGCGGAAATATGCGAGAACCCGAGCGCGGCCAGCAGCTTGCCGACGCTCCGCTCGTGATAGTCCACGCCGAAGCGCGTTCGGATCAGTTGCTTGAGATCGATGCAGCGCCAGCGCACGACCCCATCCCGTTCGGGATCGGGACCGGCCTCGATAGCCCGCGAAAGCGCCGCCATTTGCGACGGCGTCAACCGACGCAACGCCCCGTTCGGCTTGCGGTCGATCAGACCGGCCGGACCTCCCGCGTTGAACCGGTGAACCCAGTCCCGCAACGTCTGCCGATCCATGCCGCCAATACCCGCCGCGCACGCTCGATCCATCCCATCGTAGATGGCCGCCATCGACAAAAGCCGTCGCGCCTGGTTCCCATCATCGCTCCGTGCCGCAAGAACACGGACTCTTTCAGCATCAAAGTCGTTTCGCAAAGGAATCGTTGGCATTGAACACACTCCCTTGTTGCCAACAACCTTGAATCACACAAAACCTAGCGTGTAAACCTTTGCGCGAGTCAAACTCTGGGGCGGTTGGTATTAGACCACGCCCTGACCACGGACGACACCATCATGCGATTTCCAAATTCTGTACAAGCGATCGCAGAGTGCAGATTTTCAATCAGAAAAAAGATCGTAGCAGCCTTCTGCCGCCATAACAAAATATTACATTGAAAATTCTACAGCGTGCAACACTTTATTTTGTTCTTCTTTTGTCACAGCGAAAGCCATTATTAGTTCCAAGGCTTCCGGTGTATGTTGAGCATCGTATGATGCGTGAGCTTTTATCCAATATAGGGTCTTCTTCCCAAAAGTGACGCCAGGGTGGCTCTGGTATACTGTAATCTTCTTATTTACCCTCTTCGTCCATTCAGCGGTCGGTCCCTCAATTGAGTAGTTCACTGCGGCAAGGCATTCCGCGAGACTCCCATTATGCGGCGATGTCCCATGCTCTGTTGAAAAAGGCGAGGCAGGCATGGTTGGGCTTCGAGGCTAGGCGGCCTCTTTGATGGTTTCAATGGCGCTTTTCGCTTTTGCCTTTTTCACGTGATCCTCGAGGGCAGCTCTGAGGATGGGGAGTTGCCGGTAGGCCTTGAGGCGACGGAGGTCTTTTGGGCTTCCAGGAGGCCGGCGGCGGTCCATCGCAAGGCCATCTCGGCGTTGCGCCAGCGCTTGACATTGTGCTGCACCATCCTGACCGTTCCCAAGGCATTCTCGATGGCGTTGGTGCAGGCCAAGGAGCGCCTGAGCTTGGGCGGCAGGCCCAAGCGGATCACGGTGAGGATCTCATCCAGGCCCTCCAGGATGGAAGCCGAAACGCCGGGGGCCTCGGTCTCCAGGCGGCGCGCCAGGTTCTTCATGAGGCGTTCGGCTTTCTCGGCATCGTCTTGGTCCCAGGCTTGCCTGAGCGCCTTCTTGACGCCGGCATGAAGGCTTTCGTCGAGGCGCTCGATGATGTTGCGGCCCTTGTGGACCTGGCAGCGCTGGAGGGCGGCCACCGGCCCGAAGGTCCGCTTGATCGCCTTGGAGAGCGCCTTGGCGCCGTCGACGATGAAGAGCCGGGGCACTTCCGGGTCGAGGCCGCGGGCGGTCAGGTTGTCGAGCAGCGCCTGCACCGTGGCGGCATTCTCCGTGGCACCTTCGGCCAGGCCTAGAACATGCTTCTCGCCCGCGCCGTCGATGCCAATAGCTGCCAGCAACACGTGATCGCCGACGTGCAGCCCGTCGATCTGGATGACCAGGAGATCGAGATCCGAAAGGTCGCTGGCCAGGAAGGCCTTCAGCTTCTTGCGCGTCATGGCCACGAAGCGCCGCGAGACCGCGGACTTCGAGGTCGCATCGCCCGCGCGTGCCGGCAAGTCGCCGCTGGCCTCGCCGGGCAGGCGCACGGCGCGCGCGTACTTGCGGGTCGAAACCGTAAGCAGCATGATGTTCATCGCCCAGGACTGCAAAAGCGCCGGGTCCGAGAGCAACTCCCAGCTCGGCAAGCTCATCTCCTTGCCCGCAAGATCGCGCACCCGCGGGCGCGTCAGCTTCACCTTGCCCCCGTGATAGGCAATCTCGCTCTGGGTTGTCCCCCAGCGATGGCCCTGCCGCTCGGCCGTGCGGGCGTGGCGCGCTCCGCAGAGCACCTCGCTATCCTCGTCCAGCATCTCGCCCAGGGTCTCCACCCCGGCCAACAGGCAAAAGCGATCCACGCTCATGCGCAGATCATCAAAAGCCTCCGGCAAGGCCGGCGGCAACAGCGGAAGCGGGATCTCCAACAGTTTCGAACGGCGGCTGTTCCGTGTAGTCTTGGTCATGGCGTCGTTCTCCTTGATGGATTCAACACCCAGAGCCTAACGGTTCCAGGCGAATGACGCCTACCTCACTTTTTCAACATCAGCCGGGACATTGCCCATTATGCGCAATGCACCACAGATAGTTGTTGATTGCGTCCATCTCTGGGGGAGGTAGAATTGGATTAGCAAAGGCTTCGGGGAGCACACCGAAATCAACCGCCCATTGCTGATACCAAAGCGCGTGACGGCGTTCGATATTGATGTTTTCCATCAACCACTGCCGGGCCATGTCATTGCGTTGACTCTTTCCTGGCGGCACTTTCCCAATTGCGTGCCCCATGTATGCAGGAAAGCTTTCCACCAATGGGTAGAAGTTAAGCAGCGCCGCGCGGAATCGAGCGATCGACAGCGTGCCTGCTGCCATCTCCCCAAATAATCGGCTATCCACAATCCTTTCTTGGTAGGAGTCCGAGATGACAAGCAAGTCATCTAACCACTCTGGATGTTTTGAAATCCGAATTTTCACTACGTTTTGAAATCCTTGTGCAATCCCAACCCTAAAAGAAACAACCACTGAATTCGTTAAACTCAAGTAATATCCCACCCATAATATTCTAAAATTGTCAGATCTATCCAGGGTCTCCAAACGTGAATTTCTCCTCAACAATCCGAGCCGACACAATAGTTGCTATCGGGCAATTCCGACTGCTAAAAGAACCATTACTACAGCATGAATGAAGTCCAACATTTTCGGAATCGACGATTCAAAGTACAGAGCCTCTACTACAGAACCTAAAATGACAAGTATGTATCCCGTTAGGGTAAAGAGAGCAACCTTTAAAGCATTCGAACGCTTAGCAGTTGCCGATTTCCTAACAGACAACCCAGCCACAAAGAATCGGACCAACATTAACAAAGACCCAAAAAATACAGATCCCGGAAACAAAAGCGGTCGGTCCCAAAACCGGAAAGCAATCGCAAATATGGCCAGTGTCGTAAATTCATACATGTACATGTAAAAGCCAACGGCTGGATTGACCTGACAAAGGAAAATTCCATACCACAACCCACTAGTGTCCGGTTAAAAAGCGAATAGATTCAATTGGTTGGTTATTTGCGGTGGGTTGCGTCTGTTTTCGTCTTTGGTAAGTGCTTGATGTAGAGGCATTTTCTCGAAGAGGGTCAGCGAGAGGATCTGTAGCAAAGTGTAGAGCGAGGCGTCCAAGTCGAGGCGCTTCTTGACGATGGCGACGAGGACGTAGACCGAGACGGCGATCCAGATCTGCGTCTTCACCGCGTTTTCCGAGGTTCCGAAGAATTGCTTGATCTGAAGATGTTGCTTGATCCACCTGAAGAAGAGCTCCACTTGCCAGCGGCTTTTGTAGAGGGCGCAAATGGTGGCAGCGGGAAGGGAGAAGTTGTTGGTGATGAACACCAACATCTTGCCGGACTCGGGGTCTTTGAAGCGGATGCGCCGCAGAAGTTCGGGATAATCCGTCTTGGTGCAGATGCCGTCCAAGGAGATGGTCTGGTCGCAAACGATGCCCGCCGGGCGATCCGATGCCGCCGAATAGACGCGGTGAGCATCCATGTTCGATTTGGCGCGGGTGACGAAGGAGGCCCCAGCTTGATGCAACACATGAAGGCGGGCAAAGTCGACGTAGCCACGATCCACGACGTAGATCGCTCCGGCTTCCGGTATCAGCATATCGAGGGCATGAACGTCGTGCAGCTTGCCGTCCGAGATATGGATGAAACTCGGTACGTTGCCCCGCAGGTCGAGCAATGTGTGCATCTTCACAGCCGCTTTGGTGGCACGGAAGTGCGCCCACGGAAAGACCGACAGGCACAGAGCGATGGGTCGTCGAGTCCAGGGCGTAGACGGTGTTGGTTAGCTCCAACCCCAGTTCTTCGCCGGCGTACAGCTTCCTCGCCACGGTGATCAGCCGCTGGGCCAACTCCGCGTGGATACGCCAGTCGCGCCTTTCGTTGGCATCGGCCAGCGTCGAGCGCCGGACCGGCCGGCGGAAGCCCATGTGATAGAGGTTCGACGCTTGGACCGAGAGGCAGGCCTCGATGTCGCGCAGGCTCTCCCGGTAGGTCAGCTGGGCGAAGGCCATGGCCCGGTATTGCTCGGCGCAGGAAAGCGCCGGACCCGGTGATCGCTGCCGTACAGATTGACGATCCGCGTGAAGGTCGTCCAGGGCACGAAACCCATGAGTTGGGCGAAAAGGGTCTTGCCGGTATTCATGAGCATCTCCTCGGAAAAACTCCGAAAAGTGCTCCATCCAATTCAAATCGCACCACCCATTTTCGCTCCAAACCCTGCAGAAATATTGCCTTCCGTCGCCAAAACCGTTCAGTTAACCGGACAGCAGTGACCACAACCAAAGGCAAATAAGTGTTAAAAACATTAATATTCCTCTTGCAAGCACATATATGATGGCATAATCAAATTTATACGATGGGTCATCTAAATTAAAAGCGGCCTTAATCTCATCACCATTCAGCGGCTGCACCCATACCGATATGAAAACACCGAATACTATAGAAATGAAAGTAAGGTACCAGCTAGCATGCCTACTTGCTATTTGATTGTCTTTTCCCGCATTTGACATATATCGCCCCTTAGATATCACATTACGGTCGATTCTGGGTCACTACTCTTTTCGGCGACTCCTTGTAGGATATTGCTTTCTAGTCAACAATAGAATTTTTTATACAGACAGCCACGATTGATTCGTTGAAGTGGGATCTAGCGCGAATTATGCGCGAGCGAGGGGCGGTTCGAAGAGGAGAGGTCCACTGGCCGTGGCCAATTCCGAAAGTCGCGCCATGACGTTGCTCCCGATGTCGTAAACACCATCACGCTTTACCCGAGCATCGCCAGCTCACTCAGTTGCCGACGATGGTAGCACTAAGGCGAACGGAGAACAACCGCTGCCGCAGACCCGTCATTTTAACTTGCTACGGACATCCTTCGTTTGCGCAAAATCCAAAATGCTCAATCCGGCTTCGATGGCGCCGTTCAAATCGGCCGGATTGGCGCCGGCGCGCACCATCAGGGCACCGCC
Organism: Alphaproteobacteria bacterium; assembly: GCA_965218865.1. Taxonomy (GTDB): domain Bacteria; phylum Pseudomonadota; class Alphaproteobacteria; order JAAXGF01; family JAAXGF01; genus CBDCME01. The sequence goes on from CBDCME010000072.1 coordinate 15,353, forward strand.
ACGCATGAGCGCCACGAGCAGCCACCCGGCCCCGTCGGCATCGACGTCGGTAGGAATATCCCCGGCCTTTTGCCCGTTGCGGATGGCCGCCGTGAATACGGCGGCGTGCTCGTTGTCGATCCGCCGAACCTCGGCCGCGATCTCCGGCTCGTGGGGGGCGACCTCGGCGGCGATGTTGACGATCAGGCAGCCGTTGCAAAAATCCTCGTCCTCGGCGTGTTGACGGAGTGAGCGCCAAAACCCGATGATTTCTTTCCTGCCGGCGTCGGCTTTGCGGAGATCGGACCAGAGCAGGTCCGTCATGTCCTTTTCGTAACGGCGCATGGCCGCCACCAAAAGCTCCTTTTTGTTGCCGAAGGTGCCGTAAAGGCCGTAGCGGCTGACTCCGGTCTCGGAGACGATTTCGTCCATCGACGTGTCCGCGTAACCGCAACGCCAGAAAACGTGCATCGCGTCCGCCAGGGCCTTCTCCGGATCGAATTCTCTCACTCTGGACATGTAATCAGAATACATATTCTGTTAATCCCCGTCAAGCCGCCGGGAACGGCGATCGATATCTGCCTGAACTCCCGTACGGCGGTGACGCTTGGCGGCTTGCCGCCGACGGGCGCCGCGACTAGAATCGGCGGCTTGCCCAAGCGGCGAGCCATGACGTCATGACGAGGCCCCAAGTCGCGGACGTACCGCGGTGGGGCCTGGAAGCAAGGGAGACCGGGATGAGCGAAGCCGTGATTGCCCAAAAGGAGCCGTACGCCGTCGAGGTCGAGGCTGGGAAAGTTTACTATTGGTGTGCCTGCGGGCGCAGCAATAAGCAGCCTTTTTGCGATGGATCGCACAAGGAAACGACCTTCACGCCGATCGCTTTCGAGGTGGAGGAATCCAAGACGGTGTATTTCTGTGGTTGCAAGCGAACCGCCAACCGTCCCCTTTGCGACGGCACCCACGGTCGGCTCTGAGTGTCTTTTCGAAGATGCGTGTCCGCGCATTTCGCGGCCTCTGCCTCGGCCCTTACGCCCGGCGCTGGGCCACGCCGGTGGTGCTCGGCCTCGGGCTCGCGGCCTGCGGCATTTTCGCGAAACCCGTCACCGGTCCCTGCGCCCCGGTGATCGTGGTCGAGGAAGCCAGCCGGGTCACGATCTACCGCGAAGGGCCGGGCCGCGACCTTACCGACGTTATGTTCAACGTCGAGCTCGGCCCCTTCGGCTCGCGCTGTCTTTACAACGACGAAGGCTGGGTCGACAACGATCTCGATATGACCGTCATCGCCGAGCGCGGCCCGGCCGCCTTGGAGCCGGTGGGGCGCTTTCCCTTTTTCGTCGTCGTCGCCGACACCAATGAACGCATCCTCGGAAAGGAGAATTTCGTGGCCCAAATCAATTTCGAGGACGCGACCATTCGCGTTGGCGTCCGCGAGCGCTTGAGCCAGCGCCTCTTCCTACGATCCGGCCAAACCGCCGAGATCTACAAGATTTACATTGGCCTCCAGCTCACCCGCGCCCAACTCGAGGAAGCCCGCCGCCGACGCCAACGCCGCTGACCAAATCCAAGGGAACCCGCCATGCGCCTTCGCTCCGGCGTTGACCGGGGCGGGGTTTCGGGCCATGTAAATTGGGGATGTTCGTTTGCTTGGGGCGGCGAGGAGTTTTGGGATGTTCATCAAGACCGAATCGACTTCCAACGATGGGGTTCTGGCGTTCTTGCCGGGGCGGACGGTGCTTGAAACGGGCCGGGTGGCTTTCGCCGACGCCGACGACGCGGAGTCGCGCTCGCCCTTGGCGCGGAGCATCTTCGAGATCGACGCGGTGGCGCGGGTGGTCCTGGCATCGGACCGGATCGAGGTCACGAAGTTCGACAGCGCCGACTGGCACGATCTGAAGCCCCGGGTCCTGGGCGCCATCATGGCCCACTTCATGAGCGGCGAGCCGGTCCTCGTCGAGGGCGGCCAAAGCGACAAGGAGCGGGCCGAGATCATCGCCGAGGTCACCGAGCTGATCGAAACCAGGGTTCTCCCGGCCGTGGCCGATGCGGGGGGCGACGTGATATTCCGCGCATTCAAGGACGGCGTCGTCTATCTGGATCTCCAGGGCGCCGCGAACTCGCTCAAGGGTCCGATCCAAAACATGCTGCGCCATTATGTCCCCGAGGTCGTCGAGGTCCGCGATTTCAGCGACGCCGGACCCAAGCCCGGCCTCGACACCCCCGAGGGGCGCGCGATCCAGGAACTCCTCGACCAAAGCATCAATCCCTCGGTGGCGATGCACGGCGGCCATATCGCTCTCATCGACCTCAAGGACGACAAGGCCTATATCCGTCTCGAGGGCGGCTGCCAGGGCTGCGGCATGGCCAGCGTCACCCTCAAGCAAGGCGTCGAGGTGGCGATCAAGGAGGCGGTGCCATCGATCACCGAAGTCCTCGACACCACCGACCACGCCGGGGGTTCCAACCCCTATTTCCAGCCCAGCAAGGGCGGCGGCGCCAGCCCCTTCGAATAGCGCCTTTTGAATCGGGTCCTTGAATCCGCACCTTCGGATCGGTCCCCGCGCCGGAGGCGGCGATGAAAGCGGTCCTGATTTCGACCTACGATCTCGGCCATCAGCCCTTTGGTCTGGCCTCGCCGGCGGCCTGGCTCGGCGCTGCCGGCGCCGACGTCGTCTGCCTCGATCTCGCGGTCGAACCCTTCCGCGCCGAGGCCTTGGCCGGGGCCGGGCTGGTCGCGGTTCACGTGCCCATGCACACGGCGACCCGGCTGGCCGCCGCCGTCGTCCCCCGGATCCACGCCGCGGCGCCCGAGGCGCACTTGTGTTTCTATGGCCTGTACGCGCCGATGAACGCACGCTTCTTGCGCCGGCTTGGAGCCCAAACACTCCTGGGCGGCGAATTCGAAAGCGGCCTCGCGGCGCTCTACCGGCGTTTGGCCGGCGCCGAAGGGAACGGCGGCGACGAGGAAAAGGCCCTGGAGGAGGAAGACCACGAGTCCCACGTCTCTCTCGCCAAGCAGCGTTTTCTTCCGCCCGACCGCCGGGGCTTGCCGGAGCTGGCGAAATACGCCCACTTGCACGACGGCGAGGGCCGCCGCCACGTTGCCGGCTATACCGAGGCCAGCCGCGGCTGCAAGCACCTCTGCCGCCACTGTCCCGTGGTGCCCGTTTACGGCGGGCGCTTCCGCGTCGTCCAGCCCGAGGTGGTCCTGGCCGACGTCCGCCAGCAGGTCGCGGCCGGGGCCACCCACGTCACCTTCGGCGACCCCGATTTCTTCAACGGCGTCGGCCACGCCATGCGCCTGGTCGCGGCGCTCCACGCCGAGTTTTCAGCCCTGACCTTTGACGTCACCATCAAGGTCGAGCATCTGTTGCGGCACGCGCGCCACTTGCCGGGATTGGTCGAGAGCGGTTGCCTGTTCGTCACCACCGCGGTCGAATCGGTCGACGACACCGTGCTCGCGCGTCTCGACAAGGGACACGATCGGGCCGATTTCGTCCGCCTGGTGGCCTTGGCGCGGGATGTCGGCCTGGCCCTGGCGCCGACCTTCCTGCCGTTTACCCCGTGGACGACCCTCGCCGGCTACCGCGCCCTTTTGACGACCCTGGTCGATCTCGACCTGGTCGATTGGGTGGCCCCGGTCCAACTCGCGATTCGCCTGCTCGTGCCCGCGGGATCAAGGGTCCTGGCCCTGCCCGAGGTCCGCGCCTGCCTGGAAGGTTTCGACTCCGCCGCCCTGAGCTACCGCTGGCGCCACCCCGATCCCCGCGTCGACGAGCTTCAATCAGCCGTGCAGGCCATCGTCGAAGCCGCCGACGAGACCCAGGAGCGCTGGCCCTTGTTCGCCGAAATCTGGCGCCTCGCCCACGCCGCCGACGGCCTCTCGCTCCCGCCCCCGGCCCAACGCCACCGCCCCCCGGTCCCCCGCCTCAGCGAACCCTGGTACTGCTGCGCCGAACCGACCCCCCGCCAGTTGGAGCAGATCTAACTCTCGACTGGATGTTCGTTGGCAACCTCTTCCGACCCATCTCAAGGTCCGAGAATTCGGGCGCTCGTCGATGGCTGTCAAAAAGGGCCCCCTTTTGCCTCATCACGGATGGCAGGCGTCCATCGACACGCGGCTGTCACCAGGGCGAGTGGGCCGTTTGTGGCTAATTTTCTCCGTGCCAGATTTCGGTTGGGCGCGGCAGCAATACCTTTATCTTTTAACCAAGTGACGGTCACCGTTCACGCGGTCAGGGACGGGCGTATCGGTGGCTAGGCGACGGCCCGAACCGTGTCCTCCATTAAATCAGCGCCACACCAAAAAAATGGGATTTATATCTCAAAGTAACGAATGCGTGAGGAATCGCAGTTCTCAATTAACATCCTTTTTACCCGGCGGGAGGTTTCTTGACAATATCCACCGGATTGAAAACCGCCGCGCGGATTGTCTCTGC
>CBDCME010000073.1:0-87500 GCA_965218865.1 Alphaproteobacteria bacterium
CCGCAGAGACAATCCGCGCGGCGGTTTTCAATCCGGTGGATATTGTCAAGAAACGCCCCGCCGGGTAAAAAGGATGTTAATTGAGAACTGCGATTCCTCACGCATTCGTTACTTTGAGATATAAATCCCAAACTTTTGCCCGATATCGCCCGGGCCCGCGCTTTTTCAATCCGTCGATTCTATGACCGACGACGGCGTAGGAAGCCCAGCCCCAGCAAGCCTGATCCCAACAACACAGCAGTCATGGGCTCTGGCACTTCGCTCGACCCGGCCGATGGTGACGACCCGGAATCATCCGAAGCGGTTTTGATGGAGGACGGGGCCGTCCCCGAGAAAAAATCCGTAATGAAGACAACGAGTATCTCTTCCCGTCGCCCTCGGCCGCTTCCCCGTCGCCCGGAGCCGTGGTGGAGGTGATTTCAAGGGTGATTTCATCGATGTTCGTAAAATCGGCATCACCGAAGACAGCATCTCCGATGAAATCGTCGATTAGGAAAGTATTCTCGCCTGTTGTGCCGTCCTGGGTCAAACTGGATACGCCGGCGATATCGCCAGATTCGTCAGCCGAAATTACCTCGATCTCAATATCAACATCCCCACCGATTTGTCCGACGTCAATAATGAGGGCGCAAGCATCGTCGACTGGATCGCAAGTTAAATCCAAGTCATCCAACCCCAAGCCACCACCGCCGGTATCCTCGACGCCATCGAAGGATATCGTCGTCGAACCGGTAACTCCCGGGGTCTGCGAAACTTGGAGGCCATTGCCGGAGCCGCCACCGCCGCCGCCGCCGCCACCCGCAACGACCCCGGCGGTCACACTACCGCCGGAAGCGCCGGTCGCGCTCGTCGCGATATCCCGAAACCCGCCCGCGGCGCCACCAGCCGGCTGGCTGTCCAGTACCACCTCCCCAACCACCGAGGTCTGGGGGCCCTGGAGATCTTCGAAGGAATCGATCACCACCGCTTGGGCGGCAAACGCGTACATCAAGGCGGCAGCGAATAGAAGGGATGGAAAAACCCGCGTCAGAAAAGTTCCTTTCACAACAGCAGATTGTCCCGCCGTCGGCATAATTCGATCAAAAACCATCTTCCGATCCTCTTGAGACGTTATTATTAAAGCCACTCTCCGCAGGTAACCTTGTACTCCACTTGTCGAATTCGTCGCAAGGTTCCTACACCCAAATTTTCTCGCAAACCATGTGCCAGTGCCATAGGAATTCCGTAAAAACAACCAGATAGCAGACAAAATTCAATTTCTGATAGAGCTGAATCCCAGGCCAAGAGCGTAAGATAGAGCTGAATCCCAGGCCAAGAGCGTAAGATAGAGCTGAATCCCAGGCCAAGAGCGTAAGATAGAGCTGAATCCCAGGCCAAGAGCGTAAACTGTAAAATTTTCCGACAGTTTTTTGGGGTCGCGCGAACGTCCCAAGCCATTTGGCACCCCAACACAATGCGTGAAATAGCATACGTTTCAATAGGTTACGAAGATTTACGTTAACCGATACGCAGGTGTAAAGTATTCCGACATATTTTTTTGAAACCACGGCAAACCCCTTGATAGCCGGGCGTTGCCACTGTAAAGAATTCCGACACACAAAGACACCTCACCGCGGTGGCCCCTTTTCTGGCCCAAATGCTCGACCGCCTATGAGGGGAAGGACGCCATTCGGCCCCTGAATCCATACACGTTAATGGCCAAGTCCATGCGAACTTAGAAACTATATTGATAAATAAAAGAACGTTTATGATCACTTTTTTATCACACTTAATGGGAGGACGTAAAATGAAATCAAATAAATTCTCAACGTTTAGTTGCCTTATTGGCTTCGTGTTTTTATTTATTGTCGTTTGGCCGACGGATTTTGTCTATGGCCAGGACGCAGAAGACACGAATATCCCCGACAACGTCTCCGAGGAGCCATCCGAGAACGATTCGCCAGCGGTGGATATGGTCACTGAAAGAACAATCGATGTCATCGAGAGTCCCTTAGAGGAATCGACGGCGGAAATGCCGTCCGCCGTCCCGTCACCGGACCTCGAAACCCCTGATATTGATGAGGGAACATCCAGCCTGGAGGAAGTCATTTCCGCCGAACCGGAGCTAGAGGGCATGAGCGACGACGAATTGCCGGGCGAGGAGGAACCGAGTCTCGAGATGGATGAGACGCCGCCAGTTCCAGAGATCGCCGAACAAGGCGCCCCGGAAGAATTCCCCTTGGAAGCGATGGCGCCCCCGAGCGAGCCGGCCGCTGAGGTCGCGGGTGAAGCCGTCTCGATAGAGGAGGGCGAGACCGCGTCGGAGGAGGAGGTCGACGCCGTTTCGGACGAGGAAAGCGCGGTGGCTTCTACGAGCGAAACGAACGAAAAGGTGCCCGAATGGGTCAGAAACACGGCCCGATGGTATGGCGAAGGCACGATATCGGAAACCGAGTTCCTAAACGCCATTGGTTACCTCATCGAGAAGGGCGTCATCACCACGGATGGCAAGAAAGAAGAATAGATGGCTTCGTGGCGTGATTGACGACGCCGGGAATCCGATCCGGGGGGATACGGCGGTGGACTCCCGAGCCCGCTGGGCACCGCCAAAAGCGTTGGACTCCCGTCGTCGCCCCACCCTATAAGGCGCCGCATGGATCCGCTTCCGTTCGTAAAGATGCACGGCCTGGGTAACGATTTCGTGGTTTTCGACGGGCGCGAGCGAGCGATCGCGTTCGACGACGCGACGGCCCGCGCGATCGCCGATCGGCGCACGGGCGTGGGCTGTGATCAGGTCATCGTCATCGAACCCTCGCGGCGCGCGGACGCGGCCATCCGAATCCACAACGCCGACGGGGGAATTGTCGATGCCTGCGGCAACGCGACACGTTGCGTCGCCTCGCTCCTGATGGCCGAAAACGGTGGCGACCGGGCCATCATCGAAAGTGCGGCGGGGATTCATCCCTGCGAAACCGCCTCTCCGGGGTCAATCACGGTCGACATGGGCCCGCCGCGTTTCGATTGGCAAGAGATTCCGCTCGCCGAAGAGGCCGATACGTTGGCCCTGGACTTCGGCGCCGCCGCGCCGGGGCCGGGCTGTGCCGTGAACATGGGCAATCCGCATTTGGTCTTCATCGTCGCGGATACGGCGGCCCGCGACATCGAACGGATCGGGAAAACCCTCGAAATCCATCCCTTGTTTCCCGACCGCGTCAATGTCGAGATCGCCGAGATTCTTGACGGTGACCGGATTCGCGCGCGGGTTTGGGAACGGGGCGTCGGGGTCACGCGGGCCTGCGGCACCGGTGCCTGCGCCACCTTGGTCGCGGCCCATCGGCGCGGTCTGAGCGGGCGCCAGGCGGAGGTCATGCTCGACGGCGGTTCGCTCCGCATCGTCTGGCGCGAGGACAATCACGTGTGGATGACGGGACCGGTCGCAACCAGTTTCCATGGCGTCCTCGCGTCCGGAGCGGTGACATGAATGAGATTATTACCTTTGGTTGCCGGCTCAACGCCTTCGAATCGGAGGTCATGCGCGAACAGGCGGCCGCCGCCGGACTTCGGGATGCCATCATCGTCAATACGTGCGCCGTCACTGGGGAAGCGGAGCGGCAAGCTCGGCAGGCGATTCGGCGGGCCCGGCGCCGGCATCCGACGGCCCGCATCATCGTCACCGGATGCGCCGCCCAGATCGACCCCGAGTCCTTCGCCGCCCTCCCGGAGGTGGACCAGGTATTGGGAAACAGCGAGAAGCTCACGGCACGGGCCTTTGCCGACCCGGCGCGCGTGCGGGTCGAAGACATCGCCATGCGACGCGAAACCTCGGGACACCTGATTGCCGGATTTCACGACCGGGCCAGGGCGTTCGTCCAGGTCCAGAACGGTTGCGACCACCGCTGCACCTTTTGCACCATCCCCTTCGGCCGAGGACCGAGCCGTAGCGTGCCCATGGGTCAGGTCGCGGCACAGTGTCGCCGCCTGGTCGCGAACGGGGTTCGCGAAATCGTGCTCACCGGGGTCGATATCACGGCCTACGGACACGACCTTCCCGGCGGGCCAGGTCTTGGCCGCCTTGTCGGCCGGCTGTTGAAGGCGGTGCCCGAGTTGCCCCGGCTTCGCCTCGGCTCCCTCGATGTCGCCGAGATCGACGCGGCGCTCGTGGCGATGATCGGTGCCGAGGCCCGGGTGATGCCGCACCTCCATCTCAGTCTTCAGTCGGGGGACGATTTGATTCTCAAGCGCATGAAGCGGCGCCATGACCGGGCCCAGTCGATCGCGTTTTGCGAAAGGATTCGCGCCCTGCGCCCCGACGTCGTCTTCGGCGCCGACCTGATCAGCGGATTCCCGACCGAGGACGCGGGCATGTTCGAACGCACGCTGGACCTCGTCGCCGCCGCGGGTCTCACCTATCTGCACGTATTTCCGTATTCGCCCCGGCCCGGAACGCCAGCGGCCCGCATGCCCCAAGTCCCCGTGAACATCCGCCGGGAAAGGGCGGCGCGGCTACGCGCGGCGGGGAAAGCGCGGCTTCTGACCTTTCTCGAAAGCCGCGTCGGGGAGGAGGCGGATGTCCTGGTCGAGCGACCGCACCGTGGACACAGTGAGCATTTCGCCCCCGTCCAGCTCTTGAACCTGGGCACCCCGGGCACGATTGCCCGAACCCGGCTCGTCGGCGTCGATCAGGAGCGCCTCCTGGCCCGCGCGGCCTGAATCCCCGACAATGGTCACGCCGGAATCGGAACACGAAAGGAGCTGGCTGGGACGCCTCAAGACAGGACTCGCGCGCACCTCGTCGTCGCTCGGCGACGGCGTCGGATCCGTTTTCGCGCGCCGCAAGCTCGATGAAACCACGCTCGAGGAACTCGAGGACCTTCTGCTTAGCGCCGATCTGGGGGTCGAGGTGGCGGAAGACGTTCGGCGCGATTTGTCGCACAGCTATTTCAACCGCGACATCTCGACCGAGGCGGTGCGGCGGATCGTCGCCGGTTGGATCACGAAGGCGCTGGAGCCGGTCGCCAAGCCTCTCGCGATCGCCCCGGAGCACAAACCCAACCTCATTCTGGTCGTCGGCGTCAACGGCACCGGCAAGACGACGACCATCGGCAAGCTGGCCAGGCAGCTGCGGGCCGACGGCAAGTCGGTGGCCCTGGTGGCCGCCGATACGTTTCGCGCGGCCGCGGTCGAACAACTCGAGGCCTGGGGCGAGCGCAGCGATTGCCGGGTTCTGAAAGCGGCGCCGGGGGCGGATCCGGCGGCGCTCGTTTTCGAGGCCCTCGAGCGGGAACGGGCGGCGGCCACCGAAGTGATGCTCGTCGATACCGCGGGACGCCTGCACAACAGGGACGACCTGATGGCGGAGATCGAGAAGATTTGCCGCGTGGTCAAGAAGGTCGACGCCACGGCGCCCCACGGGTGTCTCCTGGTGTTGGACGCGACTACCGGGCAAAACGCCCTCGTCCAGGTCCAGACCTTCGCCAAGACGGTCCCGGTCAGCGGCTTGGTGATGACCAAGCTCGACGGCACCGCCCGAGGCGGTGTCCTGGTCGCTGTCGCCAAGCGTTTCAAAATCCCGATTCACGCCGTCGGCGTCGGCGAGGGGATCGACGACCTGCGCTCCTTTTCCGCGCCGGAACTTGCCCAAGCCCTGGTCGGGCTGGATAATTGATTCCGCCGAGCCTGTTCGAAAACTCGCGGCGCCGGCCCCCGCCCCCTCCCGGCCAGCCCTATCGGCATACTTTCGTGGCTGGCCGGGAGGGACAGACGCAAGAAATGCGCGGACGCGCATTTCCGAATAGACTCTGTTCAAAAACTCGCGGCACCGGTCCTCTCCCCCTCCCAACCACCCATATCAGCATACTCTCGTGGGTGGCCGGGAGGGGGAGAGGGCCGGAACAGACGCAAAAAATGCGCGGACGCGCATTTTCGAGCAGGAGCGGGCAATCATGAGGACGTGGGAGCAGGCGGATCGGCTTCCAACGTGGCTGTGGCTCATCCTACCGTGCGGACTAGCCGTGGTCTGCCTCGCGGTCGGATTTATCGATCCGAAATTCTACGACCTTTACCTCGAAACCGAGTTCGGAGTGGTCAAAAACCTCACCGCCCTCCTCTTGTTGTTCGCCCTGCTCCTGGCCGCGCGGAGCCTCCGAATCGAGATTCCAAAGCCACGGCGCTGGTACCTCGCCTGGCTGGCGCTATTCATTGCCGTGAGCTTTCTATTCCTGGGCGAGGAACTGAGCTGGTGCCAACACTTCATCGGCTGGAAGGCGCACGGAGTTTTTACCGCCCGGGGACAGCAAGAGACCAACATTCATAATCTTCATCCCTTCATGGCGCAGGCACCGAGGGCCATCGTGGTCGTGGTCGTCCTTTTCGCTGGCGTGCTCCTGCCAGTGGCGGGCCTGGGTCGCTGGCTCGCGCGAAGACTGCCGGAACCGGAAGATTTCTGGCTCTGGATCCAGCCCTCCAAGGCGTGCGCCCTCGGCGCCGCGATGGTGCTTGTGATTAAACTGCCGAAACGAATCTATCGTTGGTTGGGCCTTGAAGATCAGTACTGGCCGGGAATCAACGACAATGAACTCCTCGAACTTTTCCTCGCTTATTTCTTTTTTCTTTATGCCCTGACGCTGTACCGCCGGCTCAAACACGTTCCGCCGCCACCCTGACGACCACTTCGAAAACGAGCCCACCGGTGGATCGTGGCATCACTCCAAACTTCCACCAGTCACATATGGCTGAGTGGATTTCGGCTTCACCCTACCGTAAGTCGCGCGTGCCGATAACAAACATGGCTGGGTTTCACTAATCAGGGGTCCAACCTCGTCGACCAACGGCGTTTTTGCTTACTGGCCGCTTCCGGAATAACTGCTATCACACCAGGTTCGAGGCGGTGCCATAAGGTCAACTTTCCTCGGAATGTTGCGAGATCCACGCGGGTTCAGGCGCATTCTCGCGCGGCTCATGCAAAATCGCGTCGGCAGATCAACATCTTGTGGTCGCCGGCGCTCTCGTTTCTGAAGCAAAGTAATTACTTGGTTGCAGCGCCCCACGGGAAAGCGTTTATCCTTACTTTCCCGAAATAAAAACGGGCGGATAGGGGGTGAATATTAAATAGTTCTTGAAAAGAACTTCATAATTTTTGGGATTTATCCGCTTGACTTTCCAACGTGCGTCGTTTAGACTTGGCCCCAACGTAAGGAGCGAGTCATGAGCAAATCCACAATCAGCCTCATTCAATTGTTCGAGCGGTTTCCCGATCAAGATACTGCCCGGGCCTACATGGAGCAACAACGTTGGCCGGACGGCATCGAATGCCCGCATTGCTGTGAGCGCAAGCGTATCGGCACCCGGAAGGGCGGCTACTACCGCTGCAACGCTTGCATGGAAGTGTTCACCGTGCGCACCAAGACCGTCATGGAGCGCTCGCATATACCCCTTCACAAGTGGATTTACGGGAAATACCTGCTGGTCACTGCGCGGAAGGGCATATCGTCTGTGCAATTGTCGAAGGAACTAGGCATCCGGCAGCCTTCCGCATGGTTCATGCTCCAACGCCTGCGCGAGGCTTGCAAGGACACCGGTGGGCCACTTTCCGGCATCGTCGAGATTGACGAAACCTATGTTGGCGGCAAGGAACGCAACAAGCACGAGAACAAGAAGTCTCACCCCGGCGGCGGCCCCAGTGGCAAAACTCCGGTGCTCGGGATGCGCCAGCGCGGCGGAAACACGGTAGCCATGGCCATCGAAGAAACCAGTAAGGAGGGAGTCCAAACTCCCATTCACGAGAACGTACAAGTGGGTTCCACGCTTCACACCGACGATCACAAGTCGTATTCCGGGCTGGGCGACACGCTCTACAAGCACGAAACCGTCAACCACAGCGCCGAGGAATTCGTGCGCGGAGACGTTCACACCAACGGCATTGAAAGCGTGTGGGCCGTGCTGAAACGCGGCTTGAAGGGCGTCTATCACCACGTCAGCCCCAAGCACTTGCCCCGTTACGTCGATGAATTCGCCTTCCGGCTCAATCAGGGCTCTTGCGAGCGGCACACGATGGACCGGATCGCATCCATGCTGGCCGGTGGGATTGGGAAAAGGCTGACCTACAAGGCGTTGATTGCCGATAACGGGCTTTCGAGCGCGGCGCGGTCATAGACACCAAAGAGGATTAGCTTTATAAAAGCGAGCCCCGGCAGAATTGTAGTTCTAACCGGGGCTCTTTCAACCGCGTTGTGCTTGACGGGACACGCGGACAGGCAAGACCTAAACCCTTCCCATTTTTCCGTCAAGCATGGCGCCCCCACCGAAAGGGGGCGATTACCATCCGTCCACGCAAAAGACTAGAAATCGGACGCATATAACTTTCGGGGCGGGATTGCAAGCGCAGTTCCGCCCCGAAAAATTGGCGGCGGGAGCATGGACGCCCGGGGAGGCGCGCTTCATGCCATGCTCCCGCCATAAGCTCTAGCGGCTGCCTCCGAAGGCCGCCGTCAGATCGTCTCGCTCAAGCGTCCCGGCCATGCCTTCATGGGATGCGCCGGTGAAGATGCCGGTCAGCACGCCGTCATCTCCGCCGGTGTTGACGAAGGTGTTTCCGCGCACGTCAACGGCGTAGCCCAAGTCCCCGTCGCCCCATTGCACGCCGCTCCCGGCTTCGCCGGGGGCCATGCCGGACTGCCAGCTTTCAAGGGCGGTGAAGTCTGCCGCGCCCTTCATGGTTCCGAGATTGACGCCCAACTGTGCATCACCGGCAACGGCCTCGACATTGGGCGTGAAGCCTAGCAGGGTGCCGGTCCATGTGGCCGTGCCTGACAACTCGGGATTGTCCGCCAGGTCCATTCCAGGCTGAATCCCATAGGCCCACGGCTCGGCGTATCCGTTGCGGAAGGCGACGCCGAACGCCGCATCTTCGCCCACGCCGACGACATGCGTTGATGTGCTATTCCATGGCCCGAAGTCCGTAGGTCCGTCACCGATCTCCAATCGGCCATACAAGGCCCTTAGGGCCTCCCGGTCCACGGGATACAGAATCGATGTGGGTTGCTGGTCGTTCTGAGAGGTATGATAAATGGCATTCGTCGCTTCGAGGATGGTGTCGAATTGGGCGGACACATGCCCTAAACCAAGCGCGTGAAGCATCTCGTGGGCCAGCAGGGTAATCGCGTTCCGCTCATCTCCGAGGGCCGGCGCCCCCCGGTTCATCTGTATGTACGAGTTGTCTATGCTCCCGTCGCCGGACGGGTGGTTCCAGGCCGTTCCGCCCGACGTTCCGCAATTGTAGTAAGCCGAGCATGGAAGGAATTCGATGTGAATAGTTCCGCCCAATTCCTCCCCGGAGACGAACCGCCTCCCTTCGGAATTCACTGTATCGAGAAGGGAGAAGTCAGCCAGCGGCAAGCCCATGCTCACCCGCGCCGAAGCCGGCAACGCGGCGTTGACCAATCCCACAGCGGCGGTAACGCGTCTCACGTCGGACGGAGATGCGCCCCCTATGACCCTCACCGTTGGGCTTGGGGTATATTTCTCTAACGGCATCGCGGCCTCGGAGAGATAGGCGGCCAGCGTTTCTCTACCAGCGCCATCGTTCAATCGCCCGTGCCGGATGCTGGTTGCGCCCCATGTGGCGGCAACGGACAAACCGCCGATATGCTCCAGTCCCTGGTCGACGCCGGCGAAGATGTTTTTACCATCATGGTACACCGGCAGTTGCTTGACGGTTCCAGGGGTTGGCGTAGGCAAACCGCTAATCTGATAAGGCAAATTCTCTTGCCTCGGAAACGATATCGATGCCGGCTCATTCAGGGCGGCTTGGCTATTTCCTCCGCCTCCCCCGCAAGATGCAAGAATCGGTAATAACGCAGCGGCAACCGCCGCAGCAAAATGTCTGGCTTTCATGTCTTCTCCGAATCGCTCGGGTGCCAGCCCGGCGGGTGCCGGGCCGGTCGCCAAACAACCTTCAACGCTTTGAGGATTCCCGCGCAAGCACGGGCGACCCGGCATGGGCCAGGCGTCGAAGGGTTTGGCGATGGGAAGGGATGCTAGAAAGTTAATGGGGGAAAGTCAAGCGGATAAATCCCTAATTTTTTGTCATAATGGGCCTTATCTGTCTTTCGTCTTGAAAATTTCCCAATTGTGGGAAAGCTGTCAAACCACAAGATATTGATAATCCCGGTTCGGCCGTCACATGCCAAGGTTGAAGATTGATTAGTGCCTGCCAACGGTTTCTTTCACAGCGCGTCCAAATCGACGATAGTGTATTTATCGCGGGCAAGATCAAAGTGGCGAAGAGTGAGGCACTGGATTGCACTATTGGTGATTGGGTTCGCCGCCCACGGTTGTGCGGCGCCTTCGTCCATTGGGGATAAGCATTCCCAAGCCGTGGCCGCGTTAAGTCTTTACGGGGTTACAGTCGAGCCGATCGAAGGCGATGAAACGCGACTGTCTGTATCAGCGTCCAATGCGAACTGGGGTGAATTAACGCCGGAGCGGTTCTGGCAAGAGATTGCTCAACTTTGTAACGAAGCTATTGTCGGACTCGATCTCAGCAAAGCCGACGAAATTACCGACCTGGCGCCGGTTGTCGGGCTAACAAACCTTAAGGCACTCAATCTCAGCGACGCCGACGGAATTACAGACCTGACGCCCCTTGCCGGGCTTGCCAACCTGGAAACGCTTGATCTGAGCGGCGCCAAAAAAATTTCGGACCTGACGCCCCTTACCGGGCTGGTCAACCTGAAGACGCTCGATTTCAGCGAAGCAGGCGGAATTTCCGACCTGTCGCTCCTCGCCGGGCTTACCAACCTGCAGACGCTCAATCTCGGCACCGCTGGCGAAATTACCGACGTGTCGGGGCTTGTCACGTTTTTGGAATTGTTGACGGGCAAACTCCGCATCTATAATCAATTTACTGACGTCACACCCCTCGCCGGGCTGACTAACCTGCGGAAACTTGATATCAGCGGCGCCAAAGGGGTTACTGACCTATCGCCCCTTTCCGGGCTTACCAACCTGCAGACACTCAATCTTACCAGCTTATACCAACCGCCCTTAACATTGCCTTGTGCGATCCCACGCTCTGAGGCCGATGGACATGATCTTCCAAGGTTGGTCGGTCAGGTTGTTCCAGGCTTGGCAAGAGGCCTCGACGATGGCAGGGCTAGTTTTTTGTCCGCCCAGTGATCAGGGTGAGGTGATCGCGGCGCTGGCCATTTCATTCTCGGTGTGGCAGTGTGCCGGTCATGGCGACGCTGCCGGTCTCGGATTCGTCCATTGATTTGCGCGCGGTCACGGTGCGTCCGACCTGGGGCGCGCAGGAGCACCGGCGCTGGGACCGGTTGGTGGAGCAGCACCACTACCTGGCGTTCCACGGCGTCATCGGCAAGGGCCTGCGCCATGTCGCGGTGCATGGCGAGACCTGGCTCGCACTGATCGGCTGGCAGCCCGGCGCGTTCAAGCTGGGCGCGCGTGATCGCTGGATCGGGTGGTCGGCCGAGCAGCAGTTCCGGCGTCTGCATCTGATCGCCAACAACTCGCGCTTCGTCATTCTGACGCCTGGCCGAGTGCCGAACCTGGCCTCCCGTGTGCTGGGGCTGAGCCTGCGGCGGCTGTCTGAGGACATCCAGGCGGTGCACGGATATCCGGCTCTTCTGGCGGAGACGTTCGTGGACGTCTCGCGATTTGCCGGCACCTGCTACCGCGCGTCGAACTGGCGCTCTCTGGGGCTGACGCGGGGCTTTGCCCGTGAGCCCGGAGGGGCAGCGCGCTGGCGCCACCACGGTCAGCCCAAGGAGGTCTTCGTGTTCGGACTGACAGACGGCG
This sequence comes from Alphaproteobacteria bacterium, assembly GCA_965218865.1. Lineage (GTDB taxonomy): Bacteria > Pseudomonadota > Alphaproteobacteria > JAAXGF01 > JAAXGF01 > CBDCME01. Next base: position 11,794 of record CBDCME010000073.1, read on the forward strand.
CCCCCGAGGCGCTGAGCCGTACCGGGATGCCGGCACACTGGAACGCCGAGCAGCACACCGAGCCGATGGCCGCGCCCCGGCTGCGCAGCCTGTTCGAGTGTCTGGGTGAGGTGCCCGAGTACCGCCATGCCCGGGGCAAGCGCTATGCGCTCAACACCATTCTGGTGATCGCCGTCGCCGCCCGGCTTGCCGGATACCGGGGGGTGAACGCGTTCGCCCAGTTCGCCGCCCTGCTCTCCCAGGAGCAGCTCGAGGCGGTGGGTGCGTTCTGGAGCCCTTCCAAACAGCGCTACACCCCGCCCGCGATCACCACCTTCCACAAGACCCTCACCGCCCTGCCGCCAGAGACCCTGGACAACGCGATTAGCCAGTGGACCGGCCAGCATGGCAGCGCGCACGCGCCGGTCGCCATGGACGGAAAGGATCTGCGCGGCGCCTCGAAGCAGACCGAAGACGGGCGCAGGATGATGGTGGCGGCGGTCGAGCACGACACCGGCGTGGTCCTCGGGCAGGTCGAGGTCGACCGCAAGAGCAACGAAATCCCGGCCGTGCGCGAACTCTCCAGCGGCCTCGACCTCACAGGCCGGATCGTCACCATGGACGCGATGCACGCTCAGCACGAGACCGCGCGCTGCCTGCTCGGGCGTCGCGCCGACTACGTGATGAGCGCGGTCAAGGACAACCAGGAGATGATCTTCGAAGACCTCAAGGCGATCGACTTCAGCGATGCGCTCTGGCACGAAACCGTCGACAAGGGCCATGGCCGCATCGAGCGCCGACGCTGCGCCGTCGTCGACCTCTCCGCTGCCGAGTGGGACGGCTACGCCAACCTCCACGGGCGACGCCAGGCCATGCGCATCGAGCGCGAACGCGAGATCCTCAAGACCGGCAAGCGCAGCATCGAGGTGACCTGGAGCCTCACCTCGCTCGGCGCAGAGCGCGCCGGACCCGAGGAGTTGCTCGAACTGGTGCGCAACCACTGGCATATCGAGAACCGCCTGCACTACGTGCGCGACTTCACCTACGACGAAGACCGATGCCGGGCCTACGTGCGTCACCTGCCCAGAAATCTCGCCTGCTTGACCAACGCGGCCATCGCCATCGTGCGCTGCGACGGACGCTTCCGTTATCTGCCCGAGGCCAACCGGCACTATGCCGCCCGGGCGCAGGAGGCCCTCGACGCGATCATGACCGCGCCCATCGCCTGAGACAGCACGCCTCTCCCCCGGACCGGGACGTGCCGCCGAGCGGCGCGGGCGGACCGGTGTGCCTGTCGAATCCGAAAACGCCGTCCGGTGGCTTCGAGCAGTCCCCATGACGTCGTCGAGGCAAGCTCGGGGCTCCCCGAACCCCGTGCACCGAGCACGATCCCACTCATCCCGAACCCTCAACCGCGACTAAAAATTGTTCCTGTCGACGATGGCTTCATAGGAGTCGAAGACACGATTGGAGAGCCAGTTCTGGCGGAGGTATTGCCAGACATTTTCGGCGGGATTGAGCTCCGGGGACTTGGGTGGCAAAGGCACGAGGGAGATGTTCTCCGGGATGCCGAGTTTGGCAGTGGTGTGCCATGCGGCTTGGTCGAGCAGCACGACGGCATGGGCGTTTGGGGCAACGGCCCGGCTGATTTCCTCGAGATGCAGGTCCATGGCTTCAGTATTGGCGCGCGGCATGACCAGCGCCGCGCCCTCACCGCGCTCGGGGCAGATGGCGCCGAAGAGATACGCCGAAGAGGTCCGTAGGTCCTTGACCTGGCGCGGGCGCGATCCCTTTGGGGCCCACTGGCGCACCAGGCTGTTCTTCTGGCCGACGCGCATTTCATCTTGAAACCAAACCTCGATGGGCGTGTCCGGTGGCTGTGCCGCTACGATTTTCGCCAAGTGTTCGGGAAAACTTTTTTTTAAATTCCTCCTGTGCCCGCGCATCCTGGCCGACGTGGCGCGGGCGCGCGGAAATATGCGAGAACCCGAGCGCGGCCAGCAGCTTGCCGACGCTCCGCTCGTGATAGTCCACGCCGAAGCGCGTTCGGATCAGTTGCTTGAGATCGATGCAGCGCCAGCGCACGACCCCATCCCGTTCGGGATCGGGACCGGCCTCGATAGCCCGCGAAAGCGCCGCCATTTGCGACGGCGTCAACCGACGCAACGCCCCGTTCGGCTTGCGGTCGATCAGACCGGCCGGACCTCCCGCGTTGAACCGGTGAACCCAGTCCCGCAACGTCTGCCGATCCATGCCGCCAATACCCGCCGCGCACGCTCGATCCATCCCATCGTAGATGGCCGCCATCGACAAAAGCCGTCGCGCCTGGTTCCCATCATCGCTCCGTGCCGCAAGAACACGGACTCTTTCAGCATCAAAGTCGTTTCGCAAAGGAATCGTTGGCATTGAACACACTCCCTTGTTGCCAACAACCTTGAATCACACAAAACCTAGCGTGTAAACCTTTGCGCGAGTCAAACTCTGGGGCGGTTGGTATAACCAACCTGTTAGGGCTCGACCTTAGCGACGCTGACAGAATTACCGACCTGTCGCCCCTTGCCGAGCTGGCCAATCTGCAGACGCTCAATCTTAAATTCGCCGACAGAATCACCGACCTGACGACCCTTGCCGGACTTACCAACCTGGGGTGGCTCGATCGGCGATGTCCCATGCTCTGTTGAAAAAGGCGAGGCAGGCATGGTTGGGCTTCGAGGCTAGGCGGCCTCTTTGATGGTTTCAATGGCGCTTTTCGCTTTTGCCTTTTTCACGTGATCCTCGAGGGCAGCTCTGAGGATGGGGAGTTGCCGGTAGGCCTTGAGGCGACGGAGGTCTTTTGGGCTTCCAGGAGGCCGGCGGCGGTCCATCGCAAGGCCATCTCGGCGTTGCGCCAGCGCTTGACATTGTGCTGCACCATCCTGACCGTTCCCAAGGCATTCTCGATGGCGTTGGTGCAGGCCAAGGAGCGCCTGAGCTTGGGCGGCAGGCCCAAGCGGATCACGGTGAGGATCTCATCCAGGCCCTCCAGGATGGAAGCCGAAACGCCGGGGGCCTCGGTCTCCAGGCGGCGCGCCAGGTTATTCATGAGGCGTTCGGCTTTCTCGGCATCGTCTTGGTCCCAGGCTTGCCTGAGCGCCTTCTTGACGCCGGCATGAAGGCTTTCGTCGAGGCGCTCGATGATGTTGCGGCCCTTGTGGACCTGGCAGCGCTGGAGGGCGGCCACCGGCCCGAAGGTCCGCTTGATCGCCTTGGAGAGCGCCTTGGCGCCGTCGACGATGAAGAGCCGGGGCACTTCCGGGTCGAGGCCGCGGGCGGTCAGGTTGTCGAGCAGCGCCTGCACCGTGGCGGCATTCTCCGTGGCACCTTCGGCCAGGCCTAGAACATGCTTCTCGCCCGCGCCGTCGATGCCAATAGCTGCCAGCAACACGTGATCGCCGACGTGCAGCCCGTCGATCTGGATGACCAGGAGATCGAGATCCGAAAGGTCGCTGGCCAGGAAGGCCTTCAGCTTCTTGCGCGTCATGGCCACGAAGCGCCGCGAGACCGCGGACTTCGAGGTCGCATCGCCCGCGCGTGCCGGCAAGTCGCCGCTGGCCTCGCCGGGCAGGCGCACGGCGCGCGCGTACTTGCGGGTCGAAACCGTAAGCAGCATGATGTTCATCGCCCAGGACTGCAAAAGCGCCGGGTCCGAGAGCAACTCCCAGCTCGGCAAGCTCATCTCCTTGCCCGCAAGATCGCGCACCCGCGGGCGCGTCAGCTTCACCTTGCCCCCGTGATAGGCAATCTCGCTCTGGGTTGTCCCCCAGCGATGGCCCTGCCGCTCGGCCGTGCGGGCGTGGCGCGCTCCGCAGAGCACCTCGCTATCCTCGTCCAGCATCTCGCCCAGGGTCTCCACCCCGGCCAACAGGCAAAAGCGATCCACGCTCATGCGCAGATCATCAAAAGCCTCCGGCAAGGCCGGCGGCAACAGCGGAAGCGGGATCTCCAACAGTTTCGAAAGGCGGCTGTTCCGTGTAGTCTTGGTCATGGCGTCGTTCTCCTTGATGGATTCAACACCCAGAGCCTAACGGGCGAATGACGCCTACCTCACTTTTTCAACATCAGCCGGGACATTGCCCTCGAAGTCGTTACGAGGTATTTGCCGTCACCACTAAAATCCGCGTAAGTGATAGCCCCTTCCTCTCCTCCAAGCCCGGCAATCACTTCTCCACTTGGAAAATCCCAAAGCTGGGCCGTACCATCCTTGGCCACGGTCACCAACCGATTACCGAGAGAAGAAAAACCGACCACTCGAACCGTGCCGGTTGGCTGCTTGAAGAAATTGAGTTCGATACGATTTCTGGGATCATGAAGCGCCTGGTACAGCGCCATTTCCGCCTCGAGCACTTGGGGCCGATCCGGGTTATCCGGATCTTGCGGCAGCGCTTCCAGGGCCAAAAGAATCCCCTGGGTCGAATCCCCCGTATTCGTTGCCTCACGTGATGCCTTCGCCAAGAGTTGGGACTGTGCCCGTTGTGCCTCGGCCAAATTTTCGAGTGCACGTTGGCTCGCCATCTGAGCCTCGATACTTTTCTCGTAGGCGATAAAACCGACCACACCCGCGATGATCGCCAGCACCGCCATCGCCGCCGCGGCGCCCATCGCCAATCGAAGCCGTTTTCGCTGCGCCGCCAGCTTAGCCTTTTGCCTCTCTCGTTCCGCCGCAACCGATGCCTCGATGTAATACCACCCGCCCTTAACATTGACTTGTGTGAGCCCACGCTCTGAGGCCGATGGACATGATCTTCCAAGGTTGGTCGGTCAGGTTGTTCCAGGCTTGGCAAGAGGCCTCGACGATGGCTTCATAGGAGTCGAAGACACGATTGGAGAGCCAGTTCTGGCGGAGGTATTGCCAGACATTTTCGGCGGGATTGAGCTCCGGGGACTTGGGTGGCAAAGGCACGAGGGAGATGTTCTCCGGGATGCCGAGTTTGGCAGTGGTGTGCCATGCGGCTTGGTCGAGCAGCACGACGGCATGGGCGTTTGGGGCAACGGCCCGGCTGATTTCCTCGAGATGCAGGTCCATGGCTTCAGTATTGGCGCGCGGCATGACCAGCGCCGCGCCCTCACCGCGCTCGGGGCAGATGGCGCCGAAGAGATACGCCGAAGAGGTCCGTAGGTCCTTGACCTGGCGCGGGCGCGATCCCTTTGGGGCCCACTGGCGCACCAGGCTGTTCTTCTGGCCGACGCGCATTTCATCTTGAAACCAAACCTCGATGGGCGTGTCCGGTGGCTGTGCCGCTACGATTTTCGCCAAGTGTTCGGGAAAACTTTTTTTTTAAATTCCTCCTGTGCCCGCGCATCCTGGCCGACGTGGCGCGGGCGCGCGGAAATATGCGAGAACCCGAGCGCGGCCAGCAGCTTGCCGACGCTCCGCTCGTGATAGTCCACGCCGAAGCGCGTTCGGATCAGTTGCTTGAGATCGATGCAGCGCCAGCGCACGACCCCATCCCGTTCGGGATCGGGACCGGCCTCGATAGCCCGCGAAAGCGCCACCATTTGCGACGGCGTCAACCGACGCAACGCCCCGTTCGGCTTGCGGTCGATCAGACCGGCCGGACCTCCCGCGTTGAACCGGTGAACCCAGTCCCGCAACGTCTGCCGATCCATGCCGCCAATACGCGCCGCGCACGCTCGATCCATCCCATCGTAGATGGCCGCCATCGACAAAAGCCGTCGCGCCTGGTTCCCATCATCGCTCCGTGCCACAAGAACACGGACTCTTTCAGCATCAAAGTCGTTTCGCAAAGGAATCGTTGGCATTGAACACACTCCCTTGTTGCCAACAACCTTGAATCACACAAAACTTAGCGTGTAAACCTTTGCGCGAGTCAAACTCTGGGGCGGTTGGTATAAGTTATGAGGTCGGGCACGAGCTCCTCGCGGTGCTGCGATAGCAACTCCTCCGCTTCCACCAACGGCCGGCCCGGTGGCAAAACGAAATCCGCGTGTCGGTTCTCCTGTTCCCAACGGGCCGCCGAGGCCTCCGCGCGCGCCCTTAGCTGCAGATCCCGACGGTCCGCCGTGATCTGCTGTTCGGCCCGGGGCCAGTGGGTCAGCAACGCCTCGTGCGCCACCCGCACTCGGGCTCCGGTTTCTCCCGCGGCATCGTCCGAGCCAGCCACAAGAAGACGCGCGTCCGGATGGAGAAACGCTTCGACGAGTGTTCTGGCCGGGGTTCCTTCCGCGAAGGTGGTCATCGGTACCATCCGCGCCGTCGCCCGCGCGTCCTCTCCCTGGCCCACCGTCACCAAGGACCGCAATACACTCGGCAAGGCCGCCTGGACGTCTTCCGGCTGGGACTGAAAACATTCCTCGGCCCGCCGTCCCAAGGCGCCTTCCATGCCCCCAAGCCGTTCATAGGCCTCGTAGGTCAGAAGCCCCTTATCGCTTCGCTGCTTCCACAGCTCATCCAGGGTGAACTCCAGCAATGGCAGGGCCTGCGGGTCTTTCGACGCCGTCTGACGCAATTCCTCGTCCAGCGCGATCGCCGTCTTCTCGTTGACCTCGAACCGTATCCCCGCTTCCCGCGCCGGCTGGCGGATGATCTGGCCAATCTCCGCATCGGTCGGTGGGGTCAGCAAATACCGGCCTTCTCCCTCCGATAACGCGACCAGAGAGGGAAGACCCGCCAGCCGGTCGAAGAAATCACTGCGCATCGTCGCGATCACCCACGCCAGTCCGCTTTGAGCCAAGCCTGCCAAGGCGGAAACGAAGGTTTCCCGCTCCTCTTGTGACAACCGTTCCAGCGTGAACAGCTCCTCCAGCTGATCCACCACGACCACCACGCGCGCTTCGGCGTGCTCGGTCAGCTCTGCTTTCTTGCCCGCCACCGAAAGGGCTTGGCGGATGGCTTGGCCAGCTTCCTCCGGTGCCTTTGCGAGGAGCGAGACCAGTCGGCTTCGCTCATAGAGCAGGGGGTCTTCCTTGAGCTCGGGAAGCGCCGTCGGCGCCAACAGGGACCCGGCGAGCGCGGCCACGGGATTCCCGTCGGCGTCGCTGGGACGCATGATCGCGGTGCGCACCAGGGCGATCCGCGCCACCATCCCCGGCAACGACAGGTCCGGCAGCAGGCCGGCTTTCACCAGTGAGGATTTGCCGCTGCCGCTGGCGCCGAACACCAAGACGAAGGCATTCCCCTTGGCCGCTTGCCGCACCAGCAACTCGCGCAGCGCGTTGCGCGCCCGGGTGCGCCCGAAGAACACCGGGGCGTGTTCCATCTCGAACGATTCCAGGCCCCGGTACGGCGATCCCTGGTGCCAGCGGATGCCCGTCCGGACAATCTCTTCGTCCGGAAGGTCCAGGCGTTGCCGCAACAAGCCCCGCAGATGCTCCTCCAGCATCTCCTCGAACTGCTCCGGACCTGAAAACACGTGCGAGGCCGCCTTGAACGTCCCCGCGGCCTCGTCCACGAACCAGTGCTTCATGAACGCTTCGACCAGACGCTTCTGTGCCCGTTGCCGCTCCAACGCGTCATCATCCTCCAGCGACGCCATAACCGGTGCTTGCTTGCGGTACAGCATGAGGTCCGGGAGGCGGCGCTCCAGGTACGACTTCACCGCGTCCTCGAACTCCCACTCGGTGCCGGTGACCTGTTTGCCTGTGATCGGCCCCTTGAATTCCTCCTCGGGCAACAGCGAGCCCAGGCGCGACCACAGAATCACCACCACGATGTCGGTTTCGCGCGGCGGCGTGATCATGGTCTGGAAGTGTTCGGTGGCGATCAGCGGCTCGCGTTCCCAGAGCACCGGCTCGACGCGGAAGTGGTACCCGAACTCCCGGTCGAGACGCTCGACGACCCGCCGCGCGATCAGACGTTCCGGACGAACGTCCCCCGGCGATGAAATGAATACCCGGATCCGCCTAGGCTCGGTCACGGGTCTTCCCCCTTTTGCCTCTGTCTTGGTTTCCCTTACGGTCTGTTCGAAAACTCGCGGCACCGGTCCTCTCCCCCTCCCGGCCCCCGCCCCCTCCCGGCCACCCCTATCAGCAACCTCTCGTGGGTGGCCGCGGGAGGGGGACAGCGCCGGAACAGACGCAAAAAATGCGCGGAAGCGCTTTTCGAACAGAGTATTACGAAAATCATAGCCGGCGCTGGCGCCACGGCAAGTGACGGCTGAGCGGGTGCCCGCAGAAGCGTTGATGGCGTCGGGGCGGCTGGTACTGACAAATTCCGGACGATGGGGCGCAGCCGTGTTATAGAGGCGAGACTAACAGCCTGTTCGAAAACTCGCGGCACCGGCCCTCTCCCCCTCCCGGCCCCCATATCAGCATACTTTCGTGGGTGGCCGGGAAGGGGAGAGGGCCGGAACAGACGCAAAAAATGCGCGGACGCGCATTTTCAAACAGACACTAAGCAATACAATCGGTCGTCAATAAGATCGGAATTTGTGATCAGGGGGAGGTCTTTGACGTCATCATGAAGAAAATCCTCATCGGCCTTGCCGTCGTCGTCGTACTGTTGCTCGGGGTGGCGTTGATCATCCCCTCCTTCATCGACATGAACGACTACAAAGGGGAAATTTCGGAGCAGGTTCACGCCGCCACTGGACGCTCCCTCGAGATCGGCGGCGACATCCGCTTGGCGGTGTTGCCCCGCCTCGAACTCGAACTCTCCGACGTGTCCTTCGGAAACGCGCCGGGGGCACGGACGCCGGAAATGGCGACCCTGTCGGAACTCGATTTGGAATTGAAACTGTTTCCGCTTCTGAGCGGGACGATCGTGATCGACAGTTTCGTGCTCGTCGAGCCGGTCATCAATTTGGAGGTTGATGCCGAGGGAAGCCCGAATTGGGTCTTCGACACCGGCGCCCCCGCCGAGGCGGAGAGTGGGGAGGGAGGGGCGCCGCCGCTCTCGGACGTGAGGCTCGGCGACGTGCGAATCGAAAATGGGCAGGTGGCCTACGCCGACGCGGCCGGAAACTCGTATGTGCTCAGCGATATCGACATGTCGGTGGAGATGACCGATTTCGGTAGTCCCCTCGCGGCCAAGGGGTCGTTGGTCTTCAACGAGCAGGAGATCACCATCACGGTCGATGTCGATACAGTGTCGAAGCTCATGGCCGCGGCGCCGACGCGGGTCGGTCTCTCAATTGAAAGCGCGCTCGTCGAGCTTAGCTTCACGGGGGACGTCGTCGTTGCCGAGGTTCCGAAGCTAGATGGAGAGGTCAATCTTTCGGTGCCATCGATTCGGGAACTCGCGGCCTGGGCTGGGGCACCGCTGGAGATGCCCGGCACCGGCCTGGGTCCGTTTCGGGCCAAGGGAGAGATCGCGGTCGATGGCCGGCGCATTACGATTTCCGGGGCCGAAATCGCCCTCGACGAGATAACTTCCAAGGGCACCATGACGGTGGACTTGAGCGCCGAGAAACCGACGATCACGGCCGATCTCGAAACCGGCGTGCTGGTCCTCGATCCCTATATTCCGACGCCAGGGGGAACGGAAGAAGCGGAACCGGCCTCCGAGCCAGCCGATTGGAGCGACGAGCCGATCGATGTTTCGGCCCTGGCTCTGGCTAACGCCGAATTCGCCTTTCGCGCCGAAGGGATCCGGGTTCAAAACCTGGAGGTCGGCAAGAGCGTTTTGGAGCTTCACCTCGCCGACAGTAATCTCGTCGTCACTCTCAAGGAGTTGGCGCTTTATGGCGGCAACGGCACGGCTCGGATTCAATTGGACGGACGCTCTGAGGTTCCACGCATCGCCAAGACCGTCAGCATCACGAAGGTTCAAGCCGAACCCCTCCTGAGCGCCGCGGCCGACTTCGATCGGCTTTCCGGAACCGCGAATATCGAGTTCGAGGTCGTGGGATCGGGCCGCAGCCAACGGGAAATCGTCGCCAATTTGAACGGCGGCGGCAAGGTTGCTTTCCTGAACGGCGCGATCAACGGAATCAATCTCGCGTCGATGGTCCGCAATATCAAGTCCGCGTTTCTCGACGACGCGGCGGACGAAGTGCAAAAGACCGACTTCGCCGAATTATCGGGGAGTTTCCGGATCACCGACGGAATTCTGCGCAACGACGATCTTTCGATGAAGGCGCCGTTGATACGGTTGTCGGGCGCCGGAACCGTGGATCTGCCGAAGCGAACCTTGGAATATCGGGTCGCACCAACAGCGGCGGCGACGGTCGAGGGCCAGGGTGGTGAAACGGACGTTGTCGGAATTACCGTCCCGGTGATCGCCGAGGGGGCCCTGGCACGACCTCTCGTACCGGCCTGATTTGAGTGGGCTCATCGGCGACACCTTGAGCGATCCGAGCAAGGCGCTCGACGCCGCGTTGGACGTCGTGGACAGCGTCACCGACGCCCCCGGGGAGCTGCTCGACGAAGTTACGGAGTCGCCCGTGAAGAACGTGTAAGCGGCTGATGTTGGTAGTTCTTTCGGTTTGGCGAAGTAATCGGATTTGCAAGAAAACGGGTTTTGGGCCTGAAAAGCTTGTGATTTGAAATAATTGATTTTGGGGATTCCCTTCCGTTGCGGAACGTGATTCTCTGCTCCCGTCGATTGGGATTGGAGAACTGTGATGAAGCCATCGCGCAAGGTGTCATCGGGAATAGAGGACCTGTTCCGCTCGCGGTTCGAAAACATCATCAACCTGCGCCACGAGTTGGTGGTGTTGGGGGGCCGGATCGCGTGGACTTTCTTCGACGAGACCTATGAAGCCTTGTATTCGGAGGAGGGTCGGCCGGGGGTCCCGACGCGGTTGATGGTTGGGCTGCACATCCTCAAGCATATGTTCGATCTCTCGGATGAGGAGGTCTGCGAGCGCTGGGTCTACGACCCATACTTCCAGTGCTTCTGCGGCGAAGAGTACTTTCAGCATGAGCTACCCATGGAGCGCTCGTCGATGACCCGGTGGCGGGACCGGATCGGGCCGGAAGGTTTGGAGAAGGTATTCCAGGAGAGCCTGGCCGTGGCCCACCGGGTGGGGGCGCTGCGGGAGAAGGACCTCGAGCGGGTGACGGTGGACACCACCGTACAAGAGAAGGCGATTGCCTTTCCGACCGACGCCAAACTGATGCAACGAGCCCGCGAGCGGCTGGTGCGACTGGCACGGGAGCACGGCATTGCCCTGCGTCAGTCCTATACCCGCCTGGGCAAGAGGGCGTTGATCATGCAAGGCCGCTACCGCCATGCCAAACAGCACAAGCGGGCCAACAAGGCCCTGCGCAAGCTCAAGACCTATCTCGGGCGCACCGTCCGCGACATCCGCCGCAAGACGGCCCAGGAGGAGAGCCTACGGGATACCTTCCGCCGCCCCTTGTGGCTGGCCGAGCGGGTGTCGACCCAGAAGCGGCGCGACCCCTTGCCCAAGGTCTATTCGCTCCACGCGCCCGAGGTCGAATGCATCGGCAAAGGGAAGGCGCACAAGCCGTACGAGTTCGGCTGCAAGGTCTCCGTGGCGGCGACCAATTCCCGCCCCCCCGGCGGCCAGTTCGTCGCCCACGTCAAGGCCTTCCACGGCAATCCCTATGATGGCCACACCTTGAGGCAGGTGATCGAAGAGATGGAACGCTGGACGGGGATATCGGCCGAGCGCATCTATGTCGACAAGGGATACCAGGGCCACGATTACCCCAACAAACACCGCGTCTTTAGATCAGGCCAGAAACGCGGCATCACGCCGACGATCAAGAAGGAGCTCAGGCGGCGCTCCGCCGTCGAGGCCGTGATCGGACATCTCAAGAGCGATGGCAGGCTGGGGCGCAACTTCCTCAAAGGCCGCGACGGCGACAAGATCAACGCCATCCTCGCCGGCGCCGGCTACAACTACCGCCTTGTCCTCAAATGGCTGAGGCGTTTGTTTGTCCAAATCCTGGCCGCGCTCCTCAGCGACATCTCGCACCCCACCGCAAACCCAATCGCCGCTTCAGCTTGAAATCAGGGTTCTTCACGGACGACTACGGAGGGGGTTCTGGGATCCTCGGACGACGAGTCGGATCTAGGAATCTCAATTCCGGATCCCACGGACTTGCTCAAAAATCCGTTTGCCGACTGAAATCCCGAAGGGTGGCATAACAGTCCCGACGGGAAGGTCGGAAAATGGGCGCCGCGGTCGCCGTCGATCGACAACACCGGAGAACCGGAATGGGTATTTTCAGGGGCGGCTTGATCGCGGCGATCGCCATCGCCGTCACAACTTCGGTTGCCGCGGCGGGAACCACGATCGCCGACTTTTTTGGATCGTACGAGGGTTCCGGTTTCGCGATCGATTCGAGCGGGCCTTAAGCCACCCGGGAAAGAATTCTTAAATTGGATATTGCGCCTCTCGACGGCGACGGGTTCACGATCAGATCGGCCATGGCGGAGAAATCTCCCTCGCGGTCGGACCGCACCTTCATGCCCGAGGAATGGTTGTCGGAAACGAATTTCGTTTCTTCCGACGAGAGCGGCATATACAACGCCACGTTTCCCGGAAACGTACTGAGGGGCGGCACCCTGAGTTGGGCCCGAATAAGCGAAGGTTCATTGACCGTCTACCGCATGGAAATCGAGGAAGAGGGTATTCCCGAGATTCAGATTTTTCGCCGCACGCTCACCCCCGAGGGACTCGAGTTTAAATTTACCGCGCAACGTGACGGCGTCGAGCGGCGAAGCTTGCTCGGGCTGTACCTTAGACAGTAGCGTTCGATCCCGGGGGAACGTGTCGAGGGTCCGTCGCGAATGGTGCCTCGAGCGAATGGGATCCGGCCGGGGTCGCGAGAAATCTCCGTAAACGCGATTTTGCGGGCCCACGCCTGGCGTTCACGGACCCGTTAATCGCTTCGATCCGGACGGCGGGCGGCAGGAGACGAAGGCACGTTTCATTCCGGAAATCGGATGGAAGACGTGTCGCGAAATCCCGACGGTCCGCGGGCTTTGGACGGGGCCCATTCCGAGAAGTTGATCGCCACGCCGGAATCCGGCGGGATCGAGGAAGTCGCCCGGGCGGGCCCCGCCCGGCGCCGTCACCATCGCTCCCTTCGGCGACGATTTCGGTGCCGCCATGGGGCAGGTGCGGCCGTCTTCTCCGACGGCGGCCCCGCACCCGTCCCTGTTGCCCCGCCAATACGACGCCAGGACCATCGCCTCGGCGTTCGCCACCATCCTCGACGAGCTCGTTTGATTTGCGCTTAACCCTTCGAATGTGGACCGGTCTGTCTGGTTTCGGCTGAGCCTTGTGTCTTAATTTCGAGCCAGCGATAACTCTTAGCCCATCCGCCGACCCAGCGATAATTTTCAAGCCCAAAACGCGTTCAGCGGTTCCATCGTCGATCCCGCGGCGATTTGCCGCGAGGCCAAGAACGGGCCCTCGGATTGGAATCTGGATGACAATGTCCCTGGCATGTAATCTCTTGGGCAGTAAACGCTTTCGGGGACCGCGTGCATGAACGTCCTTTCCGTACTCAGCATCCTCCTCGCCGCCCTTCTCGTGCCGAACGGGGCGGGCACCGCTTCCGAGGATTCGTCCCGTCACCTCGCCGGAGATGTGAGTGCCGACGATGATGCCATTCCGGGTAATGTGGATTGGAGGATGTTGGAGATGGAATCCTTGGAAGAAATTCTCATCGAAGACGCCGCGATGCGCGCCGTCGTCTGCCGGGTGCCGTTCATCGATTTCACGCTTAAAAGACTCACGCGCGCGACCAAGATTTCCCAGAAGAAGCTCAAGGACGCGATCGAAAAACTCGACGTCGTCGGGTTGGTCGCTACCTCCGGCAAGGGGGGGGCCATGCGCATCTCTCCGGCAAACGAGGAAGCGCGAGACAAGTTGCGGTCGTTGGCACGTGAATATTGCACGAGCGACGATGAATGCGGGGTGGCGAAGTAGCGGTTCAACATTTCTCCAAGGTGCGGTCACCCCCCTGAATTCCAGTCTCCGAACGAGCGGAAATTCTTTATCTCCGGCAGTTATACCAACCGCCCCAGAGTTTGACTCGCGCAAAGGTTTACACGCTAGGTTTTGTATGATTCAAGGTTGTTGGCAACAAGGGAGTGTGTTCAATGCCAACGATTCCTTTGCGAAACGACTTTGATGCTGAAAGAGTCCGTGTTCTTGCGGCACGGAGCGATGATGGGAACCAGGCGCGACGGCTTTTGTCGATGGCGGCCATCTACGATGGGATGGATCGAGCGTGCGCGGCGGGTATTGGCGGCATGGATCGGCAGACGTTGCGGGACTGGGTTCACCGGTTCAACGCGGGAGGTCCGGCCGGTCTGATCGACCGCAAGCCGAACGGGGCGTTGCGTCGGTTGACGCCGTCGCAAATGGCGGCGCTTTCGCGGGCTATCGAGGCCGGTCCCGATCCCGAACGGGATGGGGTCGTGCGCTGGCGCTGCATCGATCTCAAGCAACTGATCCGAACGCGCTTCGGCGTGGACTATCACGAGCGGAGCGTCGGCAAGCTGCTGGCCGCGCTCGGGTTCTCGCATATTTCCGCGCGCCCGCGCCACGTCGGCCAGGATGCGCGGGCACAGGAGGAATTTAAAAAAAAGTTTTCCCGAACACTTGGCGAAAATCGTAGCGGCACAGCCACCGGACACGCCCATCGAGGTTTGGTTTCAAGATGAAATGCGCGTCGGCCAGAAGAACAGCCTGGTGCGCCAGTGGCGCCCCAAAGGGATCGCGCCCGCGCCAGGTCAAGGACCTACGGACCTCTTCGGCGTATCTCTTCGGCGCCATCTGCCCCGAGCGCGGTGAGGGCGCGGCGCTGGTCATGCCGCGCGCCAATACTGAAGCCATGGACCTGCATCTCGAGGAAATCAGCCGGGCCGTTGCCCCAAACGCCCATGCCGTCGTGCTGCTCGACCAAGCCGCATGGCACACCACTGCCAAACTCGGCATCCCGGAGAACATCTCCCTCGTGCCTTTGCCACCCAAGTCCCCGGAGCTCAATCCCGCCGAAAATGTCGGGCAATACCTCCGCCAGAACTGGCTCTCCAATCGTGTCTTCGACTCCTATGAAGCCATCGTCGAGGCCTCTTGCCAAGCCTGGAACAACCTGACCGACCAACCTTGGAAGATCATGTCCATCGGCCCCAGAGCGTGGGCTCGCACAAGTCAATGTTAAGGGCGGTTGGTATTACTTCCGGAATTTAGATAATTATTATCAAGATTGTTTGTCAGACAACAGTCTGCACTATCTGGGCGAAAGACCCAAAGCTATTTTCGAAAACACGGCTATTCCCGAATACGTCAACCCGGATGTGGTCGCCGCCGCGTTTATAACAGAAGAGGTGTCGATCGACCAGGTAACACTAAAGGGTTTTCTTAAGAATAAAATCCTCGAATCTCCGACCATTGACCTCTACTTGGGACATTGCGTAACTGAAATATTAATATCCTAATATGACACCTGACGATCAGGCGGCGTATTTGACGGGGTGGGGGCGGAAGTAACCGCGCACTCGATCCGATGAACGCTGAATTGCGCGCAAGACGGCGTGGGTATTCTTGTCCAGTTCGTCCTTGGTGCCGGGCTGCGGCTTTTGGCGCAACTTCTGCTTGACATCGTTGTTCAAGTATTTGTCCGGGCTGCACTCGGGGGCCGGGAGGTAGAACAGCTCGATCTCGTGGCGATGGCTCAGAGTCCAGGCCTTGACCCACTTGGCGTGGTGCACCTTCAGGTTATCTATGATCAGGAACACCTTCTGCTTTGCGTCCTTGATCAGCCGCCGCAGGAAGATGATGAAGCGATCGACGTTAAGCGCCCCATCATACAGCATGAAGCGCATCAGGCCGCGGTTGGAGACGGCCGAAATCATGCTCTTGGAGATCTTCTTGGCGGTCCGGCCAACCACCGGCGTCTGGCCTCTTGGGGCATAACTGCGGCCGATCTGGTCTTGGTTGGAGATGCCGGTCTCGTCGCCCCAGTAGACGACGGCTCTCTCTCGCTTGGCGCGCCCGGCGATCGCCGGGTAGTCGCGCTCCAACCAGGCGGCCACGGCGGCGGGCGAGCGTTGTTTGGCGCGCGCCAGCGGCTTTTGCGGGGTCATGCCCCAGCGCTTCAGGTAGAGCTGGACGGTCGACAGGCCAAGGCGCTTGCCCAACCGGCGCTCGATCAACTCGCGCACCGCACGGGACGTCCACAATGCAAACGGCAGTTTGAGCTGATCGGGCGTCTTGTCGGCGATCCAGCGGCGGACTTGCCGGCCCTCCTCGGTGGTCAGCGCCCCCTTGCCCTTGCGTCCGGAAACCCGACGACCATCCAGGAGGCCGTCCTCGCCCCGTTCGCGATACCGCTTGAGCCAGATGTTGACCGTCTGCCGCTGCACGCCAACAACCCTGGCCGCCTCGGCCCGGCTCGATCCACCCTGCTCGACAAGCACGATCGCCCGACGCCGGAGTTCCTCCTGCGCCGCCCGACAAATGCCACGAAAGTCACGCGCTTCCATGCACCATGTATAGCACAGTCCGATCAATATGTCAGGTATTATTTTGGGATATTAGTAGCAACCGAGCCTGGTGGCTTTGCCGTAGAATGTCAGCAAAAAGACGGATCGGTAACATCTTTTAGATCAGACGTTGTTTTCAATTGCTTATGGGAGAGCAAGATCCATTTTGATCGAATGATGGGCCTGGACGGTGGAGCGGCACATAGTATTCGCCTCAAGTATGGCTTGGTGGTGAAGATGGAAAATCTTCTCCGACGCATGCAATCTTTTACCGTGATTCACGGCCCTTACGGCAATTTCGTGATTAGCCCTCACCATGACAGAGCGTTTTGTTCCTGGTATCCGGTCTGTATGAAGGGGATGATGGACTATGGAGCTGTTCCCTAGGCATGGGAACAAGCATGTGAAGGCTGCACAAGTGATTCATTGATTGAAGAGCTAAGAACTAGCAATTTTGAGAATTTTCGAAACATAATTCCTCGGTTAAACCAGTTTGAAATTATTAGGGTCAAAGCCGGATTGATCCTTGCGGAGGCGATGTCCCATGCTCTGTTGAAAAAGGCGAGGCAGGCATGGTTGGGCTTCGAGGCTAGGCGGCCTCTTTGATGGTTTCAATGGCGCTTTTCGCTTTTGCCTTTTTCACGTGATCCTCGAGGGCAGCTCTGAGGATGGGGAGTTGCCGGTAGGCCTTGAGGCGACGGAGGTCTTTTGGGCTTCCAGGAGGCCGGCGGCGGTCCATCGCAAGGCCATCTCGACGTTGCGCCAGCGCTTGACATTGTGCTGCACCATCCTGACCGTTCCCAAGGCATTCTCGATGGCGTTGGTGCAGGCCAAGGAGCGCCTGAGCTTGGGCGGCAGGCCCAAGCGGATCACGGTGAGGATCTCATCCAGGCCCTCCAGGATGGAAGCCGAAACGCCGGGGGCCTCGGTCTCCAGGCGGCGCGCCAGGTTCTTCATGAGGCGTTCGGCTTTCTCGGCATCGTCTTGGTCCCAGGCTTGCCTGAGCGCCTTCTTGACGCCGGCATGAAGGCTTTCGTCGAGGCGCTCGATGATGTTGCGGCCCTTGTGGACCTGGCAGCGCTGGAGGGCGGCCACCGGCCCGAAGGTCCGCTTGATCGCCTTGGAGAGCGCCTTGGCGCCGTCGACGATGAAGAGCCGGGGCACTTCCGGGTCGAGGCCGCGGGCGGTCAGGTTGTCGAGCAGCGCCTGCACCGTGGCGGCATTCTCCGTGGCACCTTCGGCCAGGCCTAGAACATGCTTCTCGCCCGCGCCGTCGATGCCAATAGCTGCCAGCAACACGTGATCGCCGACGTGCAGCCCGTCGATCTGGATGACCAGGAGATCGAGATCCGAAAGGTCGCTGGCCAGGAAGGCCTTCAGCTTCTTGCGCGTCATGGCCACGAAGCGCCGCGAGACCGCGGACTTCGAGGTCGCATCGCCCGCGCGTGCCGGCAAGTCGCCGCTGGCCTCGCCGGGCAGGCGCACGGCGCGCGCGTACTTGCGGGTCGAAACCGTAAGCAGCATGATGTTCATCGCCCAGGACTGCAAAAGCGCCGGGTCCGAGAGCAACTCCCAGCTCGGCAAGCTCATCTCCTTGCCCGCAAGATCGCGCACCCGCGGGCGCGTCAGCTTCACCTTGCCCCCGTGATAGGCAATCTCGCTCTGGGTTGTCCCCCAGCGATGGCCCTGCCGCTCGGCCGTGCGGGCGTGGCGCGCTCCGCAGAGCACCTCGCTATCCTCGTCCAGCATCTCGCCCAGGGTCTCCACCCCGGCCAACAGGCAAAAGCGATCCACGCTCATGCGCAGATCATCAAAAGCCTCCGGCAAGGCCGGCGGCAACAGCGGAAGCGGGATCTCCAACAGTTTCGAAAGGCGGCTGTTCCATGTAGTCTTGGTCATGGCGTCGTTCTCCTTGATGGATTCAACACCCAGAGCCTAACGGTTCCAGGCGAATGACGCCTACCTCACTTTTTCAACATCAGCCGGGACATTGCCGGCAAACTTGTGTCCAGGAAACCGGGTGCGATACAGCACGGTCCAACAGCGTTTCAATCGAAGACTTTAAAATTGCGGCGCGGAACTCCAATTTCCCGAGTATGGCAAAAATCGGTCGAAACTCGCCCTGCCCCTGGGAGAGGCGCACTCGTACTGTACGGAGAGGGACCGGCCGCGGAGGGCGGTGGAAAAAATGCCGCCCGCGATGACGGATAAAAGAAGAAAAAGGATAAAGACCCGGGTACGATCAGGCCATCGACCGGTCAGCGCACAAGAAACAACCTCGAATCGCCTAGTGCATCGACCCAAACGGAGGCGACAGCCGAAGTTTGGAAAGTTGATGCATCGACAAAGGCCTGGTGCACGGGGGCGTGAACGAAGTGAATGCGCCGGTGCACCAGGAGGTCGTCGATGCCTCGGCCGAGGCGATCAGAGGCGTTGGCGTTATGGGAGACCCGATGATGAAGCAACTTGCCTTGGCATTTGCCCTCCTTTTTGCCGCGACGCCCGCGCGCGGCGTCGAGCCGTTACCCCATTACGGCAACGACCTGGATCGCGGCTACCGCGTCCCGATGGAGATCGACCGGCTGGCGGCCCTGCTCGGCGACGAGGTCCTGCGGGACATGGTCTGCCGGCTCGCCCATGAGCGTTACGCCTTCGGGAACCTGAGTTCCGCCCTCGGCCTGCCCGAGGGGCAAGTGATGCGGCGGATCAATACCTTGCGCGGGTGGGGATTGGTGCGCACGGTGACTGGCGATCATACCATCGTCGAGCCGAACCCCGGCGACGGCGCCCAAACGTTGCGGCGGTGGGCGAACAGATATTGTTCGGAGGGCGATTCCTGCGGGAAACTGGTCGCTGACCGCCATAGGCCCGACAACCGAAGGCGCGACAGCCATAAGCCCGACAACCGAAGGCGCGACAGCCATAAGCCCGACAGCCGAAGGAATGAGCGAAAGGAATCAGCCGTCGGTCGCGGCGGGGGCACGGGACACTTCAAAGAAGGATCAGCCCACGGACGATATGACAAGACAACTAGGGGAACGGTTATATGGTACGACTCGGCCAAGGGTTATGGCTTCATTGGGGTCGGAAGAGGTCGCTCGAACGATGTGTACGTGAATAAAAAAGCCGTCGAAAGCTCCGGTCTTTCCGATCTCAAGGAAGGCGTGAGGGTCACCTTCAAGGTGGTTCCCGACTGGGGTGGAAAGCTGACCGCGGTGAATTTGGCCATCGCGGACAGCCATAGGCCCCGCAACCGAAGGCCCGACAGCCAAAGCAAAGAGCTAAAGGAAACAGCCGTCAGTGGTGGCGGGGGCGCGTCGCACTTGAGCGAAGAATCGGCCCCGGGGGGAAAAGACAAGGGTACAAGAGGAACCGTTAAATGGTACGACTCGGCCAGGGGTTTTGGCTTTATCGAGGTCGGAGGTGGCTCGAAAGATGTGTACGTGCATAAAAGTGCCGTCGAACGCTCCGGTCTTCACGGTCTCAAAAAGGGCCTGAAGGTCATCTTCGACTTAGTTCCCAGCCGGGGTGGAAAGATCTCTGCAAACAATTTGATCGTCGTTGAATGATTTGTGGCCCATCCCTTAGTCGTCCGTGAAGAACCCTGATTTCAAGCTGAAGCGGCGATTGGGTTTGCGGTGGGGTGCGAGATGTCGCTGAGGAGCGCGGCCAGGATTTGGACAAACAAACGCCTCAGCCATTTGAGGACAAGGCGGTAGTTGTAGCCGGCGCCGGCGAGGATGGCGTTGATCTTGTCGCCGTCGCGGCCTTTGAGGAAGTTGCGCCCCAGCCTGCCATCGCTCTTGAGATGTCCGATCACGGCCTCGACGGCGGAGCGCCGCCTGAGCTCCTTCTTGATCGTCGGCGTGATGCCGCGTTTCTGGCCTGATCTAAAGACGCGGTGTTTGTTGGGGTGACCCAGCGCTCGCAGACCTCCTCATCCGAGAGATCGAACATATGCTTGAGGATGTGCAGCCCAACCATCAACCGCGTCGGGACCCCCGGCCGACCCTCCTCCGAATACAAGGCTTCATAGGTCTCGTCGAAGAAAGTCCACGCGATCCGGCCCCCCAACACCACCAACTCGTGGCGCAGGTTGATGATGTTTTCGAACCGCGAGCGGAACAGGTCCTCTATTCCCGATGACACCTTGCGCGATGGCTTCATCACAGTTCTCCAATCCCAATCGACGGGAGCAGAGAATCACGTTCCGCAACGGAAGGGAATCCCCAAAATCAATTATTTCAAATCACAAGCTTTTCAGGCCCAAAACCCGTTTTCTTGCAAATCCGATTACTTCGCCAAACCGAAAGAACTACCAACATCAGCCGCTTACGCGTTCTTCACGGGCGACTCCCTTAGCTAAGCGTCCGGTTGGTCATCCCTGACCGCACCTTGGGGCTTCCTCAGTCCCGAACCCGCCACAGCGGCACAGACCTCCCCAAGTAAGTCCGACCGCCTTCCCCGCACCCCTGCCGGATCCACAGCCCTTGATGGATCTGGACTTCGCGATCAGTGGCCCGCTGGTCCGGCCAAGGATGCCTCTTATCCGGTGGTCGCGGGTTTGCGCCACACTGCCTTCAGACGCCGCCTCGCGGTGACGCCCTTGTGCTATCCTTCACCTCCATGTAGGGAGGCCACCATTCAGGTTTTCTGAAACTGTGTCTTACAGTCTGTTCGAAAACTCGCGGTACCGGCCCTCTCCCCCTCCCGGCCACCCACATACTCTCGTGGGTGGCCGGGAGGGGGAGAGGGCCGGAACAAACGCAAAAAATGCACGGACGCTCATTTTCGAACAGGCTCTTAGGGTATTAATGTTACGAATGCTGCAAGCAAGGTTTCCTCATCAAGATTGCCGTCATCGTGACCATAAGAACCGGAAGGTTCTGTAAATGTACAAACCGATAACAACCACGATTAGGACGATGTAGAACCAGTAACCACGGAAAAAGTCGCCAATGGGAGGAATTTCGTCCGCAAATTATGAAATCTCTTCTGCAAATTCTGAAATCTCTTCTTCCCAACCCGGCTCGTCTGGTCCGTCAATTATTTCCTCCCCATCTCTGCCGGTGTCGGAAGGCATGGCGTCGAACGTGGGGCCGAACAGGCTTTGAATCTCGGTTTCACTAACATCACCGAGTTTGGGCTGAGATTCCTCCGAATCGATTTGTAGCATTTTGTTGGCTTCGTTGAGGGTCACAGTTCCGGCCTCATTGGTGAACGTGAGTTCGCCCACCCCGCCGTCCTCATCTGCCAAAAGCACGATCACGATCCTACCGGCCTTGCGGATCGCCCCGTAGGTTCCCCCTTCTCCGATGACGACAAAAGGCGCCCAGAACACCGGATGGGCGTAGTGCGGATTCGTCTCGTCGTCGATCAATGCCAGTTTTGCTCGGCGCAGGGCCTCCGAACGGCCAAGGTCCGGATCATTCGGAACGCGCCCGTCGTCAGCCTCTGTGCCGAGGTGGTTTCGACCGGCCAGTGCGAAACCAGCAATGCTCGGCTGCCGGCATAGAAAAACGCCTTGGCAAGACCAGGCAGACCTTCCGCCCCCGGGGTTCCGTCGGCCGCCGCCGTGTTGCCCGCCGACAACACAACCCAATCAGCGTTGAGCTTGAGCTGGGCGATCTCGCTCGCCACCAGCAGGCCGTCGTCTTCCTCGCTGGCTTCCTTGGGCGGTGTCAGCACCAGGGCCGGCTCGGCGATCCCCTCGAAATCCCCCGCCAATAAGCCATGAGTCGCGAACGCCACGACCCGGTAGTCGGCGAGACTTTGGTTTCCCCGCACCAGCGGCTCGCGCGCTTCCTCGCCAAGATGCACCATCTCCGTCCCCGCCCCCAAGGCCGTCGCCATCGCTTCGAGTTCCTCCGAGGTTTCCGGCAGTCGGGCAAGACGGCGCACCTTCGAGACATCGGCGACGCCGCCGCCGCGGGCAAACAGTCCCGCAACCTCGAACCCTCCACCCGGCCCCCCGTCGAGCAACGGGTCCCCATAACCGATGAAAGGCTTGGCCGCCCGGGTTCGGGCCGGGAAGAGGTGCAAGGCCCTAAGCGAGGACACCGACGGCAACACCGTCACGGCGTATTTGCGCGCCAGCCATTGGGTCTGGCTGTATTCCGTTAAGTCCTCGAATTCCCCTTGCGGTTCCTCGCTCACCAAAACCCCGAGCGGCAGACTCTGGAGGGCACCGTCGGGAACCACGAAGACATGGCGTACCCCTCCCAGAAACGGCTCCGACGGGCCTAGCAGTTTGGTGTAGAGTTCATGGGCCAATTGGGTATCGAAAGCCGGCAGGTCCTCCAATACCTCAACCCGGGACAGCCCGGAACGAAGCTCGGCCACGGCATCCCATAAATCCTCGGCGCTGATCTCGATCGTGGAAAAACCAGTCTGATCACGCCGGACCACCCAGACGTACGACTCCCCACCGCTGGCAAGATAGCTGACCAGAGCTTCGTCGGCTCCCAACAAGGCCCGCGCATCCGCTAGTTCAATTGGACGCGGATTAGCAAGCTCACTGTATTCGGGGAATTCGTCGGCCAACTTCCCGTCGAGTTCGGCCAAACGCCTATCGAGGTCGGCAAGCTGGTGGCGCAGGTTTTCCTCGGCGGTGGCGTCGCGTTCCTCGGGGGCGGTGCTGACCGCACCAAAAAGGGCCGCATCAAGCCGCCGCCAACGTTCCAGGGTGTCCTGGCGTCGTCTGACAATCTCCGCGAGGGCATCGCTGCCAGCCGCGAACCGCGCCCCCATTCGTGAAACCGTCGCCGCGGTGCTCGTCGCCCGCGCCAGCTGGGCGACGCGGAAAGTTTCCGCCAGCAATTCGCTTCGTTCTTCCGGTTTCTCCTTCGCGTAGCGCGACGCAATTGCCACATGGTCTCGGAACACAAAACCGACACTGGCTTGCCCCGCGAATCCAGCGCTGGATTTTGATTCTCCACCACGAGCCGCCCGGCCGGCGTGAATCGTCGTCGCTCGGCGAATCTCGGCGAGCGCCTTTCCGTGGCGGCCCTGCCCATCATACAGCCTGGGCAGGCTGTAGAGGCTCGTGGCGGCATCGGGATGCTCGGGGCCAAGGGCCTTCTCTCTAATCGCCAGCGAGCGCTTCAAGAGCGGCTCCGCTTCTCCGTAGCGGCCCAAATCTAGGTACGCCCTAGCCAGGGTGTTGGCAAAAGTCGCCGTGTTGGGATCGTCAGGCCCAAACTCCTCCTCGCTAAGCTCCAGCGCGCGTTTCGCGAAGGGAATGGCCTCGGCGTATTTGCCCTGTTGCCAAAGTGCCTTGAACCGGTTGAATTGCCCCATCAAAGCGTCGGACTGGGCCCCGGAGATCCCTGGCCAAATAACAAAAAGCGCGACCAGGATCAGCCAAACCGCGTGCACGGCACCCGCAACGTTTGTCAGGAATTCCCGCAACCGAACCTCCTCTCACAAGCACCGCATTGGGCAGTATCTATTCGAAAATGCGCATCCGCGCATTTTTTGCGTCTGTCCCTCTCCCCCTCCCGGCCACCCACGAGAGGTTGCTGATAGGGGTGGCCGGGAGGGGGCGGGGGCCGGGAGGAGGACAGCGCCGGCGCCGCGAGTTTTCGAACAGACTGTTTGGAAATCCGCCTGTCGAGCACGTGGAATGGACGGAGGGCATGCTGGTGTTCTCCGACGGATAAGCGAGTCGGTGAAAGAAGCCGGTAGGTGGCAGGTGGAAAAATGATCGGGTCGGCATTCATTTACATCAGTGATGATGGACTGCCAGTCAAGGCAATGGATTGTCAGATTTTGCCAGTGAGCGGCACGTGCCGGACCGAGAGCAGATTGCGTTTCGAGATACTCCCGTCCATGGCTTTCTTGACGAGCACGATTTGTTTGAGGTCAGCCGTTCCGTTCACCACCCCAACCATCCTCCCGCCGGGCACGAGCTGCCGCAGGAGCGTCTCCGGGATCCGGTCCATCGCCGTGGTCACGATGATGGCGTCGAACAGGCCTTTTTCGGTCCAGCCCCGAAAGCCGTCCGCGGCCCGCGGCTCGACGTTTAGAAAACCGAGGCGCTTCAGGCGTTCCGTCGCCTCTATGTAAAGGATTTCGACGATCTCGATGGAGTGGACCCTACTGACCAAACGGGAAAGTATCGCCGTTTGATAACCCGAACCGGTCCCGATCTCCAAGACCACCTCGTTCGGCTCCAGATCGAGGACCTCGGTCATGAGGGCGACGATAAATGGCGGCGGCATCCTTTGCCCGCCGGCGATCGGAAGGGCCTGGTTCTCGTAGGCCCGATGGCGAAGCTCGGGCAGTACGAATTCATGACGCGGAGTTTTGGAGATGGCGTTGCGCACGCCATCGCTCATCGTTTGTCGGCCGGTGAAGACGGAGGTGGCCAGCATATCGTCCTCGATTTCCGCCACCATCCGCTCGCGCGCCGAGGAATAATCGGGATTGAAGACGAGGTTGTTTCCGGCGCTTAGGGCCTCCTTGCTGGCAACGCGTACTTCGTATACGTCGTCCCTATTGGCGTATACGTCGTCCCTATCGGCATCTCCGGCCGGTCGTCCGCATTCGTCGCCAAGGGGACAATATTTGACCGCCCAGCGACGCAGTGTTCGGGCCCCGTCGCCAGGCAGCGGCTCGACGATCGTGGTCGCCGAATCATACCGGACCATACGCACCAACCCCCATCCCTGGAGGGTTTTGACCCGCCGCAACACCTGCCCTTCGGGCATGCCGAGCGCGGAACTCAGTCTCCCTGGCGTGAAACGTTGTGACGACAGGCGGCACATGAGGTCGCGGAGCGCCTCGTCCCCGAGCATGGCGGCCAGTCGATCGAACTCCATCGGGGCGCAATGGCGGCAGTCCAAATCATTGCCGTAGCGGGGAAACGGTTCGCTGGCTTCCGCGGGCGCGGCGGTAAGAATTAAGGCTACGGCAATGGTGACTCGCTTCATTCGCCTTCACACCACTCGCTGATGCGCCCTACCCGGCGCTCGGGGAACGACAACCCGAGCGGCGCAGCGTATATACTGCCATTTTTTGAGCAAAGTCACCACGAACGGATAAATTTGCTTCAGCCATTCCGAGCCATGTCTAAGGTCCTGTTCGATAAAGAATTGAGTAGTTTCAGTAACTTGTGATTCTATGTTTGTGTGCAACAAACATTGGAGACACAAAATGTGGACTGAAACGACTCGATCGAAGTATGAGCGCCGGACGGGACGAGTTTCAAGCGATTTGACGGACCAGGAATTTGCCTTGATCAAACCGCTTTTGCCGCCGGACAAGCTCTTGGGCCAGCCGCGGAAAACGGATTTGCGCGAGATCGCGCTCCTTTATCTCCTGACGACGGGCTGCGAGTGGCGGATGTTACCGAAAGAATTTCCGCTACGGTTCATGGTTATCTCACGGCTTGGCGCAAGAAGGAGATTTGGCAAGCGATCGGCTATGCCTTGTGGCGCTGGGCGGCGCTCAACCGCTATCTTCACGATGGCACCATCGAGATCGACAACAACGCCGCAGAGAGGGCCTTGCGCGGCGGCGCCCTAGGCCGGAAACGGGTTCGGACGCCGGCGGCGACCGCGCCGCCGCGATCCTGTCGCTGATCGAAACCGCCAAGCTCAACGGCATCGACCCAGAAGCCTGGCTCCGAGACGTGCTCACCCGTCTCCCCGATCACCCCATCAACCAAGTCGACGCCTTTCTGCCCTGGAATTGGACCCCCGAAAAACGCGCCGCCTGACGAATCCCAGCTTCACCCGCCTCACGCCGGACGCTTACAATGAGCCAATGTAATAATTGTCAGTATGAAAGCCCGAGGCGTTGAGGTGCTTGTTGTGGACCGCGAACGACAAGGGCGAACCAGAGTTTCAGTTGGAATTGGCTGACCTGCTCATGCGAGTTCCGGATGGGCGGCTTGAGGAAATCTTGCCGACCGCGACCGACTGGCTTCGAAAACGGCGCGACATCTTGTCAGCTGCCGACAGCCATGGATGTCCGCGCTTTCTTCTCCTTTGGGACCGTTTTGCTGATGTCGCTTTTCGCGAACGAGAGCCGTCTGAGTCCGGTGA
This sequence comes from Alphaproteobacteria bacterium, assembly GCA_965218865.1. Lineage (GTDB taxonomy): Bacteria > Pseudomonadota > Alphaproteobacteria > JAAXGF01 > JAAXGF01 > CBDCME01. Next base: position 38,233 of record CBDCME010000073.1, read on the forward strand.
GCAAGGCAACGATGATCTCTTGACGCGATCGCTAGGCAGCCCTGGCGGCATGCATTTGAACAGCAGGGCCTTTCAGACCGCGTGTGCGGAGGTCTGATCTCCAATTTATTAAAAATTGGGATATCGCATCAGCGGGGACAGGACCTCGAATTTCAACTCACGACTGCTGAAATAAAGAGCGCTCTCACGGTCGGGCTGTCGTGGCCGACCAGAAAGCTGCCATTCCGTATCTAATTTCCGCTGCTGAATGTACTGCCGCCGTGGTTGGTTGGAACCGAAATCGGCCGTTTGTAGCCAAAAGCTGCCATGCCAGACTTACGAGGAAAGGTGCTTGATGGCGACGAATCATGCGTCTTGGTGGAGGAATTCCTTAGAGCTTTATTTTGGCTGTCCCGCTCCGATTAAACCCTGGGAAACATGACCTTTCTCGCGCGTTGTGAGCACCAGTCCGCATTCTGACGTCTGTGAGCCACAACATCGAATGTTGCCAGGCTTCCATCTACTGGTAGAGTTGCCTCCACAATCAAGAGGCCGCGTCGTGCTGAATCCCAAGGAACGTCCAAGAATGCCGCGGCCGTGGCGATTCGGTATACTGCTTGTCTGGCTCCTAATCACCGCGTCCAGCTGTCAGACCACTGTGAATACCCAAACGCAGACCTCGTACTTCTTCAGGAGGCGGGACATTCGGGTCTGGCTTTGAATGGATCGGCCTCAAAGTCGCAAGCATTGGGCTATCCGCCCTGTTCCCCTGTACAGAGGACAAACCGCGGAAACTTTCTTCAGCACCTGATACCAACCGCCCTTAACATTGACTTGTGCGAGCCCACGCTCTGAGGCCGATGGACATGATCTTCCAAGGTTGGTCGGTCGGGTTGTTCCAGGCTTGGCAAGAGGCCTCGACGATGGCTTCATAGGAGTCGAAGACACGATTGGAGAGCCAGTTCTGGCGGAGGTATTGCCAGACATTTTCGGCGGGATTGAGCTCCGGGGACTTGGGTGGCAAAGGCACGAGGGAGATGTTCTCCGGGATGCCGAGTTTGGCAGTGGTGTGCCATGCGGCTTGGTCGAGCAGCACGACGGCATGGGCGTTTGGGGCAACGGCCCGGCTGATTTCCTCGAGATGCAGGTCCATGGCTTCAGTATTGGCGCGCGGCATGACCAGCGCCGCGCCCTCACCGCGCTCGGGGCAGATGGCGCCGAAGAGATACGCCGAAGAGGTCCGTAGGTCCTTGACCTGGCGCGGGCGCGATCCCTTTGGGGCCCACTGGCGCACCAGGCTGTTCTTCTGGCCGACGCGCATTTCATCTTGAAACCAAACCTCGATGGGCGTGTCCGGTGGCTGTGCCGCTACGATTTTCGCCAAGTGTTCGGGAAAACTTTTTTTTAAATTCCTCCTGTGCCCGCGCATCCTGGCCGACGTGGCGCGGGCGCGCGGAAATATGCGAGAACCCGAGCGCGGCCAGCAGCTTGCCGACGCTCCGCTCGTGATAGTCCACGCCGAAGCGCGTTCGGATCAGTTGCTTGAGATCGATGCAGCGCCAGCGCACGACCCCATCCCGTTCGGGATCGGGACCGGCCTCGATAGCCCGCGAAAGCGCCGCCATTTGCGACGGCGTCAACCGACGCAACGCCCCGTTCGGCTTGCGGTCGATCAGACCGGCCGGACCTCCCGCGTTGAACCGGTGAACCCAGTCCCGCAACGTCTGCCGATCCATGCCGCCAATACCCGCCGCGCACGCTCGATCCATCCCATCGTAGATGGCCGCCATCGACAAAAGCCGGCGCGCCTGGTTCCCATCATCGCTCCGTGCCGCAAGAACACGGACTCTTTCAGCATCAAAGTCGTTTCGCAAAGGAATCGTTGGCATTGAACACACTCCCTTGTTGCCAACAACCTTGAATCACACAAAACCTAGCGTGTAAACCTTTGCGCGAGTCAAACTCTAGGGCGGTTGGTATAAGTCGGATTAAATCGGCAGAAGATGGGCGTTGGGATCGAGGATTAGCTTTCCACCCCATGGCGCACATGTTGCGGGAGCGTCATTTAGCGCCGGTCCTACCCGTTCTATTCTACGGTACCGCCCTTGGAATCGGCCCGATCGATCTCCGCGCTGTGATGACGGGCTAGGTTGGTGGCGGCGCGGAAAATTCTGACGGTCGGGAGGAGAGCCGAGCGTATTGGCACACTATTCAGGTTGGGAACGGTGTCTGTTCCTTTTTGCGTTTCCCTGGTGGCCAAATCGCGTACCCTCATCCAAACGGACTGGTTACAAATTCCGTGCGATGGTTTCGCCGCCAACCGAGCACCCTCGTGGGATATTGGCCGTCTCGATGAAGGATGGGTAGATGATAAAAACGACATGGGCTCGATCGTCCCTGGCTGTCTTGGCCATGTGTCTGCTGGGAGCCACGGCAACGGGGTCGGAGACGCAGGAGATCGCAGCTCTGCGGGCAGCGCGGGCCTGGCTAGCCATCGTCGATGCGGGAAACTACGAAGAGAGCTGGAAAACGGTTGCGGGCTACTTCAGGAACGCCGTCAGCAAAGAGCAGTGGCGCCAAGCCATGGAGGGCATCCGCAGGCCGCTCGGAAATGCGCTCACCAGAGAGATCATGGGCAAGACTTTTGTGACAGAACTGCCCGGGGCACCCGACGGCCAGTATGTCGTCATCCAGTTTAACACCTCGTTCGAGAACAAGCGGAACGCCGTCGAGACGGTGACCCCCATGTTGGAAGACGACGGCAGCTGGCTGGTCGCGGGCTATTTCATAAAATAGATCTCCAATCGCAAAGGGCAACTCGAAATTGCTGGAGGCAATTCAGGGTCTCGGACGAGGTTGGAATTCCAGCCAGAGGAGACATGAAGTCATGAACGGGTTCACATCGTTCCTGTTGGGATTAATGATCGCCGGTCACGCCGGAATCGTCCATGCCGGCGGCGAGATTAGCGTCGGAACCATGCCGCCGGTTGTGGTAGCGACCTCCCCCCAAGCCGGGGATACCAAGGTCGATCCCGCAACAAGCGAGGTACGGGTCACCTTCAGCAAGGACATGATGACCGACAACATGTGGTCCTGGGTCATTCATACCGAGGATTCCTTTCCCGAAATCGCCGGTGAAGTACGGTATCTCGTAGACAAGAGAACCTGCGTTGCCCCGGTTAAGCTCTACCCGGGACGGAAATACGCGATATGGTTCAATTCTCCTGACTACAGGCACAACGCATTCAGGGACCAGGCCAATAATCCGGCCGTTCCATATCTGCTCGTTTTCGAAACCAGCGAATAGCACGCAACGCCCTTGGCGATAGCCCGAGGGATCAAACGACCATGCCTGGTCTGGGTCAAAACTCCCCGTCAAAAGACCGGCAGATTCAAGGCGGTTTTCAAGGGTAGGGCGCCAAACCCGTGGACCACTGCGGATAACGATATTTGTGACAGACATTACAGACGCGAGTCGAGAAATTTGTTAATTCTATATTTATTAACGAGCCGCTATCAGGCATTCGCTATGGAATACAAATTAGGGGATGGAAAAATGGAATTCTTCACGAAACCTCTGTCTGGCAAAATTCCACTTTGGAAAGCCTATTGGGTCAATAAAATTCTTTTCACAATGATTTTGTGGGCAATTTGTATCACGGTAATTTACGTGACCCGCTCTCCCGCCGTCTGGCAGATCGCCTTGGGTGTGTTCTTCTGCTACGGCATTTGGGCCTCCACTTCATTGTGGAAATGTGCCGGCACCTCTCCGGGTCTGTTCGCCATCATGGCCAGGACAAACGTGGCCATCGAGGCCTTGGTCCTCGTCGGTTCGGTCGCTGCCACGGCGTCCGGAATGGGCGTCAAAGACATGGTCGCCATGGCGGGGAAACTTACCACCCAGGTCATCTAGGCTCGCAACCCCGGTTTGCAATGCCAGGCCCACAAATCGACGGACCAGGTGACGACGAGGGGCATTGATATGGCACGGTGAGGCTCTGGTCGAACACCGCATCGAAGCGGTCGCCGCGGGCCTTCCAGACCGCGTCGAGCGCATGGAGTGCCGCGAGATCGATGCGCGTCCGAGAGACCCGCGCCGTAGGCCGCCCGGGCGGCATCGGCGAAGGCCGAGGCGATCGACCGGGTCTGTTGCGGCTCCGACCAGTCGCTCGCCGGGTCCCAGAGCGGCAGCTTGCGGGTGACGATGCAGTTGATCATGCGCGCCGAGCGCTGGGAGAGATTGTCGGTGGCGCGCATCTTGACGGCGAGTAGGGTGGCGTCGCCGAACGCGGGCGGGTCCTCCAGAAACGCCTTGATACCGCCCCAGCGGATCTCGTGCCCGGTGCGCGCGTCGCCGCTCGTGTCGTTGGTACGCCGGGCGCGCACCTCGTAGCGCCCGGCGTCAACCGTGTGGCGGTAGCTCTTGCGCTGCGGCGTGTTGGTCGCCTTGGTCACGCTCACGGATGCAAGCTCTGTCCAATCGCCGGCGGCGACGCCATCGTCGTCGATGGCGCGTGCCTCGATCTTCCACGCGATGGTGCGGTTGCCGAGACTGCCGTCATCGTTGGCGTAATAGAGGCCGCGCGGCATCACCACATCGATGCCGATTTCCGTGGCCTGGGTCCCGGCCGGATTGGCGGTGAAGGGACCGACCCAGCCGTCCTCGCCCGCATCGCGCTGGTTGGCGCCGATCAGCTCCTGGCCGGCGACCTCGGGTGCTGTCACCACGTCGGCCTCGAACAGGGTGACGCTGCCGCCGGGCGACACGAACTCGGTCTCGACCTCCTCGAAAGAAGCGATCGGCGTGTCCTCGATGCGGACCTGCTCGAGGTCGTATGCGCCTTGGCCGATGCAATGCAGCTGGTGCAGATACTGGTCGTTGTCGGCGTACTCGGTCCAAGGCGTGGCGGCGAGATCGGGATAGACCCGGTGGCGGCCGTAGATCACCGGGATCGGCTGCAGCAGCCGTGCCTGGTTGCCCTGGGCCTGCAGCGAATAGGTCGGGCTCGGCGCCGGTGCATTACCGAACCCACTCAGCGCCGGCTTGGGCGGCGGCAGCAGGACATTGACCAGTGTCGCGCCCAGCAGGCCGACGCCCGCCGTGATCAGTGAGATGCCGATGGTGGAGGTGATGCCGAGCGCGCCTGCGATGACGCCACCGAGATAGGGATCGGCCACCATGACGGCGATCATGAGGATGGTGCGGAGCGGGTTCTTGCCGCCCCCGCCGCCACCCTGGGGCAGCGGCACGAACACCGCCAAGTCATTGTCGCCGATCAACGTCTCGTGCCACTGCGATCGCAGCGCCGGCTCGGCGTTGTGGAGACAGATCGTCGGGCACTCGAAGTCCTCGACGCCGCGAGCGTCGAGCCATTCGCGAATAGTGAGTGGCTCGGCGACAGCAATCACCTCCCGGTTCCCCTCGGGGCGGAACGGATTCCTCAGCATCACCACGGTGCCGGGCATCACGCGTCTCCCATAAACCGGTAGGTGCCCTCGATGCGCCAGCCGTGGGTCGTGCGGCCGGGCTTTGGAACACCACACCGATGTCCCGAGCGGCATGGAGCGCGCCGCCGCCGTCGACGGCGAGCCAGATCCCGACATGGACCGGATGGCGCGACTGACGCATCAGCACCGCGTCGCCCTCGCGCGGATTCTCGACCGCTTGCCAGCGCCGGCGCTCCGGGTGATGGCGGAAACCGGCGAGCACGGCGCGCAGGTCCCCGGCATCGACCGGGATCTCCGGCACCTCTATCCGGAAACGCTCACGCCAGCACCAGCGCACGAGGCCCCAGCAGTCGAACGCGTCCGGCCCGCGCCCGCCCGCTTCCCAGGGGCGGCCGATCAGCTCCTCGGCCCAGTGCATCTAGCGGGTGAGGCCGGGGAACCGCGTGGCGGTATAGAGATCGGCCGGGAAGGCCTTGTTGCCGATATCGAGCATCCGCGCCCGGCCGGTGGTGCGGAACACGTCGACCTCGACTTCCGTCAGCGTCAGCGTGATCGGTGGGTCCATCTGCGGACCCTCGAGATCGGTCGAGAGATAGGGCCGGTAGGTCACCTCGATGCGCTCGAGGCTGGTCGCCGCTTCATCGAGGTGGCGGACGATTTCGCGGCTGACATTGTCGAGCGTCACCGCGATCTCGGGCACCGGTGCGGTGTCGACCGGCGGCAGCTCGAGCTCGAAGCCGAGCGCCACGAAGCGCACCCGTTGGCCCGCATCGAGCGGAGCATCGGTCTCGAGACGGGCGTTAAGATCGGCATGATCGCGCACCACCCGGATCGCGGTGGGCTCGCCGCCGTCGTCGACGAAGGCCGGATGGCGCAGCTCGAGGGTGTGCAGGATGACGGTGTCCGAAGGCGCCGAGGCGTAGGCCTCGCGGATCGCCTGCTCGAGCGCCGGATCGGGCATCTCAGCGTACTTCGCTGTCGGGCGACGGCGGCGCGGGCACCGTGTCCGGCTTATCCGAATCGGGCATCGGTTCCGGTTGCGGCAGCAGGTCGGGCTTGGGGTAGGTACGCTTGACCGCGAGCCAGGCGCCGATGAGGCGGTCCATCTCGGCGGGCAGCCCGGTGCCGGCAAGGCGAAGCTGATTGAACGTCTTGAGCATGGCGTCGAGCTGATCGCCGATCGGCATCTCGCGGGTATAGCGTTCGGCGCGCAGCCGGCGCGCCTCGATGCGGTCGACGGCATGAAGGTCGAGCCGCTCGGCGAGCTCGCTCTCGGCGGCGAGATCGTGGACCGTGAGATCGATGCCTGGGTCCTGATCTCCGTAATCGAGGGAGGCGACGCGGGCATAGTCGCGTCCGTCGAGTTGGCAGAGCCAGGTGAAGGCGCCGTCGGGCCAGTCGGTGGGCGGCAGGAAGTGCGCGCCGGTCTCCGATTCCACATAGCTGACGAGATGCATCCGCCCCTCCCTAGTAGAGCTCGACCCGGGCCATCACCGAGGGGTAGTGACCACCGCCCTCGACGCCGAGCTTGTTGTTGGCGTTGCGGCCGGCGGCCCAGACGGTGCCGTCGGCGCACCGCACGAAGAAGCCCACCTCGGACGTATAACCGTGCGCCACCACCTCGACCGGTTGCCACTCATCGGGCGAGACCGGCAGCGGCCATTGCAGCGGGGTCGCGGTCTGACCGGTGTCCCAGGCGCCGTATTGGCCGTAGTTGCCGCAGGTGTAGACCCGGCCGTCGGAGCCCAGCATGACGGTGGAATGGCGATGATAGGTGCCATCGAAGGCGCCGCCGGTGGAGATCATCCGCGCCGTCACGCCATTGGGCAGGGCGACCCGGGTCGGTGTGCTGATGGTTCCGGTGGCGTTGCCGATGCCGAGCTGGCCGACCCCGTTATAGCCGCAGGCATAGGTGTTGCCGTCGTCGCCGTTGAACCAGAGTTGGGCATATTCGCCGCCGCCCCAGAGACCGAGGGCGCCACCGACGCCCGACGGCAGCGGCAGCCGCTCGAAGAGGTGACGATCCGTGGTGGCGCCGTTGCCGTGAAACCCTTGGCCGCCGTAGCCGGTGGTCCAGATGCTGCCGTCCTTCATGAGCACCGCGGTCGCCGCGCCGCGCGACGAGCCGCAGGGCGCGACCTTCCTGATCACGGCCGCGCCCGGCAGGCCCACCACCTCGGTGAAGAGGTTCTTGTCGGTGGTGCCGTCGTCGATGCCGAGCTTGCCCCAGCTGTTGTCGCCCACGGCCCAGAGCGTGCCGTCCCGGGTCAGCGCGAAGCAGGCGTTGTAATAGCCGTGACCGGGTCAGAACTCGACCACGTCCTCAAGCGGCGTATCGCCGGTTTTCTGGCAGCGCACCGGCTTGTAACTGTGGTTCGTGTCGCCCTGCGCGAGATTGCCGTAACCGCCGTGGCCCCAGGCCCACAGGCTGCCGTCCCGGCAGAGCGCGTAGAGGGCCGCATAATTGGTCGGGTAACCCCGCACCAGGTCGAGCTTGACCACGTCGCGGCCCGGGATGCCGGAAGCGCGGCCGATGTCGGCGGCATCGATGGAGCGGGCGATGCCATTGCCGGTGGCGTGCCCCCGGCCCTGCTGGCCGTGGCCGTTATAGCCCCAGGTGACGACGTCGCCGTCGTCGGTGAGCATGGCGACGGCGCTATAGGAGAGCCCCACGACGTAGCGGGGTCGGCCTGAGATCGGATGATCGGCGCCTGAGCGGTTGTCCCAGACCAGGTAGTGCAGATGCTGGGGGCCGTAGGCATCGCCCTCCATGGCGAGCTCGTGGTTGTTGTTGGTCCCGCTCATCCGCACGGTGCCGTCGGCCATGAGATAAGCCATGTAGTAGTAGGTGATGTCGGAGGCGCAGCCCTTGCCGGGATAGGAGGCCTCGCCGTTCAGGAGCCCGATGCAGCGCTGGCTCGCCGGCAGCTTGGGCGGCCGCTTGGGCAGCACCCGGCGCGGCAGATCGACGGTGACGGTGGCGTTGCCCATCAGTAGTCGCCCCCAAACAGGGTGGCGTGGACATTGCCGGTGACGGTCGCGTTGGCGTTCTCGGGCAGACGTGCGGCCAGCGTTTCGGTCACCAGCAGCCAGCGGTTGCCGCCCGCATCGAGCCAGGGCATCTGCCCCGGATCGAGGCCGGAAACGGCGGAATAACCGTCATAGCCCGCGCGCGCGGCCACCGTCGCCGACCAGATGGGCCGCCAGTGGTAGATGGCGGCGTCGATCCCGGTGGCGGCGGCGATGGCGTTGCCGGGCGTGTTCTCGAGGGTGAGCACGGTGTCGGTGCGGCTCGAGAGCCTGTAATCACCGCGGTTCGCGACGGCGCCCTTTGAGAGCGTCAGCACCAGGCCGTCCTCGAGCGCCGGCCAGGTGCCGGTCGACCGGGTCACGGTGAAGGGGTCTTCGGCCGCCGTGCTGCCGGGCGCGATATCGACTTCGACATCGTCGCCGACGTCGACATAGGTCCCGAACTCGACGAGCGCCGGCACCTCGCCGTCATTGGCGAGCGCGACGGCGTGGATGCGGGTGCCCGCCGCGCCCGGGGTGAACAGGTCCTGCGCCTCGTTGGCCCGCGCGGCGACGAGGGTCCCAAAATCCTGGCGGTAGGCGGCGACGAAGATCGGTTGGTTGGCCATGAACGGGGATCCTCGATCAGATGAAGGCTTCGGCAAGCGCGATCAGCGCGCCGGCGTTCAGTTGCGGGGTAATGTCGAAGCGGAGACTCTCGTTGCCGCCGGCGTCCTCGATGGCGGTCTCGAGGCCGCGACCGGCCTCGAGCTTGGCCGAAAGCGCGGCGGGCGTGGTGTCGGTTGCCGACACGGCGACGGTGCGGACGGTGTTCTCAACCGCATCGCGGGCAGCAACAGCCTCGTCCCGTGCGGTCTCAGCTTGTGCGACCCCTTCGGTCACGGTGCTCGCGGCCGCGGCAACGCTCGCCTCGACATCCCCGATGGCTTTGGCAGCCGTCTTGACCGGACCGCCCTCGGTGTCGACGGTGGCGGTGGCATCGCCGTGCACGATCTCGTGCAGCAGACGGCTGTCGGCGTCGGCGCGCGAGACCGCCGCGCGCAGCTCGGTTTCGAGATTCATGCTCTTCTCCAAATTGTGGTGACGGCGCCGGTGCGCCGTCCGGGGAGGACCCCTACCAGGCGTGGGGTCCGGGCAGGGTCTCGTGGACGAGGACGTGCAGCGCATCGATGCTCGCGTTGAGAGCCGGCATATCCTCGGCGAGCAGTAGGTTCATGGCGCCTTCGCTGAGCGTCGGCCGAGCCCGGATTTCCAGTTCGCTCGTCACCTCCCAGAGCCGGCCGCGATAGGGCCGCGCATCGAACTGGCGCGTGAAGCGGGCTTCCTGGGCCAGCAACCCGACCGCCCAGCAGGTCCATCTCGAACCAGGCGCCGCCCTCGGCCGCGACCCAGCGGTACCAGGCCTCGAACAGCGCGAACTGATCGGGCCGCAGCACCCAACGCACGGCGATGCGGCTCGGCACGTCGGTGAAGCGCCGGCGCTGGCGCGCCGGGCCCGCCTCCATCTCGGTGCGCAGCACCGCCTCGCCGGGCTGAACTCCGTAGCCCTCGAGGGTCGGCAGCGGCAGGCGGTCGGGCCAGCGGGTGGTCGACCGTTCCCGGCTTGATTCAGGGGACATCTTGCACCTCGAGGACTAATTGGCATAATGTGCCAACAACGATATTGCGAGGAGCGCGCTCCATGCCCACCCGAAACGTCGTCCTGACCGATCGTCAGACGGCGCTCATCGAACGGCTGGTGTCGACAGGCCGATACCAGAACGCCAGCGAGGTGCTGCGCGAAGGCTTGCGGCTGATCGAAGGCCGGGACGCGGAGGAAACCGCGCGCCTCGAGGCGCTCCGCTCCGCCGTCCGGGTCGGTCTCGACGACCTGGAGGCCGGTCGTTACCGGGACTTCGACGGCATTGAGGACATGAGAAACCATCTGATTGCCCGAAGCGAGGGCGCTCTCGCGTCACGCAAGACCTGACTCCGTGCCCCGGGAATGGAAAGTTCGGCTGTCGGAGTCGGCTCAGCGGGACTTCGACGAGATCTTTCTCTGGACCGTCGAACATTTCGGTATCGATCAGGCGCGCGCCTATCGCGGCGTGATTCTCGACGCCTTGCAGGCGCTGCGGGAGGGACCGGATATCCCGGGTGCCAGACTCCACCCCGGACTCCCAAGGGCATTCAAGACCCTGCATGTCGCGCGTGCGGGCAAGCGCGGCAGGCATTTCATCGTGTTCGATGCCTCGACGAAGGGACGCATCGACGTCCTGCGCATCCTTCACGACGCCATGGACCTGCCCCGCCACGTCGGCGCCGAGGACGACAACCCTTGACGGTTTATCGCAGGCTCCCGGCCGCCGGATTGAGGCCGTAGCGGCGCTCGAGCGTCGGCGCGAGGCCCTCGCCGCGGCCGATATGGCGGGCCATGCCGCCCTCGATCCGCTCGATCATGATGTCGAGGGTGAGATCGCCGCCCGGCTCGCGCCGCACATCGGCGGAAGCCCGGGCGCCGGGCGCGGCGTTGCGGACGTTGACCGCGACATTGACCACGGGCTTCGCGTCCGGGACCGGGGCCAACGCCTGCATCTGTCCGGGCGTGAACACGCCCTCACCGCTACGGGTCACAATCGGCACTTCACCGCCAACGATGCCGCCGCGGTGGTAACGGGACGCTCCGTCGAACTCGGCAGGGTCGACCATGCGGGCCGGGAAGGCGTCGCGACCGATCACGCCACCGCCATGGGCGAACGCCGTGGGTCCCGGGGACATCGGGAAGTCGCCGATCATCGGCGTGCCGGAGGACGTGGTGGCGATACTCGCCCCACCGAAGATGCTGCCGCCGATGGCGCCGAAGATGCTCCCGAGGATGTTGTTGAGCGGAGCCACCACCGCCATGCGGTAAGCAGCCCGGAGCGCCTCCTCGGCGATGGTGTTGAACAGGTCCTTGGCCGAGAATTTTCCCGTCATGGCCCATTCGACGAAGGCGTCCTCGCTCGCCTTCAGGGCTCGCGTGGTCGCCTGCTCGAAGGTCTTGGCGGCATCGGTGGCGTCGTCGAGATTATCGCGGATCGCGTGCCGCACACCGTCCGACCACTCGCGGCTCGAGCGCAGCATGCGGTCGTAGGCCTCCTCGGAGGCGCGGCCGAAGGTCTCCTGCGTAATCGCGCCGGCGTCGAGCAGCTCCCGGAGCCGTTCGATCTCGTCGGCATAGGCTTCCTCCGCCGTGCGCAGACGACGGGTCAGCGCCTCGCCTTCCGCGCGCAGGCGATTGGCCTCGCGCTCGGCCTCGTTGCGGTCTTCGATGGCCTGCTGCTCGTCGTAGAGCGCGTCGGCGAGCTCGCGCACCTAGTCCCGCTGGGCCTCCGTCGCCTCGGCGGAGAGACGCCTGAGTGCCTGTGAGATGAACCGCTGGCGGTCGGTCATGGCGAGCGCCGCCCGTTCCGCCTCGAGCGCCTCGACCTGGCGGTGCTGCTCTTCGGTCGCCTCGGCCGAGAGCCGCCGCAGCGCCTGTGAGACGAAGCGCTGCCGGTCGGTCATGGCGAGCGCGTCCTGTTCGGCCCTGAGCCCCTCGAGGATGCGCCGGTTGGCCTGGTCCCGCCGGTCCGCCGTTTCCTGCTCGCGCCGGGCAAGCGCGGCGAGCTTGTCGTCCCTGACCGCCGCGGCGCCGAACAGCAGGCGTTCGACCTCATCGAGATTGGAGCCGTCCGGTTTGATCAGGTGCTGCAGCTCGGTCACCAGCTTCAGGTGCTCGGCTCGAATGCGCTCGGCGCCCTGGTAGCGCAGCTGGAACAGCTGGGTGTTCAGGCTCTGCTCGATCTGCAGCAGGCGCCGCGCCCGCTCCTGGGCCGCCTTCTCGTCCTCGGTGGTCGCATCGGCCGGGGTGTCGCCGTCGCCGGCGGGGGTGCGGTCGGCGCCCGCGCGGGCGGCGCGCCGCCTCTCGGCCTCCGCCTGCATCCAGGCGAGCTTGGCCGCCCATTGCCGGTAGATCGCGACCTTCTTTCGCAGCTCCTCGGTCAGGTTCTCGCGCTCGGTGCCCCACAGCCACTCCCAGAACGACCGGTCGTCGTTCTCTTCGAGGAGCGCCTTGAACTCCCGGGCGATCTCGATCAGCTCTTGTTTGCGCTCTTCCACCTCGCGGCGCGTCGCCCCGAGGCTCAAATCCTCGAAGTTGAAGTCGCCTTGCGCGATCAGCTTGAGCCTCTCATAGGCATCGCCCGCATCGACCGCGACATTGGCGAGCCAGGTCGAGAGGTCGGCGAGCGCCGGCGCGAGGCCGAGGACGGCGCGCGTGACATTGGCCGAGAGCACCTGGCCGAGGGTGTCCATCTCGTCCTTGGCCCGCTCGGCGTTTCGGATCAGCTCCTCGTCGAGCACGATGCCGAGATCGTGGGCGCGCTGGCGCAGCCGGTCGAGCGATTCGACGCCGTCGCGAATGAGGTTGGCCATCAGCGGGCCGACGGTGCGCCCGAAGGCGGCGGCCAGCAGCGCGTTGCGATCGAGCGTGTTGCCCAGCGCGGAGGCACGGCGAATGATGATATCGAAGGCCTCGTCGACCGTGCGCGCGGCCTGGACGTTGGCGAGCAGCGCCGGGTCCATCTTCTGCAACAGCGTGATCAGGGTGCCGGTGCCGCTCCGGGCCTCGCCGACGCGTTTGGAGAAGGCCACCATGGCGCCGTCCAACTGTCCGGTCGAGACGCCGGCGAGCCCGGCCGCGTAGCGCAGTTCCTGCAGGGTGTCGGTGCCGACGCCGATGGCGCCGGAGAGCTTGCCGATGGAATCGGCCGCGGCGATCGACCGGTTGATGAGCAGCGCGATCCCGCCCCCGGCGGCGATGCCGGCGACCACACCGCCCAGGAGCCGCATGCGGCTGCGCAGGCCCGAGGCCCGGTCGCCCAAAGTGGAAAGCCCGCGCGAGGCCTTGTCGGAGGCCCGGTCGCCCAAAGTGGAAAGCCCGCGCGAGGCCTTGTCGGAGGCCCGGTCGATCTTCTTGATCGAGCGCTCGCCGCTGGTGCCCACCGAGACCAGGTCGGCCTTGACCCGGTTGCCGCCCTCGACCGCGAGACGGACCGCATAGGTATGTTTCGCTTTAGCCAAGATTGGGGTTCCTTTTAGGACCATTGAGGTCTATATTGGAGCCTCCCATCGTAGGAGGTTCGCCGTGGCGGTGAATGTCAAGCTGTCGGAAGATCTGGTCGCGGAGGCGAAGCGGTACGGTGGTCTCCATCACCGCTCGCTGCCGAAACAGATCGAGTATTGGTCGCGCATGGGCAAGATCGCCGAGGAAAATCCCGACCTGCCCTTCTCGTTCATCAAGGACATTCTGATAGCGCAAGCCGAGGAAACGACCGAAGACTACGTCTTTGACTGATGGGACAGGGTAAGCCCTACCGCGTCGTCCAGACTCCGACGTTCAAACGATCCGTCAGGCGCCTTCACAAACAGCAGAAACGCGAGCTTGACGCGGCCGTCGGCCGCATCGCTGCCGACCCGACCGTCGGAGAGAGCAAGGTCGGCGATTTTGCCGGTGTTCGTGTCCACAAGTTCAGGATGAACCGTCAGTTGATTTTGCTCGCCTACGAGTTCTTGGCGGGTGAGGGGGCGATCAAACTTCTCGCGCTGGGCAGCCACGAGAACTTCTATCGAGACCTGAAGCGCTAGCGTTGCCTAACGCCGCTACGCGGCAATCCGCCCGGACCGCATGGCTGTGGTGGGTTCCGGCCCTCAGCTCTTCTCGTTCATCGCCTCGATCAGCCCGGCCTCGGCCGACTGCAGCAGCTCGGAGATCACGCCTTCATCGAAGCCGCGGGCCCGGGCGATGCCGAGCGCCGCGGTCATGTCGATGCCGAGAACCCGGCCCGAGGGCGCGATGCGGAGCTGCCCGAGGGAGGCGGTGAACACCTCCCAGGCCTGGTGCTCCTCAGACGCGAGGGGCGCATGCTCACGGTAGGGGCAGGGCTCGCCGTTCAGGCCGAGGCCGCCTTGGGCGCAGGGCACTTTTTCCGCCTCGCAGGATCCGCAGTATCCGGGCCCGCCGCCTGGCTGGAGGTGCCATCGGCAGAGGGCCCGGATGCGTTTTTTGCTGCTGTCAGCAGCACCTGGCGCAGCGTGAACTCCTGAATGAACCGCTCGCCCACTGGATAGAGGTCCATGAGCGCGGCGACGTTCTCGCGCGTCACCGGCGGATCGTCCTCGATCCCCGACCAGGCGGTGATGTGGCGGGCGGCGAGCGCGTGAATGAGGAGCGCCTGGTACTGCCCCTCGCGGGCGCCGTCGTCGGTGAGATCGGGGAGCCCGTCGAGGGCGAGCCCCGACTCCTTCCGTTCCTTCGCCTGCGCCTCCATCCCCTCGAGACGCTTGCGCGCCTCGGCCTGGGCCGCCGCCATGGCGGCCGTGGTCAATGGCGTTACCGTCACACTGACGCCGTAGGGCAGCGTCAGCTCGTATGGTTCGGTCTTTCGTTTGAGTGAGATCATGCCCAGGTCCTCATGAATAGTCGCTCCCGTCGAGATCGTTGATGAGCGTCACGGTGACCGTGTAGCTCGGGAGGCTGTCCTTGCCCGAGACGAACTCATGAGTATAGGTCGCTGGGTCCGCGCCGTCGTCGGTGGTCGTGGGCGTGCCGAGCAGCTCGGTCAGCCAGAGACCGAGGTAGCGCGGATCGACGGGCACGACGATCTCACCCTCGTCCATGATGGCGTCCTGCAAGGGCGCGTAGGGGTCGCGCCCCTGACCCAGCACCGGGTCGTCGATCAGCCCCTGCTCGGAGCCCAAGGTGCAACGGTTGAAGGGAATGCGGATATAGTCGCCGGCCGCCGTCTGCCCGTAGGCGGTCTCGCGTTTGAGCAGCAGCGTGGCGCTCGAACCATAGGCTCGGGCCATGAGATGTCTCCTCCGTGTCTGGTGGGTGTCGGCGGGTCAGTCCAGCGGCGTTTCGGTCTCGTACTCGACGATTACCTCGACGGTGCCGGTCTTGATGGCGGGTGCGCCGATCACCGCCTCGGTGTCGATCCCGAGCCGGGCAGTGGTCATGCCGAAGGCGAGGCCGCCGAGGGTGGGATCGGCGTCGAGCGCCGCACCGCCCGCCGAGACCAGGGCATCGAAGGCCGCGTCACGGGCCGCCGCCTCGCCGGTCTCGACATAGACCTCGATCTCGACCGCGTGGGCGTAATAGACGCTCCCCACACCGCCCAGCGTCTGCTCAGGTTCGCCCGGATCGCCGTCGCGCAGCACGATCAGCCCGCCCTTCGGGATGCGCTCGGGCGCGGCGGTGTTGCGCTCGACCTTGGCCTTCGGCACCGCGCGCAGCAGGTCCGTCAGCGCGATCAGGATTTGTTCGGTCTTGCTCGCCATGGCGTCACCGTCGTGCCGTTGCCCGCACCTGCCGGCCGATCAATCTCGGCAGCCTGCGCGCCCAGCTCTCCGCCGCGCAGGCGACATTGAGGCGCTTCTTCAGCTTGACGCGCGGCACAAGCACGAACATCACGACCGTGGCGATGCCCTGCTTGTAGCTGCCCGATTTGGTGCGCCCGCCGCCCTTGGCCTGCCGGCCGACCCGGCCGCTCTGGGCGCTCACCCGCACCCCGTCGACCACCAGCAGCGCCGAGCGGCCAGAGCGGCGGACCATGCGAAGCGGCCCGTGGCGGGCGGTCGGGAAGGTCGCCGGCGTGATGCGCTTGCCATTGATCCCGCGCTTCGGCGCCGCCGGCGTCGGAATGGCGAGCCAGTTGCCGCCCTTGCCCTTGATCACCACACCTTCGTCGAAAGCGCGAACGATCTGCGCCGCCTTGGACCAGACCAGGCTTGCGGCGTCATGGCCTTTGTTGACATAGGTCCGGCCCCGCCATGTGCGCGAGAGCCGGGCGCCGAGACCGGCGGCGACCACCTGTTTGCGCAGGCTCCCCTTGAGCCCGTCGCCGGCGGCTTTGACGCCGTCCGGCACCGCGCGTTCGATACGGCGCAACTCGGCCTGCATGTCGGCCTTCAGCGAACCGACCATGGTGGCGGTGAGCTTCATGTGGGACAGGCCTCCGCCGGGTAGGCCTCCAGCGTCCAGATCAGCCGCTCGGTATCGCCGACCGGCTCGCCCTGGACGAGATAGTCCTCGCCGTCGACGGTGAGCCTGTCGCCGGGCCGCGGCTCGGCGATCTCCGAGACCCGCACATCGAACAGCGCGGTGCCGGCATGGATGCGGGTCTCGCCGAGGCCGACGATCTCGTCGGGGCGCTTTGCGATCGCCCTGACCGTGACGGGCTCGCCGCCGTCGGCCGTATAGACCGCTTCGTGGCCGAGATGGCGGAAGCAGTCGTCCACCGCGGTGGCGACCGCGGTGGTAAACGGCGCCGTCACCTCACTCGGCCGTCAGCTTCACCAGCACGCCCGGGCGGTGGCACATGGGGAGCGGATTGGACTGGGTGTGCAGATCGGTGCCGCGTTCGAACTTGCGCGGCTCCTACTTGGCGTAGAGCTGCTGACCCAGGGTATTGGCGGTCTCGTTTGTCAATCGGCGTGCAAAATTGACCCCCTATCGGCGTGCAATATTGACCCCCTGAGTGGCACGGCGGAGGTTGTCCCGGTAGCCGATAGGGGGGACCCGCGCGGCTTCGTGTAGCGCCTTGCGGTGCGCGGAGCGAAGCCGCGTGGGGGGTGCCTGTTGACCCACCGGGGCAAGCGGGCCGCAGGCACGGCCTGCCGGGTCAGCAGCGGTTCTTGAAGCGCCAGCTCTCGTTGCCGGTCTCGATGATCTCGCAATGGTGGGTCAGGCGGTCGAGCAGCGCGGTGGTCATCTTTGGGTCGCCGAAGACAGAGGGCCATTCGCCGAAAGCGAGGTTGGTGGTGACGATGATCGAGGTGCGCTCGTAGAGCCGGCTCATCAGGTGGAACAGCAGCTGCCCGCCGGCCTGTGCGAAGGGCAGGTAGCCGAGTTCGTCGAGGATGACGAAGTCGCGTCGGACGAGTTGGTCCGCGGTACGGCCTTGGCGTCCGGAGCGGAGTTCGGCCTCGAGGTGGTTGACCAGGTCGACGACGTTGTAGCAGCGGCCACGGGCGCCCTTTCGGATACAGGCGCGGGCGATGGCGACGGCGAGATGGGTCTTTCCGGTGCCGGTGCCGCCGACCAGCACGATGTTGCGCTTGCTCTCCAGGAAGTCGCCGCCGGCGAGTTCCTGGATCAGGGGCTCATTGACCGGGGAAGCGGCGAAGTCGAAGTCGGCCAGCTCCTTGGCCGTCGGCAGCTTGGCGGACGTCATCTGGTACTTGATGGAGCGCGCCTGCTTGTCGGCGACCTCGGTCTGCAGCAGCGTACCGATGATCTGCTGCACCGGATGACGGCGCTTGAGCCCGTCGGCGAGGATGTCGTCGTAGGCGGCGCGCATGCCTGCAAGCTTCAGCGCCGTCATCATCGCCAGCACATCATGACGCTCCATGACCGGCCTCCCTCAGGCGGTCGTAGCGGCGGCAGTCGGCCACCGGCTGGTGGCGAAGCTGCAGGCCCTCGGGCGTCGGGATGGCCGGCGGCGGCGGCGGCTGGCGGTGCCGGGCGAGGATGTTGAGCACAACATCAGCGCTGCAGGCGCCGCAGGCGAGCGCTTCGGCGCAGGCCGCCTCGACCGCCTTCAGCCCGTCCTCCAGCACCGCCGCGAGGATTTTGACGATCTGACGATCGCCGTCGTCGCGGCCGGTGAGCCGCGCCCGCATGCGGCCCAGCGCGCCGGGCAGTTGCCAACCCTTGAAAGGCGCGCCATTCCTCAGCGCACCGGGCTTCCTCGTCAGGATCGGCACGTAGTGCCACGGATCGTAAGCGATCTCACCGCGTCCAAAGCTCCGGGGGTGTTCGGCAACGGTCTCGCCATCCTGGCGGATGACAATCCGATCGGCATAGGCCCGCACGTCGACCGTCCGCCCGACGGCACGGGCCGCCACGCTGTAGTGATTGTTGTCGAAGCGCACCAGACAAGTCTTGGAGACCGATACCTCGGTGGCGTGGAAGCCGTCGAAGGGGCCGCGATAGGCCATCAGGAAGGGGCGCTCCTCCTCGAACACCTGCCACACCGTCTTGCCCTCGATCGTCGGATGCGGCCGCTTCTTGGCGTCCTCGATGCACCGATCCTTCAGCCACGCGTTGATCTCGGCGTAAGAGCGGCCCCGCGGGCTGGGCACGAACAGGCGGCCGCGGACGTCACCCACCTGCCTCTCAACCTGGCCCTTCTCCCAGCCCGCACCCGGAGTGCACGCCACCGGCTCCACCAGATGGTGGGAGCACAGCTCCAGGAAGCGCCGGTTGTAGGCGCGCTCCTTGCCCACGAACACCGTGCTCACCGCCGTCTTCATGTTGTCGTAGATGCCCCGCCGGCAGACCCCGCCGAAGAAGTGGAGGGCCCGCTCGTGCGCCTCGAAGACCATCTCCTGGCTCTCGCGCGGGAAGATCTGAACCAGCTGCATGCGGCTGTAGCAGAGCCGCATGTGCGCTGCCTTTACCTTGGTCGTCACACCCGACAGGCGCGCGTATTCGTGGCTCCAGTCGAACTGGTAGGCCTCGCCGGGATCGAAGCTCAGCGGCACAAAACCCTGCAACGGCGACAACAGCCGCCACCGCCGACGCCAGGCCCTGGCGTAGCGGCGCACCGCGTCGTAGCCGCCGCCATAACCCAGAGCCGCAAGGTCTTCATGAATCCGCAGCAGAGACAGACGATCCCGGCGCGGCTTCTTCTCGTTGGCCTCAAGCCGGCGCTCCAGCTCACCCACCCACGGCCCCAGCTTCGGCATCGGCTGGATCTTGCGCGCGTAGCTGTACGAGGTCTCATCACCCCGCACCACCTTGCGCACCGTGTTCTTCGAAACCCTCAAATCCCGGGCGATCTTCTTGATCGGAACACCCCTCACCAGATGATCCCGACGGATCCGCGCAATCGTCTCCACAACCAGCATCTCCCCCACCTCGTCTGTCCAAACAACGAGGTGTGTTCAAGAGCACAAAACCAGGGGGGTCAATTTTGGACGCCGATAACCCCCAATAGGGGGTCAATATTCCACGCCGAACAACACAGCTGGTACCCCAGAACCCGCTAGGCTTCGGGAACATGGCTGCTCTCGTGTCATTCCATAACACGATTCCGAACAATACGCTGCCGGTGTTCTGGGCTGCGGGTAAGGCGAACGGACGAGAGTGGAAGCCGCTCCTCCCGCGAAGTTCCTTCGGGTCGTAGCCACATCCGACACCGAAGGTGCGGTGGGGCTGCAAGGAATCCGGTTTCAAATGAGAACGGACACTCGAGGAGAGGAACATTGACCGCACAGACTCCGACGTCCCGCCTTGTCGTGATCGACTGTGAGACCACGGGCTTCGGGAAGCATGACCGTGTTGTAGAGATCGCTGCGGTTACACTCGATCCGCAGACCTGGGAGCCAACGGATGAGTATGACACGCTGATTAATCCCGAACGTGATGTCGGCCCCGTGGGCGTCCACGGAGTTACGGCAGCGATGGTCGAGGCCGCGCCCACATTTGCCGAGGTTGCCGCCGCGCTGACGCGCCGGCTCCAAGGCTCGATCCTGGTAGCGCACAACCTTCCCTTCGACACGCGAATGCTGGGGTACGAGTTCGACAGGCTCGGAGTGGTGTTCAGCGTTGGCTTAGGTCTTTGCACCTTCAGAGCTACAGGCGAGAAACTCGTTGCTGCGTGCCAGAGGTTCGGTATCCCGCTGAACATCCAGCATAGAGCGCTGGCCGATGCCCGCGCCACCGCGGCCCTCGCGCGAGAAATCTTGGCCGCTGATGAAATTGACTCCAAACCGGCATCACTGGGTTACGTCCCCCAACCTCTCAACGTGCGGACTTTGCGGAGGGAGTCCTCGGACGATGGAATCAGTGAGCTGGCCCGGGTCGTGTCCCTCTCTCATTACCCTTGCGCAGATGAGGCGCTACTCCAGTATCTCGACGCTCTCGATTGGGCGCTCGATGACGGCTACATCGACGACCAGGAACGTGCGGCTATCGAGGCACTGGCATCGACACTCGGTATCTCCGACCAGCAACGCAATCACGCGCACCGCTCCTACCTATCGTCGATTATCGTTGCGGCGAAACGCGATGGCATTGTCACCGAACACGAACAAGAACTCATCGCCAAGATTTCGGAGGCACTTGGAATCGTTGACGTAATCATCCCACAAATGACCAAGCTGCCGTCAACAAGTAGTCTTCGGGAGGGAATGCGGGTCTGCTTTACCGGCAGTGCCATTGTTGCAGGAACGCCAGTCTACAGGCCTATTCTGGAGGAGACCGCCGCCCTGGCGGGGATGCAACCCGTTGGATCAGTTACCAAGAAAAGCTGTGATTTGCTGGTAGCCGCAGATTCCTCCAGCCTGTCGGGGAAGGCGCGTAAGGCGCGCGACTACGGCATTCCAGTGATGATCGTAGAAGAGTTTCTCAGCGCAGTAGGGAATAAGTTAGATTAGCCGCTGTGCAAAGGTAAACAGTTTCCCGTGTGGTCTTCCAGCAATTAGGAGAACAACCAAATCAGGAGACCCACGATCAGGACCAAAAGTACAACGCTTCCCAAAGAGAAGTTGCTGCCCTCACGTGTGTTTCTAGCGGTATTCCAGTAATCGCTCCGCCGCGTTCGGGAGGGCGGTTTCGGCTTGCCACCCGGAATTCGGATGCGGTTGTCCATCATGTAGAACAGCGAGGCGATCTCGAACGCCATCCTCGCATCTTCGGTGGCGTCGTGCTTGGAACTCGTTCGCCCATTGACGCCCATAATTTCGGCCGCACTATCGAGGTTGCTCCCCTTGCGCAGTCCATGATTGAAGTCCTGAAACCGCCGCATTGTGCAGAAGCTCTTGTTACGGGCGAGCGTCTTCACGCCGGCCCGCTTGAACTCGGCAGTCAAGAATTTTTTGTCGAACGATGCGTTGTGGGCGATGATCGGACTATCGCCGATAAAGTCACGAAGCTGCTGGGCAATTTCAACGAAGGAGCCCTTATCCGCCACGTCCCTATCGGTTATGCCATGTATGCGGGATGACTCGGGTGGGATTCTGCATAGGGGATTAACCACGACATCCATAGTCTCGCCGTGCAGACCGTTTGGATTGCTCTTCAATTCCGTGAAATGCGCGTACCATAGCAACCGAGATTACACGGTCTTTCTCTGGATCGAGGCCAGTGGTCTCTACATCGACCACGACCGCTTCGTCGAAACCAACAAAAATCGTCATTGGGTTCCAATCACCACCGCATCCGCGCAGAGTAGCATGAACCGGCACGCCCTGGGCGCCGCCGGACTTCCCGCGGCAGGGGGATCGATATGGGCCTCGGGCTCTGAACGCTGTTCGTCCGCGCGTTCCTCCCTGCATTCCCACAAGCGATTCGCTTAGCGATCCAGGCTCAATCAACGCGCAATCCGGCGACGGAGTCGTTCACGCCGGACCTTCGTTCATGGTCTCGGCCATGGCGTCGTGCGCCGCGCTGACGAGGTCGTCGACCTCGTTCTCGCGCCCGGCGTCGAGCAATCGCTCCCGGTTGAGCGTCGCCAGCACGTAGACGGCGCGATAGGTGGCCTCGATGAGTGCGATGTGTCCGGGCAACAACGTGGCCGGGGGCGACTCGCCGAGCCGGTCCTCTGCGGCGGCGAGCGCGCCCGAGCGGACGAGCTCGCCCGCCGAAAGGCCGTGCCGCGCTGCGACCTGTTCGATCAGACTCCATTCGGAATCGGAGAACCGGATCGAGTGCGGACGGCGCGCGTTGTCCGGATTGTCACCAGGCTTGCTCTTCGTTCCGGGACCTTTCCGATCGTTTCGGGCCATGATTCTTGCTCCCTTTGGACCGGTACGGAGCCGGGTCCGACCAACTCCGTGTGAGAAACAGGGTCCGGACAGCGCGATTCCGGCGGCGGTTACCACGGCATTGCACGGTCGTCGAGACCCCCGCGCGGACGGTGCCGCAGGCACTTCAGAGCCACGGTTCCGGCCGGACTGGTGGACTTGGCGAGGGTGGTGGAACCGACACGGGCGCATGCCAAGGCGGTACCAGACCGTAACACGATGTAACACAATCTGCAACCAGGCGGTGTACGCCCGTGTATCGGTACAGGCCCTGCGCGGCCTTGACTGCGCGAGGCCGTGATTGTCCTCGTATTCTCCGGAGCATGCGCTCGATCCGGCAATGGCCTGACGCCCAATGTCGCTGAAAGAGCGGAAAATCCATGACAGGCGCGCGCCTGCCATGGAGGGCACCGGCGGTGCGTCCGGTGTGAGAAAACAGCCGCTCCGCGGTCAGAACCGGCACGAACCGGAAGCAGAAGCGATGGGGGAATCGATGCCGGCGGAGCCGGCGGAGGGGAGCCGCCACGGCGATTGAGTGGCGGGCGGTGCGGACGGAGCCGCGGGCAGTCGTGCGAAGCACGCTGCCGAAGGCGCCGGCGACGCACGAAGTGCGATGAGCGATGCGCGAAGCGCGAAGCGCGAGGCGAAGCGGCGCGTGCCGGCGATACTGTCTCGGCGAGTGTGCGACATGGTGCGGAAGAAAAGCGGCGGAGCCGCCGCGGAGCACGGCGCGCGCCAAGCGACGCGCGAAGCGAATGCGGGCGGTGCGGTATCCGGCAGGGCTCGGAGGCGGCGACAAAAAAGGGCCGCGCCACCCGGAAGCGACGCGGTCCCTGGGGCGATGCGGCTCACGCCGCCCGGAGAACCGGGATGCCGAGCTTGACTGCTTTGTCGACGAGGTTGTCGGTGATGCCGGCGCCGGGGAAGGCGATGAGGCCCTTGGGCAGGAGGTTCAGCAGCTCGTCGTTGCGCCGGAAGGGGGCGGCCCGTCCGTGAGCGTTCCAGTCGGGCTTGCACACCACCTGGTGGACGCCGTTGCGCTCGGCCCACTGGGCGGCGATGCGCTCGATGCCGGGGCCGCCGCCGTGGACGAGGATGATGTCGGCATACTTGGCCTTCGCCTTGTCGAGCCGCGCGATGACGGCGCCCGCGTCGGAGACCTGCTTGCCGCCGGCGACCGCGACCAGGGTTCCCTCGGGCAGGTGCACGCGGGTCTCGCGGTCCTTGCGGGCGCGGAGGAAGTCGCGGGCGTCGATGGCCGCCGAGGTGAGCTTGCCGGTCTGGCTCGTGTGGCTGCCGCGTCGCGGGCGCCAGGTGTCGCCGGTCTCGGCGCGGTAGGCGTCGGCGGCGAGGTCGCGGAGTTGCTCGAAGGCGTCGCGGCGGTCGCCGAGGTTCTGGGCGCGGTCGGTGACGAGCTCGAGCTCGCGCGACTTGATTTCGGAGCCGTCCTGGCCGGTCTGGAGGTCGCGGAGCTCGTGGTTAACGACAATTAGATTTTCCGGGTAGCGACGGTCAGAACTGCCGGTCCGGAGCCTGTTTGCGGGGTCGTCTAGGGTCTCCCCTCCGAGGAGGGGGATATGACGACTGACCAGCAAGTGAGGCTACTGATGAAGTTGATCAAACAGGGGTTACCGTTGATGACGGCGACGGCGAAGGCGGGGATGAGCGAGCGTACGGCTCGCAAGTACCGCCGGACGGGGAAGTTGCCGAGCGAGCTACGCGTGGCGCACACGTGGCGGACCCGTGCGGATCCGTTCGAGGAGGTGTGGGCGGAGGTCGAGGAGCTCCTCGAGCAGGACGCTGGGTTGCAGGCGAAGGCAGTGTTTGATGAGCTCAGACGTCGCTACCCGGGTCGGTTCCAAGCCGGACAACTTCGCACGCTGCAGCACCGGTTCCGGGATTGGCGCGCGTTACGTGGCGAGGATCGCGAGGTGTACTTCGCGCAGCGTCACTATCCAGGCGAGCAGAGCCAGTCGGACTTCACGGACATGCGTTCGCTCGGCGTGACGACCGCCGGCGTTGCGTTCGAGCACTTGGCGTACCACTTCGTGCTGACGTACTCGAACTGGGAGTCGGTGAGCCTTTGCTATACCGAGACGTTCGAGGTGCTCTCGGAGGGATTGCAGGAGGCGTTGTGGCGCCTCGGTGGGGTGCCCGAGGAACATCGCACGGACAACCTGTCGGCGGCGACCCACGAGCTGGCGAAGAGCCGGGGACGGGGGCTGACCCGGCGCTATCGCGAGCTGCTGGAGCACTACGGTCTTCGCGGCTCGAAGAACACGCCGGGTCGAGCGCACGAGAACGGGGACGTGGAGTCCTCGCACCGGGGGTTCAAGAACGCGCTGGACCAGCGCCTTCGCCTGCGAGGCAGCCGCGATTTCCACAGCGTCGAGTCGTACTGGCAATTTGTCGAGGCGCTGGTGAGCGAGCGCAACGGTGCTCGTGCCGGTCGCTTGGCCGAGGAGCGGGCGGTGCTGCGCGAGTTGCCGGCGCGGGCGCTACCGGCCTATCGCGAGGAAGACGTCACGGTCAAGCGCTGGGGGGTCATCCGGGTGTCGGGCAAGGTGTACTCGCTTCCCTCGCGGCTGATCGGGCACCGGGTGCGGGTTCGCGTCCATGCCAATCATCTGGAGGTTTGTTACCACGGCGCGCTGGTGGCCCGGCCCGAGCGGGTGCGCGGCGAGGGTCTTGAAGGTATTGATTACCGTCACGTGGTGCATTCGCTGATCCGCAAGCCCGGCGCGTTCCGGCGCTACGTGTACCGCGAGGCGATGTTCCCATCGGTGGTATTCCGCCGTGCCTATGCCGCGCTGTGCGAGCGCTCGGAGAAATGGGCGGACCTGGAGTACATCCGCATCCTGCATCTTGCGGCCACCACGATGCAGTGTGAGGTGGAGGCGGCGCTCGTCGCGATGCTCGAGGCCGGGGAGGTTCCGGAGTCCGACGCCGCGCACCAGCGCTTGGCAGCCGCCGGCGTGTCCGCAGATGCAGGTGCGGATGCCGGACCTGGCCGCCTACGACGCGCTGCTCTCGGGCGAGCAGGTGTTGGCATGAGCACCGGGACGCTGGAGCTGCGGCTCAAGGCCTTCCGGCTGCCTTCGTTCCTCGCCCACTATGCGCTGCTTGCCGACCAGGCGGCCAAAGGGGGCTGGAGCCACACGCACTACCTCGAGGAACTCGCGGCGATGGAAGCGGTCGAACGCGCCGAGCGGCGGATCGCACGACTGCTCAGTGAATCGAAGCTCGCGCGCGACAAGACGATGACGACTCTCGATACCGGGCGCTTCCCCGCGCCGGTGCGCACCCAGATCGCGCGGCTCGCCGAGGGGCCGTTTCTCGAAGGAGCCACGAACTTGTGCGTGTTCGGCAATCCGGGCACGGGCAAGACCCATGTGGTCTCGGCGCTCGGTCACGAACTGGTGCGCCAAGGCCATTCGGTGCTCTTCACCCCGGTCTCGGCCTTGGTCGAACGCCTCCTCGAAGCGAAGCGCGATCTTCGCCTGAGCCGGGAGCTGCGCCGACTCGACCGCATCGAGTGCCTCATCCTGGACGATATCGGCTACGTGCAGCACGACCGCGGTGAGATGGAAGTGCTGTTCGCCCTGCTCGCCGAACGCTACGAGCGGCGCAGCGTCGCGATCACCTCCAACCTGGTGTTCTCCAAGTGGGACCAGATCTTCCAGGACCCGATGACCACCGCCGCCGCGATCGACCGGGTCGTCCACCACTCGGTGATCCTGGAACTCAACGTGAAGAGCTATCGAGCCGAGGCTGCGCACCAACGCACTCGGTCCGCACGCGCCGCGAAGCCTGTGGGTATGTGGACAACTGCTGCGCAGTTGTCCACATACCCACAGGCTCAACAACAACAGGAGAATTCACGATCTTCGACCCTGCTCTCGGGACCCGAAAAACCGGCAATTCCAATTGTCGCCGACGGAAAAAACAGTTGACGCTGACCACGAGGGTAGAACTCGCCGCGTTCGGGGGTTGCGCCGTAGAGGGCTGCCTGCTCGCAGACGGTTGCGGTGGCGGACTGGTTCTGGGTGTCGACGCTGTCGATATCGAACATGACGTTCTCCTGCTTGAGAGTGAAGGGCGTTTTTGCCCGGGACCGGAGCGTCGCTCCGATGTGATGGGCCATCACGTCGGGAGGAGTAATTCTTTCCACCTGCACCGCCCCCCTTCGGCGCTTCGGCCTGGCACCGCGTTCGGGGTTGACGCGCGGGCCGTGCCGCTCCCTGGCAAGCGGCAACGCGAAGCGGCTCGCCCTACATCCCCTGCCCGCCATGCACACCGCCGTCATCGGTAGACGGGATGGGTGCGGACGCGTCCCGCGCGGAGCGCGGGCGGGGACGGACTCGAAACCGGCTGCAAGAAAAAAGGGCGACCGCTGGTGCGGCCGCCCGAGTTGGAGGGAGGAAGGGAGGGGTCGGGTCAGAGCGGAATCGGGTCCGAATCCGTATCGTCGACCCGCGCCGGGGTCTCGCCGTTCACGGGCGCCGACGCCGGGTCGGCCGCGGCCGGTACGCCGTTGCCGTTCGGCTTGTCGAGGAACTGGATCCTGTGGCCGGGGACGACCAGGATCTCGGTCGAGAAGCGGTCGCCGTCTTCGTCGGGCTTCGACCAGCGGCGGGTCTGGAGCTTGCCCTCGGCGTGGACGAGGCGGCCCTTCTTCGCGTGCTTGTCCAGCATGTCGATGAGGCCGTCCTGGAAGGTGACGATGCGGTGCCACTCGGTGCGGTCGACCTTCTCGCCGGAGTTGCGGTCGATATACGACTCATCGGTCGCGACACTCAGATTGGCGACGCGCCCGCCGTTCATGAGGTGATTGACGGTGACGTCGGCGCCGAGGCGGCCGATGAGTTCGACGCGGTTCATTCCGAAGGCCATTGCGGTTTCTTCTGGGTCTGGATGATGACGATGGGTTGGCGAACGTCCGGGCGCCGGGCATCTCTCTCCCCGACCCCCTTCCGTTCACTTCCCGCTCGCTTCGCTCTACCTCTCGTCCGGCGGCACCTCCCGGTCGGGGCAGCGCCGGGCCCGGTCGTCGGCGATGGCGTCGCTTATGGTGACCAGATTTCTATGGTGAGCCGGTGCTCGTAACCTCTTGATAGTACGTGGACTAGCGTGCAAAAAACTCACCATAAGAATACGGTTTTCCTCGCGGTAATCAGCCAAGAGGAGAACGAAGATGCGACCGCAAGCTGCAAATCACCATTCACCGAAGACGATCGACAGCCTGTACAAGGATGTCTTGTCCGATTTCGAGGACTCTCTAAAACAGGAAGGTCGTTCCACCCTTTCGTCCAACAAGAACCTAGGAACGGCGAGGCATTTCCTTGTTTGGCTTGGATTGCAGGGCATCCCGTTGGAGTCCGTAGATGAAGCCGCTCTGTTGGGCTATCGGGACCACCACTGCGATTGTTTTGCTTGGAAAAACGGTTCTCGCGGGAAACCGCGACGCCACGGACGGGATCGCTTTGCCATCAAGCGCGCAATGCGATTTGTTGAATTTCTGGAAGACACCGGACGGATAAAGCATCCCGACGAACGGTTAAAGGGCAACCGTTTCCTGGAGCAGTTCATCGGCGAATGCAAGACTCAGGGCTTTCGATCTTCGGCTCTGCGCTGTCGTCGAGATGTCTCTCAACATTTCCTTGTCTGGCTTCATCGGTCCAGAATATCGATGAAGGCCGTAAACGCCGACGTCGTGGAGAGATTTCTTCACCACGATTGCCTCTGTTCAAATCGGTTGCGAACCCCCAAGAAGTATGTCGCAGCTGGCAAGTATGCCGGCTACGTCGGGCAGTTCGTCAGCTTCCTGACGCGGCAAGGGGTTGTTCCGAGTGTCCCGGATGTGCCCGAGCCAAAGTCAGAGGGAGAGCTGGATGCCTTTTGCACCTGGCTTGAACAGAACCGCGGCTTGCGTCCCGAAACGATCCGGGCCTATCGCCATACGATGACGTCGCTCCTGCCGGATCTGGGAACGGATCCGACTCAATATGACGCGGCATCTATTCGCCGGGTTCTTCTAGACCGCTTTCCCAAGGTCTCGCAGTACCAAGCACAACTTCTGACGAGGCGCCTGCGCATGTATCTGCGCTTTCTTTCCTCGACGGGCGCCTGTCCGGCGGCACTTTCCAGTTCCCTGCTGGCACCGCGGTCATATCAGTTCTCGAAGTTGCCGCGCTACATCTCCATGGGAGCTATCGAGCGCATTATCGCAACCTGTGACACCGATACGGAAGTCGGAACGCGAGACCGAGCTGTGTTGCTACTGCTAGCTCGGCTTGGTTTGCGCGCCGGAGATGTCTGGGGTCTCCGGCTCTCGGATATCGACTGGGAAAACGCCCAGATTCAGGTCTGGGGGAAGTCCAAGCGGCCCGCGAAGCTGCCTCTGCCTCAGGATGTCGGCGATGCGTTGCTGCAATACATTGTGGAGGCGCGTCCGCGCGTAGAGGCGACGAGAGTGTTTTTGCGCTCTATGGCGCCGCACACCCCCTTTACGTCTTCCGGGGCAATATCGGCAATCGTTAGCCGCGCCGTTACGCGTGCCGGCGTAGCGGCTCCGGGCGGTCACGGCGCCCACCTGCTGCGCCACTCCATTGCCACCCACATGCTTCGGTCCGGCGTCTCAATGGACCTCATAGGAGCGCTGCTCAGGCATGAATCGCAGCAGACCACCATGCTGTATGCCAAGACCGATACCTCGATGCTGCAAGAAGTTGCGCAGCCGTGGCTGGGAGGTGCGCGATGACAACAATGCAACATGTGGAGCGCTACATAGTTCTGAAGCAACATCTCGGCTTTCGCTATGACAAGGAATCGAAGATTCTGCGAGCCTATGCCCGGAAGGCCGACGAACTCGCCCAGGACTTCTTGCGCGCCGACGCCATGGTCGAATGGGCTGCCCAAGCCGTTACGATCTACGCTGCTCGCACGCGACTGGCGACTCTTCGCAACTTCTCCGAGTGGCTACGTTCCGAAGACGCACGACACGAGATTCCCCCCAAGGGGATACTGGGCTACGGGAGAAAAAAGCGTCCCACTCCACATCTGCTGACGGCCGAAGAGATCCGATTGGTGATGGACGCCGCAATGACCCTTCCGCCAGCCGGCTCGATTACGCCACATGCTATTCACTGCATGATCGGACTGGTCGCCGCAACGGGGCTAAGGGCACGCGAAGCGGCGTCGCTTCGGCTCTCGGATATCACGCCGGACGGCCTGGTTATACGGGAAAGCAAATTCCGCAAAACCAGGCTTGTGGCCCTGCACCCGTCTGTTCGCAATGCTCTCCAACGATACGTTGGGCTCAGAACACAAATGGGCGGGTCCGAAGACCACTTGTTCGTTCTGTCGACCGGACGGCAAATATCTTCCAAGTACTTCTCTGACAGGTTTAGCGAGTTGGCTCGCGGCGTGGGCCTCAAGGAGTGCAACGGAAGAGTCGGGCCGACAGTGCACAGCTTGCGTCACAGCTTCGCAGTCCGATCTCTGGAGGCAGCGACGGCGACCGATCCTGACAAAATCAGCCGACACATGACGGCGTTGAGCACCTATCTCGGTCACGGACACATCGCCTGTACGTACTGGTATCTGGAAGCAACTCCCGCCCTGCTGCAATCGATCGCTGATGCAACGGAGAACGCACATAAGCGGAGGGCAGAACGATGACCGATCTTGCCCCCCAGGTTGCTGCGTTCCTTCGTGAACATCTGCCGCGTGACCGACGTGCCAGCCGCCATACGATTGCGAGCTATGCGCTTACCTTGCAACTACTGATCGGCTTTGCCGCAAACCGGCTGACCATTCGACCTTGCCGGCTGGCGATCGAGCAACTCACCGTGCCGCTCATCCTCGACTTTCTTGAAAGCCTGGAGCGGGAACGGGGGAACACGGTTCGCACCCGCAATCTGCGTCTCGCGGCCATAAAGGCGTTCTTCCGATATATCGAGTTCAGGGTTCCCGAATGTCTCGATCTGGCGCTGCAGGTGAGCGCGATCCCCTACAAGCGCTTTGACCGGGCTTTGGTCGATTACCTCGATCGAGACGAGGTACAGGCGTTGCTGAATGCCCCCGATACCACCACCTCCAATGGCATACGGGATCGGGCGATGCTTCATCTGGCCTATGCTGCCGGGCTGAGGGTGTCGGAGCTGGTCGAACTGAAACGCAAGGATCTTGGATTGCACCTCGAGACCATCCACGTGATGGGGAAAGGTCGTCGGGAGCGGATGCTTCCTTTGTGGAAGGAAACGCAAGTCGCCTTGGAGGAGTGGCTTGCGGTTCGGCCGGAGAGTAGAGCTGGTCATCTGTTCCTCAACGCCCGCGGCGAAAAACTGAGTCGTCATGGATTCGCGCGTCGTCTGGCGCTGCATGTGGAGTTTGTCCGTTCCAAAATGCCTTCGCTTGCAGGAAAGCGCGTCAGCCCGCACGTCCTTCGACACAGCTGCGCGATCCACTCGCTCGAAGCCACGAGGGACATACGCAAGGTATCGCTGTGGTTGGGGCATGCAAGCCTGCAAACGACTGAAGTTTATTTGAGGGCGGACCCGATCCAGAAGCTGGAGGTACTGTCCGACATGGTTCCGCCGAATATCAGGAAGGGCAAGTTCAGAGAGGTTCCCGATGAGTTGATGAAGATGCTCAGCGAGCTCAAGAAAACCTAAACCTATGGTGAGTTCCTGGTGCCCGAAATCCAACTGCATCAGGGGGTTAAGGGCACCGGCTCACCATAGAAATCTGGTCACCATAAGCGACGTTATGGAGAGATTTCCATAACGTCGCGGACCGAACGGGTGTCGAGGCCGAGCTCGGCGATGAGTTCGCCGGCGGCCGGGGTTACGGGGTCATAGTCGGTGTCGAAAGCGAACATGAGCAGGGTCTCCCTTACGGTTGCCGCGCCCGCCGCGCGAGGGAGACCGCCTCCCTCTCATCTGCCGGGCACTCGCCCGGCGCTCGCTTCGCTCTGGCTCGAAGGGGGAGACCGCAGTCCGGGAGACCCCACCAGGTCCAAGGCGCCAGCGACGATGCTGATTCCGGACCGCGCCCCCGGTCGCCGCCGCCGGACGGTTACGCCCAGGCGGTATAGGTCTGCATGGGCGAGATATCGCTCAGCACCTCGACCTGGTCGAACGACAGCTTCGCGAAGGTGAGGCAGGCGGCGACCTCGGCCACGCTGTCGTAGGTGCCGTGGTCGTCGCCCGTGGCCAACTCGATGACGGTGTACTGCGCCGGCCAGATCGGGATGCCACGGAAGTGGTCCGAGCGCTCGTAAGACCTCTTCGCGCAGGGTTCGCACCTTGCCGCGCCCTGCGCGGGCTGGCCGCAGTCGGTGCACTGTCCCCGCGCCCGGCGCTCGGCGTAGCGCCTGCCGGCGGCGGCGTTCTTGGACACAGGATTCAACTGCACCCCTTGGATGCGTTGAGGGGCGCAACTTCCGTGTGACGCACCTGTTTCATCCTCTTCACGGACGCGAGTTCGAGCTGGTCGAGGTCAGGTCGGTGCAGGGTGTGGGATGGGTCCATTACACGGGTGATGACGGGGTGCTGCGCAGCATTCGTCAGGCTTTTACCAGTGCTGCGGCGGTGGATCCGTTTGTGGGGGTGGCGGCGGGCCGGTCGGCGTTCCGTGTCTCGGATCTGCTCGCGTTGGCGGCATTGCTGGACAGCCTGGACGGAGACGGTCGCGCTGGGAGGGAGAGCGACGGCGGGGCGGAGACTGTCAAGGAGATTTTGCCGCATGTGTAAGAACATTTTTGCGCATCAAAGGCGAAAGCAGGGTATCTCGACGGCCAGAGAGATGGCGGTGATTGGCTTATATGTGGGGTTTTCCAGGTTCTTTTCAATCAAAGAGGAGGGGGCGGGGCTTGATGTGGTGTCGGAAAGGTGCATAAATAGATTTACATTCCTTTCTCGATGGAGCCCGCGCGATGGCCAGACGTCCCGCCGATGCAAAGACCCGAGCCCTCAAGGAGCACGGCTGCCTGAACCCGCACGCGGAGACGGTGCGCGACGAGCTGTTCCTGTCGAACGCGTTCTTCGACCCGCGCGATCTGCTCCAGGTGAAGTACGAGATGCTGCGCCGCGTGCGCGAGGACGGCGTGTCGGTGAGCCATGTCGCTGCGAGCTTCGGCGTCTCGCGCCCTACCTGGTATCAGGCGCAACGCGCCTGGGAGGCGGGCGGGCTGCCGGGATTGCTGCCGGACCGGCCGGGACCGCGCCGGCCCCACAAGCTCAGCGACGAGGTGGTCGAGGCGTTGCAGGCGGCGAAGCGCGAACAGCCGGAGCTGACCGCCGCCGAGCTGGTCGAGCTGGTGCGCGACCGCTTCGGCATCTCGGTCCATCGCCGCAGCATCGACCGCGGCCTCACGCGGGGGAAAAAACGCCGATGATGCGCCGCCCGCCATGCGCCGCGCTCGCCGCGGCGGGGCATTCCGCCTACGGACAGGGCTACGAGCGGATGCGCCGTCATGCCGTCGAGCCCGGCGTCGCCCACGACCGTCACGGACTTGCCGTGGTGGCGCTGCGCGGTGTCGCGGCCTGGCTGCACGCCTTCGCCGAGCTGCCCGTCGCGGCGGCTACCGTGTGCAGAGGCGGTACATCCGAGCCGCTGCCGGCCGAGACCGAGGGACCGGCGATCGACATTCTGTTGGCCATGCTAAACGTCCATATGATGAGGGAGTCGGCATGAACACCGCCCATCAGAAGATTGCCGCGAACCACCTGAGCCGTGATGCCTACCTGTACGTGCGTCAGTCCAGCCTGCGCCAGGTGTTCGACCATGGCGAGAGCACGCGCCGCCAGTACGCGCTACGCGAGCGGGCCGTGGCGCTGGGCTGGCCGACCGAGAGTATCGTCGTGATCGATAGCGATCTCGGCCTCTCCGGCGCTGACGTCGACCGCGAGGGATTCCGGCGCCTGGTCGCCGAGGTCGGCATGGGACGGGCGGGGATCGTGCTCGGGCTCGAGGTCAGTCGTCTCGCGCGCAATTCCACCGACTGGCATCGGTTGCTCGAGATCTGCGCCGTGAGCGAGACGCTGATCCTCGACGAGGATGGCGTCTACGATCCCATCGACTTCAACGACAGGCTCCTGCTCGGCCTCAAGGGGACTATGTCGGAGGCGGAGCTGCACATGATGCGCGCCCGGCTGCGCGGCGGAGTGCTGAACGCGGCCAAGCGCGGGGAGTTGAAGATTCCGCTGCCGGTGGGGCTGGTCTACAACCCGCTCAGCCAAGTGGTCCTCGACCCCGACCCGCAGGTGCAAAACAGCCTGCGGCTGCTGTTCGACACCTTCACCCGAACGGGAGCGGCGCGCGCGACAATGAAGCACTTCCTCGACGAGAATCTGCTGTTTCCGTACCGTCCTCCCGGCGGATGGCAGAAGGGCGAGCTGTATTGGAAGCCGCTGACGACCGGGCGGGTGCTGAACGTGCTGCACAACCCACGATATGCGGGCGCTTTCGCCTACGGACGCACCCGCTGCCGTCGGCGTCCCGGCGGCGGTGTCGAGTTGAAAGGCGTGGCACGTGAGGAATGGACGGTGCTGCTGCACGACGCGCACCCGGGCTATATCACCTGGGAGCGGTTCGAGGAGAATGAGCGCCAGCTCCGGGACAATGCGCAATCCTACGGCGCGCAGCGCCGCGGCCCCCCGCGCGAGGGGCCGGCGCTGCTGCAGGGCCTGGCTATCTGCGGCGTGTGCGGACGGAACATGGGGGTGCGCTACCACACGCGCAAAGGCGAGAAGTATCCCGACTACACGTGCGGGGATCGTGCAAGGTACGAGACAGCGGACACCGGGTGTCAGAACATCTCCGGCGCCGCCATCGACCGGGCGGTCGGCGAACTGCTGGTGGAGCTGATGACACCGCTCACGCTGGACCTGGCGTTGCAGGTGCAGGATGAACTCGCCGCGCGCGCCGAGGAGGCCGATCTGTGGCGCGCTCAGCGCGTGCAGCGCGCCCGCGAGGAAGCGAACCTGGCGCGGCAGAGGTTCATGCAGGCCCATCCCGACAACCGGATGGTCGCCGATGTGCTGGAGGCGGAGTGGAACGCGAAGCTCCGAGCTCTGGACGAGGCACAGCACGAGCTTGAGCGCGGCCGTGCCGAACCGGGCCAGGGATTGGACGAACGGGAACGGCAACGGATTCTGGCGCTGGCCAGCGACTTTCCGCGTTTGTGGAACGATCCGGCGACGCCGCACCGGGAGCGCAAGCGGATGGCGCGGTTGCTGATCGAGGACGTGACGATCACCAAGGCTACGTGCAGCCTGGGGGTGCGTCTGCGCGGCGGCGCGACCCGCCAGCTCACCTGGACGCCGGCTCCACCTATCGGTAAGCGCTACGAGACCAGTGGCGAGGTGGTTGCCGAGGTCGACAGGCTGTTGGACGACCACACCTATGGCGAAATCGCAGAGATCTTCAACGAGCGTGGACACCGAAGCGGACGGGGGCACGCCTTTACCCCGATGTTGGTAAGGGCGGTCCGACAGAACTACGACCTCAAGACGCGCCGTGAGCGGCTGCGCGAACGTGGGTTGTTGACGACCAGCGAGGTGGCCAAGCGACTCGGGGTTTCGACCGATACAGTCAACGCATGGCGGAAGGTCGGACTGCTGAGCGGACACGTCTACACCGACGGGGGTATCCACATGTTCGATATCCCCGCTCACCCCCCGCCGACCAAACAGCCGAGACGGGAGTTCTCACTGCGAATGCCGAAGTCCCGCTATCAGCAACTCCGCGCCCGAGGGCTGTTGACGGCCCGCGAGGCTGCCGAGCAACTCGGGGTTTCGATCGACACCGTCCACAGATGGTGCAAGGTCGGGCTTCTGCGCGGACGGGCCTGCTCCGATAGAGGCCATTGGCTGTTCGAAATTCCCGACCCCGCGCCGACGAAACAATCGAGACGCGAGCTTTCAAAACGACATGCGATGCCCGGGCTTGCCGTCGCTGAGAATAATGAGGCGCAGTATGGAGGATAGTTCTTGCGCTCGGGTGACCGGCGCCCGTCGTCTAGCGCCCCGCACGGACCGCATCTGGCCGCGCCGCCGAAGGCCGGCTCGCCGCATCCGACGCAGAGCCCCGCGGCCCGCCGCGCGGCGTAGTGCTGGCGCTCGGCCTCGCGGCGGGCGTCGCGGCAGAGTTCGCAGGTCGTGCCGCCCTCGACCGGGGGCCGGTGTCCGCAGCGCGTGCACAGGCCGGCGTCGAGGCGTTCACGGAGCCGCCGATTGCATTGCTCGCGCGCCATCCGGCGACGCTGCTCCGGGTCGCGCCCGCCATAGAGCTTGCCGGCGGCCTTGCCGCTGGCGTAGCGGGCGCGCTCGGACTCACGCCGCTTCCCGGCGCAGGGTTCGCAAAGGCTGTGCCCGGACGCGGGCGGCGCCTTCCCGCACTTCGGGCACAGGTTCCCGGCGATACGCTCGGCGGTCTGCCGCCGGGAGTGTTCGCGTCCGTAGGACTGCGCCCTCTCCGCGTCCCTGCGCGGCTTGCCGGCGGTCCTGAGCCTCGCGTCGCGGGCGCGGCCGGCCTTGTTCCGCCTCTCGCCGCAGGGCGCGCACACGCGGCGGTCGGGTTCGGGCGGCCGCTTGCCGCATCGCGGGCACAGGCCCTGGGCGATGCGCTCGGCGGTGCGGCGCCGGAATCGTTCGCGGTCGCGCGCGCGCGCCACCTCGGGGTCCCTATAAGCCATGTTCGGTGTCCTCCGTGTCAGGGTTCCAATCCGGACGAAGGACGCCCCGCCGGCGCCGGGCCGGCAGGACGTCCGGAGAACGCCGTTCAGCGCTGCTTGCGGTCGCAGAAAAGGCCTGTCGCGATATCGCCCCAGAGCTGGATACCGCCCCTGATGCGGAGACCCGTGCAGATGATGATCTCGGTACGCGCGGCCCGCAGCTTCTTCACCGCCTTCAATGACGCGATCGTGCGCTTCGCCTTGCGCCGGCCCTTCTTCGCGGGCTCGTCGCCGGGCCAGCGGCGACCGGCGCGCATGTCGCCGTCGGCCATGGCCCGATAGCGCTCGACGACGTAGCGCTCATCGGCCAGGCCGGGGCCGAACAGGTGCGTGAGAATGGTGGATGCGTTGCCGGGAACCGCGATGGCTGCGTGCATGGCGCCGTCTCCTTCATGCCGGTGTCGGGGAACGGCGGCGATGCCCTCCCCCGGACATCCGACCACCGCCCCGCTCAGGGCCAAGCCCTTCCTCTCGACGGCGCAGGGCGAGTCGGTGGACGGTGGCATGGAGGCGCGGCGTCACGGTAGGCGGCGGCTCGTATCCGGCGCGCGGAATATGCCGGCCCGGTCCCAGCGCTTATCGGGTCCGGTTCCCCTCCGAATCGACCGTTACCGGCCGCGCGGTGAACGAACCGAGTCACGGCGTCCGCCGCCGAAGTCCTCCTATTCGGCGGTCTCTGATCCGATCGATGCCGCCTCCGCAAGCGCCCGTCTGATGAAGGGGATCGGATGCATCTACCGCCTAATACCAACCGCCCTTAACATTGACTTGTGCGATCCCACGCTCTGAGGCCGATGGACATGATCTTCCAAGGTCGGTTGGTCAGGTTGTTCCAGGCTTGGCAAGAGGCCTCGACGATGGCTTCATAGGAGTCGAAGACACGATTGGAGAGCCAGTTCTGGCGGAGGTATTGCCAGACATTTTCGGCGGGATTGAGCTCCGGGGACTTGGGTGGCAAAGGCACGAGGGAGATGTTCTCCGGGATGCCGAGTTTGGCAGTGGTGTGCCATGCGGCTTGGTCGAGCAGCACGACGGCATGGGCGTTTGGGGCAACGGCCCGGCTGATTTCCTCGAGATGCAGGTCCATGGCTTCAGTATTGGCGCGCGGCATGACCAGCGCCGCGCCCTCACCGCGCTCGGGGCAGATGGCGCCGAAGAGATACGCCGAAGAGGTCCGTAGGTCCTTGACCTGGCGCGGGCGCGATCCCTTTGGGGCCCACTGGCGCACCAGGCTGTTCTTCTGGCCGACGCGCATTTCATCTTGAAACCAAACCTCGATGGGCGTGTCCGGTGGCTGTGCCGCTACGATTTTTGCCAAGTGTTCGGGAAAACTTTTTTTAAATTCCTCCTGTGCCCGCGCATCCTGGCCGACGTGGCGCGGGCGCGCGGAAATATGCGAGAACCCGAGCGCGGCCAGCAGCTTGCCGACGCTCCGCTCGTGATAGTCCACGCCGAAGCGCGTTCGGATCAGTTGCTTGAGATCGATGCAGCGCCAGCGCACGACCCCATCCCGTTCGGGATCGGGACCGGCCTCGATAGCCCGCGAAAGCGCCGCCATTTGCGACGGCGTCAACCGACGCAACGCCCCGTTCGGCTTGCGGTCGATCAGACCGGCCGGACCTCCCGCGTTGAACCGGTGAACCCAGTCCCGCAACGTCTGCCGATCCATGCCGCCAATACCCGCCGCGCACGCTCGATCCATCCCATCGTAGATGGCCGCCATCGACAAAAGCCGTCGCGCCTGGTTCCCATCATCGCTCCGTGCCGCAAGAACACGGACTCTTTCAGCATCAAAGTCGTTTCGCAAAGGAATCGTTGGCATTGAACACACTCCCTTGTTGCCAACAACCTTGAATCACACAAAACCTAGCGTGTAAACCTTTGCGCGAGTCAAACTCGCGGGCGGTTGGTATAAATAACGCCTTTTCATCGAAATGACGCCTTTTCACCGCCTGTAGACGGATTCGATCAGCAGTTTTGAGAGGTTGAGAGGACGCAACTTCAGCGTTCCGAGCCGTTCGACCTCCGTGCGCCTACGATCGGATCCGGCTCATTGCTCGGAGAACGCGACGGATGCTTGGCCTTGCCTCACGCGCACGACCGTCCGGACGCGCGCATGATTTCGCTCCCTCATGGGTCCACAGTGGGTCCACGCGCCAAATTTGGGAGTTCAGCTGTACGCTTCCAGCGAAGCTGACGAAGACATCGGCCGGGCAGACAATGGGAGTGTTCGCGTTTTCTGACGGTAGCCGGACTAAGGACTGCCGGGTAGGTCCCAGTCCTTGGGCCGCGGATCGCCAGTTTGATAGAATTGCCGAACCAGCTTCACGAACTGCAAGAAATCCTTGTTTTCTTGCGTGAGGCGGTTGCACGTCGCCCAATCGACCTCAAGCCTCTCACGCGCAGGGATCAGGATCTGGCTTTCTGCCGGGTTCTCGGCGTCAATTTGGATCAGTCCGATACCATGCAATGAGAAAAACATTCGAAGCTCTTTCATCGTGTCAGTGCCCTCGACATCCACCGCCACCAGGTAGCCAAAATTTGCCCACGACGAGTTCGATACCGCCTGAAAAAAGGCCTCTCGGAGGTTGGAACGGTTCAAGAGTATTTTCACCTCGAACGACCAGAGTTTAGTCTTCTTATCCGCGTACTCCTTGACCGCGCCTTTAATTTCTTGATTCCAGTCGGCCGTCAGGTTCTCCATGCCGACAAGGTCCGGATAGAGCCACTTGTTGCCTTTGGGGCCCTGCTTGTTCGACGACTTCTTATCATCGATATGCTTCGAGTAAATCTGAAGCTCAGACCGTAGGTACTCGGAAAGTAGGGGATACAGATCTCTTTCCTTTAGCGATGCTCCCCCTGGGACGAAGTTAACATTTGTACCAGCTTCTTCCGCTTCGGTGATTTCATCTTTGTCCGTCTTAGCCGTCCAGTAGTATTGGCGCGGGCGGCTTTCGGTCGTCTTGACCTCAGGATTGCGCTTCTGGAGCGTCGGGCGTTGCGAGCCGATCTCCGCCACAATTTGCTGCACGAGATCGGTGTCGGTCTTGATGACGGTGCTATTTGCCTTCTTCTCCTGGCATTCGGCCGGGAAATTCTCGAAGATCCATTGAGCGATCTGGCGCGCAGTGGATTTCTGCTCCGGATTTCTAGCCAGGTAATCAACAACCGTTTTCGCCAGGTTCAAGCTCATGGAAGCGCCTCCCTACTCCGGTCTGCCGACGGGCAGTAAGCCGTGTTCTGGTCAATTACGGGGTATTTGTCAGACACCGGCGTTCATCGGAAGGTCGTAGTTCATTGGCTTGAAAACACCCATAACGATCTCATCCGCGTCGTCGATCGGGTTTAGTTCAACTTCAACACCTACCGTGTCTCCAATCCGGCCAGAACCTCGCGGAAGCTGTTGAGGCCCGCTTCTAGGTTCTCGATGATCTCTTCGGCGAGGTCGTCGGGCTCAGGCAGGTTGTCCAGATCCGTCAGGCTCTTGTCCTTGAGCCAGAAGATGTCGAGGCCGGTCTTGTCGCGCGCTCTGAGTTCCTTATAATTGTAGCTCCGCCAACGGCCTTCCGGTGAGTCCGTCTCGTTCCAGGTCGCCTTGCGCTCGTGCCGGTTTTGCGGCTTATAGCAGTTGACGAAATCTGACAGGTCCTCGAAGCGCATCGGCTTCTTCTTCAGAGTGTGGTGAATATTGGTGCGGTAGTCGTAGTACCAGACCAGCTTGGTCCAGGGTTTCGGGCTGGCTTCGTGGTTATCGAAGAAGATCACATTGGCCTTGACCCCTTGCCTATAGAACACGCCGGTTGGCAGGCGCAGGATGGTGTGCAGGTCTGTGTTCTCCAACAGCTTCCTTCGGATAGTTTCCCCGGCACCGCCCTCAAATAGCACGTTGTCCGGCACGACGACGGCGGCCCGACCGGTGGTCTTGAGCATCGTGCGAATGTGCTGCACGAAATTGAGCTGCTTGTTGGATGTCGTCGCCCAGAAGTCCTGACGGTTGTAGGTCAGGTCGTCCTTTTCCTGTTCGCCCTCCTTGTTCGTGAAGCTCATGGAACTCTTCTTGCCGAAGGGCGGATTTGCGAGCACATAGTCAAAGCGCTTGCCGGCATCTGCCACAAGCGAATCATTCGGCGATATGGGTGCGCCGCCGTCGATCTCACCGATATTGTGCAAGAACATGTTCATCAGGCACAGCCGGCGCGTGTTGGCGACAATCTCGTTGCCGTGAAACGCCTGGTGCTTCAGGAACGCCTTTTGCTCCCTGTCGAGATTGAAGTTGTCCGGGTTGGTGATGAAGTCGTAAGCCGCAAGAAAGAATCCCCCTGTGCCGCAGGCCGGGTCGGCGATGAGTGTGCCCGGTTCGGGTCGCACGCATTTGACCATGGCCCGGATGAGAGCGCGCGGCGTGAAATACTGGCCGGCGCCGGATTTGGTGTCTTCGGCGTTCCTCTCCAGCAGGTTCTCATAGATGTCGCCCTTGATGTCGGCGCCCATGGTGACCCACTCGGTGTCGTCGACCATGTCGATGAGGCGATAAAGCTTTGCCGGGTCCTGGATCTTGTTCTGGGCCTTCGTGAAGATTTGTCCCAGCATGCCCTGCTTGGTGCCAAGTTCGCGAAGCAGCGCGACGTAGCGGCCTTCGAGCTCTGCACCCTTCTTCGACTTCAGAGTTTGCCAGTCGTATTCGGCGGGAATTCCGACATCGCGGTCGTAAGGCGGTTTGGCGTACTCGTCGGCCATCTTGAGGAAGATCAAATAGGTGAGCTGCTCAAGGTAGTCCCCATAGCCTACCCCGTCATCGCGCAGGGTGGTGCAGAAGCTCCAGACTTTGGAGACGATTGGGGCAGTGTTCATGCTATTGTCTTCCTCTGCTTGGTTTTCCTAAGCGCCTTGTTCTTCATAGTCCTCTCACATTCGGCCCTGATTCTGTCCAGAAGAACAGATGCGGGTTCGTCGCTTGGGTCCTGCGCGACGAGTTGACCGGTGAAGGCTTTCTTCAAAATCGATTGGCGAAGCGCATCGGCCTTCTGGAGTTCGTCGTTGATGTCCGATTCCATCTCATCGACGAGCGAAATAATCTTATAAACAATTCTTACGATTTCGCGCTGCTCTTCAATCGAACAATACGGAAATGGGTAGTTAGAGAGTTTGGCGCCGTTGATGTTTGACTGGTTGACACCATCCGTCTTGATACTGTTGCCATGCTGTCGAGCAACGTACGAGTTAAGAAACAGATTCACGTATTGGCTTTCAACAACTGTACGGATGTGATTTACACGAATGAGATAGCCGGCGAATATGGCCGTGCGCTCACCCCTATAAATGGCGGTCTTTCCAACCAGTTCTGGACTGTTAGTACGGTTAAAGAGAATGTCTCCATCACGCAGCAGGTACTCGGCGATTTCGACACCGTCCGAGGAGTAGACAAGCTCCGCCCAATCTAGCTTTGCATTCTGGATATTTCCCATGCGAAGAACGGGCACCGTGCCGGACTTCGCAGACTTCGTGGCTGTACCGTATTTCACTCCGCAGGTCATCCACCCAAGTTTTTCCCACACCCACGATTCCGGCAGCTGCGGCAGTTTCGTGATCACATCGTGGGAAACATCATTTAATTGGGGCGGAGTCCTCGGTCCCGCTGGCTTCCTGCCTGACTTTCCGCTCTCCTCCCACGCCTTGACAGCAATCTTCCATTCCGAGAGTTGCTGCTCGTAGCGCGCCGCTCGCTCCTGCTTGATGCGAGCGAGCAACTGCTCGGGCGTCTCAAGCTTGTCTCTGTTCTCGTCGCGCCATTGCGCCGTGAGCTTGCCTTCAAAGGCGTGCTTGAGCACGGCCTGGCGGTAGACGTCGAGCTCCGCCCGCGCCGTCTTAAGGTTCTCGATGCCCTTGTCCAATTCGGAGAACAGCTCATCGATCTTAGCGACGATGCGGTGTTGCTCGGGCAACGGTGGCAGGTTGAATTCAAGACCTTCAACAAACCCCTTAGTAATGGCTTTAAATGTAGAACCTGTCCCCTTACCCGATATCACAGGTTCGATGCTTCTGAAGAGGTACAACAGAAACTTCGGCTCGATCCCTCCGCAAGGATGAACTGCTGCGAGGCCACGACCGATGCAACACTCGTGCTGTGCGAGATTGGTTGGTCCGACCGGGGCTCTAACCGACAGGAGGATTGCACCTTGCTTGGCGATCTTGTTGGGCTGCGAGCAGTACATGTTGAGCGTCGGGTATAGGTCACCAAACTCCGCCTTTCCCTGAAAGAAGGGAAGGCCGTCGCCACTATGGTTGTAGGTTTTCGAGGATGGTGACTGCCCCATTACGATGCGCGTGAAGTCGGGCAGAACGCATCGTTGCCATCCCTTGAGCCCTATGTTCACTACACAATCAGTCATCGCTTAAGCCGCCAACGCACCATTCAATTCTTCGATCAAGCTATCCATCTGGTTGCCGAAGAGCTTGTACATCTGGCCCATGCCGCCCCTGGCATCGAACGGTGCCATGTCGAGATCATCGCGTTCCAGGCGAAAAGAGGTGATGACGTGATCGCGGATCATGCGTAGCCATGTCATCTGCTCTTCGTTGAATTTCTCTCCGCCTCCGCTGTGAAGGGTCATGACCCAGTTCTGGAAGTTGCGGCGCACGGTTTCTGAATAGGGCGAGATCCTCGCATCAATGCCGCAGACCCGGCGGATCAGCGCCACGAGCGCCGTTAGTTCAGTGACCGGCTGTTGCCCCGTGTATTCGTCGAGCAGGGCATAGGCCTGCCAGACGCGTAAGGGGGCTAGGCAGGGCTTGTCGGATTTAAGCTTGTCGAACACCTCGCGGACCATCCCGTAGGTCAGCTCGCTGCGCCGGTGCGGCTGGGCGTAGAAGATGGTCAGGGCCTCGATCTCATCACGGTTCGCTTCCAGATATTGTTCAAAGTCCTGCGCCATCGCCTCTGCATTTTCCTGGGCGTCGCCCTCCCATTCGGCCCGGAGCACGGTATCGGGGCTCTCATGGTCGATGGTCTGTTCCTTGTCGCGGCGAATGGCGTCGATCAGCTCGATCAGTTCACCGTTGAAGACGCCGGCGGCGTCACCGACCAGCTGCTCCTGCGCCTTTTCGCGAGCGGCCGGTGTCGGCTCGGCGTCGTCAGGCACTGGCTCGATCTCGCGGGCCTTGGCCTCGATACGGTCCGGGTCGATGGCGGCCAGCAGACTGCCGATGATGTCGGAGAGCTCTTATGCCGCCTGCCTTCTCGCGGATGCGCTCCTGCTCCTGCGGGGCAAGCTGACGGTTGAGGCGGGCGAGGCGACCGGCGAGGGAACTCACGGTGTCTTCGTCGCGCGCACCCATCATCACGCCCATGGCTAGATCCTTGAGCGGTACGGTGGGCTTGGTGATGAGCGGTTGGCTGGCGGTCTTGAGGGACTTCGTGACACCGACGGCGTCCACGATCACATAGTGCGTCTTCCCGCTGACAGCGGAGGGGGTCACCTTCTTCAGATCATCATGGTCGAGGGTACGCGTGCCGCGGCCCTTCATCTGCTCGAAATAGTTGCGGCTCCTCACGTCGCGCATGAAGAGCAGACATTCGAGCGGCTTGACGTCCGTACCCGTGGCGATCATGTCCACGGTCACGGCGATGCGCGGGTAGTAGTCGTTACGGAACTGCGCCAGGACTGATTTCGGGTCTTCTTCGACCCTGTAGGTGATCTTCTTGCAGAACTCGTTGCCCTCAGCGAATTCCTCGCGCACGGTCTGGATGATGTCGTCGGCGTGGCTGTCGGTCTTGGCAAAGACAAGCGTCTTCGGGACTTCGGCTCGGCTGGGGAATATCTCCGGCAGCTTGTCGTGGAAGGTGCGCACGACGGTGCGAATCTGATCGGGGTTGACGATGTCGCGGTCGAGTTGTTGGGCCACATAGGCGACGTCCTCATCCTGGATCTCCCAGCGCTTCCGGCGCGATAGGCGCTCTCGCTTCTCGACGTGCTGGTCGGCCTTGAGCTGGCCGCCATGCTTGGTCTTCTCCGTGTCGATGACATAGATCTCGTTGCCGACGTTGACGCCGTCGGCAACGGCTTGCTCATGGGCATACTCGCTGACGACGTTCTTCCTGAAGAACCCATAAGTGCGGTTGTCCGGCGTAGCGGTCAGGCCGATGAGATACGCGTCGAAATATTCCAAGACCTGGCGCCAGAGGTTGTAAATTGAGCGGTGGCACTCGTCGATGACGATGAAGTCGAAGAACTCG
Organism: Alphaproteobacteria bacterium; assembly: GCA_965218865.1. Classification (GTDB taxonomy): domain Bacteria; phylum Pseudomonadota; class Alphaproteobacteria; order JAAXGF01; family JAAXGF01; genus CBDCME01. The sequence goes on from CBDCME010000073.1 coordinate 82,470, forward strand.
GGTGGAATCTGGGCGTTATAGACAACCGGCATGGGTTGTTTGGGCTGCACCATCTCCGCCGGGTTGATCTCCTCGGCGGCTTCATCCATCTCCTGGTCTTTCAGGAGCGAGTACATGCGCTGGATGGTGCTGATGCAGACCTGGCTATCCTGGGCGACGAAGGACGATTTGAGGCGCTGGACGTTGTAGAGCTCGGTGAACTTGCGGTTTTCGTCACTGGGCACATAGGCCATGAATTCCTGCTCGGCCTGCTCGACCAGATTCCTGGTATCTACGAGAAAAAGGACGCGCTTGGCGTCGGCGTGTTTCAGCAGCCGGTAGATCGAGGTGATGGCGGCATAAGTTTTGCCGGAACCGGTGGCCATCTGAATGAGGGCGCGTGGGCGATCATCCTTGAAGGATTTCTCCAGTTTCTCGATGGCGTTGACCTGACATGCTCTCAGTCCCGTGGGGTCCAGGTCCGGAAGCCCCTGGAGCCGCGCTCGGAGCGTGGCTGGCTGTGTGTGCCAGTCCTGCATGGTCTCCGGCCGAGGAAAGCTGAACACTTCCCGGGAGCGGGGTTTCGGATCGCGCGCGTCGGTGAAGCGCGTGAGCACGCCTGTGCTTTCATAGACGAATGGCAGGGGTTCGTTGTTCAGCCATTTGAGCTTGGCACCAGCATAACCGGCGGATTGCTCCTCGACCGTTGTGATCTTCTGACCCCAATCCTCCGGCTTGGCCTCGACCACGCCAACGGGTTTCTTGTCGATGAAGAGAAACTAATCCGCGGGGCCGACATCCGTTTGGTACTCACGAACGGCGATCCCGAGGCCGGCTCTGAAGTCGATCTGAATTTTTGACTGCACGTTCCAGCCAGCCCCCTCCAACGTCGCATCGATGTTGTCGCGCGCCTTCTGTTCGGGGGTACGGTTCTTGTCAGCCATTGGCTCGGTCATTCCGTTCAATCGCGTTTGTTCTTCAGGTCGAGCCAGCCGGATGAACTGGGTCTGCGCGAGGCGGATGGTTCCGCCGAAACCGGAAACACCGTGGTCGACCAGCTCGGTGTCGTCCCTGTCGGTCGCGACCCCGATGTGATGGTGCCTGTCTGCCCGCGCCTCTCGACAACCGTTGAGGCACTCATTACTTGCTCTCCGTCCTTTCCACTGCGGCAACCGGCCCGATGGCATTGGACTCGGTCCACTGGTCTATCTCACCCCTTCTAAAGCGCCAGGAACCGCCGACCTTGAACGCGGGGATGTCTGCCTGGGAGACCAACCGATAGATGGTGCGCTCCTTGACCTTCAGATATTCGGCCACCTCTCGCACCGTCATGACATCGGTTTCGCCCATCGGTTGGTGCGCCTTTCGAACGAGCCCACTCGCGTCGAAAAGGAAAATAGTACATTTTTGGCAAGAATACGAGCGTGACTCGACGATTTTGATCGCTAGCTGGTGCGCGTGTTGATTTGGTGTTGAGTTGGAAATTATTCCAGATCGTGCAGAAACAATAATCCCCGTTATCCTATTGGAATAACGGACTTTATTTGGTTGCGGGGGTAGGATTTGAACCTACGACCTTCAGGTTATGAGCCTGACGAGCTACCGGACTGCTCCACCCCGCGACAAAGAAATCGGCCGGCGCCGGCCCGGCGTTCTCCATCGCTGGGATGGACGATACGCCGGGGCAAGACAAAGGACGCCGGCGGGCCTGTAGGATAATCGTGATCGGTCTGAAACGAAACCGCGTTGCGCCGGGCCGGATGGCGCCGGGGCAGTGGCGTGTGGCGGGCGATATGTTTCGAAGACCTGGCAGCGTCCTACTCTCCCGCGTCTTGAGACGAAGTACCATCGGCGCAGAGGGTTTTCACGGCCGAGTTCGGGATGGGATCGGGTGCGGACCCCTCGCCATGGCCACCAGGTCATCGAAACATACCGCTCGGGTGGCGTCTTCGCGAACAGAGCCCGCCTTCGGCCCGAAGGCGACGGACCCCTGGCGCGAATCACCCCCTCGATCAGGCGCCGCGTCCGCGCCAGGGCGGGGGAGGGCTTCGATTGAAACGACGCCTGCGGGCGCGCGAACTTTTGTCTACGCATGAGCGTTTGGGTGCGATGCGATCAAGCCGAACGAGCGATTAGGACCGGTTAGCTTCATGTGTTGCCACACTTCCACACCCGGCCTATCGACGTGGTGGTCTTCCACGGCTCTTAAGGGAGAACCTGTTTCGAGGGAGGCTTCCCGCTTAGATGCTTTCAGCGGTTATCCCGTCCGAACTTAGCTACCCGGCGGTGCCGCTGGCGCGACAACCGGTACACCAGAGGTCCGTCCACCCCGGTCCTCTCGTACTAGGGGCAGCGCCTCTCAATTCTCCAAAACCCACGGCAGATAGGGACCGAACTGTCTCACGACGTTCTAAACCCAGCTCACGTACCACTTTAATCGGCGAACAGCCGAACCCTTGGGACCTGCTCCAGCCCCAGGATGTGATGAGCCGACATCGAGGTGCCAAACAACCCCGTCGATATGGACTCTTGGGGGTTATCAGCCTGTTATCCCCGGCGTACCTTTTATCCGTTGAGCGATGGCCCGTCCACTTGGGACCACCGGATCACTATGGCCGACTTTCGTCTCTGCTCGACCTGTCGGTCTCGCAGTCAGGCGGGCTTTTGCCATTACACTCCACAGCTGATTTCCGACCAGCCTGAGCCCACCTTCGCGCGCCTCCGTTACTCTTTGGGAGGCGACCGCCCCAGTCAAACTACCCACCATGCAGGGTCCCGGACCCGGGTTCACGGGCCGCGGTTAGAGGCCAGAGATCGAAAGGGTGGTATTTCAAGGCTGCCTCCACGCCAGCTGACGCCAACGCTTCAATGGCTCCCACCTATCCTACACAGTCAATCCCTAGCTCCACTGCAAAGCTGTAGTAAAGGTGCACGGGGTCTTTCCGTCTGACCGCGGGGACTCCGCATCTTCACGGAGAGTTCAATTTCGCTGAGTCGATGTTGGAGACAGCGGGGAAGTCGTTACGCCATTCGTGCAGGTCGGAACTTACCCGACAAGGAATTTCGCTACCTTAGGACCGTTATAGTTACGGCCGCCGTTTACCGGGGCTTCGATTCAGAGCGTGAACCCCTCCTCTTAACCTTCCGGCACCGGGCAGGCGTCAGACCCTATACGTCGTCTTGCGACTTCGCAGAGTCCTGTGTTTTTAGTAAACAGTCGCCACCCCCTGGTCTGTGCCCCCTGTCCCAGGTTGCCCCAGGACAGGGCCCCCTTCTCCCGAAGTTACGGGGGCATTTTGCCGAGTTCCTTCAACATCGTTCTCTCAAGCGCCTAGGTATGCTCGACCAGTCCACCTGTGTCGGTTTGGGGTACGGTCTTAACGCCGGGGTTATTTCCTGGAAGTCCCAGGCCGCGCGTCCAATCCAATAAGCACGCACGACTTTCGGCCTTCGTCACCTCCGGCAGGCCCGGGAATGTTAACCCGGTTCCCATCGACTACGGCTTTCGCCCTCGCCTTAGGGGCCGGCTCACCCTGCGCGGATTAACCTTGCGCAGGAACCCTTGGACTTTCGGCGACAGCGTCTCTCACGCTGTTTGTCGCTACTCATGTCAGCATTCTCACTTCCGATACCTCCAGCGAAGTTTACACCCCGCCTTCATGGGCTTACGGAACGCTCCGCTACCGTAAGAAAGAGCAGATGCAAAAACTCGACGGCCCTTTCTCCCCTGGGGGAGGAAGGGTTTGGGATGGTGGGGAGTCCCAGCGCGCCTAGGCGCGCTGGGTTTCGCCCCCAACCCCAGCCCTTTCCCCGTCCGGGGAAAGGGTTCCCGAGTCTTCACAACTGCTCTTTCTTACCCGCAGCTTCGGTGCATGGCTTGAGCCCCGGTACATCTTCGGCGCAGGCCGGCTTAACTAGACCAGTGAGCTATTACGCTTTCTTTAAAGGATGGCTGCTTCTAAGCCAACCTCCTGGTTGTTTTGGCCTTCCCACATCCTTTCCCACTTAGCCATGACTTGGGGACCTTAGCTGGCGGTCTGGGCTGTTTCCCTTTCGACCATGGACCTTAGCGCCCACGGTCTGTCTGCCGCGCTGAACGCGCCGGTATTCGGAGTTTGGTTAGGTTTGGTAAGGCTTGCACCCCCCTAGCCCATCCAGTGCTCTACCCCCGGCGGTAATAACGCGACGCTCTACCTAAATAGATTTCGCGGAGAACCAGCTATATCCGAGTTTGATTGGCCTTTCACCCCTAGCCACAGGTCATCCCCCCATTTTTCAACATAGGTGGGTTCGGTCCTCCAGTGCGTGTTACCGCACCTTCAACCTGCCCATGGCTAGATCACCCGGTTTCGGGTCTGATCCACGCAACTCAACGCCCTATTCAGACTCGCTTTCGCTCCGCCTACACCTAACGGCTTAAGCTTGCTGCGCAAATCAACTCGCTGACCCATTATACAAAAGGTACGCCGTCACAGCGCGCGCGTCCCGAAGAACACGCGCGTGCTCCGACTGCTTGTAGGCATCCGGTTTCAGGGTCTGTTTCACTCCCCTCATTGGGGTCCTTTTCACCTTTCCCTCACGGTACTTGTTCACTATCGGTCACTGAGGAGTACTTAGGCTTGGAGGGTGGTCCCCCCAAATTCAGACAGGGTTTCACGTGTCCCGCCCTACTCGAGGACCGCAAGGCCTTCTACCCGTACGGGGCTGTCACCCACTTTGGCCCGGCTTTCCAACCGGTTCCGGTTCTTCTCCTCGCGGTCACTGGCCTGGTCCGCGTTCGCTCGCCACTACTAGCGGAGTCTCGGTTGATGTCCTTTCCTCCGGCTAATGAGATGTTTCAGTTCGCCGGGTTTGCCTCGCCGCCCTATGGATTCAGACGGCGATACCTCGCAAGCGAGGTGGGTTGCCCCATTCGGAAATCCGCGGATCAACGGTTGCTCGCACCTTCCCACGGCTTTTCGCAGCGTGCTACGTCCTTCATCGCCTCTCAGTGCCAAGGCATCCACCAAATGCCCTTTGACGCTTGATCGCGTGCTAATCCACAAACGCCCA